>QEVL01000014.1 GCA_003577305.1 Burkholderiales bacterium
CTGATCGAGCCGCACTACCCGAGGGGCAAGACGGGTCGCCCGCCGATGGGCATTGCGACGATGCTTCGCATTCACTTCCTGCAGCAGTGGTTCGGGCTGAGCGATCCGGCGATGGAAGAGGCGCTGCACGACGTGCCGCTGTACCGCGAGTTCACTGATCTGGAAGGTCCGATGCGTCGGCTTCCCGACGAGAGCACGATCCTGCGGTTTCGCCATCTGCTCGAGAAGCACGGCCTGGCTGCGCCGATGCTCGCCACCGTGAACCGCGTCTTGCACGAGCGTGGGCTGACGCTCAAGACCGGCACGGTGGTCGATGCGACGCTGATCGCGGCGCCGAGCTCCACGAAGAACAGCAAGGGCGAGCGCGACCCGGAGATGCGCCAGACGAAGAAGGGCAACAACTACTACTTCGGCATGAAGGCGCACATCGGGGCGGACGCCGACTCGGGTCTGGTGCACACGGTGATCTGCACGCCGGCCAATACCAGCGACGTGACGCAGGCCGAGGCGCTGCTGCACGGCGAGGAAGAGATCGCCTTCGGCGACGCGGGCTACCAGGGCGCACACAAGCGCCCCGAAGCCACGATGAAGAACTGGCACGTCGCGATGCGACCCGGCAAGCGGCGCCAGCTCGATCTGGCCAATCCGCGCGATGCGATCGTCAACGAGATCGAGCGGCTGAAGGCGAGCGTTCGTGCGAAGGTCGAGCATCCGTTTCGGGTATGCGCTCTCGAATCTGTGGATGGCGCGTCGAAAACTGATGGCGATGACACCCTGAATCCGTCTGCAGCGAGCGAAAAGCCCGCTGCAGAGCGGAATTCAACCGCTTCATGGCGCTCAACCGACCAAAAAACGGAGCGATGGGCGAAGAAGTCGGCAGCATCGGATTGACTGAAGAATTCTGACCGCTCTGCGTGTGTTGATCAGACCTTCCCTAGCGTCTGACTTGGCAGAAGTCTCCGATTTCATAGTCTCAGACACTACTGTCCGGTTAAATGGTCCCCGCTCGAGCCGAGATCCAGCGCTGGCGCGGGTTGTAGGCTGATTTCGTTTGGTGTCGATTTGAACCTCGTTGTCCAGGAACTGCGTAGCTTCCCCGGGTTGACCACCTCGAGGAGCGCGCGTGAACGTCGGCAAGACCCTGTTCGCCCAAGTCATGGAGTTCGTTCCCTGGACGAGCTTCGCGCGCATCGTGCAGCGCTATCGGGGCAACGCCGGGATGCGCACGCTGTCGTGCGCCGAGCAGTTCCGGGCGATGGCCTTCGCACAGTTGACCTGGCGCGAGAGCCTGCGCGACATCGAGGCGAGCCTGTCGGCCAATGCGACCAAGCTGTATGCGATGGGGTTTCGCTCGGCGGTGCGCCGCTCCACCCTGGCCGACGCCAACGAGTCGCGCGACTGGCGCATCTGGTCGGACCTGGCCGCGCTGCTGATGTCACCGACCGGCACATTGGAGCCATTTCGTGATCGGCGTATAGGAGCCACGGTCTGACCGGCATATTGGAGCCACGGCATGACCGCCGTAATGGAGCCACTTCATGACCGGCATATTGGAGCCAGCGGCGGGTAGATAGCCGGCGTCTCGAATCGATGGGTATCGCTACCCTTCGGGCCTTTTGCCCGGAGGTGGCGGCGGTGGCCCGAAGGAGATTCGAGATGTATGAGTACCGACAGGCCCTGATGCGCATGCGCCAGGGCGATTCCGATCGGGAGATCGCGGCCAGCAAGGTGATGGGCCGGCCCAAGGCGGCGGCGCTTCGTGCAGTGGCGCTTGGCCATGGGTGGCTCGAGCGCGAGCGAGCGGTTCCCGAGGACGCCGAGATCGCGGCGGCGATGAGCCCGCCGCGGCGCGCCGCCAGCACGGTGTCGAGCCTCGAGCCGCTGCGAAGCGTCATCGAGCAGTGGCTCGCGCAGGGCGTCTCCGGCGTCGTGATGCACGCGGCGCTCAAGCGCCAGCATGGCTTCACCGGCAGCTACTCGGCGGTGCGCCGCATGCTCGCCGATCTGCGTGCGAAGCAACCCGCACAGACGACCGTGCGTCTGCACTTCGACCCGGCGGATGCCGCACAGGTGGATTTCGGTGCGGGCCCGATGATGGTCGACCCCGAGGGCGCCACGCGGCGCACCTGGGCGTTCGTGATGACGCTCGCCTTCTCGCGTCACCAGTACGTCGAGTTTGTCTGGGACCAGACGGTGGCGACCTGGCTGGGGTGCCACCGCCGCGCCTTCGAGTGGTTCGGAGCGGTACCGCGCCGACTGGTCATCGACAACGCCAAGTGCGCGATCGTCAAGGCCTGCCGTACCGAGCCGACGGTGCAGCGCGCCTACGCCGAATGCGCCCAGGGCTACGGCTTTCGAATCGATGCGTGCCCACCGCGAGAGCCACAGTTGAAGGGCGTCGTCGAGGCCGGCGTCAAGTACGTCAAGACCAACTTCTTGCCGCTGCGCACCTTCCGCGATCTGACCGACCTGAACCGCCAGGCACGCGATTGGGTGATGCTCGAGGCCGGCGTGCGCGAGCACGGCACGACACGACGCAAGCCGCTGGAGCTCTTTGCGCTCGAACGCCCGTTGATGCGCGCGCTGCCGGCGATTGCGCCAGACCTCGGTACCTGGCACCGGGTCACCGTGCACAGCGACTGCCACGTCAAGCACGCCTACGCGCTGTACTCGGCGCCCTTCGCACTGGTCGGGCACAAGCTGTGGCTGCGCGCCACCGACAACGCCATCGCCCTCTACGAGGACTACCGCCACCTCGTCACGCACCGGCGTGCCCAACGGGCCGGCGAACGCATCACCGTTGCCGACCACTTGCCGCCCAACGCCGCGCGCTTTCTCGCACACGACCGCCACTGGTGCCTCGAGCAGGCCCAGCGCATCGGCCCGGCGTGCGAGAACCTCGTTGGCCACCTGTTGGGCGATCGCATCCTCGAGAAGCTGCGCGCAGCCCAAGGCGTTTTGCGCCTTGCCGAGCAGTTCACGCCGACTCGCCTGGAGGCGGCGTGCCTGCGCGCACTGGCGCACGGCTCGCCGCATTACCGCACCGTCAAGACCATCCTCGCCGGCGGCCACGACCTGCGAGCAGACCTCAACGCGAGCATCGAACCCGACACTCGCCACGGCAGCCGCGCGCGCTTTGCGCGCGACGCCGCCGACCTCTTTGCCGCGCAGCCCGGTCGGCTGCATTGATCCACAGGAGCACCACGCGTGAACCCCATCCCGGAACTGGCCCCGCAACTGAAGCAGCTTCGCCTCTCGGGCATCCTCGACTCGCTCGAAGCCCGCAACCGCCAGGCGATCGACGCCAAACTCGCCTACACCGAGTTCCTCGCCATGTTGATCGGCGACGAGATCGCCCGGCGCGATCAGAAGAAGTTCTCCACGCGACTGCGCCGCGCACAGTTTCGCGCCACCAAGACCTTCGAACAGTTCGACTTCGATCGCCTGCCCGGGCTCAATCGCGCCCTCGTGCATGACCTGGCCACCGGGCACTACGTGCACGAGTGCGCCCCGGTGCTCATCGTCGGGCCCTGCGGCACCGGCAAGAGCCACCTCGCGCAGGCGCTGGGCCACGCCGCCGTTCGACAGGGCATCGACGTCGCCTTCTTCACCTGCACTGCCCTCACGGCCAGCCTGAACGCAGCGCGCGCCATCGGCGGCTACGAGCGCAAACTGGCCAACCTCGCTCGCGTGCCGCTGCTCATCATCGATGACTTCGGCCTCAAGCCCCTTCGCCCACCCGCCGACGAAGACCTGCACGACCTCATCGCCGAGCGCTACGAGCGGTGCGCCACCGTCGTCACCAGCAACCTCGATTACCCAGAGTGGGACCAGGCCTTCCCGGCCAACCGGCTGCTCGCCTCGGCGACTCTCGATCGGCTGCGTCATAACGCCTACTGCCTCACCCTCGAAGGTGCGTCGTTCCGCGCGCCTCGCCAGGCGCCCACCGCCACCAAAACCGGACTTGCAAAAAACTCCAAAAACGGCAATTCTTGACCCCCCTCGAGACGCCAGTTCGCCTACCTCAAACTGGCTCCATTACGCCGCACATCGCCGGCTCCATTACGCCGATCCGTGACAGCTGATCCGCCGCGCGCGCCGGCTCTACGCGAGCGAGCCGCTGGCAGTGGAACTGGACAACACCGTCTACGCACTGGACTCCAGCACCATCGATCTGTGCCTGAGCCTGTTCGACTGGGCGCCGTTCCGATCGACCAAGGCGGCGATCAAGCTGCACACGCTGCTGGACCTGCGCGGCGCGATCCCCGCCTTCATCCACATCAGCGACGGCAAGCTGCACGACGTGAACGTGCTGGACATGCTGAAGTTCGAGCCGGGCGCGTTTTACGTGATGGACCGCGGCTACGTGGACTTCGCGCGGCTGTACGCGCTGCATCAGGCGGCGGCCTTCTTCGTCACCCGCGCGAAGTCGCCGATGGATGCGCGGCGCGTGTACTCCGCGCCGACCGATCGCACCAGCGGTGTGATCTGCGATCAGCGCGTGATGCTCAACGGCTACTACTCCGCCAGGAAGTACCCCGAGCAGCTGCGGCGTATCCGCTTCAAGGATCCCGAGTCGGGCAAGACGCTGGTGTTCCTGACCAACAACACCGCGCTGCCGGCGCTGACGATCTGCGCGCTGTACAAGAGCCGCTGGCAGGTGGAGCTGTTCTTCAAGTGGATCAAGCAGCACCTGCGCATCAAGCATTTCCTGGGCACCAGCGAGAACGCAGCCAAGACGCAGGTGTGGTGCGCCGTGGCCACCTACGTGCTCATCGCCATCGTCAAGAAAGAGCTTCAACTCGACGCCTCCCTCTACACATGTCTACAGATCTTGTCGGTGTCGGTTTTCGAGAAAACCGAGCTTTCATGCGCCTTGCGGCCCGACGAGTCTCGAATCGAAACAGCCGACACCGCCAACCAGCTGAATTTGTTCAGCTTTTAACCGGACAGTAGTGAGTCTCAGAGTTGGTTAGAAATATCGAAAGCGATTGACCTGCTCCCCTACAGCCGTACCAGAGTAAAGGAAGTACAGTCCGCGCATCAGGAGCATGGCGGACATGAGAAAGAGCAAGTACAGCGAGGAACAGATCATCGGGTTGCTCGAGCAGGCCGAGGCCGGTGTGCCGGTCGGGGAGATCTGCCGCAAGGGCGGCTTCAGCGACGCGACGTTCTACAAGTGGCGCTCGAAGTTCGGCGGCATGGAAGCGTCCGACGCACGGCGGCTGCGCGAGCTGGAGGCGGAGAACGCCCGGCTCAAGCGTCTGCTGGCCGAGGCGCATCTGGACATGCACGCGCTCAAGAGCGTTCTCGGGGTAAAGCGCTAGCCCCACGGGTCAAGCGCGAGGCGATCGACAGGATGATCAAGGAGCATCACCTGTCCGAGCGCCGTGCGTGCCGTCTCGTGGGGCTGTCCCGCGACAGTTACCGTCATCCGCCCAGGCGAGAGGACGACCGCAGCTGCTTCAATTCCGCTTCGGCCAGGTCGAGTCTGACCTTGCCGCCGGCGACGAGGGCGCGAGCCACGGCATCGATTTCGTCGCCGACCGCACCGGCCATCATCGCGATGTTGTGCGCGTGTAGCGCCATGTGTCCCTTCTGGATTCCGGTGGTAGCGAGTGCCTTGAGCGCCGAGAAGTTCTGCGCCAGCCCCACCGCAGCGATCACCCGGGCGAGGTCCTCGGCGCTGTCGGTGCCGAGGATGCGCAAGGCGACCTTCGCGGTGGGATGAAGCCGCGTGGCGCCACCCACGAGGCCGACCGCCATCGGCAACTCGAGGCTGCCGGCGAGGTCGCCGTCGTGCGTCGTCTCCCAGTGGGTTAGGCTGGCATAGCGGCCGTTGCGCGCCGCGTATGCATGGGCGCCGGCCTCGACTGCGCGGGTGTCGTTTCCCGTAGCCAGCACGACCGCGCTGATGCCGTTCATGATGCCCTTGTTATGGGTTGCGGCACGGTAGGGGTCGGCATCCGCGAAGTGATAGGCGGTGATGATGCCGTCGCGCACTTCAGATCCGCCGATGTCGGCGAGCCGCCAGGTGCAACGCGCTCGCGCGAGGCGGCGATCGGCGAGGTTCGAGAGGATCCGCAAGTTGGTGCGTCCGCCCGTCCAGGCGGCGATGCGTGGCGCCAGCGCCTCGGCCATGGTATTCACCGCGTTGGCGCCCATCGCGTCGCGGGTATCAACGATCAGGTGGGTGATCACCATCGGGCCCGAGCGAGTCTCGATGATGCGCGCCTCGAGTTCGCGAAAGCCACCGCCCAGCTTGACCAGCAGCGGGTCGCACTCGTCGCAGACGGTGCGGATCTCGTCGATGCGCTCCAGGATCCGCAGCCGGGCGTGCTGCACATCGGACACGTCGAGCAACTGCACCTGCGCGATCATCCGGGCCCCCGACATCGAGGTGGTGAAACCCCCGTTGTCGTAGCACTGGCGCGCCGCGTTGCAGACCGCGGCGACCACCGAGGATTCCTCGGTCGCCATCGGTACCAGCCGGTCGCGCCCGTCGATGCGCATGTTCGTCGCGATTCCCACCGGGATGTTCATGGTGCCAACGACGTTCTCGATCAGGCGGTCGGCAGTCTCCGGCGGCAGGTTGCCGGTGTCGGCGAGGTGTGCGCGTTCGGCATCGGTGAGTCCGGCGAACTCGCTGACGGCTGCGATGCGTTCAGCGATGGTCTGCCGGTGGAAGCCGGCGATGCGGCTGCTTCGCTTCGTGTCGCTCATGGTCATTTCCAGCGTTTCGGTCGATTTCGAGGGGTCAGCGCGTCGCCATCAGGCGCGGCAGGTAGGTGAGGACGTCGGGTATGGCCACGCAGATCAGCAGCCCGAACGCCTGCAGCAGGAAGAACGGGACGATCCCGCGGTAGACCTCATCCATTCCGATCTGCGGCGGAAGGGTGCCCTTGATGTAGAAGAGGGTGTAACCGAAGGGCGGGCTGATGTACCCCATCTGGATCGTGATCGCGTAGAGCACACCGAACCAGAGCTCGTCGAAACCCAGCAGCCTCACGATCGGGATGAACACCGGCACGGTGAGCAGGATGATCCCGATCTCGTCGAGCACCGTGCCGAGGAATACCAGCACCAGCATCATCACCGCCAGCACCAGCCACCGGTTGGCGTCGAGGGTGCGAATGAACTCGAGCAACGCGTCGGCGCCGCCCAGGCCGGTGAAGATCGCGACGTAGGCCTTGGCGCCGATCGTGATCCACAGGATCATCGACGTTGCCTTGAGGGTATCGATGCCGGCTTGCCGCAGCATCGCGTAGTTCAGCTTGCGCGCAGCGAGCGCCGGCACCATCGCGCCGCCTACGCCGACCGCAGCAGACTCGGTTGGCGTTGCGACGCCGAAGAAGATCGAGCCGAGAACGAGCACGATCAGCAGCGTCGGCATCACCAGTGATCTGAGCGAGGCCAGCCGTTCACGCAGAGGCGCATGGACCGCGTGCGGGTCGAGCGGCACCCATTGCGGACGCAGCCACGACACCACCAGGATGTAGCCTACGTAGAGCGCGGCGAGGATCAGTCCTGGCACGATCCCGGCGATCAGCATCTGGCCGATCGAGATCTGTGCGGTCACCGCATAGACGATCGTGAGCACCGAGGGCGGAATCAGGATGCCCAGCGTGCCTGAGGCGCAAATCGTGCCGAGCGCGAGTCGCGGATGGTAGCCGCGACGCAGCATTTCGGGCAGCGCAAGGATGCCCATCGCGGTGACCGCGGCGCCGACGACCCCGGTCATCGCCGCCATGACCACGCAGATGACCACGGTGCCGATGGCGAGGCCGCCACGCACCCGGCCGAACCAGAGCTCCATCGCCCGGTAGAGCGACTCGATGACGCCGGAGCGCTGAAGGATGCAGGCCATCAGGATGAACAACGGGATGGCGAGCAGCGCTTCGGACTTCATCGTGTCGAAGATCTGCAGCACCAGCACGACGACGGCGGCGTCGTTCCAGAGCGTGACGGTGAACAGCAGCGACAGGCCGCCGA
The DNA here is from genome assembly GCA_003577305.1 of Burkholderiales bacterium. Taxonomy (GTDB): domain Bacteria; phylum Pseudomonadota; class Gammaproteobacteria; order Burkholderiales; family Burkholderiaceae_E; genus Zeimonas. Next base: position 7,993 of record QEVL01000014.1, read on the forward strand.
GTACGAAGGCGATCGGCAACCCGGTGAGCATGAACAGGGTCAGGCCACCGAACATCGTAACCAGGATCGCGGTCGAGCTCACGGCATGCCCTCCGGTTTAGAGGGCCAGTCGCCGCGTTTGACCTCGCTGGCGCTGTACAGCGTGTGCGCGAATTCGGCGAGTGCCTGCAACAGCATTAGCGCGAGCGCGATGGGCACCGACGCCTTGGCCCACCAGATCGGCGGATTCCAGGCCGAGAAACTGGTCTCGCGGTACTCGAAGGAGGAAATCGCCGCCGGCGCGCTGAAGACGAGCAGGATGAGGCAGAAGGCGACGATGACCGGGAAGTTGAGCAGATCGAGCCAGCGGTTGATGCGGGCCGGCAGCCGCTGGCGGGCGAGGTCGAGCGAGACGTGACCGCGCAGGTGCAACAGGTATGGGCCGCCGAGCAGGAAGTAGGGCCCGAACAGCAGCACTGCGAGTTCCATTCCCCAGACCGTCGGGGCATTGAAGATGTAGCGCGCAAGGACCTCGTAGAGCATCACGGTTACGATGACGGCCATCAGCCAGATCGTGACCATGAAGACGATGCGGTTCAGGCGCGTGATCGCGGCCGTCGTGGCAGCGAGCCAGCGGGGCACGGGCGGGTCTCCTGCGGGTCGCGCACCGCGGCGCGTCGACGCGGCGGCACCCGGGTGGGGCGGTTGTCCGGTCTGATGGTCGGGTCAGGGCCGCACGGGGACGCCGCGGTCGCGTGCGACCCGGTGCGGTCGCCGCTTCAGGCGATCAGCCCGAGTTCCTTCATGAATGCGATCTGGCTGTCGAGTACCTTTGTCGCAAGCGCGTCGCCTTTGGTGGCGGCGCGCCAGGCCTCCATGGCCTTGGGCCGCGCAGCAGCGACATCGGCCTCGGGGAAGCGGATGATCTCGCAGCCCTTCTCGACGTATTTCTTCAGCACCGTTGCGTCGCTCACGAGGATGTGCTGGCGCAACGACCCCGAGATCTCACGCCCGGCGACCGCCAGCGCGGCTTTGAACTCGGGCGGCAGCTTGTCGTAGGCCGCGCGATTCGCGACGTAGGCGGTTGCAGTGGTCGGCTGGTGAAAACCGGGCAGAACCACGTACTTTGCGACCTCGGCCAGTCCCGCCTCGAAATTGGCAGTCAGGTCGCCCCGGTCGGCGATGTCGATCACGCCCTTGTCGAGCGCGCTGTAGACCTCGCCGGTCGGCAGCGGGGTCACCGCGACGCCGAGGGCGCCCATCACCGCGGAGGCGAGGCCGACGAAGCGGCCCTTCTTGCCGCGCAGGTCGGCGATCGTCTTGATCGGCACTTTCGAGTGCAGCGGCTCCTGCCCGTAGACGGTCGGGGCGACGTAGAAGAGGCCGGCCGCACCGTAGGCCTGTCGGGCGAAGTCGAGACCGCCTCGTTCGTAGAACCAGGCTTCGTACTGATCGCTCTCGGGGAATCCGAAGGGAATCGTGCTGGTGAAAGCGAAGGTCGGGATCTTGCCAGCCTCGTAACCATCGAAGGTCTTCATCATCTCGAACGCCCCGCCGCGCACCGCATCGAACGCCTGTGCCGCAGGGACGATCTGGCCGGCCGCGAAGAGGCTGATCTTGAACTTGCCGCCGGTGAGCTCGGCGACCCGGGCGACGAAGCGCTCCTCGAACTTCTGTGGCGTGGTGCCGCCGTCCCAGAGCGCCTGCATCCGCCAGGTGACGGCCGACTGGGCCCGGACGATCGCCGGGGTGGCAAGGCTCGCGCCGGCGGCGCCGGCTAGGGCGGTCTTCAGGGTGGCGCGGCGTGTGCGATTTGTGGTGGTCATGGATCTCCTCCGTTGTTCCGGCCGGTGGCCGATTGCGGCGGCCAGCGTGCCGGGCCGTCTATCAGCCGCATGCTAGTGGGGCAATCGGCACGGGAACAAGGCACAATCGATGGGACAAGTAATACAACTGTCCCTTTCGAAAAGGGGTGACACTCTCCATGCCGGGCCCCTCCATGCCAGCGCCGCTCGCCAGGTCGAACCGCGCCGTCAAGCCGGACGGTACCCGTGTCGAGCAGCTGATCGGCCGCATCCGACACTGGATCGAGCAGGGCTTGCTCAAGCCGGGTGATCGGCTGCTGTCGGTGCGCGCGGGTGCGACCGAGCAGGGCGTTTCGAAGAACACTATGGCCGAAGCTTACGATCGGCTGGTCGCGCAAGGGCTTCTCGAGGCCCGGCGCGGCTCGGGTTACTACGTGAGCCGCATCGCCCGGCCCGCCTTCGACGAACTCCAGCCGCACGTCGTCGAAGCGATCGACACGGTCTCGTTCCTGCGCGAGCAACTCGAGCAGAGTCAGGGTGTGCGCGTGGGCGATGGCCGACCACCACCGGCCTGGATGGAGGGCAGCGAGCTGGGCAAGCACCTCAAGGCGATCCGTCCGAACCGGCACGTCGGCTTCGAACACGGCTACGGGAGCCCATGGGGCTTTGCGCCGCTGCGTGAGCGTATCGCCCTGATGCTCAACGAGCGCGCGATCGTCGCGGCACCCAACCAGGTGCTGCTCACCCAAGGCGCCAACAATGCACTCGACCTGCTGGTGCGTCACCTATGCGACGCCGGGGACACGGTCCTGGTCGAGTCACCCGGCTACTACCCGTTGTTTGCGAAGCTCAAGCTCGCCCGTGTCAACACGGTGAGCGTGCGGCGTCGGGTCGACGGCCCTGATCTCGACGAACTTGCGGCCAAGGTCACCGAGCACCGCCCCAAGGTCTTTTTTACCCAGTCGCTCGCCCACAATCCAACGGGCGGATCGCTGAGCCTGCCGGTGGCTCACCGAGTGATGAAGATCGCGGCGCGCCACGGTGTGACGATCGTGGAGGATGATCCCTTTGCTGACGTGCTTCCGTCGAGCGCCCCGCGCCTGGCGGCGCTTGACCAGTTCGAGCGGGTGATCTACGTGGGCAGTTTTTCCAAGACCATGTCGGCGAGCCTGCGAGTCGGCTACATCGCGGCTGCGCGACCGCTGGTGGCCGCGCTGTGCGACCTGAAGATGGTGACCCAGGTCAGCACCTCGGATTTCGTCGAGCGCATCGTCTATGACCTCGTTGCGAGCGGCCATTACCTGCGCCATCTACGTCGGCTGCGCGTGCGCATTGAGCAGGTCACCGCGATCGCGATCGACCGGCTCGCGCGCATCGGGCTCGCACCCTTCGCGCCCGGCGCGGGCGGCTATTACCTCTGGGTCCTGCTGCCGGCCGGTATCGATGACCGCCAACTCGCTCGTGAGGCCGCCGAGCGCGGCATCTTCCTTGCGCCCGGCTCGGTGTTTCTGCCGGATCGCGCGACCGAAGCGTCAGCGCTGCGGGTCAACGTTGCCTACGCGGACGACCCAGGGTTCCTCGGATTCATGGCTGAGCGCCTTGGGCGTTGAGAGTGGGGTGATCCGGAAGATCGTCTTCGCATCGATCGCGTCTTGGTCTTGGGGATCATTTCATTCCGAACCGCGATTCGCTTCATCATCGTCGGGGGCGTGCCGCTCACGATCGCTCTCACCGACCTCTTGGGTCAGTGAACGCTGTGGCGAGGAAGCCCGCTTGGCGCAGACCGACTTTCTAACGACCGCCGGCAAGTTTGCCGGCGGAGTTTTGCGTCCTTGTGTTTTCAGTCTGATCGTGGCATCGTCATCCCGCCGGCGAGTTTGCCGGCGGACAACAGAGTTTCCAGCGCCATGGCTTCAGCCTCCCCACTATTTCCGTCCGCAGGGATTTCAGATCGCGCCGCGAAGGTGGGTTTTCGGTTTGGCGCCAAGGGCACCCACACGAGCCGAACGATGATGTTCGACGAACTCGCGGCAGTGCTCGCGGCGGCGCCGGAGGCGGCATCGCGCGAGGACTACGCGGCGGCGATCGTCGAGGGCAACTGCCTCGGCAAGGCGACCACCGCCACCCGGAGGCTCAGCAACCAGCGCCTCGGCGAGCTCTACGGCTTGGACCCGGGAATTCCGCTCTTTCGGGTGCTCCGGCGACTTTGGTCCGTCGACACACCAGGCCGCCCCCTACTGGCGCTGCAATGCGCACTCGCACGCGATCCGTTGCTTGCCGCGACCGTGTCGCCTGTGCTGGCGCTGGCCGCTGGAAGCGACGTGCAGCGCGACGCGATCAGGGCGGCGCTGAAGGACGCTGTCGATGAGCGCCTCAGCGAAGCGACCCTGGACAAGGTCATCCGCAACGTCGCCAGCTCGTGGGAGCAGGCCGGGCACCTTGTCGGGCGAACCTTCAAGAAGCGTGCGCTGGTGCGGGCCACCCCCGGCACCGTCGCCTACGGCTTGTATCTCGGTCACGCTGTCGGTTTTCGCGGCGCCTCGCTCTTCGCAACCGGTTGGGTGTCGCTGCTCGATTGCACGCCCGTCGCGGCGCGCGATCTAGCCGTCGAAGCCAAGCGCATCGGGCTCATCGATCTGCGCATCGCGGGCGACGTCGTGGATCTAGCGCTCGATCGACTGGACCCTGCAGAGGGACGGAGCTGACATGGCCCGCATCGAAGACCTGGCAGATCGTTTTGGTCGGCACATCGCCACGCCCTGGCAGCGAACCGTCTCGGGTGCTCAGCGAGTGGTCATGCTCGTGTACGACAAGGAACTCGAGCGGACGCTGAGGGCAAGAAAGGTGGCGTTCGAGACGGCGACACGACAGGCAGGGCACGACTGGCACGAGCTGGATATCTCCGAGGCGTTCGCCGCGTGGATGGCGGCCGACGACTACCGCGAGGAGTACTTCGCCGCGCCCGAGGACCTGCAGCTCAAGCTGCAGGCCGAGTTCCCCGAGTACGTGGCCGAACGGCTCCGCGCCATCCTCAATGGCCCCGAGATCACCGAAGACTCCGTCGTCGCGCTGTTCGGCGTTGGCGCGCTGTTCGGCTTCGCTCGGTTGTCGCACATCCTGAAGATGGTCGAGTCCGACATCAAGGGCCGACTCGTGGTGTTCTTTCCCGGGCATCTCGAGCGCAGTAACTACCGCCTGCTCGATGCCCGCGACGGCTGGAACTACATGGCCGTGCCCATCACCCTGCACGGGGACGGAGGAGTGGAATGAAGATCAAGGACGTTCTGCAGCGAGATCCGGATACCTTCCCCCTGGTCAACCAGGGGCAGGCGCGGATCGTCGACAGCCATAACGCAAAGGCGCTCGAAGAGCTGCGCGGCGAACTCTCGACGTTCGTGTGCGAGGGTCAGTACGCCGACGGCGTGCAGAGGATCATCCGCTCGTACCTCGACAGCCTGGGCAAGACCAACCAGAAAGCTGCATGGGTTAGCGGCTTCTTCGGCAGCGGCAAGTCGCACCTGCTCAAGATGCTGTGTCACCTGTGGCAGGACACCGCCTTTCCGGACGGGGCGACCGCCAGAGCCATCGTCCCAGCCATGCCGGACGAGTTGCGCGAACTTCTGCGCGAGCTCGACACCGCAGGCCGGCGCGCCGGCGGCTTGCTCGCGGCGGCGGGATCACTGCCCAGCGGCACCACCGACCAGGTCAGGCTCACGATCCTGGGCATCCTGCTGCGCGCTGTAGGTCTGCCGGAGCAATACCCCCAGGCACGCTTCTGCCTGTGGCTCCATTCGCAGGGCTACTTCGACAAGGTGAAGGCTTCGGTCGAGGCCGCCGGCAAGGCATTCGACCGGGAACTGAACAACCTGTACGTCAGGATCGCGAAGGCGCTGCTGGCTTGCGATCCGGGCTACGCATCGAGTGAGGCCGAGGCGCGGCAAACGCTGCGCGCAAGCTACCCGCCGATGGCGCGCGACATCACGACCGAAGAGTTCCTCTCCGCCGTCAAAGAGGCGCTCAAGCTCCACGGCCGCGATGGCCGCACGCCCTGCGTGCTGCTCATCCTCGACGAGGTGCAGCAATACATCGGCGAATCCAACGACCGCTCGGTGCTCGTGACCGAGGTCGCCGAGGCCGTGTGCAAGCAGCTCGACAGCCAGGTGATGATCGTTGGCGCGGGCCAGAGTGCGCTGACGGACGTGCCCTTGCTGCAGAAGCTGATGGACCGCTTCACGATCCGCGTGCCGCTGTCGGACGCCGAAGTCGAGCAGGTGACCCGCAAGGTTCTACTGCACAAGAAGCCCGCGTCGGTGGGCGAGGTTCGCAAGCTGCTCGACGCCAATGCCGGCGAGATCTCGCGGCAGTTGCAGGGCACGCGCATCGGTGAGGTCGTCGAAGACCGCGCCGTCATCGTGGAGGACTACCCGCTGCTGCCGGTGCGCCGGCGGTTCTGGGAGAACTGCTTCCGGCAGATCGACGCGGCAGGCACCCACAGTCAGTTGCGCTCCCAACTTCGCATCATCTACGACGCGATCAAGAAGATCTCCGGCCGCCCCCTCGGTGCCGTGGTTCCCGGCGACGAACTGTTCGAGGCGCTCGCGCCCGAGATGGTCAACACCGGCGTCCTGCTGCGTGAGATCAACGAACGCATCATCCAGGTCGGCAAGTCCGACGGCGCGCTGGCGCAGCGTGTCTGCGGTCTAGTCTTCCTGATAGGCAAGCTCACCCGCGAGAGCGGGGCCGACATCGGTGTGCGCGCCAAGAAGGAGCACCTGGCCGACCTGCTGGTTGAAGACCTGACGGCCGACAACGGCAAGCTGCGCTCGGATGTCGGGGCCGTTCTCGAGAAGCTGGCCAAGGACGGCGTTCTCATGCAGGTGGGCGACGAGTACCGGCTGCAGACACGCGAGGGCAGCGAATGGGACCGCGAGTTTCGCAACCGCCAGACGAAGCTCAACAACGACGACGCTGCGGTGCAGTTCCAGCGTGACCAGCTGCTCTATTCCGAGACCGACAAGATCGTCCGCGCTGTCAAGCTGATCCAGGGCGCCGCCAAGGAGCCGCGCCAGTTCCTGATCTCGCGCGACGCCACTCCGCCGGACGCGGACGGCGCCAGCATCCCGGTGTGGATCCAGGATGGCTGGTCTTCCGCCGAAAAGCAGATGGTCGATGCCGCGCGCGCCGCCGGCGCGACGAGCCCCATCCTCTACGTCTTCATCCCCCGCCAGTCTGCCGAAGACTTGCGCCGCCTGATCGTCGAGGCCGAGGCGGCACAACAGACCCTCGCCGCCAAAGGCATCCCCACGGGGGACGAGGGGCGCGAGGTGCGCCAAAGCATGGACAGCCGCTACGCGAAGGCGGCGGGCGAGCGCGACCGCCTGGTGCGCGAGATCGTGGCCGACGCGAAGGTCTTCCAGGGCGGTGGCAACGAGCTGATCCGCCTGACGCTCGATGAGCGCATCCGGGATGGCGCCGCAGACTCGCTGGTCCGTCTGTTCCCGCGCTTCAAGGATGCGGACTCCGGCGCGTGGGAAGCGGCGATCAAGCGCGCACGCGACGGCGCGGATCAACCCTTCCAGCCCGTCGGCCATGCCGATGCGACGGAGAAGCATCCGGTCTGCATGCAGGTGATCTCAGCGATCGGTGCGGGCAAGATCGGCGGAGAAATCCGCAAGGCCTTGCGCGCATCGCCCTATGGGTGGCCGCAGGACGCAATCGACGCGGCACTGATCGCGCTCCACCGGTCGCAGCACATCACGGCAACCTCCAATGGCGTAGCCGTTCCACTCGGGCAGCTCGACCAGAACAAGATCGCCAAGGCCGAGTTCCGCGTCGAACACGCGACGCTCTCGGTCCAGGACCGGCTGCTGCTGCGAAAGCTGCTGACGCAGCTCGTTCAATGCAAGAGCGGCGAAGAGGGCGCCAAGGCGCCGGAGTTCCTGAACGCACTCGTGAATCTCGCGCGAGCTGCCGGTGGCGACGCGCCGCTGCCGTTGCAACCGGGTACGACGGATATCGAGGACATGCAGCGCCTGGTGGGCAACGAGCAACTCGTTGCGATCAAGGACAAGGCCGCCGACCTCGAATCGCGCATCAAGACCTGGACGGCGGCGCGCGACCTGGCCGCCAAGCGCCTGCCTTCGTGGGCGGTCGTCGAGCATCTCGCGCGCCATGCCGGCGATCTCCCGGGCATGCAGCCCCATCTGGACCAGATCGAGGCGATCCGCACGCACCGTTTGCTTCTGGAGCCGACGGATTCCGTCGCGCCGATCCGGGTGGCCATTGCCGGCCTGCTGCGTGAGGCCGTGAACGGCGCGCACGCCGATCACACCACGGCGTACGACCAGGCGCTCGCCGCGCTGGCGGGCAATGAGAACTGGGTCAAGCTCGATCCGACGCAGCAGGCCGGCATCCTCGCGGCTGTCGGCCTGACTGCACCCGTGAAGCCCGACGTGTCCAGTGACGAGGCGCTTGGCCGGCACCTCGATGGTCGCCCCTTGAAGGTGGCCTTAGCCGAGCGCGACGCGATTCCAGGGCGGGTCCAGCAGGCCATCGAACGTGCCGCCAAGTTGCTGGAGCCGAAGGTGCAGACCGTCAGCGTCGAACGCAGCACGCTGCGATCGGAGCAGGAGGTGGAGGCCTGGCTCGGGCGCCAGAAGTCAAGGTTGCTGGAAGGTCTGAAACAGGGGCCGGTGCTGGTCAACTGACGAGGCAAGACGCATGACCACACTCACCCGCGAGCTTCGCCGCTCGCTCGAAAACACCGTGCGAGCGGCGCGCCGCACCGCCGAGGCCGGCGCACGCAAGGTCATCGAGCAGCTTGCGGTGCACCACCATGAGCCCTGGCCGAGCATGACGCCGGCGCAGCGCGAGTTGCGCAATCGTCTGCGCGTGCATGGCAGGCAGCTCGGCGACCGGCGTGACGACCGTCGTGGCGTGCAGGGCATCGATCGGCTGACGACCGAGTGCGCTTACGAGCATTGGCATCGGTTGTTGTTCGCCCGCTATCTGGCGGAGTGCGAACTCCTCATCGAGCCGCAGTCTGGCGTTGCGATCTCGTTGGCAGAGTGCGAAGAGCTGGCCCGCGCCGAGGGGCGCGACTGGCTCGAGCTTGCCGCCGACTACGCGCAGCGCATGCTGCCGCAGATCTTCCGCTACGGCGATCCAGTGCTCGAAGTGGCGCTTCCGCCGGAGACACGCTCGGCACTCGAAGACCTGATGAAGGCGCTGCCGCGCGACGTGTTCGTTGCTGACGATAGCCTCGGGTGGGTTTACCAGTACTGGCAGGCGGACCGGAAGGAAGAGGTCAACCGGTCGGAGAAGAAGATCGGGGCCGACGAGCTGCCGGCGGTGACGCAGTTGTTCACCGAGGACTACATGGTGCTCTTCCTGCTGCACAACACGCTGGGCGCGTGGTGGGCCTGGCCGTGTCGGCAACGAGCGAGGGCGAGCTGCGCGCGGCCTGCGCGGTCGGCGATGTCGAGTGGACCTACTTGCGCTTCGTGCGTGAAGAAGGGAAACCGTGGCGGCCGGCTGCCGGAACGTTCGAGGGATGGCCCAAGGCGTCCAGGGACATCACGCTGCTCGATCCTTGCATGGGCAGCGGGCATTTCCTGGTGTTCGCGCTGCCGATGCTCGCGGCGATGCGGGCTGCCGAAGAGCGGCTCTCGGCAGAAGCCGCCATCGAAGCCGTGCTTCGCGACAACCTGTTCGGGCTCGAGATCGACCCGCGCTGCACGCAGATCGCAGCGTTCAACCTGGCGCTGGCCGCGTGGCGGCGGATCGGCTACCGGCAACTTCCGTCACTGCACCTCGCCTGCTCGGGGCTATCGCTCGGCGTGTCCAAGGCCGAATGGTTGAAGCTTGCCGAGCGCGCCGCGCAGGCGCTGCCGCTGCCGCCGAAGAGGAATCTTTTCGGCACCGAGGACAACCTGTTCTCGGACGCGATGAAGCGGGGCTTCGAGCGGCTCTATGACCTCTTCGCGCGTGCGCCGTGGCTTGGCAGCCTGATCGACCCGCGTGCGGCCGGTGGTGATCTGGTCGAGCACAGCTTCAATGACCTGGAGCCGCTGCTCGCGCAGGTGATGGCCAAGGCTGAGACCGCAGAGCTCGCGGAGATGGCGGTCGCGGCGCAAGGGCTCGCGAAGGCGGCGCAGACTCTCGCCGGGCGCTTCACGCTGGTGGCGACCAATGTGCCGTATCTGGGCCGCGGGAAGCAGGACTATGTGCTCAAGGACTACTGCGAGCGGCATCACCCCCAGGCGAAGGCCGATCTCGCGACCTGCTTCGTCGAACGCTGTCTGGCCTTCTGCGCCGAAGGCGGCAGCGCGGCGCTCGTCACCCCACAGAACTGGCTCTTCCTCGGCACCTACAAGAAGCTGCGCAAGCGGTTGCTGGAAGAGGCACGGTGGGAGGTGGTGGCGCGGCTGGGTCCGCGCGCATTCGAGACCATCACCGGCGAAGTCGTCAACGTTGCCCTGCTCGCCCTGAGCGGCCGGAGGGCGGGGGACGGAGATCGTTTCGCGGGGTGGGATGCGAGTGCGGGTGCAACGCCGGCAGAGAAGAACGAAGCGTTGCTGAGTGATTCTGTGCGTGTAGTTGTCCAAGCCGAGCAGCTTCGTAACCCTGATGCCCGAATCACCTTCGATGCCCCATCGGCGTTGCCTTTGCTCGGTACCCGCGCTGACGCGTACCAAGGGCTTACCTCGGGGGACAACCCGAAGTTCATGCAGTCGTTCTGGGAGCAGCAGGCGCTCGGGGAAACATGGGAGCCAACTCAGAGTGCGAGTAATGTCGGGCCTTGGTCTAGCGGGAGAGAGCTGATTCTGCGTTGGGAGCAAGGCTGCGGCGAACTTACCGAGGTCTTGGGTAATGGAGTGAAGGGGCGCCCAATCTGGGGACGTTTGGGGGTCGCGGTTGGTCAAATGCGGACCTTGCCCACAGCGCCATATCTCGGCACGCCATACGATATGACATGTGCTGTAGTGGTCCCAGCTGTCTCAGACGATCTGCCCGCACTTTGGTCGTATTGCTCCTCGTCGCAGTTCCTGGAAGACGTACGTCGCGTTGATCAGAAGCTGAACGTCACAAACGCAACACTGGTCAAGGTTCCTTTTGACCTTGCTCACTGGAAACAGGTTGCTGCTCAGAGGTACCCGAACGGCCTGCCTAAACCGCATTCCGATGACCCGACGCAGTGGCTCTTCGACGGCCATCCGAAAGGCTCCGATGCCCCGCTGCAGGTCGCCGTCGTCCGCCTCGCCGGCTACTGCTGGCCGCGCCAGACCGGCTCCAGCTTCCCCGACTGCCCGGCCCTCGGTCTCGACGGGCTTGAGAAACACGCGGACCACGACGGTATCGTTGCGTTGAACCCGGTCAAGGGCGAGCAGCCGGCTGCGGCGCGGCTGCTGGCGCTACATGCGGATGCCTTCGACGGCGAATGGTCCGCCGCCAAACTCGATGGACTGCTCGCGCAGGTGGGCTTTACCAGCAAGACGCTCGACGACTGGCTGCGCGACGGTTTCTTCGAGCAGCACTGCGAGCTGTTCCACCAGCGGCCCTTCGTCTGGCACATCTGGGATGGCCGCCGCGACGGCTTCCATGCGCTGGTGAACTACCACCGCCTGGCTGCGCCGAACGGCGAGGGGCGGCGCACGCTGGAGAAGCTGCTGTACTCCTATCTCGGCGACTGGATCGACCGGCAGCGCGCCGACCAGAAGGCCGGCGTCGAAGGGGCGGATGCACGGGTCGCGGCGGCAGAGCATCTGAAGACAGAGTTGACGAACATCCTCGCCGGCGAGCCGCCGTACGACCTGTTCGTCCGCTGGAAGCCGCTCGCTGAGCAGCCGATCGGGTGGGAGCCGGACATCAACGATGGTGTGCGGATCAACATCCGACCCTTCATGACCGCGAAGCCTCTCGGTGCGCGCGCCAGGGGCGCCTGCATCCTGCGAACGACGCCCAAGATCAAGTGGGACAAGGACCGCGGCAAGGAGCCGCAGCGTGCGCGCGAGGAGTTCCCGTGGTTCTGGGGCTGGGATCCGGACAACAAGGATGACCAGAAGGACTTCGGTGGTCGCGGCAAGGAAGCGGACGGCAACCGGTGGAACGACCTGCACTACACGCGTGCCTTCAAGCAGGCCGCTCGCGACAGGAGGAAAGGCCCATGAAGCCCTACACCGATGCCGAACTCGAAGCGATGCTCGCGGACCTAGAGTCGTACTGCGTCGAACGCAAGCAGTCGTTCAAGGGCGATGCGCCTAGAGAAGTGCGTGAGGCCATCTGCGAGTTTGCCAACGATCTGCCCGGTCATGGCGAACCGGGCGTGGTGTTCATCGGCGCACAAAACGACGGCACGCCGGTGGCGGACTTCGAAGTCTCCGACGATTTGCTGCTCCAGCTCTCGGGCATCAAGAACGAGGGTCAGGTCGTCCCGCCCCCGACGCTGCTGGTCGAGAAGCGACATCTGTGCGGCCACGATCTGGCTGTGGTGACCGTCTGGCCGTGCGACTCGCCGCCCGTGCGATTCAAGCAGCGCATCCATGTTCGCTGGGGGCCGCGCCGCGGCCTGGCCAGCGCGCAGGACGAACGCATCCTGAACGAGCGTCGCCGGCACCGGGACCGGCCCTTCGACGTGCAGCCGGTCGCGGATGCCATGCTCGATGAGCTGGATCGCCTGCGCTTCGAGCAGGAGTACCTGCCCGCAGTGGTTGCGCGGGACGTCCTGGCCGCCAACGAGCGAAGCTACGAGCAACGGCTTGCGGCGACCAAACTCGTGCTGAGCGATGCCGAGCCGCGGCCCACCGTGCTCGGTCTGCTGGTGATCGGCAAGTCGCCGGCCGACTGGCTGCCCGGGGCCTATACAAAGTTCCTCAGACTCGCAGGCAATGACCTTACGGCGCCGATAGCCGACGAAGAGTCGATCCACGGCACCGTCGCCGACCAGATCCGTCGGCTGGAAGAGAAGCTGGAAGCACACAACCTGCGCGGCGTTCGCTTCGCCGACACGGCGCAGGAGTCACGCAACGAGGCGTATCCGATGGATGCGCTGCGGCAGCTCGTGCGCAACGCGTACATGCACCGGAGCTACGAGGCCACGAATGCCCCGGTGCGCGTGTATTGGTTCGACGACCGCATCGAGATCCACAACCCGGGCGGGCCTTTCGGGAGCGTGACGCCGGAGAACTTCGGCCAGCCGGGCATCACCGATTACCGCAACCCCAACCTCGCCGAGGCGCTGCGCGCGCTGGGCTATGTGCAGCGATTCGGCGCCGGCATCGCGATCGCACGCAAGGCCCTGGGGCAGCGGCTGCGCTTCGAGGTGCAGCTGGGCTTCGTCGCTGCCATTGTCGCCGGGGAGCAACCATGATCAGCATCGCCTTCTTCAACAACAAGGGCGGTGTCGGCAAGACCTCGCTCGTCTATCACACCGCCTGGATGTTCGCGGAACTCGGCTACCGGGTGCTGGCCGTGGACCTCGACCCGCAGTCGAATCTGTCGATCATGGCGTTGGACGAAGACCGGCTCGAAGCGCTGTGGCCCGATGACGATCATCCTCAGACGCTGCACGGCGCGGTGGCGCCGCTCTTCGGTGGCACGGGCGATGTTCGGCCGGCGCACGTCGAGTCGCTGGCGGGCGGGCTCGGCTTGCTCGTCGGCGATCTGGCGCTGTCGCGAATCGAGGATGATCTATCGACGGAATGGCCTCGCTGTCTCGAAGGGCGCGAGCGGGCATTCCGCGTCACCACTGCGTTCTGGCGCGTGATACGGAGCGCAGCGCAGCAGCACGGGGCAGATCTCGTACTGATCGACGTGGGGCCCAACCTCGGTGCCATCAACCGTGCCGCGCTCGTGGCGTCCAGTCACGTGGTGGTACCCGTGGCCCCGGACCTCTTCTCCCTGCAAGGCCTGAAGAACCTGGGACCGACCTTGCGTCAGTGGCGAGCCACCTGGCAGCAAGCCTTGGCCAAGGCCCCGAGCGCGCTCGGTGAAATGCCACAAGGTCGGATGGCTCCAGTCGGCTATGTGTTGATGCAGCATGCTGAGCGCTTGGGTCGACCGACCAAGGCTTATGCCAAGTGGCAGGGGCGGCTGCTCGGTGGCTATAGGCAAAGCGTGCTGGATCAGGCAGGAGCGGCCACGACGCCGGACCCGAACCAGATCCAACGCATCAAGCACTACCGCAGCCTGATGCCGATGGCCATGGAGGCGCGCAAGCCGATGTTCGACCTGACCAGCGCCGATGGCGCGATCGGCGCGCACCAGACCAACGTACAGCAGTGCCGCGCTGATTTCGAGGCGCTGTGCCGCGAAATCGCGCGTCGCGTGGGGTGCGTGAAGTGAACGCGTCGGGTGAGCGACGAACTCTCGTCGACGCGCTGCTTGCCTCGCTCGCCGCGGCGATGCGCTCACCCGAGGGCGTTGCCGATCCCGTCGCGTTGCTGTGGACCGATGCAGACGGTCAGTGGCGGCCGCTCCTACCGGCCCTTCAGAAGGCTTGCGCGCACCTGTATGTCCTGGGCGAGTACGCCCCTGCGCAGCGCACCGGGCCTGTCATCTGGCTCAAGTGCGTCGTCGACCGGACGCTGCCCGACCTGGCGCCACCGCCCGGCACCGTGCCCATCCTGTACTTGCCTGGCGTCAGCCGGCAGGAGCTGCGCGCGGGCGGAGATTGCCCCGATCTGCTCCACCCGTTGATCGAGCTTCAGTACCGCGGCGCCGTCTGGCACCAGAAGAACGGTCGGGATTGGACGGTGGAGGCGTTCATGACCTCGGAGGCGGCGTTGGGTCTCGACCTGTCGCTGGACATGCGAACCCGCGAGGCGCTGATGCGCGCGCTGCCAGTGCTGGCTACCGAGCCCATTGCACCGCTCAGAGGGCGCCGACTGGATGCGGACGACTTCGACCGCCTTTCGGTGGGCGATCCCGTGCGTGATCTGCTGGGCTGGATGTCGGAGCCTGAAGCTTTCCAGGCGCGTTGCGACGCCCCCAGGTGGGAGGCGTTCAGGAACATCTGCGGCCGCGAGTTCGGTTTCGACCCCGACAAGGACGGCCCGGCGCGGGCGGGCGACCTGATGCTCAATGGCAACGGCAAGTGGGAAGACGTCTGGCGCCGGTTCCGCGATGCCCCACGCGGCTACCCCGGCGTCACCGAGCTGCTTCGCCACGCTACGCCGCGTGATCTGCTCGTTGACCGAGCGCGCCAGCCGCAGGTGAACGACGAGCAGGAGGCTCAGCTCCGGTATGCGTTGGAGGCGGCGGTGGCCATGCCGAGAACCGCGATCGGCGCTCCTGGGTTTGGGCTGACCTCGGCTACAGCACGATGGCGCACGCGCTGGAGCCCCTGGCACGGCTCGCAACCTTGGCACGCTCTGCGTTGGGCGGTGTATCGCTGGCGGCGATGGCGGCGGACTATGCCACCGAGGGTTGGCGCTGCGATCGAGCTGCGCTCGATGCGATGAGCCACGCGAAGGCGCCTTCAGACAACGCACTTGTCGCAAAGGTGGTGCGCTCGCTCTACGCACCGTGGCTGGACAAGTCCGCCCGCAAGTTCCAGGAGCTTGCCAGCCAGAACGAAGCCGAGTACCGCCAGCTGGTCTCCGGCGTGAAGGCGGAGCCGGAGACGTGCCTGGTTTTCGCCGACGGTCTGCGATTCGATGTCGCCGGCATGCTTCAGGAACGGTTGGAGCAACGTGGGCTAAGGGTGAAGCTTGGGCATCGCCTCGCGCCGTTCCCCACGGTCACTGCCACGGCCAAGCCGATCGCCTCGCCGGCCTATGCGGCGTGTGAAGGCGCCGCATCGGCCGAGGATTTCAACCCGGTGCTTGCGGCCAGCAAGCAACTGGTGAATACCTCGCGCCTGCGCGACGAGATGGCTCGTCAGGGTGTCGAGATCCTGGATGCTGACGAGACGACGCTGGCTGCCAACACCGAAAAGGGTGGCTGGACGGAGATCGGGCGTCTGGACGAGATGGGCCATTCGCTGGGGTCTTCGCTTGTGCGACACATCGATGTCGAGATCGAGGCGATCGCCGATCGCGTCTCGGCCTTGCTCGGCACGGGGTGGACGCGCGTTCGTGTGGTGACTGACCACGGCTGGTTGCTGGTGCCGGGCGGCATGCCCAAGGTGGAGTTGCCGGCTCACCTGGTCGCCACCAAGTGGGCGCGGTGTGCCTCCGTGCACGGCGAGTCCAGCCCGGACGTGCCCACGTTCGGGTGGTTCTGGAACGCCCACGCACGCATCGCGTCGCCGCCAGGTATTGGCTCGTTCATCGTCAATACGGAATACGCCCATGGCGGAGTCAGCCCGCAGGAGTGCGTCGTGCCCGACATGCTGGTGGAGCAGGGCGAGGTCGCGTTGAAGGCGCAGATCACCGAGATCAGCTGGCGGGGCATGCGTTGCCGGGTCGTCGTTGACACGAACGCCGCCGGACTGCGCGTCGAACTTCGACGCAACTGGAAGCAGGCCGATCCGGAAGGGCAGCGCATCGCCACGGCCAAGGATCTTGGCAGCAACGGTCAAGCGAGCCTGGCCGTCGAGCGCGACGACTACGAGGGAACGGCGGCGATGGCCGTGGTCCTCGATGCAACGGGACGGGTGCTCGACTATCGGCCCACGACGATTGGAGAAGGGCAATGAGCATGGAATTGGATGCGCTGGACAGGCTCGCGGCGTCGGCCTTCGACGGCTACCTGGTTCGCAAGGACCTCGTGCGCAAGTACTCGCGCCAGTACCCGGTGCCGACCTACGTCGTCGAGTTCCTGCTGGGCCGCTACTGCGCGAGCGTCGACGAGAACGAGATCAACGAGGGTCTGCAGATCGTCGAGAAGCAGCTGAAGGATCGCACGGTGCGCACCGGCGAGGAGGAGCTGTTCAAGGCGCGCGCCAAGGAAACCGGGTCGGTCAAGCTGATCGACATTGTTCGCGCCCGGCTCGACGCGAAGAACGACTGTTACCTGGCCGAGCTGCCCAGCCTTGCGCTGCGCGATGTCCGAATCGAAGACCAGACGGTCCGGGACAACGAGCGCATGCTGACCGATGGTTTCTACGCGGAAGTGACGCTGAGCTACGACGGCGTCATTGCCCAGCAGACGGGAGGGCGGCCGTTCAAGGTGGACGCTCTGCGGCCAATCCAGATGTCGAAGTCGGATGTGCTGGATGTGCTCATGAAGGCGCGGCAGACCTTCTCTGTCGCGGAATGGATCGACTTCCTGCTGCGCTCGATCGGCCTGGAAGCGTCGGCGCTCTCCCATCGCGCCAAGAAGGTCGTCCTCCTGCGGATGGTGCCGTTCGTCGAGCGGAACTACAACATGGTCGAGCTTGGCCCCCGCGGAACGGGCAAGAGCCACCTGTTCCAGCAAATCTCGCCGTACTCGCACCTGATTTCCGGCGGCAAGGCGACGGTGGCGAAGATGTTCGTCAACAACTCGACGGGGCAAAGAGGCCTGGTCTGCCAGTACGACGTGGTCTGCTTCGACGAGGTATCGGGCATCTCGTTCGATCAGAAGGACGGCGTCAACATCATGAAGGGCTACATGGCCTCCGGCCAGTTCAGCCGCGGCAAGGAGAACATTCGCGCCGACGGCAGCCTCGTCATGGTCGGCAACCTGGACGTGGACGTCGAGCAGCAGCAGCGAGTCGGACATCTGCTGAGCCCGCTGCCCCCGGAGATGCGCAACGACACGGCCTTCATGGACCGCCTGCATGCCTATGTGCCTGGATGGGATTTCCCGAAGCTGAACCCGACCGAGCACGTGACTGACCATTTCGGCCTCGTCAGCGACTTCCTCAGCGAATGCTGGGACCGGCTGCGCGCTGGAAACCGTGTGTCCGTCATGCAAAGCCGGGTGCATCTCGGTGGCGCGCTGAGTGGGCGTGACATCGAGGCCGTGAACAAGACGGTCAGCGGCTTGGCCAAGCTCTTGTTCCCGGACCCCCAGATGCCAGTCTCGGACGAGGACCTCGAGTGGATGGTGCGCCTGGCGCTGGAGTCCCGTCGGAGGGTCAAAGAGCAACAGCGGCGGGTGTTCAAGAGCGAGTTCCGCAACACCCACTTCAGCTACATCCTCGGTCCCGAGGGCGTCGAGCAGTTCGTGTCAACGCCCGAACTGCATAGCGACGAGGCAATCGAAACGGACCCGCTACCACCTGGACAGGTCTGGGGTGCGAACCCGGGATCAGGGGAAACGGGCGCGGGGCTCTACCGGATCGAAGTCACATGCGGACGAGGCAGCGGCGTCAAGATCCTCAACCAGCCCACGCCACCCGCCTTTCGCGAAAGTGTCAAGGTCGGCGAGCAGAACCTCTACACGCGCTCGAAGGAGCTTGTCGGCGACCGCAATCCGCGCGAGGAGGAGTTCTCGGTCCAGATGCGCGCGATGGACTCGGACAAGGCAGGGGCGGGCCTGGGTCTTCCCGTGCTGGTTGCACTGTGCGGTTCGCTGCTCAACAAGAACACGCGAGGTGGAACCGTGGTCGTCGGGGCGCTGAACCTCGGCGGATCGGTCGAGTTGATCCCCAACGCGGCGCGGATCGTCGAACTCGCGATCGACAAGCAAGCGCAGACGATCCTCATGCCGGTCGCTGCCCGCCGCCAGTTGAACGATTTGCCCGACGACCTGTGGACGAAGATCAGCATCGAGTTCTACAAGGACTCGGCTGACGCTGTGTTCAAGGCGCTGGTGGAGTGAGGCGCGTCGTCTTTGCACTGGGCGAAAGGAAAGTTGGAGCCGATTGAGATACTTGAGTACCTGTTCGGCTTCGACTACCTCGCTCTACAGGGTTCTGGTCAAGCGTATCAAGAAGGCAAAGGAACAGTGTCGGGTGATCATAGTCATGCGCAACTCACGACCTGATGAACTTGCCGAATTCCGGGAAGATCGACGCGGCCGGCGTGTCCGGGTCGAGCTTGCCGCGGCCCATCAGGATCATCGCCGCCGTGCTTCCGACGGCCTTGGTCATCGAGAAGATGCGGAACACCGTGTCGACACTTGCCGGCACGCCGGCGCGAGCGTCGCTGGCCGCACCCGACCAGGTTACGCCGCCCGAGTTGCCAGTCATCCCGACGACGAAAGGCACCTGGTTCGCGGCCACGACGTCGGCAAGGATTCGTTCGAGTTCGGTCATGTCATCGTCTCCGTTCGCTGTTTCATCGAATAGTTACGGGCCTTCGCTCGCCCGTCGAACGCCGGCCGGCACGGGCGCGGCGATCGCGCCCGCCGCTGCACCGGCCCGACGCGCGAGCCGCACCGGCGCTGCGTCATGCCACGAGTCGGTCGTCCACGAACACCCGCAGCTTGCCGGGTGCAAATGCGAGCGCCGCCGGTCCTTCCGGGACGCTCGTTTCCCGGTCGACCTTCATCTTCGCGCGCGCGTTGCCGATTTCGACGTCGAGGACGCGAACGCTGCCGTGGTCTTCGATGCCAAGGACCCGGGTGGGGATCGCGAGCGGATCCGAGGCGTCGGCGAAGCTGACGTACTCGGGGCGGATGCCGACCTGGAACGCGCCTTCCGGCGCGGTGGCCAGCCACTCCGGCGGCACCGGGACCGTCGCGCCAGCGATCCTCAGGCCGCCCTCGCTGACCGCCGCGTCGAAGAGGTTCATCGCCGGCGATCCGATGAAGTAGCCGACGTAGGTCGTGCCGGGCATCTCGAACAGTTCCTCGGGCGTGCCGCGCTGCACGATCCGGCCGGCCGACATCACGACCACCTGTTGGGCGAACGTCATCGCCTCGTTCTGGTCGTGCGTCACGTAGATCACCGTGAGCTTCGACCGGCCGATGATTTCCTTGAGCTTGCGCCGCAGGTGCGTCTTGAGCTGTGGGTCGATCACTGTGAGCGGCTCGTCGAGCAGCAGCGCGACGACGTCGTCGCGGACGAGCCCGCGCCCTAGCGAGATCAGTTGCTTCGCGTCGGCGGTCAGGCCCACCGCGCGTCGGCCCAGAGACTCGTCGAGGCCGAGCAGGTTCGAAATCTCCTCGACCCGCAACCGGATCCGGTCCCGCGGCCAGCCGCGGCACACGAGCGGGAATGCGAGGTTCTCGTAGACCGTCTTCGACTGGTAGACGACGGGGAACTGGAACACCTGCGCGATGTTGCGGCCGGCGGTGGGCACGTCGGTGACGTCCTGCCCGCGGATCAGCACCTTTCCTTCGCTCGGGCGCACGAGGCCCGAGATGATGTTGAGCATCGTGGTCTTGCCGCAACCCGAGGGGCCGAGCAGCGCGTAGCTGCACGCCTCGTCGAATTCGAAGTCGAACGGCTCGAGCGCGTAGGCGCCGGCGGGACCGTAGCGGTGTCCGGTTCGGGAGAGCGCGATTCTCGACATGGCTGCCTCAGCGCGACGGGGCGCCGACGAGTGCGCCCGCCCGATCGAAGGCGAACAGGCGCCGCGGATCCAGCGCGATCGGAACCGGTTCGCCGAGCGAGAAGTCGTGGATCCCCTCCAGTTGCAGCGTCAGTGCACCGAACGGCGTGTCGACCTGCACGAACGTCTCCGACCCCGACACCTCGACGAATGTGATCCTGCCCGAGAGCGGGCTGGCGGCGTCGATGCGCACGTCCTTCGCGCGGATCCCGAAGCGGTAGTCGCCCGGGCGCAGCGAAGACACCCCGCCGGCGGCCGCGAGCGGCGCCGCGCCCGCGACCGTGATGCACCCGCCGTCGAAGCGGCCGTCGACGAAGTTCATCGGCGGGTCGCTGAAGACCTCGGCGACTGTCGCGGAGGCGGGCCGCTCGAAGACCTCGGCGGGCGACCCGCGCTGCAGCACCTTCCCCTCGTGCATCACGACCACGGTGTCGCCCAGCATCATCGCCTCGGCAGGCTCGGTCGTCGTGTAGACGACAATGGCGCCGGAGGCGCTCGTCAGCAGCCCGCGGAACTCCGAGCGGATCTGCTCGCGAAGCTTGTAGTCGAGGTTGACCACCGGCTCGTCGAGCAGCAGGATGGGCGCGCCGCGAACCAGCGCCCTCGCGAGGGCCACGCGCTGCTGTTGGCCGCCGGAGAGCTGGGAGGGCCGGCGCTGCTGGAATTCCGCCAGCCCCACCTTGGCGAGCGTCGCGCGCACCCGATTCCCGAGTTCGGGCTCGGCCACCCCGCGCCGCCGCAACGGGAACGCGACGTTCTCGAAGACGTCGAGATTCGGGTAGTTGATGAACTGCTGGTAGACCATCGCGACGTCCCGCTTCCAGGCCGGCACGTCGTCGATCGGCCGCCCGTCGAGCGCGATGGATCCCGCGTCCGGGGTCAGCAGCCCGGCGAGCGTGCGAAGTAGCGTGGTCTTGCCCGCGAGCGTTCGACCGATCACCGTCGTGAGACGGCCGCGCGGGAACTCGAGTTCGACGTCGTCCAGGTGCGCGACGCCCTCGCGCCGCAGTGTCAGTCCTTGAACCGAAAGCGACATCCGGGGCCTTTCAGCGGATCGCGCCCGCGAGGTTGCCCCGCGAGAGCAGGCGCTCGACGAAGAACGCGATGACCACCAGCGGCGCGACCGAGATCAGCGCCGACGCCGACAGGCTCCACCACGGCGTCACCGAGGAATTGAGCGCGACGACCGCGACGGGCAGCAGCTGCGTCTGCGTGAACGTCAGTGTGAACGCGAAGAAGAAGTCGTTCCAGCCGAAAATCAGGCAGAAGAGGCCCGCCACGATGATGCCGGGCAGGCTGTTGGGCAGTATCACCCGCGCGAACGCGCCGAACGGCGTGCAACCGTCCAGCATCGCCATCTCGTCGATCTCGCGAGGAACGTTGTTGAAGAAGTCGACCATGATCCAGACCGCGATGGGAAGCAGCAACGCGACGTAGACGATGATGAGCCCCAACCGGGTGTCGAGCAGATCCAGGAACTGCAGCATCAGGAAGAACGGGATCGACAGCACGATCGGCGGCATGATCCGCTGCGAGACGAAGAAGAAGACCAGGTCGGCGTTCTTCACGAAGCCAGCGCGGTACTCGAAGCGTGACAGTCCGTAGGCGGCGAGCGTGCCCAGCACGATGCTGATCACGCTCGCGCTCGTCGTCACCACGATGCTGTCGAAATACGGCCTCACGATGTCGATGCCCCCGGTGGCGCCGAAGAGCTTGCGCCAGCCGTCGACCGATGGCTCGTACTGCAGCCACGGCAGGTACGTGGGCCCGCCGGTCACGCCGGCAGCGGTTTTGAAGCTTGTCGTCAGCGCCCACAGGAACGGGCCGACGACGAACGCCGACCACAGCAGGATCGCCGCGTACTTGCCTAGAACGAACAGTCGGTGGTTCACGCCGCCTTCCCCTTTACCGCGCGCACCAGCAGCTTCGCGATGATCGTGAGCGCGACGATCATAACGACGAGGTACGTGATCGAGAGCGCGGCGCCGTAGCTGATCTCGAAGTCGCGCAGGCCGCGGATGTAGATGTAGTAGCCCGACGTCTCGGTGGCCGTGCCCGGTCCGCCCGAGGTGAGCACGTAGATCGTCTCGAGCATCTTCGAAGCCTCGATCAACCGGATGATCAGTGCGCCCGCCGACACCGGCAGCAACATCGGCCAGGTGACGTTGAAGAACGTGCGGACCGGTCCCGCGCCGTCGATCGCGGCCGCAAGGAACGGCTCCCTCGGGAGGCTGAGCAACCCGGCCAGTAGCAGCAGGAACATGAACGGCGTCCACTGCCAGATCTCGACGATCATCACGCTGGCCACCGCCGGCAGTGACGACGTAAGCCACGGCACGGCCGGGATCCCGAGGTGGCCCAGGATGTCGTTCACCGGCCCCAGCGACTCGTGGAGGATGGTTCGCCACAGCACCGACATCACGACCGGGGTGGTCATCATCGGCACCAGGAAGAGCACGCGGAAGAAGCGCCGCAGCTTCACTTCGCGCCAGACGAGCAGCGCGAGCGCGAGTCCGAGGAGGTACTCGAGGAGGACCGTCGCGATGGCGAGAAACGCGAGGCGCCCGAAGGCCTCCCAGAACCGCGCGTCGCCCGCCATCGCCGCGTAATTCGCGCCACCCCTCCAGTTCAGGCCGGGGGTGACCGCGTCCCACCCGGAAAAGCTGACCGCGATCGTGAAGAACAGCGGGAACAGCACGATCGCGGCCAGCGAGAGCAGCGCCGGCAGGAGGAACGCGAGTTTGTAACCCCTGAACCAGGAGCCGTTCATCTGTCGTTCGCGCCTCGTTTCGATTCAGCGAGCGTGCCGGCTCCGCCCGCCGATCGGCGGGCGGAGCCGGCGTGCGAGCGAAGCACCGCCCGACGCGTCACCGCGTGCTAGCGGAGTCCTCGAGCTTCACGACGTTGGCGTACGCGGCGCGAACCTTCTCGACGCCGATCTTCGAGACGATCTCCTTCCACTTCGCGGCGACCTCGTCGAGCGCGGCCTTGGGCTCCTTCTGCCCGGCCATCGCTTCGGCCACGCCGGCGGCGAGCGTAGACATGAACTGGCTGACGCCCGGAACGCGAAGGTCGAACACCCGGTTGCTGCTCTTGTCCATCGCGCTCAGGGTCTGAACGTAGGACTCCGCGACCTTGGCGTCCCAGCCCAGCTTCTGCTGCCAGAAGGTCGGGTCGAAGTGCGCCTTGCGGTACGGGTTGACGCCGAAACGCCCGATCTGCAGGTCGAGGTAGGCGTTGGCCTCGTTCGAGAAGAAGCACAGGAAGTCGAAGGCCATGTCCTGGTTCTTCGACGCCTTCGCTACGGCCGATGTCCAGCCCCACGTGATGTACGGCGGGGCGTTCGGCGTCTCGAACTTGTCCCAGGACTTCGTCACTCGATTCCAGACTTCCTTCGAGCCCGGAAGCGGGGCCGCGAACACCTTGTTGCGGATCGGGTTGCCCGGCTCCATCGCCTGGATGAACGCATCGTCCCAGCTGTAGCTCATCAGCGTCTGGCCGCCGCCGAACGAGAAGATCTCGTCGCCGAGCCCGAAGTTGTTGCCGCCCGGCGGGAAGGCCTTCTGCGCGTCGATGAACATCTCGAGCGCCTTCACCCAGCCCGGGTTGTTGACCTGCGGCTCCATCGTCTTGAGGTCGAAGAAGAACCCGCCCTTGACCTTGGGGTTTTTCGCATAAGCGGCTACCCGGCTGATGAACGCCGAGAACATGAGGTCGTCGCGCTTCGTGACCTCCGCGCTGCCGAAGTGCTTCTTGCCGTCGCCAGCCCAGTCCCAGTTCGAGAAGTACTTGGCGATCTCGTTGTACTCCTCCCACGTTGCCGGCACCTTCAGGTCGCGCCCGGTGTCCTTCTTGAAGCGCGCCTGCATCTCCGGATTGTTGAAGACGTCGCCGCGGTACTTCAGGTAGTGCCGGTCACCGTCGACCGGGTACTGGACCATCGTGTCGCCCCAGGTGGCCACATCCTTGTAGTTGGGCGTGACGTCGACCATGCCCGGCACCTTCTGGTAGGCGGGCGGCACCGGCGCCAGGAAGTTGTGCAGGTCGCCGATCCAGAGCGAGCCGTAGAACATCACGTCGTATGCGGCCTGCTTCGTCTGCAGCGGGATCATGATCCGCTGGAAGAGGTCGCCGAACGGAACGTGGACGACGTCGACCTTCGCTCCCGTCAGATCGGAGAACTGCTTTGCGTGCAGGTCGGTCGGTTCGCCCATCACCGGGACCGCGTGCGTGATGACCTTGAGCGTGCGGCCCTTGTAGTTCTTCTTGCCGATCGACTGGTACGAACACGCGCCCGGCGCGTCCGTGGCGGACCCGAACTTCGCGTAGTCGCCGTACTTCGAGTAGTCGATCGTGGACTGCGCCGACGCCAGCGCCGGCAGGACGGCCGCAACGGCGGCCACGAGTGCGATCGTCGCGAACTTCTTCTTCATCGTTCCCTCCTCGTGGGATGCGAAAAACGGGACTGGGATGTGGTCAGGGGATCAGCACGGCGCGGCCGTGGATCTTCCCGCGGTGCAGGTCCTGGAGCGCCTGGTTGGCGTCCTCGAGCTTGTAGAAGGCCGTGGCGAGCTCGACGTGGCCCCGGTCCGCGAGCGCCATCAGCTCGGTCAGCTCGGCCCACGTTCCCACGAGGTTCCCGATGATGTTGCGCTCGGTGATGATCATGTCGACCGTGGGAATCCGGATGTCTTCCCCGTAGCCGACGATGTAGTAGCTGCCCATCGGGCGGGTCATCGCCAGGCCCTTGGTCGTCGTTCCCTTCTCGCCCACGAAGTCGATCACGGCCTCGGCGCCCTTGCCGTCGGTGAGCGACAGCACCGCCTCGACCTCGTTGCCGTCGGCCTTGACGAGGAAGTCCGCGCCGCACTTCTTCGCGAGCTCGAGCGACGCGTCGGAGATGTCGACCACGATGATGTCGGCGGCCGACATCGCCTTGAGGCACTGGATGCCGATGTGGCCGAGGCCGCCGGCGCCGATGAACACGCAGCGCTCGCCGGGCACCAACTGGTGCGCCGCCTTCTTGATCGCGCGGTAGGCCGTCAGGCCGGCGTCGGCGTAGGGCGCGACGTCCTTCGGCGCGAGCGTGGACGGCAGCGGCACGATGTTCCGCTGCGAGGTGGCCAGGTACTGCGCGTAGCCGCCGTTGCTGTCCAGGCCCGGGAACTTGCCCTCGCCGTGCATGTCGTGCCCGCGCCGGCACGCGAGGCAGGTACCCGAAGTGATCTTCGGGTGGATGATCACCGGGTCCCCGACCTGGAGGTTCTCGACTTCGGGACCGACCTCCTCGATCCAGCCCGCGTTCTCGTGCCCCATGATCAACGGGAGCAGCTTGTCACCGGTGGGGTCCATGTGGGGCTTCCACACGCCCTCGATGATGTGCAGGTCGGTCCGGCAGACGCCGGCGCCCCCGATCCGGACGATCACGTCGGTGGACTTCTCGATCTTCGGGTCCGCGACGTCCTCGTAGTCGACCCACTTGGAAGCGGTGAGTTGTTCGTCGTACTTGTGCAGCACCTGTGCTTTCATCGACATCCTCCAAGATCACGCGCCGGTACCCGACGCCTTGGGGGAGTTGCAAAGCAAACACCGTGCCACGAGAAATTGCTCAATAACATCAATAGCTTGCAGTGATGTTCGGCCCTCGCACTGAGCAGAACGTGGACATCGCGAAAGCCCGAGTGTCCAGTTTCTGGACATTGCGTTCATGGCTGCTATGCCCGATGCTCGACACAAGACACCGTTGGACGAGAAGCGGAGGGACAAGTGGTCTATGCGAGCGGCATCGACCGGGCGAGGGCGGCGCTCGCCCGGGGCGCCGTGCTGCCCTCGGCCGCGATCGGCAGGACGATTGCGGGCAGTTGGGAGCGGTGCCGTGAACTCGGGCTTCACCCGAGCGGAAGGCCGGAGGAGATTGTCGTCGATCGCGTGGACCTGCAGCAGCGACGTGAGCGCGACGCCCTGCTGCGCCGCCTCGCGCTCGCCGAGATGCGGCTGCTGCACGAGCAGATCTCGGGATCGAACTTCATGATCGCGTTCGCCGACCGCGAGGGCGTCGTCCTCGACACCATCAGCGACCACCGATTCGCGTCGACCTCCGACGGCAGGTCGATCATTCCGGGCAGCCAGTGGTCGGAGGGGCAACGCGGCACCAATGCACTCGGGCTCGCGCTGATCGAGCGCGGCGCGGTCGCGGTCTACGGACGCGAGCACTTCTTCGACTCGCACGTGCACCTAAGTTGCATGGCGGCGCCGATCTTTGACGCGGCGGGCCAGGTCATCGGTCTGCTCGACGCGTCGTGCAACGTCGAGGCGCGGCAGCAGCACACGCACGCCCTCGTGAGGATGGCGGCGTCCCAGATCGAGAACGGCCTCATCTATCAGACACAGCGCGACTGCCTGACGCTCGCGTTTCACCCGCGAGCCGAGTACCTCGACACGCTGTCGGCGGGCCTCGTCGCGGTCACACCGGAGGGCGCGATCGGGTCGATCAACCGCTCGGGTCGCCAGTTGCTGGCGGGGCTCGAAGCTCGGGTTGGAGCGCGCTTCGAGGATCTCTTCGACCTGAAGTTCGCGCCGGCCGTCGACGCGATCGTCGGCGGCGGCGTGACGCGCGTGCGCGACCGTACTGGCAGCCAGGTCTTCATGGTCTGCCGCCAGATGCCCAGCGTGAGTTCGCGCGGCCGCGTGCTGCTCGACGTCGCGGCCCCCGCGTGGTGGGCACAGTCGCGGCGAGCGCCGATCACGCCCGCCCCGATCGCCGGGACCGCGCCGGGCGCATACGCCGACCCTGGGTTCGTCTGCGCGGACCCGACGCTGGTCTCACGGATGGCCAGGCTGCAGCAGGCGGTACGCATTCGCCTGCCGATCCTGATACGGGGCGAAACGGGTACCGGCAAGGAGCTGATGGCTCGACACGTGCACGCGCTCACGGGGCGCAAAGGTGCATTCGTTCCTGTGAACTGCGGCGCGCTCGCGGAATCGCTCTTCGTCGCGGAGTTGTTCGGCCACGAACGCGGCGCGTACACGAACGCCCACCCCGACGGCGCGCCGGGTCTCATCCGCGCCGCCGACGGAGGGACGCTGTTCCTGGACGAGGTCGCCGACATTCCGCTCGCGGCCCAGACCGCGTTGCTGCGCTTTCTCGACTCGATGGAGGTCAGATCGGTGGGCAGCAGTCAGCTGCGGCGCGTGGACGTGCAGGTCGTTTCCGCGACCAATGCGGACCTGACGGCCGCCGTGAGCGCGGGGCGCTTCCGCGCCGATCTCTACTACCGGCTGACTGGCTACGAGCTCGAGATTCCACCACTGCGGGAGCGGACCGACTTCCCCGCGATCGTCGAGCAGTTGCTGCGCGAGGTGCGGCCGGACGTCACGATCACCGACGCGGCGATCGAGCGCATCCGCAGCGGCCGGCGATGGCCCGGGAACGTCCGGGAACTGCGCAGCGCGCTGCAGGTCGCGGCGCTCGGCCTCGAGGACGGCTTCCTGGACGAGGACTCCTTCGGCGTTCCCGTGCGCGACCCGGCGACCGAGTTCGCGTGCCCCGACTGCCGGGGCGTCCATCTCGCGCGACAGCGATGCGGGCAGATCCGCAGTACCCATCAGCAGAACGGCGGCAACATAGCCGAGACCGCTCGGACCCTCGGAATCTCTCGCACGACCGTGTACAAGCATCTCAGGGACGATTGATCAGTCGCCGTGGGGGCATCGCCCGCGGGCGGAAACCCGCGGGCTGCATGAATGTTTTTGCAGATCGACGACTGCGTTTCCGATCCGTCGGCTAATTCTTCCCGGATTCGCGTTCCATGAGGGACTTCCGGCTGGGCACCGGCAGGAAATTCGTTGGTCGTGCCGAACTGCGGGTCGACGAAATCTCGTCCATGCGACCGGCGATCATGATCCGCTTCTGATGTAGACCGGCCAGCCGCTCGCCCAAGATTTCGGCGACGGCTTTCTGCGGCGCGCGCCACTCAACCGGCAGCCTTGAACTCTTCGAGCGCCAGCTGGGTCTTGCCCGCGCCTGCCGTACCGATCACGCGCAGGCGATGCGGCTGCATTTCGAAGCTTCGTGCCCAAGTGGTCAGCCCGCCCGAGATCCGCTTGTAGTGCTTGTGTTCGAGCCGGCTGAGCGCGTCCACGCTCGGGGCCACCTGCACGACGTCCGAAAGGAACGCGTGGACGTCGCATGCGTCGGGTGGCTCGGCGCCCCCCGTGTCGCGACGGCTCGCGGAACAGGAGCGCTTGTCGAACAGCTGGAGGATTCGCGACACGAGTTGGTCCCTGCGGCCCGCGTCGATCACCCGCGTCGGGTCGATTGAGGCGGGCGGGGAACCGGACAGGGTGCAGTCGGGCAGGTAGAGCAGGTGGTCGACGTCCAGCCTTCGTCCCGGGCAGCGGCGCCCGAATTCGCGCATCAGGTTGTGCAGGTTGCGTGTGACCTGCGTGCGCAGGCCCTTCGCACCCGTGGCGTAGACCTTGACGAGATCGCCATCGGACATCGTCACTGCCCTGTTCGTCTGCTCGATGGCGACGACTTGGCCGAGCCGGCTCACGACGACGAAGTCGATCTCGCCGTAGAACGCCGCCCGCGCGTCGGCATCCGCCCAGTGAACACCGTGGTAGACGGTGTACTCGTCGGACCGCTCGCGCTTGCGCCGCTCGAGCGTCTCGATCTTGCGGGCCGCGTGCCCGCGGCGGGTGGCCGCGTCGGTTTTGTCGGGGATGATCCCAGCGATGGCCTGTCGGCGATGCCGAGGTCGATATGATTACCAATACGATCGGTCTGCGGGTGCTTCCGATCCGGCATCGAGGCGCCGGTGCAATCCGCAGGGATCGGCCGGGCATCCGATGCCGGCCCTGCGCCGAACAGCGACGGCCCGATGCCTTGCCTGGCTAATGTCCCCTGGAGGCTCTCTTCGCCGCCTGCTCGAGGTCGCGCGCATGCAGCGCCAGCGCGTAGTCGGAGCCGCTCTGGTCGTAAAAAGTCAGGACAGTGTCTAGGCTCACGAGCAGCAACTTCGCGACGAGAGTGTGCTCGTTCGGATGGCGTCTCAAGTAGTTACTGGCCACCACATGCCGCAGCGCATGTGGCCCGAAACCGGGGCAATCGGGCACATGGCGCCGGGTTACCGCAATGATATGGCCGTTCATCGTCCGCCAGACACGTTGAGGGTTACGCGTCGACGGGAACAGATAGCGGCTTCGCGTCGAACCGACGATGTGAGGGAGGTGCTCTCTCAAGTATTCGTCGATGCGCCCGGTCAGGATGTCCGGTAAGGCGACGTCCACGGTTTCCCCTTCGTCCCGGTGGCGATTCTTCAAGTTGCACGCACTCAATCGGAACTGGCCATGAAGGCGATAGATGTGGTCGCCACCGGTGCTTCCGTCGCATTGCAGCGTCGCGAGGGTTTCGACACGCAGCGGGATGCAGGTCAAGAGCGCCAGGATGAGGGCGTCGCGCTTGACGCCCGCACGCCGCACCGAGCCTCGTGGAAGGGTATCGGCTTCTGCGTCGAGCGAGGCGACACCGCGCCAAATCCTCTCGAGAGCATCATCGCCAGACAGCACGCTCGCGATAGCCGTCTTCGGGTGGCGGCTGCGGCCGGCGAACCGCTTTCGCCATTTCAGACAGATTTCGGAGGTCTTGTCGCAGGCACTTACCCAGTCCAGGCGTGCTGTGACCGTCTCAGGCAGAGTCGCCGCGTACTCAGGGTGATGGCGGAGCCATCCGGTGCGCGCGTCCAGCAGCGACAGGATGAAGCTCGTCATTCCGAGCGTCTGATTGTTGACTTTTCCAGAGCGCGTGACAACGAAGTCAAAATAGCCGTCGACGGCTTCCGGGACTGCGAGCCAAGCCAACGTCTGTACCTCCGAGATGGGGTATCCGGCGCCTCCGCGCGTCCTTGCGCGGGCGAGAAAGCCGAGGAGCCCCTGCACCTTGCGACCAATGACTTCTGCCGACGGGCAAACCCCGCCGGCGATCTTCGTGAGTACGGTGGGCTTGACCCGCGTCATCGTCTCGCTTTTCACACTCCAGCCGGCGCGACGAGAGAGCGGAACATCAGACGCGATGGTGCCGGTTTGTCGAGCAAGGAGCGATTGCCACTGAGCAAGCAGTGCAGGTGAGAACGCGGTGAGCGGCAGCCGGTACGGGTCTTGTTGGAGGTCGTGAACGCGCTTGCGGTACGCACTCAGTTGTCCGGACGGCGCGCCGCCGGAATCCGCCCATCGGACGAGGCGCGACAATGTGCCCGATCCGAGCCCCAGCGTCTTCTCCACCCGCTCGAGCGCGTCGCGGGTTTCCGTGCGCGGTTGACGGCCGCGGAGCCAGTCGCCGAGCGTCATCGGCGACATCGATGCCGACGTCGCCAGTCCGCTCTTCGTGAGTCCGGATTCGGAGAATGCGTGCTGCAGCGCTCGCGTAAATGCGCTTGCCGGGCGCGGTTCGACCCGCTCCCGGCGAGGGTTGGAGACGGAGGCGGCAAGACTGGACCACCAACGCAAATGCCCCCTCATGTCGGCCAGGCGGCGTTCTTTGAATCTTCCCGAGTCCGTCATGGCCTTGAGAGTGCCGTCGAACTCCAGGCACAAGTCTGCGTAGGCCGAGTCGTGGTCCTTGCGCCCGAGAATCGCCATGGTCCTGCGCAGAGCCGATTTCCGGTTGCGCTGAACCTGACCCGCAGGCGTCTGGGCGGCGGCGGTCTCCAGGAGCTGGCGGTAAGTGAGGGTGAAAAGCATCGCGCTTCCATAGACATAGCGTCCGGGCGCGATCTGCTGCCAACCGGTCAACACGTTATTCGGCGGTAACGGGAAATAACGGTAATTGCTGTACATCCTTGATTCTCCAAGGGTTCTTGCGGTAACGAGTACGGATGGGCCACTGGCACCCATCGCGTCGTCCCGTTACGTCCCTTGGCATTGGCCTCAATTGGCGACAGCGAAATCGCAACCGCGGACGGGGTTCCCCGACCGGGTATGCCTCGTGTAGCGAGCGCGGTTCATACGCACCCCTGGAACAGGCTAAGAGCAGTCGTCGCCGCGCGATCGCGCCGCTGCATGCCCATATAAAACGCAGTCGCTATTCGTATCGAGCGGGTCGTCCGCTCGACACGATTCGAGAGTGGATCATGGGAACAGCGCCTTCGACGCCTTGGCTTCGCGACCGCGACGGATATCCCATCCTGCCGCCCGGCTACGTTGCGACTCTGAACGAAATAGTGAACCCGAGCGTGACGCTACCGTCCGGGATGGGAAGCCTTCCCGTCTTAGTCGGTCACTTCGCGTCGCATCCTGTCGGCCTCGATGCGACACAACCGCGGCACGTCGGATGGGGTTGCATTGGCACGGACTCAATACCGCTGCTTACGTTCCGGATGCAGATTGGGCCGACTCTTGCGTACTGGCTCGCGAATCCGGCCGACCCGCAAACGTGGAAGCTGCTCGACGCCTGGCATGCAGCAGGAAAGATGGCTCTATCCGCGCACTTTGGCGAAACGCGGCCCATACTCGTCTGGACCTTTCGTATCACACCGCAGTTGAACGCGCTGCGCCGATGGACTTCGCAAGCGGGCGACCGTGCGACCGCGGACTTCATATCGCGTGCAGGTCGCGCCCTGCTCGACGGCATCCTATCGAGACTGGCGACATCGGATATCGCGAGCGTGCAGAAGCTTGAGCACGTCACCGGATGCATCGTCTGTCCTCGGGGAATAGGGACCGTTCGCATCAGTGTGGTGAATGAAGGTGTAACGCTGCATTGACCGGGAGTCACTGATGAGCACAATCTTCGGCATCGAAGTCATCTCGCTTCGCGAGCTCGCTGTGGCTCTCGATGTCACGCCCCGTGCAGTGCAGAAATGGGTTGCCGCCGGCCGATTCCCCCATCCGCTGGCCATCGGTCGCAACCGAGTCTGGAGGAAAGATGACGTACGCGTGTGGCTCGAGCGGAAGTTTGCGGAAGCACCGAGTGAAACGCTCCCGCGCAGCCGCGGTGCGTGAGGGTACGCTCGAGGGAGGGGCACGGCGGCCGCAGTGTAGGGGCGGCCGTGTTGTCGTTCTACTAGCCGAGGAATGCCGAGATGTCACGCGCATGCACGGCGTCTTCGACCTCGGCGATGTCCGGTCTTTCCCGCCCGAAGGCCCATTGTGCGAAGACGCTGCGTGCGGCATAGGGCAAGTCTCGCGCACGACAGTAGCGGATCGCGCCATGCCGATAGACGGGTATGCTGACCGGCGCCGGAAGCGGCGGCGCCTCGGTCGTCCCCCAGGCTTCGTACGCGAGACGTCTTTGCATGACTGACCAGAGCGAGATCGAAGCGGGCGTGTTCGTTGGCGTCAACGAGGCGCATTCCGACATCGATTCAGCGTCCGGGAGCAGGTGTATTTCCGCGAGATCGCACCGATCGAGCGTGACCGATAGTGCCGCAAGCCGAAGACCGGTCGGGATCCGTGTGACTGATTTGCACGCGACAAGTTCCAGGCAGCGTGCGACGAGCGCCACCAGGGGTTCCGACCAGCGCGGATACCCGGGCAGGACCGCCTGGATTGCTTGGTCATCTCCCGACGGATCTAGCGTTATCGCAAAGTCGGCAACACGTCCCCCGGCCAGGCATTTGATGGTGCCGCGGCGTCGCACGAGGAGCCTCCTTGGGGAGGAGACGAACGCGCGAAGCTCGAGCGAGATCTGCAGTTCGCAGGGGTTCATGCGGATCGGGGTGGTGAGCTAAGGGCGGCAGCCTGAATTGCCAGGAGAGGCAATGGTCGGGGGCTGCGCGCGACCCCGGTGAGCCTGGACAGAAGTTCTTCGGAGGCGGCCTGTCGATACAGGGCCTGCAGGCGATCGATCGCTGGGGACCCACCCACGCTCTCCACGTCGCCGCCGCCCGGAAGGGGCGCGGACGCGATTGCATACACGAGCAACGTAATCGACTGAAGCGCCAGGCTCCGGACGTCAACGTCGTCACCCGCGAGTTCGAGTTGTCGCAGGTCGCGAACGACCGCGAGGAGCCAGGCGTCGGGAAGTGCGGAGGGAAGCGCAGCCTCAGCTCCACCGGACAGCACCGCGTGGACCAGAGCGTCCAGCGGTGTCACGCCCACCGAGGAAACCCACGGTCTCGGTCCAGGTGCCTCGGGGAGGAGACTTCCTCTTTGCCACGCCGACGTGGCGGCGGCGAGCTCTGGCCAGAAACCGAAACTCCCGAGTCGGTCAATCAATCGGCTTGAATCCATGGGTGACACCACGCGCGTGAGATGCGCCAGAGCTTGCGGGTGGGTCACGGCAGGCGAAAACGCCGAAACTCGTCGTTGACAAATGTGCTGTATTCGGCTCAAGGGGCGATGGGGAACCTTCACGCTGCCTCGTGACAACTCAGCCAAGGGTCAAGGCACCTTGCCAGGATCGCGATGCCGCAATCGTGTCTGAAGCCACCGCCACACCGCCACGCGCTCGTGAATCGGCGCCTGGGCAAGCAGCACGTAACAGGCGAACTCGAGCGTGGAATGAGCGAGTAGGGAAGCGACCGGCACATCATGGAGTCGTGCGATACGCCCCACGAGCTCGAGATCTGGTCGTGTCGGCGACTGCTCGAGGCGCCGGATCCTCGCTGTCATCGATTCGGGTTCGGAAGGCGAGAGACGCGCCGCGAGAGATTCGATGCTCAGGCCGCGC
Organism: Burkholderiales bacterium; assembly: GCA_003577305.1. Taxonomy (GTDB): domain Bacteria; phylum Pseudomonadota; class Gammaproteobacteria; order Burkholderiales; family Burkholderiaceae_E; genus Zeimonas. The sequence continues at coordinate 41,811 of QEVL01000014.1, forward strand.
CGCCGGCGCAGATCCCGCAGTCGGTGCGCGACTAGATGTGCCAGCAGCCCCTGCGAGTGCGGGCGCGTACTCATGCTGTGGCTCTCGAAGCAGCGCGGTTGCCGTTGAAAATATCAGCGTGCGCGCGAAGCAGTGCGCCCACGCCGACGGGGGCTGCAATGGCGTCGGGTGACATTGCCAGGACCGCCGCCGCGCTCGGCACCGCCGAGGCCGCGTTAGCTGCCGCTGCGTTGGTGCGGTGGACATTGAGAGCGTCTTGCGCGACCGCGACGATGTCCTGGGGGCGGTCCCGGAGGTAGCGCTGCAGCATGCGCATGTCGCGATGCGACGAGAACTGCAGCAAGACATGGGTCGAGATACCTGGCGTGCGCGCGAGCCGCGTCAGGAAGGTCGCGCGAGCGTCATACAGGTGAGCATCGAGAACGCCGGCAGCGGCGAGTACCTGGTGGTTCCACGCTCGCTCGACGGTCTCCTCACTAATGGGCAGCACACGGCCGTCACGTGGGCTCGGAATGCGTTGCAGAAGGGCAACCGCGGCGTCGAGCAAGGGTTGCTTGTGGAGCCTGCCATTCTTGGTCTTGCGGAGCAGCATGTAGCGCTCATCGAGATGCACATCAGACCACTGCAAAGCGAGCAGCGACCCCGGGCGGCAGCCGGTGACGAGCATCAATCGGAAGAGCCAGCGCGGGTAAGCGTTCTTCGCCCGACCCAGCATCGCGTCGATTGCCTCGACTTCGTCTTCGTCGTAGACCCGGTCGCGCTCGGCGTTGCATCGCAGACGGGTGTCCATCTTGGCTGCGACGACGGGGTTGCGGGTCAGGGTGGTGAGGCCAAACGTGCGCGCGCGATTGATGATGGCCGACGCAATCGCGAGTTCGCGCGCAATAGTCGTGTCCTGCACCGGCTCGCCGGTCCACGGCGTGACCTGCCTCCGGCGCCGGCGGATGTACTCCGCGAAGTGCAAGTGGCTGAGCTTAACCAGCGGTACGGCGGCAAGCCCGAGGTTGCGCACGAGCGCGCGCACGCGGCGTGCGTACTCGTTCGCGTCGCGCGAATGTGGGACGCGCTCGGAGAGATAGCTCTCGGCAGCCTCGCCGAACGTCAGCCGGGCGTGCCTGGACGGGTCGACGATTGCGTCGCGCGCGCTGTCGTCGTGCAGTTGTGCCTGGATGCGAACCGCCTGGGCCCGGGTGTCGGCGGCGATGCGCAGCCCCGCCCGCTGGTCGACGACGAGAAACTTGGTTTCGAGCTGGCGCAGGGCGGCCGCGGGGTGACCGCCCGTCGCTAGCTCGGTGCAATAGGCCTGGGCGGCCTTCTTTTCGTTGATGCTGAACTGCTTGAGCAGGTCAGGGCGCAGGGGGACTTCGACGACGAAAGGCGACCGGTTCTCGATGTAGGCCACGGGCAACTCCTGAAGGAGCTGCGTCTAGCCATCCCTTTTTATCCCTGCGGGAAAACGCCTCTCACGATCGCCCTCACTGGCGCCTGAGGTCAGTGAGCGCTATCGCCGGGAAGTCCGCTGGACGCTGGTGGGCGGCACAGGGTTCGAACCTGTGACCCCTGCCGTGTGAATGCGGGGAAATAGTGGTTTCGCGCACATCCGCGCACAGACTTTCCCTCTGAAACAGTGCTTTAGTGTGCGCCGAAATGCGCGTATGATTTGGACAGTTTTTGGACAGTCGGACCAAATCATGGCGAAGCACTCGATCACGACGGTCAAGGGCCGGGAGGCGCTCAAGTCGCGCCATGCGCCGTACTGGCATCGCATCAGCAAGGGCGCTTACCTCGGGTTTCAGAAAACCAGTGCGACTGCGCCGGGGACGTGGGTAGCGCGGTTCCACGACGATGAGGGCCGACAGACGCGACACGCGCTCGGCGGCTTCGGCGACCTGCCGCCGTCCGATCGTTTCGACGCTGCGAAAGCTGCGGCCGAGGAATGGTTCACGCACAAGGGACGCGGCGGTACCAGCGAGGCCAGGACGGTGCGCGACGTGTGCGGGGCATACGTCCAACACCTGCGCGACGAGGGCCGCGAGAACACGGCGAAGGATGCCGAGGGACGGTTCCGGCGATGGGTCTACTCGGACGCGAAGCTGGCCGCGACCCCGGTCATGAAGCTGACCGCCAAGCAGGTTGACGACTGGCGCAAGAAGCTGCGCAAGACGCTGGCGATCCCCCAGGACAAGGCGAAGCCGGCGACGAAGCCGCGCACCGATTCGTCGCTGAACCGCGATATGGCCGTGCTCAAGGCCGCGCTTAACCTCGCGGTGGAGAACGGCGACGCAACATCGGATCACGCCTGGAAGGTGAAACTCAAGCCGGTGAAAGCCGCCGACAACCGGCGCGACGTGTACCTCGACAGCAGGCAGAGGAAGGCGCTGATCGAAGCCGCGCCGGCCGACCTGGCGAACCTGCTGCGGGCCCTGTGCCTGCTGCCGCTGCGGCCCGGCGCGGTGGCCGCGCTGAATGCGGGGAGCTTCGACAAGCGGCTCTCGACGCTGGTGGTCGGCAAGGACAAGGCCGGCAACGATCGGCGAATCGCGCTGCCGCCCGCCACGGCTGCATTCTTCGCGGCGCTGGCGAAGAACAAGCTACCGGCCGCGCCGCTGCTCACCCGCGCCGACGGCAAGCGATGGGACAAAGACGCCTGGAAGTACCCGATCAAGGATGCGGTGAAGGCCGCCAAGCTGCCCGCGACTGCGACAGCCTATTCGTTGCGTCACTCGACGATCACCGACCTGATCGCGCTGCACAGGTTGCCGACGCTGACGGTCGCGCAGCTATCCGGAACGTCGGTGGCGATGATCGAGCGGCACTATGGGCACTTGCTGCAGGATCAGGCGCGTGAGGCGCTCGCGGGGCTGGCGCTGTGACCGCCGCGACGATCTTGGTCGAGTGGCGCGACGGCCAGCAAGCGGAGGTCTCGCGCGAGTTGTACGAATGGATCGTGGCGAGCGTGCCAGAGGCGGCCACGGCCGATGCACGGGCACGTCTGTACGAGATCGGCTATCGGCTGTCGCGGATGGTGCCGGCCGTCGGCGACTCGACCGCGGAGACCGATCAGGAGCGGATCGCGCGACGCAACGCCGCGAGCAAGACGGTGGTTGATGCTTGGGATCGACTTATGCAAGCGATGGCCGATCACCCGACCTATCGCGGCGACCAGCACGACGCCTGCGAGCGGGCCGGCGTGAACATGACCGAGGCCGAGAAGTACGCGATCGCGCTGCGCGGCGTGATCGACGGATACCGGACCCCCGCACGGGCACCAAAGGGTGGCCGGCCGCCACGGCTGCGGATGCTGTGGCTGGCAGAGTACGCTGAGCAGATCATGCCAATGCTCGGCATCGGCGAGCAGCGCGCGGCCGCAGTCATCTGCGGCGTCGTGAAACTTGTGGACGTGACCGTTGACGCAGAGACGCTGCGCCAGACGATGCGGAACCGTCGTGTAAGGAATGGGTAGGCAAGAGCTGGGGGGATAGTTACACCGAGTCCCGGTCTCCACGATGCGCACATAGACGGCGCGCGTCGTTTCCAAGAGTAGGCAGGCGGCCTACCCGATGCGCCCGAGCATGGAGCGCATCAAGTGAAGAAATCCGGTCACAGCACCGTTCCGCCGCACACGCAGGTTCCCGAAACCCTGCACCCCGAGCAGCGTCTGCGGTTCGAAACCGTGGCGGCGCTCACTGGCTGGCAGCGCAGCAAACTCTACGCCGAAATCCGCGCGGGCCGGTTCCCGGCGCCCGAGCGCGACGGGCCGCGCTGCTCGCGTTGGCGAGCGGGTAGCGTCCTGGATGCGCTGCGCGCACGCGGGGTGCCGGCATGAGGCCGACCTGGCGAGGGGCGGGCGGCGAGCGGGCGCTCGCCGGGACCGCAGAGGACAGCAAACGCGCGCCGATTCTAAACGACGACGACGCCGCCGGCAAACAAGCGGCGCTGCGCGCGTCTGGGCAGTCGAGTTCGCGGTGAACCTGCAGCGCGCCGACGTGGCGCTGCTCGCGCTCGCGTTCGTCGGAGGTGCATCGTGATCGGCGCCGTGGTCACTGGAACACTGGTCGCCGATCCGGTCGAACGCACGACGCAGGCCGGCAAGCCGTTCACGACCGCGACCCTGCGCGTGCCGGCCGGCGAGGATGCGTTGTTCATCGGCGTCGCTGCCTTCGAGCCGGTGGCCGCCGAGCGCCTCGCGCGCATGACGAAGGGCGGCACCGTCGCCGCCTGCGGGGTGCTCGAACAGAACACCTGGACCGCGAAGGACGGCAGCGAGCGCACTGGCTGGCGGTTGACCGCATCTGAGGTGCTGACCGCGTACAGCGCGACGAAGAAACGGCGCGCGGCCGAGGGAGACGCCGATGCATGAGGTCGACCGCGCGCGCGCCGCGCTGCACGCGCTCGACTCCGGCTGCCCGCGCGACGAGTGGGTTTCGCTCGCGATGGCTGCGAAGGCTGCCGGGCTCGACTTCGACGACTTCCACGAATGGAGCAGACCGGCGCACAACTACCGCAACGAGGCCGACTGCGCATCCGTCTGGCGTTCGATCGCCGAGTCGGGCGGCATCGGCGCCGGAACGCTGTTCGCGAAGGCCCGCGAGGCCGGATGGTCGGAGCCGGTGAACGGCCACAGGCCGCGCCAGAGGCCGCAGGAGCCGCGCAAACCGGGCGGCAAGGCCGATGGGCCATCCTTCGACTTCGCGGCCGTCTGGCGCGATTCTGAGGCGGCCACGGCGCAGCATCCGTACATCGCGCGCAAGCTCGGGCTGCCCGACGGATTGCGGGTCTATCGCGGGCCGCTGACGCTCAACGGCCAGGCGCTCGACGGTTCGCTGCTGGTGCCCGCATTCGACGCCGACGGCAACCTTCAGTCGTGGCAGGCGATCCCGCCGGCCGGCGACAAGCGCAACGCGCCGGGCGCGACCATCCGGGGCGCGTCGTTCTCGGTGGGCGGCGCTGTGCATGACGGCGAGCCGGTTTACCTGTGCGAAGGCATCGGCCAGGCGTGGAGCGCACATCAGGCAACGGGCAAACCCGCCGTCGTCTGCTTCGGCGCGGGCAACGTCGAGACGATCGCCAGGCGAATGCGTGAGCGTTACCCGGTAACGCGCATCGTCATCGTCTGCGATGCCGGCAAGGAGCGCGACGGCGAGCGCATCGCGCGGGCGGTGGGCGGCGCATGGGTCGAGATGCCGGCCGGCTCTGCCGCGAACTTCGACTTGAACGACTACCACCAACAGGTGCGCTCGCTGCCAGCGGTGGCCGAGCTGCTCGCGCAGGCCCGCGAACCGGAGCCGGCCGACGACGACCGAGACGACGACCGGCCGCGCGAGATCAACATTGCCGCGCTCGCCGAGCGAGTACCCGAGCCGCCGGCATTCATCGTGCCCGATTGGCTGCCGGCCGGCGAGGTGACGCTACTGGCCGCAAACGGTGGCACCGGCAAGTCGGCGACCGCGCTGCGCCTGGCCGTGTGCCTGTGCACCGGGCGCGACTTCCACGGGCTGCCAGTCGCGCAGCGCAGCGTCGACTTCGTTTCCTTCGAGGATGCAGAGCCGGTGATTCACTGGCGCCTGCATCGCATCTGCCGGGCGCTGGGCGTCGCGCCGGCCGACGTGGCCGATGGGTTGCGCATCTTCGACGGCACGAAGTGCGTATCCGCGTGGTACTCGCGCGGACAATTCGGCGAAACCGGGCCGACCGCTGCCTTTCACGCGATGGCCGAGCGCATCGGCGGGCCGGGCCGCGTCGTCATCGTGGACGGATCGAGCGACACCTTCGCCGCCAACGAGAACGACCGCGCCCAGGTGAAGGCGTTCACTCGGATGCTGCGCCGGCTGATTGCCGCCGACGGTGCGCTGCTGCTGCTCGCGCACGTCGACAAGCTGGCCGCCAAGTCGGGCGCCGAGTCGCTCGGATTTTCCGGCTCGACCGGCTGGAACAACGGCGTTCGCTGCCGGTGGTACATGTACGTCGAGACGGACGACGAGGGCATCGAGTCGGGCCGCATCGCGCTCGAAGTGCGCAAGTCCAACCTCGGGCGCACTGGCGCACGGATGCTGCTCGCGTTCGATGAGGCAAGCGGCACTTTCGAGCGCGTCGACACCGAGACGCCGCAGCGCGGGCGAGCGTTCCAGAGGGCAGACGAGGCCGATGCGATCCTGCAGATCATCCGCGCCGCTTGGGCCGCTGGCGACCCGATACCGGCGGCGACCGGCGGGACGCGCACTGCACACAGCGTCTGCGAGGCTCGGGGCGAGCTGCCCGCAACCCTCAAGGGCCGGCGCGGCCGACAACGCTTCAATCGCGCCCTCGAAGAATTGCGCGCTGCCGGCGCTGTGCGCACTTCGACAGTCAGGACGGGCAGCCGGAACACGCGCGAGGTGCTCTATGCGCCAGATTGAGTGCGTCGCAGCCGGTACGGTGTGCGTCGCTGCTGACGCCGAGCGCGTCGCAGATGGCACAAAAGCGCGTCGCAGTCGGTACGAAGGTGCGTGCGTGAGTGACCCCCCATACCCCCCGCTCGCTGTGCGCGCTGAGACGCGCGCCAGCAGCGACGCAGGTTCGGCGCGTTGGTTGGTGATTGCCGCGCTGCTCGCGTCACCGGCTGCCGAGTCCCGCCGCCCGCCACGGCAGTCCTCAGCCCCGACTGCGCTGGGTCGCCATCCGGACTCAGGCCAGCGCCCGCGGAGCCGATCGAGCCAGTGGCTCTAGGTTCTTCCTGGAGCTTTTCAACCACGGTTGCGATGAGCCCCGAAGTCGCGCTAGTGACTGGCCGGTCAGTTAATTCCCGATGCGCCCCATAGGTGCATGAACATGGCAGGAAAGATCAGTACTTCGCAGTTTGCCTCCCAAGTCGGCGTGACCGGCTCGGCGATCCGCAAGGCGATCGCTGCCGGTCGGCTGACTGCCGACGCCGACGGGCTGCTGGACCCGGTTGCGGCCCTGGCGCAGTGGCAGCACAACCGGCGACGCCGGCGCCGGCCGAGAGGCGCCGATCCGGCGGTCGAGGGTGCGCCGCCACCTGCAGGTGGCGGCTTCTGGCAGCACCGAACCGAGCGCGAGGCCGCCGAGGCCGCGATCGCGCGGATGCGTGAACGCGAGATGGCCGGCGAGCTGGTGCGCCGCGCCGAGGTCGAGCGCGAGCTGGCCGGCCGAATCATCGCGCTGCGCGAGCACCTGAACACGATGGCCGACCGGCTGTCGGCCGTGGTCGCGGCTGAGTCCGACCAGGCGGCGTGTCGCCGCGCGATCGCCGACGAGGTGCGCCAGGCGCTGCGCGGTTTCGCGGCCGAGCTCGAGGTGGCGAAGTCATCGACCACGAACCCCCTACCCTGACCAATGGAGATCCCCATGACCGACGTCTACGCACTCCCTCCCGAAATGACAGGCCGCATCCCTGCTGTGCCAGGGCTCTGCACGGAGTGCCTGTGCGACCCGCGCAAGTTGATGTTCTACCGGCCGGCGCCGAGCATCGTCGTGGCGTACTGCGAACACAACTTCACCGGCGCCGTCGTGAATCTCGCCGACGAGCGCCCGCTGTGGCGGGCGTACGCACCAGTTAGCCAGGACGAATGGCGCGAGATGCTCGCCGACACAGCTGCGTTGCACCTCTCGAGAACGCAGTCCAAGCTTGATTGACACGGCCCGCCAACCGTGATGCAATGCCGTTCAGCGACGAGCGTTGCTCGCCGTTCCCACGCATCCGGTCATTGCCACGCGCTGTCAGGATTCGGGATCGGAGTCAAGCAACGCGCCGAGGCGGTGAACCGCTGGAACGCATCAGGCCCAGCCGAAAGGCTGGCTCTCATTGCGCCCGGCGGTTTCTTTTTTCCGGGCGCACGCTGATGCCGGGAACGCCTCGATGAAGATGCACTTCCGCACGCTCGGCTTCGAGCGTGCAAAAGCCCGAGACCGCACCGTGCCGGTCGTGATCGCGACCGAAGAACCGGTGCGCCGCGAGCACGGGCGATACGGGGTGATCGCGGAGGTGCTCGACTGCAGCTCGATCAACGCGATCGACCTGCACCGCGCGCCCCTGCCGCTGATCGTCGGCCACGAGTCGAGCCCACCGCCGATCGGCATCGTCGAGAACCTGCACGTAGCCGACGCCAAGCTTCGCGGCCTGGCCCGCTTCGGCGAGTCGACGCTAGCCGAAGAGGTTTACCAGGACGTACTGCGCGGGATCGTGCGTAACGTTTCCATCGGATACACAACGATCGGCGAGCCGCGCCGCGTCGGCGACAGCAACACCTATCGCTTCAAGTTTTGCCCGCACGAAGTGTCGGTGGTCGGAGTTCCGGCCGACCCGCAAGCGGGCTTTTTCCGTTCACAGGAGAACGTCATGGAAGAGAGCAACGGGGTTGTGGTCGAAGACGACCGCAAGAGCCGGTCCGAGCGTCGCGCCGCGGCACGCACCGAGAACGACGTGCGCGATCTAATCAAGGTCGGCGAGCACTACAAGTCGTTCGGCGGCCTGGAGGCCGCTGCGCAGGCCGTACGCGAGGGCCGCGATATGGAGTGGCTCCAGCGCGAGCTCTTGCGCCGCTCGGCCTCGGGCTTCTCTACCCCGCGCGGCATCGAAGAAGGCTTCCTCTCGGGCGAGCGCCGGCAGTATTCCCTGTTGCGCGCGGTGCGCGCCCAGGTCGATTCCGAGTTCGCCCGGCGCGAAGCGGGCTTCGAGCTCGAGGTGAGCCGCCACCTGGCGCAGCGCGTCGGGCGCGAGCCGCGCGGACTGTTCGTGCCGCCCGAAGCGCTCACGCATCGTATGCAGGTCGTTGGCACCGGCACGCACGGCGGCAACCTCGTCGCGACGAATCTGCTCGCCGATCAGTTCATCACGATGTTGCGCAACCACTCGCTCGTCATTCGCATGGGGGCGACCGTGCTGCCCGGCCTGGTGGGCAACGTCGCGATCCCGCGGCAGGACGGCCCCGGCGCGATCGGATGGGTGGCGGAAGGCACGGCCGTGGGCACAGGTGCGTTGACGTTCAGTCAGGTCACGATGGTGCCGCAGACGGTCGGTGGCTACGTCGACATCAGCAGGAAGCTGATGCTGCAGGGAACGCCCGAGGTCGAGTCGCTGGTGCGCAACGACCTGGTTGCGCAGATCGGCCTGGGCATCGACGCCGCCGCGATCAACGGTTCGGGCAACGCACCGGAGCCGAAGGGCATCCTCAACACGGCCGGCATCGGCACGGTCGTGATGGGCACCCACGGCGGCGCTCCAAGCTGGGATATGGTGCAGCAGCTCGTGCGTGACGTGGCTGTTGCCAACGCACACATGGGTGCGCTCGGCTTCCTCACGAACGCGAACGTCAACTACAAGCTGTCGACGACGCCGCGGCAGGCCTCGGGCGTCGAAGGCAACTTCGTCGTCTCGGCCGACAGCCCGATCGATGGGGACGGCTTCGGGCGCCTGGCAGGCTACCGGCTCGGCGTCTCGAACAACGTGCCCGCCACGTTGACGAAGGGCACATCGACCAGCGTGTGCTCGGCCGTGATTTTTGGCAACTGGACGGACCTGATCATCGGCATGTGGTCCGCCATTGACGTCCTCGCCGATCCGTACTCGCTGTCGACGCAGGGGGCGCTGCGCGTCATCGCCATGCAGGACGCCGATATCGCGGTGCGGCGCCCTGCATCGTTCTCGGCTGCGAAAGACGTGTTGACGGCGTGATGCCCGCCGGCCGGCGCGGTGGGGTTCCCGTGAATGCGACGCCAACATCGGCACGCGAAGCGGCGACGCTGGCGATGCTCGCGAAACGCAAGTTGCGGCTCACCCCGTTCGGCCGCGGGTGGCGCATCGTCGGCACAGGCGTGGACGTGCTCGTGACCGACTGGCGCCGCATCCACCCAGACGACCTGCGCCCGCTGCGGCCGCGCGAATGACGACCGACGTTGCCGCGTGGCTCGCGGCTGGTGCCGAGCTCGAGGCCGAGCTGCTGCAGTCGCCGCCGCTCGAGCTATCCGCGATCGACGCAGCCTGTGCCGCGCTCAATGCCGGCGGGCACCTCCGCCTGGTTGTCGACCTTCATCCGCCGCCCGGCGAACCGCGGCTGCGCGTCCGCGTGATCGAGCGCGGCTGTGCCTGGTGGCTGTCGGACAGCTGGGCGCGTGTCGCGCCTGCAGCGCACGCATTGGGCGCCGCGACCTGCTGACCCGCGCCACGCCCGCGCCGGCCGCCTTCGGGCGGCTTTTTCGGTCGTGATCACCGGGGTGTAGAAGGTGGTGATCACCGTGGTGTATCGGCGCGCTGCCGATCGCGCGCCCTGGGCGGTTCTGGCGGCTCGGCGAGATGTGGAAGGTGGCGCCGAGGAACAAGGGTGTACGGCTCGCCGGCAAAGATGCGCTCGGCTGTTCCGTAGTGGAACAGCCGAAGGGCGACGTTCCGAGCCTCGCCGATCTCGGCATCGACCGGAAGGTGGCGATGGTGGCGCGGCGCGGGCGCGAGCGGTATCCCGAACCTCGTTTGGACACTTTTTGGACAGTCGGCCGAGCAGGTTAGTGTGCGCTATCGCTGAAAGCCGCTTGTTTCCTGAGTATTTCTGGTGGGCGGCACAGGGTTCGAACCTGTGACCCCTGCCGTGTGAAGGCAGTGCTCTACCGCTGAGCTAGCCGCCCCTGGGGAAGGGAGGCGCAATTGTAGGCAAATCCGCAACCCCGATCAAATCCGCACGCGCTCCCTGTCTCCGCGCGTCTCATGTCCGTTTCCAGACGATGCAGCGATTGTTCGCCGGCATCGTGCGGTCTTCCTTGAGCGCGAACCCGGCCGCGGCGGCGAGCGCATCGACTTCCTCGAAGTCGCGGATGCCGCGCTTGGGGTTCGCGCTGTGCAGCGCCTCGTCGAACTGCGCGTTGCTCTGGCTCGTGTACTGCCCCTCGTAGTTGAACGGTCCGTAGATCACCAGCACGGCGCCGCGTTTCGTGAGCCCGGGCAGCGCCACGAACATGCGCTCGACTTCCTTCCAGCTCATGATGTGCAGCGTGTTGGCGCTGAACACCGCGTCGTACTCGCCCGCGGGCGGCGGATGATTGACGTCCCAGGCGATCGGCGCCGGCGTGTTGGACAGCGCCGCCTCCTTCAGCCACAGGCGGATGCCGGGCAGGTTCTCGGGCACGTCGGAGGTCTGCCAGCGCAGCTTCGGCAGCGCGGCCGCGAAGTGCACCGCGTGCTGGCCGGTGCCGCTGCCGATCTCGAGCACGTGCCTGCGGTCGGCGAACCAGTCGCGCAGCACCTCGAGGATCGGTTCGCGATTGCGTTCGCAGGCGGGCGAGAAGGGCTTCTCCATGGTTCAGAACAATAGCGCCTGTACGGTCCAGAAATAGATCAGCAGGCTCAGCACGTCCTGGATGATGGTGGCGATCGGGCCGCTGCCGAACGCGGGGTCGCGACCGGTGCGTGCGAGCAGCCACGGTAGCGCAAAACCGATCGTCGTGGCGCATGCGCTGGCGGCGAGCAGGGCTACCGCCACCGCCAGGGCAAGGTCAGCGTCGCCGAACCACCACCAGACCGGGCCGAGCACCAGCACTGCGAGCGTCAGTCCGATCAGCAGGCCGGTGCGCAGCTCGCCTGCCAGCAACCGTGCGAGCGGCAGGCGGCTCAGCGACAGGCCGCGCACCGCGATGGCCTCGCTCTGCGTGCCCACCGCGTCGGCGAGATAGACGATGCCGGGCACGAAGAAGGCGATCGCCACGCGCGCCTGCAGCGTTGCTTCGAAGCCGGCGACGATCCAGGTGGCGAGCATGCTGCCGACGAGGCCCACCAGCAGCCATGGGAGCCGATCGCGGGCGCGCCGGATGGGCGGGGCTTCCACCGCGTCGCGGGCCCGGTTGGTGTCTTCGGGGCCGATGCCGGCGAACCGGTGCAGGTCTTCGACGTGCTCGCGACGCAGCACTTCGAGAAGCGCCAGCGCCGGCACCACGCCCGCGAAGTGGCCGCGGCGGTCGACGACCGGCACCGCGGTGAGGCCGTGCTGGATCGCCAGCGATGCGACGTGCTCCTGGTCGGCGTTGACGCGCACCGCCGGCACCGGAGCGATCGCGATGTCGGCGAGCCGCTGTTCGGCGCGGGCCTGAAGCAGCCGGGCGATCGGCACCCGGCCGAGCAGGCGGCGCCTGGCGTCGAGCAGGTAGACCGCCTCGGCAGAGTCGACTTCGACGCCGGCGGCCAGTCGCTGGCGCAGCGCGCCCACGGTGTCGTGCGGCGAGGCCTGCAGCACGCGCAGCACCAGGTGCTCGCCGGCGGTGTCGGGATGCGCGGGCAGCGCCTCGATGGGCGAGGCGGCCGGGCTGGCGCCGGATGCTTCGCTGCCCGACCGCGGCTCAGGCGCCGGCATGGCCGGTTTCCTGCGGAGTGCCCCGGATGCGGCTCGGCGGCGGGCAGGATCGCTCGCGTAAAATCGAACGTTTCCCCCGCCTTCCGGATACCCGCGACATGGTTCGCACGCGCTTCGCTCCCAGCCCGACCGGCTTCCTGCACATCGGCGGCGCCCGCACCGCGCTGTTCGCGTGGGCTTTCGCGCGCCACCACAAGGGTACCTTCATCCTGCGCATCGAAGACACCGACGTCGAGCGCTCGACCCCCGAGGCGGTGCAGGCGATTCTCGACGGCATGCGCTGGCTCGGGCTCGATGCCGACGAGGGCCCGTTCTACCAGATGGAGCGCATGCCGCGCTACCGCGAGGTGATCCGCAAGATGCTCGCCGACGGCACCGCCTACCACTGCTGGTGCACGAAGGAAGAGCTCGAGGCGATGCGCGCCGAGCACGAGGCGCTCGGCCTGAAGCCGCGCTACGACGGGCGCTGGCGCCCGGAACCCGGGCGCGCGCTGCCGCCTCCGCCGCCGGGGGTGGAGCCGGTGGTGCGCTTTCGCAACCCGGTGGACGGCGCGACCAGCTGGAACGACACGATCAAGGGCCCGATCGCGGTCGACAACAGCGAACTCGACGACCTGATCATCGCCCGCTCCGACGGCACGCCCACCTACAACTTCTGCGTGGTGGTCGACGACTGGGACATGCGGATCACGCACGTGCTGCGCGGCGACGACCACGTGAACAACACGCCGCGGCAGATCAACATCCTGCGTGCGCTGGGCGCGCCGGTGCCGCAGTACGGTCACCTGCCGATGATCCACGGTCCCGACGGCCAGAAGCTCTCGAAGCGCCACGGCGCGGTGTCGGTGATGCAGTACGACGAAGACGGCTACCTGCCCGAGGCGGTGGTCAATTACCTGGCGCGGCTCGGCTGGAGCCACGGCGACGCCGAGATCTTCTCGCGCGAGCAGTTCGTCGCCTGGTTCGACGGCTCGCACGTGAGCCGCTCGCCCTCGCGCTTCGATTTCGACAAGCTGCGCTGGCTGAACCACCACTACATCAAGGCTGCCGACGACGCCGACCTCGCCGGGCGGGTGTTGCCGCGCCTGCGCGCGTCCGGGGTGGAGCCGGGCCCGGCTTCGGCCGATCTGGCAACGGTCTGCGGGCTGCTGAAGGAGCGGGCGCAGACGCTGAACGAACTCGCCGAGATGGCGCACATGTTCTACGCGGAGCCGACGATCGCGCCCGCCGATCGGCACAAGCACCTCGACGCCGCGCCGGCGGCGCTCGCGCCCGCGCTCGCCGCGCTCGCGGCGCGGCTCGCAGGCGGCGAATGGACGAAGGAAGCGATCGCCGCGGCATTGAGGGAGACGCTCGCCGAGCATGGCTTGAAGATGCCGCAACTGGCGATTCCGGTGCGGCTCAAGGTGTTCGGCACCACGCAGACGCCGTCGGTCGATGCGGTGCTGGCAGCGATGCCGCGGGAGACGGTGGTCGCGCGGTTAAGATAGCGATCCTCGACTGGGACGAGGAGGCGGCGGACCACTACGCGGACATCCGTGCAGACCTCAGGCGTCGCGGCGAGATGATCGGCGCCAATGACTTGTCGATCGCTGCGCATGCGCGTGCGCTGGATGCCGTTCTGGTGACGAACAACGTGTGCGAGTTCCGGCGCGTCAGGAACCTGAAGCTGGAGAACTGGGTCCGCTAGAATCACCGTTTCAGGACGAGGTTCACGCGATGTCCGGCAGCACGCTCGGTCGTTTCTTCACCGTCACCACATTCGGCGAATCGCACGGGCCCGCGATCGGCTGCGTGGTCGACGGCTGTCCGCCGGGCATGGAGTTGTCCGAGGCCGACATCCAGCCCGATCTCGACCGGCGCCGCCCGGGCACGTCGCGGCACGTCACGCAGCGCCAGGAGCCCGATGCGGTCGAGATCCTGTCCGGGGTGTACGAGGGCCGCACCACCGGCACGCCGATCGCACTGCTGATCCGCAACCAGGATGCGCGCAGCAAGGACTACTCCTCGATCGCGCGCACCTTCCGCCCCGGCCACGCCGACTACACCTACTGGCACAAGTTCGGCGTGCGTGATCCGCGCGGGGGCGGGCGCTCGTCGGCGCGGCTCACCGCGCCGGCGGTGGCCGCGGGCGCGATCGCGAAGAAGTGGCTGCGCGAGCACTTCGGCACGCAGATCAGCGGCTGCATGACGCAGCTGGGTGAAATCGTCATACCGGTCACCGACTGGGCGCAGGTGGCGAACAACCCGTTCTTTGCCGCCGACGCGGGCGTCGTGCCGAAGCTCGAGGAATACATGGATGCGCTGCGCCGCACCGGCGACTCCGTCGGCGCGCGGGTGCGGGTGGTCGCCGACGGCGTGCCGGTGGGGCTGGGCGAGCCGCTCTACGACAAGCTCGACGCCGACATCGCCTACGTGATGATGGGCATCAACGCGGTGAAGGGGGTCGAGATCGGCTCGGGCTTCGCCTGCGTGACGCAAAAGGGCAGCGAGCACGGCGACGAACTCACTCCAGAGGGCTTCGCCACCAACCACTCGGGTGGCGTGCTGGGCGGCATCTCCACCGGACAGCCGATCGTGGTGGAACTCGCGATCAAGCCCACGTCGAGCATCCGGGTGCCGCGGCGCTCGATCGACCTCGACGGGGCGCCCACGACGGTGGAGACGCTCGGCCGCCACGATCCCTGCGTGGGCATTCGCGCGGCGCCGATCGCCGAGGCGATGCTGGCGCTGGTGCTGATCGATCACGCGCTGCGCGACCGCGGGCAGAACGCCGAAGTGGCGGTGGCCACGCCGCGCATCGCGGGGCCGGCGCCGCGCGGCGCACGTTGAGCGCGGGCGGCAGCGGCGCCGCCGGCATCAAGGCGCTCTTTCTCGCCTATTTCACCTGGGTCGGGCTCTTCTCGCCCTACCTGAGCCTGTACCTCGCCGCGATCGGGCTGACGATCGCCGAGATCGGTGTGTTGCTGGCGGTGCCGCAGGTGCTGCGCATCGTGGGGCCGCCGTTCTGGGGCTGGCTCGCCGACCGCAGCGGCAGCCGGGTCGCGTTGCTGCGGGTGAGTTCGGTGGGCGCACTGGCGGGTGCGCTGCTGCTGCCGCTGGCCGGCGGCAGCTTCGGCGCGCTCATGGTGGTGCTGGCGTTGCTCTACTTCATGACCGCCGCACAGATGCCGATCGGCGAGACGATCGCGATGCACGCGGCCGGCGGCGACGCGGGCCGCTACGGGCGCATCCGCATCTGGGGTTCGGCGGGCTTCATCGTCGGCGTGGTCGCGATGGGGCCGGTGCTCGACGCCTGGGGAATGCGCACGCTGCCGTGGTGGACGGCGGCGATCATGCTCGCGCTGGCAGCCAGCGCCTGGCGGATGGGCGCGGTGCCCGCGCCGCGAGCCGGGCCGCCGGCAGTGCGGGTGCGCGAGCGGCTGCGTGAGCCGCGGGTGCTGGCGTTCTTCGCGTCGGCGTTCCTGATGCTGTTCGCGCACGCGGCGTTGTACGCGTTCCTGTCGCTGTACCTGGCGCAACTGGGTTACAGCAAGACCGCGATCGGCCTGCTGTGGGCGCTGGGCGTCGCGGCCGAGATCGCGATCTTCTGGGCGCAACGGCGGCTGTTCGAGCGCTTCGGCGCGATCCGGTTGCTGCGGGCGAGCCTGTGGGTGGCGGCGCTGCGCTTCGGGCTGATCGGGCTGGCGGCAACCTGGCTGCCGGCGCTGGTGCTCGCGCAACTGCTGCACGCGGTGACCTTCGGCATTCACCACAGCGCCACGGTCGCCACGCTGCAGCGCTGGTTCGAGCCGGCGCAGCAGGCGCGCGCGCAGGCCCTCTACGTGACGGTGGGTTACGGGCTGGGCGGCGCGCTGGGCGTGCTGGTGGCCACCGCGGTCTGGTCGGCGGTGTCGCCGCCGGCCGCGTTCCTCGTCTCGGCCGCGGCCGCGGCGCTCGGCGGCTGGGTGTTCCGGGGCTGCCGCGAGCCGGATGGCGGCGCATGCGGTGCGGCCGCATGATTGGCGGTGCACCCCGATTGGCCCCTTGGGCCGTGCTTTGCGAGAATCGCGTCGATCGGAGCGGCCGCAGCGGCTGCCAGACCAGGGAGAAGGAAGCATGAAGGGAATCCGGATCGCGGCGGCGGTGCTGGTCACCGGCGCCGCAATCACGTCGGGCTGCCAGTCGGTGAAGACGACCAGTCCGGGCGCGGTAGGCATCGAGCGCACGCAGCGCATGTCGTCGCTGGTCTCCGAGGCCGACATGCGCCAGCAGGCCGAACTCGCATACCGCGAGACGCTCGGCAAGGAGCGCGAGAAGGGCGCACTGAACGCCGATCCGGCGCTCACCTCGCGGGTGCGCGCGATCACCAACCGGCTGATTCCCGCCAGCGCGGCGTTCCGCCCGGAGGCGGCGCGGTGGAAGTGGGAAGTCAACGTGATCCGCTCCGACCAGATCAACGCCTGGTGCATGCCGGGAGGCAAGATCGCGGTCTACAGCGGGCTGGTCACCAAGCTGAACCTCACCGACGGCGAGATCGCCGCAGTGGTCGGGCACGAGATCGCGCACGCGTTGCGCGAGCACGCGCGCGAGCGCGCTTCCGAGCAGATGGGAGCGCAGGTGCTGATCAGTGGCGCATCGATCCTGCTGGGCGCCGGGCAGGCGGGGGCCGATCTCGGCGGGGTCTTCTACAAGGCCTTCTTCGGCCTGCCCAACAGCCGGTTGCACGAGACCGAGGCCGACCGGATCGGCGTGGAACTCGCGGCGCGCGCGGGCTACGATCCGCGCGCGGCGATCTCGTTGTGGCAGAAGATGGCGAAGAACGGCGGCGGCAGCGGCCCGGAGTTCCTGAGCACGCACCCGTCGGCCGAGACCCGGCTGAAGGATCTCGAGGTGTATTCGGCGCGGGTGATGCCGCTGTACGAGCAGGCGCGGCGCCGATAGCGTTCGTCGGCAAAGCCCGGGCCAGCGCCCGGGCCCGCCCCGGGGGCGTGATGGCCTGCGTGGCATAATTTCCGGATGTCCATCGCCCCCCGCACCCTCTACGACAAGCTCTGGGACGCCCACGTCGTCCGCCAGGAAGACGACGGCACCGCGCTCATCTACATCGATCGCCACCTGGTGCACGAAGTCACCAGCCCGCAGGCGTTCGAGGGACTGAAAATGGCCGGGCGCAAGCCGTGGCGGGCGGCGGCCAACCTGGCGGTGGTCGACCACAACGTGCCCACCACCGACCGCTCGCAGGGCATCGCCGACCCGGTTTCGCGCCTGCAGGTCGAGACGCTCGACGCCAACGCGCGCGAGTTCGACATTCCGTATTTCGACCTCAACGACCGTCGCCAGGGCATCGTTCACGTGATCGGCCCCGAGCAGGGCGCCACCTTGCCCGGCATGACGGTCGTCTGCGGCGACTCGCACACCAGCACGCACGGCGCGTTCGCCTGCCTCGCCTTCGGCATCGGCACCTCCGAGGTCGAGCACGTGCTCGCCACGCAGACGCTGGTGGCGAAGAAAATGAAGAACATGCTGGTGAAGGTCGAAGGCGCGCTCGCGCGCGGCGTCACCGCCAAGGACGTGATCCTCTCGGTCATCGGCCGCATCGGCACCGCCGGCGGCACCGGCTATGCGATCGAGTTCGCCGGCTCCACGATCCGCTCGCTGTCGATGGAAGGCCGGATGACGATCTGCAACATGGCGATCGAGGCCGGTGCGCGCGCGGGCATGGTGGCAGTCGACGACACCACGCTCGCCTATCTTCGCGGCCGCCCGATGGCGCCGGCCGGCCCCGACTGGTACCGTGCCGAGGAGTACTGGCGCACGCTGCGCTCCGACCCCGGTGCGCGCTTCGACCTGGTGATCGAGGTCGACGCGAGCCAGCTCGAGCCGCACGTCACCTGGGGCACTTCGCCCGAGATGGTGGTCGCGATCGACGAGCGCGTGCCAGATCCCGACAAGGAAAAAGACGCGGTGCGTCGCGAAGGCATGGAGCGCGCGCTGCAGTACATGGGCCTGAAACCGAACACCGCGATCCAGGACATCCGCATCGACAAGGTGTTCATCGGCTCGTGCACCAATTCACGCATCGAAGACCTGCGCGAGGCCGCCGCGATCGTGCGCGGCAAGCACAAGGCCTCGAACGTGAAGCTGGCGATGGTGGTTCCGGGCTCCGGGCTGGTGAAGAAGCAGGCCGAGGCCGAGGGGCTCGACCGCATCTTCCGCGACGCCGGCTTCGAGTGGCGCGAGCCGGGCTGCTCGATGTGCCTGGCGATGAACGCCGACCGGCTCGAGCCGGGCGAGCGTTGCGCCTCCACCTCGAACCGCAATTTCGAGGGCAGGCAGGGCGCCGGCGGGCGCACCCACCTGGTGAGTCCGGCGATGGCGGCTGCCGCAGCCGTCGCCGGGCATTTCGTCGACGTGCGGCGCATCTGATCGAGACAGGGTACAACGATGAAGCGAATCCTCTCCGCCGTTCTCGCCGGCGCCTTCCTGCTGTCGCTGGGCGCCTGCAACACCATCGCCGGCGCCGGCAAGGACATCGAGAAGGCCGGCGAGACGATCCAGGGCGCGGCGAAGAAGTAACGAGCGGCGCAGGAAGGCACCAGCGGTCATGCGAAGCCTCACGGTTCACCGCGGCCTGGTCGCGCCGCTCGATCGGGCGAACGTCGACACCGACGCGATCATTCCGAAGCAGTTCCTGAAGTCGATCAGGCGCAGCGGCTTCGGGCCGAACCTGTTCGACGAATGGCGCTACCTCGATCGCGGCGAGCCGGGCATGGACAACAGCCGCCGGCCGCTGAACCCCGACTTCGCACTGAACCAGCCGCGCTACCAGGGCGCGTCGATCCTGCTCACGCGCAAGAACTTCGGCTGCGGTTCGTCGCGCGAGCACGCGCCGTGGGCGCTCGAAGACTACGGTTTCCGGGTGATCATCGCGCCTTCGTTCGCCGACATCTTCTTCGTCAACTGCTTCAAGAACGGGCTGCTGCCGGTGCGGCTGGCCGAGTCCGATGTCGACTGGCTGTTCGACCAGGTCAACGCGTTCACCGGCTTCGAGCTGGTCGTCGACCTTCCCGCGCAGCAGGTGCGCACCGTCGACGGCGCGCGCAGCTTCGATTTCGAGATCGACCCGTTCCGCAAGGAGTGCCTGCTCGGCGGGCTCGACGAAATCGGTCTCACCCTCGGGCATGCCGACGCGATCCGCGAATTCGAGAGCCGGCGGCTGGCCCGGCAGCCGTGGCTCGCCACGCGGCTGCCCGAGTGACGCGCACCAGGATTTTTCCGACATGAAGATAGCGGTGCTTGCCGGCGACGGCATCGGGCCGGAGATCACGGCGCAGGCGGTGCGCGTGCTGCAGGCGCTGGCCGCCGACGGCCTGGCCGTCGAAATGGAGCACGCGCCGGTGGGAGGCGCCGGCTACGACGCCTCCGGCGATCCGCTGCCCGAGGCCACCCTGAAGCTGGCCGGCCAGGCCGACGCGATCCTGTTCGGCTCGGTGGGCGGACCGAAGTACGACACGCTGCCGCGCGCCAAGCGCCCCGAGCAGGGGCTGCTCAGGCTGCGCAAGCACTTCGACCTGTTCGCCAACCTGCGCCCGGCGATCGTCTATCCGGAGCTCGCGCACGCCTCCACGCTCAAGCCCGAGGTGATCTCCGGCCTCGACCTGCTCATCCTGCGCGAGCTCACCAGCGACATCTACTTCGGCCAGCCGCGCGGGGTGCGCACCAACGAGAACGGCGAGCGCGAGGGCTTCGACACGATGCGCTACACCGAGAGCGAGATCCGGCGCATCGCGCAGCTGGCGTTCGAGACGGCGCGCAAGCGCCAGCGCCGGGTATGCTCGGTCGACAAGGCCAACGTGCTGGAAACCACGCAGTTCTGGCGCGAGGTGGTCACCGAGGTGCACGGCCAGTACCGCGACGTCGAACTCACCCACATGTACGTCGACAACGCGGCGATGCAGCTGGTGCGCGACCCCAGGCAGTTCGACGTCATGGTCACCGGCAACATGTTCGGCGATATCCTGTCGGACGAAGCGTCGATGCTGACCGGCTCGATCGGCATGCTGCCGTCGGCCTCCCTGAATGCGCGCGGCTTCGGCCTGTACGAGCCGATCCACGGCTCGGCGCCCGACATCGCCGGCAGGAACCTCGCCAATCCGCTGGCGACGATCCTGTCGACGGCGATGCTGCTGCGGCATTCGCTGCACCAGGAGGCGGCGGCGCGGCGCGTCGAGGCGGCGGTGCGCAAGGTGCTGGGGCAGGGTTTTCGCACTGCGGACATCGCCGAGACCGGCAAGCGGACGGTGGGAACCAGAGAGATGGGCGACGCGGTGCTCGCGGCGCTGTGAAGACGTCGCCGCCGGCGCAATGGCGACGGCGCGATCAGGGAGCGGTGTCATGCTGAAGGTAGGAATGGTCGGTTGGCGCGGAATGGTCGGTTCCGTGCTGATGCAGCGCATGCGCGAGGAAGACGATTTCGCGCACGTCGAGACGGTGTTCTTCAGCACCTCGAACTCCGGCGGCGCGGCGCCCGAAGTGGCCAACCTGGGCGAGCGCAGGCTGCACGACGCCGGTGACGTCGAGATGCTGAAGAAGCTGGACGTCGTGCTCACCTGCCAGGGAGGCGACTGGACCAACGAGGTCTTTCCGAAGCTGCGCGCGGCCGGCTGGAACGGCCACTGGATCGACGCGGCCTCGGCGCTGCGGATGAACGACGACGCGGTCATCATCCTCGACCCGCTGAACCTGCACGTGATCAAGGACGCGCTGGCGCGCGGCGGGCGCACTTTCGTCGGCGGCAACTGCACCGTGAGCCTGATGATGCTGGGCCTGAACGGCCTGTTCCGCGAGAACCTGATCGAGTGGATCAGCGCGATGACCTACCAGGCGGCTTCGGGCGCCGGCGCGCAGAACATGCGCGAGCTGCTCGCGCAGATGGGCGCCGTGCACGCGGCGGCGGCGCCGCTGCTGGCCGATCCGGCCTCCGCCATCCTGGAGATCGACGCGAAGGTTTCGCAGGCGATGCACTCCGAGGCGTTTCCGACCGCGAAGTTCGGCGTGCCGCTGGCCGGCAGCCTGATTCCATGGATCGACAAGGATCTCGGCAACGGCACTTCGCGCGAAGAGTGGAAGGGCGACGCCGAGTGCAACAAGATCCTCGGGCTGCCTGCGTCCGGGCCGGGCCACATTCCGGTCGAGAGCCTGTGCGTGCGCATCGGCGCGATGCGGTGCCACAGCCAGGCGCTCACGATCAAGCTGCGGCGCGACGCGCCGCTCGACGAGATCGAATCGATCGTCGCCTCGGGCAACCGCTGGGTGAAGCTCGTGCCCAATACGCGCGAGGCGAGCATTCGCGATCTCTCGCCGGCAGCGGTCAACGGCAGCCTCGCAGTGCCGATCGGGCGGTTGCGCAAGCTCACGCTGGGTCCGGGCTATCTCAGCGCGTTCACCGTGGGTGATCAGTTGCTGTGGGGAGCGGCCGAGCCGTTGCGGCGCATGTTGAGGCTGCTGGCATCCTGAGCGTCTCGTTCGGCCGCCCGCAGGCGCCGTTCACCGCGCACCGGTTGCCGCCGGGTGCCCGCCAGCCGCCGTTCGTCACGCGCACGCCACGGACCGGACTTCGGCCAGTTCCTAAGCTTGCGCCGGTAAGTAGCTGATGTTAGCCTCAAAAAATCGCTTCAAGCCACTGGGGACAAGCGTGAAATCGACGCACGTACAGCCGGCCGGACGGCGCCGACACGGCACTCCGACGATTCTTGCAGTGGCGATCGCAGCGGCGCTCGCGGGCACGGCTCCTGCTCCTGCAGACGCGGCAGGCCTGGGCCGGCTCACCGTTCAGTCGGCGCTCGGTCAACCGCTGCGGGCCGAGGTCGAGGTCACCTCGCTCGGCCTCGATGAGCTCGGCTCGCTCACCGCGCGGCTCGCCACGCCCGAGGCCTTTCGCCAGGCCGGGCTCGAGTTCAACCCTGCGCTCACCGGGTTGAACTTCGCGATCGACCGCCGCTCCGATCGATCGGCCGTGGTGCGCATCACTTCTTCACAGCCGATCAACGAGCCCTTCATCGACCTGATGGTCGAACTGAACTGGGCGTCGGGCAAGTTCGTTCGCGAGTACACCTTCCTGCTCGATCCGCCCGAGTTGCGCATCGGGCGCGAAACCGTCGCCGGTGGAGCGGCCACCCAACAGGTCGTGACGCCCAGCGTCGCTGCGGCGCGCGCGCCGAGTGCGCAGGCCACGCCGGCGCCGGCAGTCGCGCCGGCACCGGCCGCTGCGCCGGTTGCGGCGGCCAGTCCCGCGCCGGCCGCCAGGCCGACGGCCGCTGGCGCGAGCCCGGCTTCCGCATCCGCGGCGTCGGGTGCGCCCGGTGAGGTCACCACGCGCCCCGGCGACACGCTCGCGGGCATTGCGGCACGGGTGAAGCCGGCCGACGTCTCGCTCGAGCAGGCGATCATCGCGATCTACGACGCGAACCGCAGCGCGTTCTTCGGCAGCGTTCACCAGATGCTGGCGGGCAAGCAACTGCAGATTCCCGGCCACGACACCATGGCTTCGGTCGATGCCGCGGCCGCGCGCAAGCAGATCCGGGCCGAGGTGGCCACTTTCCGCGCATATCGCGAACGGCTCGCAGCGGCGGCGCGCCGCGTCGAACCGGCCCAGGCGGGTCAGACCGCCGCCGGCACGATCGGCGGCGCCGAAGAGAAACCGGCCGAGGCCGCGCCGGGCGACCAGCTGAAGTTGTCGCGTCCGGGCGACGCCGCCGGCAAGGGGGCCGGCAAGGCGGCGGGTGCCGCCGGCGCCGCGGTCGGTGCCGACAAGAGCGCCGAAGCACAGATTGCCGGCGAGGCCGCGCTTCGCGAGCAGCAGGAGCGCGTGGCCGCGCTCGAGAAGAACGTGGCCGACCTGCAGAAGCTGGTCGAACTGAAGAACCAGCAGTTGGCCGAGTTGCAGCGACAGGTGGAGGCGGCGCGCGCGTCGGGCGCCACTGCCACCGGTACGGTCGCCGCGCCCGCGACTGCCGCGGCGGGTCAGGCGCCTGCTGGCGCAGCCGCGCCTGCGGTCGAGCCCGCAGCGTCGGCCGAAACGCCCGTGGCGCCGCCGGCTGCGCAACCGGGCGCAGCCGATGCCGCCACGGGGCAGCCGCCGGCAGCCGAAGCGCAGGCTCCGGTGGCCCCGCCCGCGACCAAGCCCGCTGCCGAACCTGTTCCGGCTCCGGCGGCCGAACCCGGTTTCGTCGACAGCCTGATCGGCAATCCGCTCACGCTTCCCGGCCTGGGCGCGATCGTGCTGGCACTGGGCGCCTATGGCCTGTACTCGGCGCGTCGGCGCAGGAAGACCGAACAGCTGGACGATGACAGCCTGGTCGCGGCCGACGCGTTCACCGCGAATTCGCTGTTCGGTTCCACCGGTGGCCAGGCGGTCGACACCAGCAGCAGCCTGTTCGCGACCAGCACGCGCGACAGTGGCGTCGATGTCCATTCCACCGAGGTCGATCCGATTGCCGAAGCCGAGGTCTACATCGCCTACGGCCGCGAGGCGCAGGCCGAGGAGATCCTCAAGGAAGCGCTGAAGAAGCAACCCGAGCGCCAGGCGATCCGCTTCAAGCTTCTCGAGATCCACGCCGGCCGCAAGGATGCGGCGGCTTTCGGCATGCTCGCCCAGGAAATGTACGACCAGACCGGCGGGCAGAACGAGGAGTGGCCGAAAGTGGTCACGCTCGGGCTGTCGATCGATCCGGCCAATCCGCTCTACACCGGGCAGGGCGAGGATCCGATGACGCCTGCCGGCGAGTTCGCCGAGCCTGCGGCTGGCGCCTGGGATGCGACGCCCGCGCCCGCTCCTGCGGGTTCGGGGGCTGCGCTCTCCGGTGCGGCGGGGCTGGCCGCAGCGGCGGCGGACGCAGCCGGGATGCTGCCCTCCGACCTCATGCTGCCGGGCGACGAGGCACGCGCGCGCGAATCCGGGGCCGGCACGGTCTCGTTCGCCGAGACGGTGCCGATGGACGGCGATGCGTCGGCGGCGCCCGAGATCCCGGCACTCGACTTCGATCTCGATCTCGACACCACGATCGGACGCGCCGCAAGCATGCGCGAAGCGTCCGGCGCCGCAGTCGACGAAGTCGCGCTGTCCGGGCAGGAGCTTTCGGAGTCCGAGCTGTCCGAGTCCGATCTTGCCCGTGCGATCGATGGCCGCTTCGAGTTGCCTTCGCTCGACGTCGGCACCGCCGAAGCGCCGCGCGACGAAAACCGGCTCTCGTCGACGGTGGCGGCGGCCGAGCCGGCCGCCCTGGCCGATCTCGGCGACTTCAAGATCGATCTCCCGGCGCTCGAAGAACTCGATACGGGCACCGCGATCGAGGAACGCCCGGCCTTCGATGCGGGCGGCGAGCTCGGCCTGGCTGCCGCGGAAACCGAGGTGGCGTCGGCGGTCGATTCGTCGCGCTGGCAGGAGATGGCCACCAAGCTCGATCTCGCTTCGGCGTACGAAGAGATCGGCGACAAGGAAGGCGCCCGCGAACTGCTCGAAGAGGTGCTCAAGGGCGGCGACACCGCACAACAGCAGAAGGCACGTTCGATGCTTTCGAAGATCGGATAAGTTCCCGAAAGCTGCAGTGCCTCGGGAAGCCTCGGCTTCCCGTTTTTTTTTTTTCGCACCATGCCCAGATTCGCGCTCACGCTCGCCTACGACGGCAACCGCTTCAACGGCTGGCAGACCCAGCCCGGCGGACAAGCGGCGCAGGACGTTCTCGAGCGCGCGCTCGAGGCGATTGCCGGGCACGCGGTCGGCACGATCTGCGCCGGCCGCACCGACGCCGGCGTGCACGCCCTGCGCCAGGTGGTGCACTTCGACAGCGATGCCGCGCGGCCGCTGTCGGCCTGGGTGCGCGGGGTGAACTCGCACCTGCCCGAAGGGATGGCGGTACGCAGCGCCACGCCGGTGGACGACGGCTTCCACGCGCGCTACGGCGCGCTGCGCCGGCGCTATCGCTATCTGCTGTACCGTTCGGCGGTGCGCCATCCGCTGCTTGCGCGCCGTGCCGGCTGGACCTTCCGCGACCCCGACGTGGGGCGCATGCGCGCGGCCGCGGCGCTGGTGGTGGGCGAGCACGATTTCTCCGCGTTTCGCTCGGCCGAGTGCCAGGCGGCTTCGCCGGTGCGCAGGCTCGAGGAGCTGTCGCTCGAGGAGCGCGGCCCGCTCGTCGTCTTCACCTTCACCGCCAATGCGTTCCTGCATCACATGATCCGCAACCTGATGGGCGCATTGCTTGCGATCGGCGAGGGCCGTCATCCGCCGGAGTGGATCGCGCAGTTGCTCGCCGGACGCGACCGCCGCCACGCGCCGGCCACTTTCGCACCCGACGGCCTGTATCTCGACGGTGCGCAGTACGACGCGCGCTACGCGCTGCCCTCCTGGGGCGGCGGGTTGCCCGACTGCCTGGCATGAGCGGCGTACGCACACGGATCAAGTTCTGCGGCCTGGTGCGCGCCGATGACGTGCGCGACGCCGCGGCGCTCGGCGTGGACGCGGTGGGCTTCGTCTTCTATCCGAAGAGCCCGCGGGCGCTGGCGATTGCGCAGGCGGCCGGCCTGCGCCGGCTGCTGCCGTCGTGGGTCGCCGCGGTGGGGCTCTTCGTGAACGCACCCGAGGGCGAGATCCGGCGCGTGGCCGGCGCGGTCGGGCTCGACGTGATCCAGTTCCACGGCGACGAGGAACCGGGCACCTGCGAGAACGAACGCCCCGCAGGCCTGGCCTACTGGCGCGCGGTGCGCATGCGTGACGGGGTCGATTTGCTAGAATCGTGCGCTCGCTACGCCAGCGCCGAAGCGTTGCTGCTCGATTCGTACAGCCCCGGATACGGCGGCAGCGGCGAAGGCTTCGACTGGTCGCGGGTGCCGCACGAGCGGCCGATGCCGATCGTGCTGTCCGGAGGCCTCGCGCCCGAAAGCGTTGCCGCGGCCATTGCGCAGGTGCGGCCGGCGATGGTCGACGTGTCCACCGGCATCCAGGCCGGCGAACCGCAGCCCGATCCGCGCGCGAAGTCGCGCGAGCGCATGGAACGGTTCGTTGCCGAAGTGCTGCGGGCCGACTCGGCACGACAGGATTCACGATGAAGCCGTACGACCTGCCCGACGCCCGGGGCCACTTCGGGCCCTATGGTGGCATCTTCGTTGCAGAGACCCTCGTGCACGCGCTCGAGGAACTGCGCATCGCCTACGAGCGCTATCGCACCGACCCGGAGTTCGTCGCCGAGTTCGAATACGAACTGGCGCACTTCGTCGGCAGGCCGAGCCCGGTGTACCACGCGAAGCGCTGGTCGCAGATGCTGGGCGGCGCCCAGATCTGGTTCAAGCGCGAAGACCTCGACCACACCGGGGCCCACAAGATCAACAACACCATCGGCCAGGCGCTGCTCGCGCGGCGGATGGGCAAGCCGCGCGTGATCGCCGAGACCGGTGCCGGCCAGCACGGCGTGGCCACCGCGACCGTGGCGGCCCGCTACGGCATGAAGTGCGTGGTCTACATGGGTTCGGAAGACGTCGCGCGGCAGGCGCAGAACGTCTACCGGATGAAGCTGCTGGGCGCCGAGGTGGTGCCGGTCGATTCCGGCTCGAAGACGCTGAAGGACGCACTGAACGAGGCGATGCGCGACTGGGTCACCAACGTCGAGGACACCTTCTACATCATCGGCACGGTGGCCGGCCCGCATCCGTACCCGATGATGGTGCGCGACTTCCAGTCGGTGATCGGCAACGAGTGCCGGCGGCAGATGCCGGTCGACGCCGGGCGCCAGCCCGACTTCGTCGTGGCCTGCGTGGGCGGGGGCTCGAACGCGATCGGCATCTTTCACCCCTACATCGACCTGCCGCAGGTGCAGCTGGTCGGCGTGGAGGCGGGCGGCGAAGGGCTGGCCACCGGCAGGCACGCGGCCTCGCTCACCGCGGGCACGCCGGGCGTGCTGCACGGCAACCGCACCTACCTGCTGCAGGACGAAGACGGGCAGATCATCGACACGCATTCGGTCTCGGCCGGGCTCGATTACCCCGGCGTCGGCCCCGAGCACGCCTGGCTCAAGGACACCGGGCGCGCCCGCTACGAAGTGGTCGACGACGCCGAGGCGCTGCGCGCGTTCCACGACTGCTGCCGCATCGAGGGCATCATCCCGGCGCTCGAATCGAGCCACGCGCTGGCGTATGCGGCGCGCCTTGCGCCCACGCTCGCGCAAGACCGCATCATCCTGGTGAACCTGTCGGGGCGCGGCGACAAGGACATGCACACGGTCGCGCAGCGCGCGGGGATCCGGTTCTGATGTCGCGCCTGTCGACCCTCTTCGGAAGGCTCTCCGCGGCGCGGCGCAAGGCCCTGATTCCCTACGTCACCTCGGGCTTCCCCGAGCCCGGGCTCACCGTGCCGATCATGCACGCGCTGGTGGCGGGCGGCGCCGACGCGATCGAGCTCGGCGTGCCGTTCTCCGACCCGATGGCCGACGGCCCGGTGATCCAGCGCGCCAACGAGCGCGCGCTCGCGCTCGGCGTGGGCATGCGCAAGGTGCTCGAGTTCGTGCGCGAGTTTCGCGGCCGCGACGATGCCACGCCGGTGGTGCTGATGGGCTACGCCAATCCGGTCGAGCGCATGGGCGTCGAGTGCTTTCTCGACGAGGCGGCGCAGGCCGGCGTCGACGGCGTGATCGTCGTCGACTATCCACCGGAAGAGTGCGAGGCGTTCGCGGCCGCGGCGCGCGCGCGCGCGATCGACCCGATCTTCCTGCTCGCGCCCACCACCACCGACGAGCGCACCGCGCGCGTGCTGGCGATCGCCAGCGGCTACGTCTACTACGTGTCGCTGCGGGGCATCACCGGCGGCACGATCGACGCCGACGACGTGGTGCGCCGCGTCGGCGCGATCCGCCGGTGCACCACGCTGCCGGTGGGCGTCGGTTTCGGCATCCGCGACGGCGCCACCGCGCGAGCGGTCGCGCAGGCCGCCGACGCAGTGATCATCGGCACCCGCACGATCCAGTTGCTCGAAGACGGTCCGCCGGGCGAGGCGCCCGCACGCGCCCGCGCGTTCATGGCCGCGATTCGCGCCGCCCTCGACGGCGCGCCACATCCGGAGGTGACTGCATGACCTGGCTCGACAAGCTGCTGCCCCCGCGCGTCAAGCGCTCGGCCGCCGGCGGGAAGAAGGTTCCCGAGGGCGTCTGGGTCAAGTGCCCTTCGTGCGACGCGGTGCTCTATTCGGCCGACCTCGAGGCCAACCTGAACGTGTGCCCGAAGTGCACGCACCACATGCGCCTGTCGGCGCGCAAGCGGCTCGACCTGCTGCTCGACGCCGAAGGCCGCTACGAGATCGGCCACGAGGTGCTGCCGGTCGATGCGCTGAAGTTCAAGGACAGCCGCAAGTATCCCGACAGGCTGCAGGAGGCGATCGACGACACCGGCGAGACCGATGCGCTGGTGGTGATGGGCGGGGCGATCCGCACGATTCCGGCGGTGGTGGCCTGCTTCGAGTTCGACTTCATGGGCGGCTCGATGGGTTCGGTGGTCGGTGAGCGTTTCGCACGCGGCGTGCAGGGCGCGATCGAGCAGAAGGTGCCGTTCGTGTCGATCGCGGCCTCGGGCGGGGCGCGGATGCAGGAGGGCCTGCTGTCGCTGATGCAGATGGCCAAGACCACCGCGATGCTCACGAAGCTCTCGGAAAAGCGGCTGCCCTACATCTCGGTGCTCACCGACCCGACGATGGGCGGCGTCTCGGCGAGTTTCTGCTTCCTGGGCGACCTGGTGATCGCCGAGCCGCGGGCGCTGATCGGCTTCGCCGGTCCGCGCGTGATCGAGCAGACGGTGCGCGAGAAGCTGCCCGAAGGCTTCCAGCGCGCCGAGTTCCTGCTGGAGAAAGGCGCGATCGACATGATCGTCGACCGGCGGGCGATGCGCGACGAGATCGCGCGGGTGCTCGCGCTGCTGCTCAGGCAGTCGAGCGAAGCGGTCTCCTGACCCGCCGATGAGCGCCGCCGACTCGCCAGCGCTGCGCGACTGGCTGGGCCGCATCGAGCGGCTGCATCCGAAGACGATCGAGCTCGGGCTCGAGCGGGTGCGTGAAGTCGCCTCGCGCCTCGCGCTGTCGTTCGCCTGCCCGGTGATCACCGTGGGCGGCACCAACGGCAAGGGCTCGACCTGCGCGATGCTCGAATCGATCCTGCTCGCCGCCGGCTATCGGGTCGGCCTCTACACCTCGCCGCACTTCGTGCGCTTTGCCGAGCGCGCGCGCGTGGCTGGCGCGCCGGTGGACGATGCCGACCTGATCGCGCAATTCGAGGCGGTCGAGATCGCGCGCGGTGCGGTCGCGCTCACCTGGTTCGAATTCACCACGCTCGCGGTGCTGCGGCTGTTCGCTCGGCGTCCGCTCGATGCCGTGATTCTCGAGGTGGGGCTGGGCGGGCGGCTCGACGCGGTGAACCTGATCGACGCCGACTGCGCGATCGTCACCAGCATCGACGTGGACCACACCGAGTACCTGGGCGAGGATCGCGAGCGCATCGGCTGGGAGAAGGCGCACGTTTTCCGCCCGGGTCGCCCGGCGATCTGCAGCGATCCGTCGCCGCCGGCGGCGCTGGTCGATCACGCGAACGCGATCGGCGCCGACCTCTGGCTCCACGGGCGCGACTTCAACCACACCGGCGATCGTCAGCAGTGGGCTTATGGGGGGCGGGTGCAGCGCCGCAGCGCACTGGCCTACCCGGCACTGCGCGGGGCGAATCAGTTGCAGAACGCCGCCGGTGTGCTGGCTGCGCTCGAGGCGCTGCGCGAGCGGCTGCCGGTTCAGCAGCAGGCGGTGCGCGAGGGGCTGGCTGCGGTGTCGCTGCCCGGCCGCTTCCAGGTGCTGCCGGGGCAACCGGTGGTGATCCTCGACGTCGCGCACAACCCGCACGCGGCCGCGCACCTGGCAGTCAACCTCGATGCGATGGGCGGGTTCAGGCGCACTTTCGCGGTCTTCGGCGTGATGCGCGACAAGGACGTCGACGGCGTGATCGCCGCGCTGAAGCACCGCGTCGATCACTGGCTCGCGGTCGACCTGCCGGGGCCGCGTGCGGCCAGCGGCGAGTGGATCGCCGCGCGGCTCGAAGCGGCCGGCATCGCGCGCGAGGGCGCGAAGACGAGCATCGAGTGCCATCCGGATCCCTCTTCGGCGCTCGCTGCGGCGCGGGCGCGGGCGAGCGCCAATGATAGAATCGTGGTCTTCGGATCCTTTCTCACCGTCGCCGACATCCTTGCCGCCCGTGCCGCATAGCGTCCGCATCCAGGGCTCCTGCTTCGATTCGCGTGCCGCCGCGTGCGTGGCGCGCTCGGCGATCACCGGCTTCCATGGCCAGGCGTGACCCGGGCGACGCCGACGGCGGCGCGCTCGACCCGGCGTTGACGCAGAAGAAGCGCGCCCGCCGGCGCCTGCTCGGCGCACTCGTGCTGGGCGTCGTCGCCGCGATCGTGCTGCCGCTGCTGCTCGACTCCGAACCGCGCCAGGCGATCACCGACGTGCAGGTCGAGATCGCGCCGCGCGAGGCCGCGGCGCCGCCGAAAGAGGGTGAGTCGCCGGCACACGGCGCCGAGGTCGCGGTGGTGCCGCCGATCGAGCCGGCGGCGCCGGAGAAAGCCGCCGAGGCGGCAGCGCCGGCCGAAGCGGCGAAGGCCGAGCCAGCGAAGCCCGAAGCGGCGAAACCCGAGGCT
The DNA here is from genome assembly GCA_003577305.1 of Burkholderiales bacterium. Taxonomy (GTDB): domain Bacteria; phylum Pseudomonadota; class Gammaproteobacteria; order Burkholderiales; family Burkholderiaceae_E; genus Zeimonas. The sequence goes on from QEVL01000014.1 coordinate 72,836, forward strand.
GCGAAGTCGCCGCCGAAGCCTGTCGAGGCGCCGAAAGCGGCTGCCGTCGCACCGAAGCCCGAGCCGGTGCCGAAATCCGCAGCGCAGTTCGCGGTGCAGGTCGGCGCGTTCGCCAGTGCGGGCAGCGCACGCGCGCAGGCCGACAAGGCACGCAAGGCGGGCGTGCGCGTCTACACCGAAAGCGTCAAGACCGCACAGGGCGAGCGCACGCGCGTGCGCGTGGGGCCGTTCGCCAGCCGCGAGGCCGCCGAGCAGGCGCGCGCCCGGCTGAAGTCGATCGGCATCGAATCCGCCGTGGTTGCGCTGTAGCGATGTCGGCGAGCATCGCTGCGCTCACCGGCTGGGACTACTTCGTGATCGCCACGCTGCTCGTCTCGGTCGGGCTCGGCCTGCTGCGCGGGCTGGTGCGCACGGTGTTCGCGCTCGCCGGCTGGGTGGTCGCGCTGCTGGGCGCGCCGCTGGCCACCGGACCGGCGCTGGCGGCCACCGGCTGGTCGCTGCATCCGCTGTTCGTCGGGGTGCTGATCTTCTTCGCGCTGCTGGTGTCGGTGCGCCTGCTCGGTGGGCTGATCGCGCGGGCTCTGGCGAAAGTCGGTCTCGGCGCGGCCGACCGATCGCTGGGAGCCATGCTGGGCGTGGCGCGCGCGCTGATCATCGTGACCGTGGTCGCGCTGGTCGGAAGGCATTTCGGGGCCGACCGCGAACCTGCCTGGGAGCAGGCGCTGTCGCGGCCGCTGCTCGACGAACTGGTATCGTGGGTGACGCCGTACCTGCCCGCGCGTTCGGAACCGGTCAGGCAGACCTGAACGCAGAATCCAGGAGGCTGTCATGTGCGGAATCCTCGGCGTCGTTGCGCGCTCGCCCGTCAACCAGCTGCTCTACGACGGGCTGCTGCTGCTGCAGCATCGCGGCCAGGACGCCGCCGGTATCGCCACCGCGATGGGCAAGGCGTTTCACATGCACAAGGGCAACGGGCTGGTGCGCGACGTCTTCCGCACCCGCAACATGCGCTCGCTGCCCGGCAACAGCGGCATCGCGCACGTGCGCTATCCCACTGCGGGCTCGGCGGGCAACTTCGAAGAGGCGCAGCCGTTCTACGTGAATGCGCCCTTCGGAATCATGCTCGCGCACAACGGCAACCTCACGAACTGGGAGCAGCTCAAGGACGAGATGTACCGGCGCGACCTGCGCCACATCAACACCGACTCCGACTCGGAGGTGCTGCTGAACGTGCTGGCCAACTCGCTGCAGGCGGCCGCGCACGGCGTCTCGCTCGATCCCGACACGATCTTCGCCGCGGTGAGCGAGGTGCACGCGCGGGTGCGCGGCGCCTATGCCTGCGTGGCGCAGATCTCCGGCTACGGCGTGCTCGCGTTTCGCGACCCGCACGGCATCCGCCCGCTCTGCTACGGGGTGGCCGAAACCGACCAGGGCGTGGAATACCTGGTCGCCTCGGAGTCGGTGGCGCTCGAGGGGCTGGGCTTTCGCTTGGTGCGCGACGTGGCGCCCGGCGAGGCGATCTTCATCGACCTCGACGGCGATTTCCATTCGCGCCAGTGCGCTGCGGCGACCTCGCTCGATCCCTGCGTGTTCGAATACGTCTATTTCGCGCGACCCGACTCGATCGTCGACGGTGCTTCGGTCTACTCGGCGCGCCTGCGCATGGGCGAGTACCTGGCCGAGCGCCTGAGCGCCGAACTCTGGCGCGGTGACGTCGACGTGGTGATGCCGATTCCCGACACCTCGCGCCCGTCGGCGATGCAGCTGGCGATGAAGCTGGGGCTGAACTACCGCGAGGGGTTCCTGAAGAACCGCTACGTCGGGCGCACTTTCATCATGCCGGGACAGGCGGTGCGCAAGAAGTCGGTGCGCCAGAAACTGAACGCGATGAGCGTCGAGTTCAAGGGCAAGAACGTGCTGCTGGTCGACGACTCGATCGTGCGCGGCACCACTTCGCGCGAGATCGTGCAGATGGCGCGCGACTCGGGCGCGAACAAGGTGTTCTTCGCCTCGGCGGCCCCGCCGGTGCGCTACCCGAACGTCTACGGCATCGACATGCCCACGCGCAGCGAACTGATCGCGCACGGCCGCACCGACGAGGAGATCCGCATCGCGATCGGCGCCGACGCACTCATCTACCAGACGGCCGAGGCGATGAAGCAGTCGGTGCGCGACGTGAACCCGCGGCTGCGCAACTTCGAGGCCTCGTGCTTCGACGGCGTCTACGTCACCGGCGACGTCACTTCCGACTACCTCGACCGCATCGAGCGCCTGCGGCTGATCGGGCCGCCGGTCGCCTATGACGACGACGTGCCGAAGAACCAGATGAACCTGCAGTTCCCGGTGGCGGCCGATTGAGCACGGGCACGGCGCGGCCGCCCGCCGAAGGCGACGACTACGGTTTCGACACCCGCGCGGTGCGCGCGGGCTTCGAGCGCACGCCGTTCGGCGAGCACACCGAGCCGGTGTTCCTCGCGTCGAGCTTCGTGCACGAGAGCGCCGCGCACGCCGCCGCGAAGTTCGCCGGCGAGGCCGAGGGGTTCGTCTACTCGCGTTTCGGCAACCCGACGGTGCGGCTGTTCGAGCAGCGGCTCGCCGCGCTCGAAGGCGCCGAAGACTGCCGCGCGACCGCCTCGGGCATGTCGGCGATCATGTCGGTGCTGGTGAGCCTCACCCGCGCGGGCGACCACCTGGTCTGCTCGCAGGGCGTGTTCGGCACCACGATCCAGCTGTTCGCGCTGTTCGCGCGCTACGGCATCGAGACGAGCTACGTGCCGCTGGGCGACCCCGCCGCCTGGGAGGCGGCGATCCGGCCGAACACGAGGCTGCTGTTCCTCGAGACGCCGTCGAACCCGCTCACCGAAGTGGGCGACGTGCGCGCGCTCTCGGCGATCGCACGGGCGCGCGGCATGCCGCTGGTGGTCGACAACTGCTTCTGCACGCCGGCGCTGCAGCAGCCGCTCGCGCTGGGCGCCGACATCGTGGTGCACTCGGCGACCAAGTACCTCGACGGGCAGGGAAGGGTGCTCGGCGGCGCGGTGCTGGGCTCGCGCGAGTACGTCGCCGAGACGCTGCAGCCGGTGGTGCGCTATTGCGGGCCGACGCTGTCGGCGTTCAACGCCTGGGTGCTCGCGAAGGGGCTCGAGACGCTGCCGGTGCGCATGGCGCGGCACTCGGAGAACGCGCTCGCGGTGGCGCGCTGGCTCGAGGCGCGCCCCGAGGTGCAGCGGGTGCGCTATCCGTGGCTCGAGTCGCATCCGCAGCACGCGCTGGCGCGCGCGCAGCAGCGTGCCGGCGGTGCGGTGCTCGCGTTCGAACTGAAGGGCGCCGACGACGTGGCGCGCAAGGCCGCGGCCTGGCGCGTGGTCGACGCCTGCCGGCTGCTGTCGATCACCGCGAACCTCGGCGACGTGAAGTCGACGATCACGCATCCGGCGAGCACGACGCACGGGCGCATGCCGATCGAGGCGCGCCGCGAGGCCGGGATCGGCGAAGGCATGCTGCGCGTGGCGGTGGGCCTGGAAGACCCGGCCGACATCTGTGCCGACCTGGCGCGCGGGCTGGGCGGCTGAGGCTGCCCGCACGCCGCCGTGCAAGCGCTCGGCGACGTCCGGGGCCGTCCGTGGCGCGCTGAACCGGGCTGCCCGGGCGGTTACGTCTGGATGTACGCGGTCTTCACCGTCGTGTAGAACTCGGCCGCGTAGCTTCCCTGCTCGCGCGGACCGAAGCTGGAGCCCTTGCGCCCGCCGAACGGCACGTGAAAGTCGACGCCTGCGGTCGGCGCGTTTACCATGACCATGCCTGCCTGCGCGTGCCGCTTGAAGTGTGACGCGTGGCGCAGCGAGTTGGTGCAGATGCCGCTGGTCAGGCCGAACTCGGTGTCGTTCGCTACCGCGAGCGCCTCCTCGTAGTCGGCAACGCGAATCACGCTCGCGACCGGGCCGAAGATCTCCTCGCGGTTGATGCGCATCCCGTTGTGCGTGTCCACGAAAACGGTCGGAGCCAGGTAGAAGCCAGGCGTCGAAGCGCTGATCCGCTCGCCGCCACACGCGAGCGTGGCGCCCTCGCTCCTGCCGATCTCGATGTAGCCGAGGTCCTGATCGAGCTGTGCCTGATCGACGACCGGCCCGATGTCGACTCCGGCTGCGCGCGCATCGCCGACCTCGAGGGCGCCCGTTCGCCTTGTGAGCGCCTCGACGAAGCGGTCGTGAATGCCTGCCTCGACCACGAGTCGGCTCGACGCCGTGCAGCGTTGTCCGGTGGAGAAGAACGCCCCCTGGATCGCGCAGTGCACTGCCGCGTCGAGGTCGGCGTCGTTCAGGATCACCAGCGGGTTCTTGCCGCCCATTTCCAGCTGGAACTTCGCCTGGCGTGCCACGCAGGCCGCGGCTACGCGGGCGCCGGTCGAGGCGGAGCCGGTGAAGGTGATGGCGTTCACGTCGCGGTGGTTCAGCAACACCTCGCCGACCACCCGGCCCCGTCCCATGACCAGATTGAACACGCCGGCGGGCAGGCCACTGCGGCTGATGATCTCGGTGAGCGCCCACGCCGAGCCGGGCACGAGATCGGCCGGTTTGAACACGACGCAGTTGCCGTAGGCGAGTGCCGGTGCGATTTTCCATGCCGGGATCGCGATCGGGAAGTTCCACGGGGCGATGATGCCGACCACACCCACCGGCTCGCGGGTGACCTCGATCTCCATGCCTGGACGCACCGACATCTGCTTGTCGCCCACCACGCGCAGCGCTTCGCCCGCGAAGAACTTGAAGATCTGGCCGGCGCGCGCGACTTCGCCGATGGCCTCGGGAAGGGTTTTCCCCTCTTCGCGCGCGAGCAGGTTGCCCAGTTCTTCCTTGCGCGCCAGGATCTCCGAGCCGACGTGGTCGAGCGCGTCGGCGCGAGCCTGCGGCGTGGCGAGCGACCAGGCCGCAAACGCCGTGCGCGCCGCTTCGATCGCCCGGCGTGTGAGTGCCTCGTCGGCACGCGCGTATTCGCCGATGACGTCCCTGGTGTCGGAAGGATTGACGTTGGGGGCCCAGTCGCCGCTGTCGACCCATTCGCCTGCGACGTAGTGAGCGTGTTTCTTCATCCGTTCGGTCCTCCTGCTTGATTGGGCGGTGCAGTGCACGAGCCAGGCTGCTGGCAGCGTGCGGGTGACTGTACTCCGGAGTGGCGGGGTGGGCGCAGACCCGGTTGGCCATCACGGCTGGTGCGAACACAGCGAACGGGAGCAAGGCTGATCTAGCGGAAATCGCGGCTGCCGACCACCAGGTCGCCCAGCAGCGCGCTGTGATCGACGATGCGCTGCGCGACCAGGTGGCGCACTTCGCCGCCGGAGTCGGCGTCGCACTGCCAGGTGCCGTAGACCGTCATCAACTGCGCGCCGAGCACTTCGCGACGCTGGCGCTCGAACACGCGCGGCCAGACGATCACGTTGACGGCTCCGGTCTCGTCTTCGAGCGTGACGAAGATCGTGCCCTTCGCCGTTTCGGGGCGTTGCCGATGCGTGACCAGGCCGCTGGCGCGTGCCGGCCGGCCGTTCGGGAAGGCGCGCAGCGCCGCGGCCGTGGCGATGCGCAGGCGCTCGAGCCGCGGCCGCAGCAGCTCCAGCGGATGGCGGCCCATCGGGATGCCCAGGCCGCGATAGTCGGCGATGATCTCGCGACCCTCGGGCAGCGCGGGCAGCCGGGCAGGTGTCTCGTCGAAGCGCGCGTCGGCGAGCAGCGCCGGCATCGACCGGATGCCGGCTGCCTCCCAGTGCGCCTGCGCGCGATGCCCGGCGAGCTGGCGCAGCGCGTCGGCCTGCGCCAGCGCCTGCAGCTCGCGCGCGTCGAGCCGCGCCTCGCGGGCGAGGTCTTCGACGCTGTCGAACGCGAAGTCGGCGCCGCGCGCGCGCCGGCGCGCCGCACGCGCCTCGAGCAGCCGCTGCGCGCCGGCCTGCGACAGCCCGCGCACGCGGTTCAGGCCCAGCCGTACCGCGGGCTGCGCCCGCCAGTCGATCGCGCTGCCGTCGGCAGGCGCGACGTAGGCGGGCGTGCGCCCCGGCGCCTCGGCGGTCGCGGCCTCGGCGGGCGCGACATCGGTGGCTTCGGCGAAGCCGCCCTGCGGTGCTTCTTCGAGCGTGCAGTCCCAGTCGCTCGCGAGCACGTCCACGCCGCGCACCTCGATGCCGTGCTCGCGCGCGTCGCGCACCAGCTGCGCAGGCGCATAGAAGCCCATCGGCTGGCTGTTCAGCAGTGCGGCGAGGAAGGCGGCCGGCTCGTGCCGCTTGATCCAGGCCGAGACGTAGACCAGCAGCGCGAAGCTGGCCGCGTGGCTTTCGGGAAAGCCGTATTCGCCGAAGCCCTGGATCTGCCGGAAGATCGCATCGGCGAACTCGCGTCGGTAGCCGCGCGCGAGCATGCCGTCGACCAGGCGTTGCTCGAACGGCTCGAGCCCGCCCTTGCGCCGCCAGGCCGCCATCGCGCGGCGCAGCGCATCGGCCTCGCCGCCGGAGAAACCCGCCGCGAGCATCGCCACCTGCATCACCTGTTCCTGGAAGATCGGCACGCCGAGCGTGCGCTCGAGCGCCGGGCGGATCTCGTCGCGCGGATAGACGACCGGTTCGAGCCCCATGCGACGGCGCAGGTATGGATGCACCATGCCGCCCTGGATCGGGCCGGGCCGCACGATCGCGACCTGGACCACGAGGTCGTAGAAGCGGCGCGGGCGCAGCCGGGGCAGCATGCTCATCTGCGCACGCGACTCGATCTGGAACACGCCGATCGTGTCGGCGCGCGAGATCATCTCGTAGGTGGCCGGGTCTTCGGCCGGGATGTCCTGGATGCGAAACGGCAATCCGCGCCGCTGCCCGATGAGCCCGAGCGCGCGGCGGATCGCGGTGAGCATGCCCAGCGCCAGCACGTCGACCTTGAGCAGGCCGAGCGCGTCGAGGTCGTCCTTGTCCCATTCGATCACGCTGCGCCCGGGCATCGCGGCGTTCTCCACCGGCACCAGCCGCGTGAGCGCGTCGCGCGCGATCACGAAGCCGCCGGTGTGCTGCGACAGGTGGCGCGGAAAGCCGCGCAGCGCGCCGGCCAGTTCGAGCCACTGCTGCGCGAGCGTGGACGAAGGATCGAAGCCGGCCTCGCGCAGCCGCTCGGGCTGCACGCTGCGGTCCCACCACTGGTGCGTGCGCGCCAGCTGCTCGATGCGCTGCGCGTCGATGCCCAGCGCGCGCCCGACGTCGCGCAGCGCCGAGCGCGAGCGGTAGCTGATCACGGTGGCGGCGAGCGCGGCGCGGTGGCGGCCGTATTTCGCGTACAGGTACTGGATGACCTCTTCGCGCCGCTGGTGCTCGAAGTCGACGTCGATGTCGGGCGGCTCGTTGCGTTCGCGGCTGATGAAGCGCTCGAACAGCACGCTGGCGCGCGCCGGGTCGACCTCGGTGATGCCCAGGCAGTAGCAGACCGCCGAGTTGGCCGCCGAGCCGCGGCCCTGGCAAAGAATGCCGCGGCTGCGCGCGAAGTGCACGATGTCGGCGACGGTGAGGAAGTAGGGCTCGTACTTCAGTTCGGCGATGAGCGCCAGCTCGTGCTCGATCTGCGCGGCCACCGCCGGCGGCAGGCCGTCGGGGTAGCGCCCGGGCACGCCGTCGAAGACGAGCCGGCGCAGCCAGCTCGCCGGCGTGTGACCGGGCGGGACGATCTCTTCGGGATACTCGTAGCGCAGTTCGTCGAGCGAGAAGCGGCAGCGCGCGGCGACCTCGAGCGTCTCTTCGAGCAGCGCCGGCGGATACAGGCGCGCGAGCCGCAGCCGGCTGCGCAGGTGCTGCTCGGCATTGGACGCGAGCGCGTAGCCGAGCGCGGCCAGCGGCGTGTTCAGGCGGATCGCGGTGAGCGTGTCCTGCAGCGCCTTGCGCGAGCGCAGGTGATGGAGCACGTCGCCCACCGCCACTCGCGGCAGGCCGGTGGCGGCGGCGATGCCGCGCGTGCGCTCGAGCAGCGCCGCGTCGTGGCCGCGCACCAGCAGCGGCACGCCGAGCCAGCAGCGGCCGTCGAAGCGTTCGCGCAGGAAGCGCGCATCGCGCAGCAGTTGCGCGCAGGGGGAATCGACAGGCGGCGCGCACGTCGAATCAGTGGACGGAGCAGCCGAGTCGGCCGATGCGTCGACGGCGATCGCGGGCGAAGGTACCAGCAGCGCGAGGCAGTCGTCGAGCCCATTGGCGAGATCGTCGGCGAGCAGCCTGTAGCGGCCCTTGCCGGCGCGCATGCGCGCGCGCGTGATCAGTTCGGAGAGGTTGCCGTAGCCGTTGCGCGAGGCGGCGATCAGCACCAGCCGGGAGCCACTGCCGAAGGCCTCGTGCAGCGAGAACTGCGCGCCGACGAGCAGTGGCAGGCCGGTCTGGCGCGCGCGCAGGTGCGCACGCACCACGCCGGCGAGCGAGCATTCGTCGGTAATGGCGAGCGCCGAATAGCCAAGCGCCCGGGCACGCTCGACGAGTTCTTCGGGGTGGGAGGCGCCGTGGAGGAACGAGAAGTTGCTGGCGCAGAGAAGCTCGGCGTAGGGGGATAGCATCGGGGCGTATACTGTATGGAAGTACAGTATACGCCCAGCTTCGCCCTCGGAGGCGGGTTGGCGGCGCCGCGGCAAGGCTGCGTCGGGGGCTGCGCGCGGGCAGCGGCGGGTTGGGCCGGGCGAGGCCCCGACGCAGCCTTGCCGTAGCGCTGTCGGCCCCCCTCAGGCGCGGTTCACCAGCACGATGCCGGCGGCGATCAGCGCCAGGGCACCGAGCAGCGAGGCGCTGACCGGTTCGCCGAGGAGCAGGGCGCCGGCGAGCACGCCGAACAGCGGGGTGAGGAAGGTGAACGCGTGCAGCGTGGTGGCGCGATAGCGCGAGACGAGCCAGAACCAGACGGTGTAGCTGGCCCAGGCGACGACGACGGTCTGGAACGCGAGCGCGGCCCAGACGATCGGGGTGGGGGCGAAGACGCCCGGTTCGCCGAACGCATACGACAGCGCCACCATCAGCACCGCCGAGATCGCGAGCTGGTAGAGCAGCGTGGTCTCGGGAGGGGCACGGCGCAGCGCGCTCGCCTTGATCAGCACGGTGGTGGCGCCCCACATGAATGCGGCGCCCAGGCACAGCAGGTCGCCGACGAGCGCGTTCGCATCGGGCAGAGTGAGGCGGTCGCCGAATGCGAGCACCAGGCCGGCGAAGGCGGCCGACAGGCCGAGCAGCTTGTTGCGCGTGATGCGGTCGCCGGGCACGAAGAAGTGCGCGCCCAGTGCGACGACGAACGGCGCCGCGTACAGCAGCAGCACCGCGCGCACCGCGGTGGTGTAGACCAGCCCCACGAACAGGAAGACGAACTCCAGGCCGAACAGCAGCCCGGCGATGACGCCAGGCACCAGCGTGTCGCTGCGCTCGCCCAGCGGAATGCGTCGCCACGCGATCCAGGCCGCGAGCAGCAATGTGGCGCCGATCGAGCGCAGCGCCGCCTGCCAGATCGGCGAGATGCCGGAATTGCCGACTTTGGTGGCCACCTGGCCGAGGCCCCAGATCATGCACAGGAGCAACTGGGCTGCGATCGCCGCGGGCGGGAGGGTACGGGAGTCGTTCATCGTCGCGTTTATACCCGGGTTCGGCCCGCTTGCGGGCGCGCCGTGGTTCTGCAACAGTCGACGTGAGGAAACCGGTGGAGCACGACAGGTGAACTGGCCGTATCCGCGCATGATCGCGCATCGCGGCGCGGGCACGCTCGCGCCGGAGAACACGCTGGCGGCGATCCGGCTCGGCGCATCGTTCGGTTACACGATGTTCGAGTTCGACGTGAAGCTCGCCGGCGATGGCGTGCTGGTGCTGATGCACGACGCGACGCTCGAGCGCACCACCGACGGCACCGGGCGCGTGGCCGGCCACGCGTTCGGCGAACTGGCGCGGCTCGACGCCGGCAGCTGGCACTCCCCGGCGTACGCCGGGGAGTCGATTCCCACGCTCGAGCGCGTGGCCCGCTGGCTGCTGCGCAACGGGCTCATGGCGAACATCGAGATCAAACCTTGCCCCGGGCGCGAGGCCGAAACCGGCGCGGCCGCGGCGCTCGAGGCGCGCAGGCTGTGGCGGGGCGCGCTGGCGCTGCCGATCCTCTCGTCGTTCTCGCAGGAGGCGCTCGAGGCGACGCGCCGCGTCGCGCCCGAACTGCCGCGCGCGCTGCTGTTCGGCGAGCTGCCCGAAGACTGGGCGCAGCGCTGCCTGGCGCTGGGCTGCGCGGCGCTGGCTGCGCGCGAGGCTGGGCTCACCGACCCGGTGATCGCCGCCGCGCACCGCGCCGGCCTGCGGGTGATCGGGTACACGGTGAACGACCCGGCGCGCGCGGCTGCGCTCTTCGGCTGGGGGCTCGATGCGCTGGTCACCGACGCGGTCGACCGGATCGCACCTTGAGTCGGCCGGCGCGAATCGCGCCCGCGTGGCGCGCGGGTGCTCGCGCATTCACGTTCCGGATTTTTCCGCATCGGCTGCGGTCGCCGGGATGCGCTTGACCGGAGTCAAGGTGAGCTGCGAGGCCGGCCTTACGATGGCCGGATCGCCCCTGGAGACCGCAATGCCCTTGTCGGAAGCCCAGCTCGGCGAGCTGCTCAGCCAGATCCGGCAACGGCTCCTCGTTCTGGAAGAAGAAATCGCCCGCAAGCTCGGCCAGGCGTCGGAAGAGTTTTCGGCGTTCGAGCGCATCGGCGACAGCGGCGACCTGTCGTCGATTCTCGTCGAAGGCGAGGTCGAGATGTCGGAGGCGCTGCGCGACATCGACGAATGGCGCGGGCTGCGCGGCGCGCTGCGCCGGGCCGAGGAGGGCACCTACGGGGTGTGCATCGATTGCGGCGCCGAGATTCCCTTCGAGCGGCTGCGCGTCAGCCCGATGGCGCTGCGTTGCATCGATTGCCAGATGCGTTCGGAGCGGCGCGAAGGATCGCATCACTCGACGATGTGAGATGTGAATCTAGGGCGTGTTCACACTACGATCGTCCCCGCGTGAGCCCGAAAAAAGCGCGCAATCGAGGCGCAAAGCGCAGCCGTGGCGGGGCCACGGCGAGCATTTGCAACGCGGAGTGCGCGCTTTTTCCGGGCTCACCCTCCGGGCCGGGGCCTGCCGGGCCCACGCGCGTCGCCGGCGCCTCGTTTGGCGGCCCGGCAGGCCCCGGCGCGGGGACGATCGTAGTGTGAACACGCCCTAGCCGAACCGGCCGTGCACGAACCAGCCGGGGCGCGCGTCGTCGGGCGCTAGCCGTTCGCGGTAGATCCAGTACAGCGCGTGACGCTCGTCTTCGGCGATGAAGTAGTCGCGTTGCACCAGGGAGGAATCCCACCAGCCGCCTTCGATGCGCTCCGGGCCGGCCAGCAGGGTGAGCGCCGAATGCCACCAGGGCCGGTTGTTGCGTTCGTCGATGGCGATCGGCTCGCTCAGCAGCCACAGCGGCCTGGGCAGGTTGGCCACCGGGGGCTGTGAACCGCCCGCGGGCCCCGACTGCGGTGCGCTGGCCGGCGAGCCCGGCGGCGCATCGAACGCTTCGACCCGGTAGGCGATTTCGGGTCGATGGTCGGCCACCAGCGCGAGGCGCTGCACCTGGCGCGGGCCGAGCCGCGCCTGCAGTCGCTCGACCAGCCGCGCCAGGCTCTCGCGCGAGGCATCGGTGCCCGGGAACAGCCGGGCGCTCGTGGCGGGCAGCGACAGGATCTCGCTGCAATGCAGGCGCAGCGCGCGCACCGGTGCCGGCAGCCGGGTGACCGCCAGCCGTTCGCGCAGCAACGCGCACAGCCGCCCGGAATCGCGGCTCGGATCGGCGAGCCGGATCGCCAGCAGCGTGTCGGCGCGCCGCTCGCGCGCGCTGCCCTGCTCGTGCTCGGCGTGCAGCTCGAAGCCGCGCACCGCGCAGTGACGCGCCGCCAGCCATCCGGCGAGTCGATCGAGCAGGCGGCGCCCGGCGAACAGCAGCGCCTCGGCATGCTCGATCTGTGCGAGCAGTTCGATTCGCGCCTCGAAGCACTCGGGCGCCTCGAACCAGCGGCGCGGTTCGGGCTGGCGTCCGAGCGCGCGGTCGAGTTCGTCGAGCAGCGCGTGCCCGCAGCGGCGTGCGAGGCCGGCGCGCGGCAGGGCGAGCAGATCGTCGATGCGGTGCGCGCCGATCGCTGCGAGGGTTTCACGCTGCGCCCGGCTGCGGGCGAGCAGCGCCGTCGGTAGCTCGCGCAAGGCGGCCTCGAGGCGGGCCTCGTCGGCTTCGAGGCCGTCGCGATGGCGCGCGAACAGCCAGGCGGCGGCCGGGTTGGGTGCCGCGCCGATGCGCGCCGAAAAACCGAGCACCCGCAGGCCCTGGCGCAATTGTGCGAGCAGGGCGTCGGCGCCGCCGAAGCAGCGCAGGCTGGGCGCCACTTCGAGCAGCAGGCCGCAGGGGCAAGCGGCGTCGTCGAGTTCGTCGAACGGCAGGTCGGACTGCAGGCTGACCGCGGGCGTGAACTGCAGCGCCCAGGCGGCGAGCGACCGAAGGGCTGCCTCCTCGCCTGCGTGATCGCGCTCGCGCAACAGCAGCGCCGGAGCGATGGCCAGCGCAGCGGCGTACTTCATGCCGGGAGCGACGCCCAGCGCGCGGGCGTGGTCGTCGGCGTCGAGGATCTGCACTCGATCGCAGATCGCCAGCGGGCGCGTCGCACCGGCCGCGGCTGCACTGGCCGTGGCTGCATCGGATGCCTCGGGGGCCGTCGCGCCGCAGCGGGCGACGTCGAGCGAGAGCCGGTCGAAGAACAGGCCGAACCACCACATGAGATCGTCGGAGCGCAGCGAAGCGGTGCCTAGGGCGTGTTCACACTACGATCGTCCCCGCGTGAGTCCGAAAAAAGCGCGCAATCAAGGCGCAAAGCGCAGCCGTGGCGGGGCCACGGCGAGCATTTGCAACGCGGCCGGGCCGCCACACTTCGTTGCCGCCTCCTTGCGTGGCACTGCCACGCGCGTCGTCGGCGCCTCGTTTGGCGGTCCGGCAGGCCCCGGCGCGGGGACGATCGTAGTGTGAACACGCCCTAATTGAGCGTGCCTTCGTGCGGGGCGTCGTGGCGGGCGTGGATCGTGCGCATCGGGTGCGGCTCGGGGGCAGTGGCGAGCGTGCTGGCGCGCGGACGGATCGTCGAAACCGGCTGCGGGAGATCAACGAGGATCGGGTCGGCCATGACCGGGCCGCGGCGCTTGAGGATCTGCACCGACAGGCGCTGCTCGGGGCGCGGCAGCAGCAGCAGGCGCAGCGGCGCGGGCGAGGCGTCGAACTGCGCCGCCAGTGGCCGGAACAGGAACACCGGGCCGCCGGCCGGCTGGGCGGCCGACTGCATGCGGCGCAGATGCTCGGGACGGGTGCGCTCCTGCGGCAACCAGGCGAGCAGCGCGCCGAAGGCCGCGCTCTCGAGCGTTTGCTCGACCGCCCACAGGCGATCGGCGGCGCTGGGTGCCTGCACCACCAGCAGGTAGTCGAGCTGAATGCCGTGGCTGGCGAGCGCCGGCGCGTAGGGCTGCAGCGGCGGCGCCAGCAGCACGACGAAGCGGCGCTCGCGGGTGAGCTGGCGCAGCAGCGGCACCAGCAGGCGCAGCTCGCCGATGCCCGATTCGCGGCTGATCAGCTCGGTGAGCATGCCCGCCGGCCAGCCCGCGCCGGGCAGCTCGGCGTCGAGCGCCGGAAACCCGCTGGACACGGCGTCGATGCCGGCGTGTCCGAGTTGGCTCGCGCGCCAGACCGCGGCAGGCAGGGCGGAAGACATCGTGGCCTCACAAGGCCTTGCCGCCGCGCAGCAGGCCGACCGCGATGCCTTCGAGCGCGAAGGCATCGCTGCGGCTGTCGACGACGATCGGCTCGAAGTCGGGGTTCTCGGGCAGCAGCTCGATCGCGTGGCCTTTGCGGCGCCAGCGCTTGACGGTGACCTCGTCGCCGACGCGGGCGACGACGACCTGGCCGTTGCGCGCTTCGCCGGCGCGACGCACCGCGAGCAGGTCGCCGTCGAAGATGCCGGCATCGCGCATGCTCATGCCGCGCACCTTCAGCAGGTAGTCGGGCTTTTCGGAGAACAGGTTCGGGTCGATCGCGTAGCTGGCTTCGATGTGCTCCTGCGCGAGGATCGGGCTGCCGGCAGCCACCCGCCCGACCAGCGGCAGGCTGAGCGCGATCTGCACCGCCCGCGGAGCCTCGTCGGCCGAATCGGGCAGCAGCTTCAGGCGAATGCCGCGCGAAGCGCCCGAGGCGAGTTCGATCACGCCCTTGCGTGCCAGCGCCTTCAGGTGGTCTTCGGCGGCGTTCGGCGAACGAAAGCCCAGCTGCGCGGCGATTTCGGCCCGGGTGGGCGGAAAGCCGGTGTCGGCGATGTGCTGCCTGATCAGCGCCAGGATCTGCTGCTGGCGCGCGGTGAGATCGCGCATCGGAGACTCCGGGTGATGAATTCGGGATCTGTATTTTTATACAGTATCGAGGGTTTTTCAAGTGCCGCGGCGCCACTGTGCATTCATGATGGTTTGTGGCAAAGTCGAAAAACGGACCGGCAACCCGGTTCGCGGTATTGCATTTCCCGGTTTGCTCGCTCAGGTCTCCCTCGAAATGCAATGAGTTCAACGGTCCGAGGAACGAGTTTCGATGGGAACCAAGATCTATGTGGGCAACCTGCCGTGGCGTGCAACCGATGCGCAGTTGTCGCAGTTGTTCGGCAGTCACGGTGAAGTGATCGACGCCAAGATCGTCACCGACCGCGAAACCGGCCGCTCGCGCGGCTTCGGTTTCGTCACGATGGCGTCCGACGAAGCCGCGCAGGCCGCCATCCGCACCCTGAACGGCTACTCGCTCGAAGGTCGCAGCCTGGTGGTCAACGAGGCGCGCGAGCAGTCCGGCGGCGGCTTCGGCGGCGGTCGCGGCGGTGGCGGCTACGGTGGCGGCCGCGGTGGTGGTGGCGGCTACGGCGGCGGTAACCGTGGAGGCGGTTACGGCGGCGGCGGTGGCGGCTATGGTGGTGGTGGCGGCTATGGCGGCGACCGCGAAGGCGGTGGCGGTCGCGGCGGCCAGCGGCGCGCCCGCCAGTTCGGCCAGTAAGAAGGCCCTTTCTCTCTGCTGTCGTCATTGCTTCGCGCCGGTACTGCCGGCGCGAAGCGTTTCAGGGCGCCGCGATCAGCGCAGCGCCACCACTTTCACGCCCGGAAGGCGCGAGAAGTCGCGCACGTTGTCCGTCAGCACTGCGTGATCGAAGCAGCGCGCGGTTGCGCCGATCAGCGCGTCGTGCGCACCCACTGTGGTGCCCGACGGCAGGTCGGCCAGCATTCGTGCGTGGACCCGGGCGACCGCGGCGGTGAAATCGAGCGTGGGGATGGTTCTCTCGATCGCCTCGACGAAGGCCGCGCGCCTGCCCCGGCGCTTGGCCGAGTCGGCCTTGTGCACGCCGACCCAGAGCTCGGAGATCGTTACCGACGAGATGAAGGCGTCGCCGTGCTGCGCCCAGCGGGTGAAATCGATCCGCGCGTCGCTCTTTTCGGCGAGGATGAAGACGTTGGTGTCGATCACGAGGCCCATGCGTCGGCTCCCGCCTCGCCGACGGTGCGGTCGAGCTCGTCCAGATCGGCGAGGAAGCGGTCCGCATCGCCGGCGCCGAGCCGGGGCAGCGTTGCGAACAGGTCGTTGAGCCGCGCTACCGAAAACCCCGCCGGGGGGCCCGACGGCACGACCCGGGCGACCGTCTCCCTGCCGCGGCAGACTTCGAGCGAGATCCCGCGGTAGTGCACTTCGCTGAGCATCGATGACAGGTTGCGGGCAAATTCGGTGGCGGTGACGCGCTTCGAGGTCATGAGTGTAGAGCCTGATAATCAGATTTTCTGATTATCCTACTCCGACTGACGCTACCAGGACAGTCGGTCGAACGTTGCCAAGGCGTCGGCCGTCGGTCGTATCCGCGCGCCGTTCGCGTTCGGCTGTGCATCCCCCGCAATGGGTATGGACGGCGCGTCGCCGACTGCGCCGGTTGCCGCGCCACCCGGCTACCTTGACCAGGCGCGCAACCTCGCCGCCACGGTGCCCGCCAACCTGCTCGCCGTGCTCACCGACGAGCTGAACCGCAGCGGGCCTGCCGGTGCGATCGAAGTCTGCCGCGAGAAGGCGCCGCAGATGGCGCGCGCGGCCTCCGAGCGCTCGGGCTGGAACGTGCGCCGCGCGAGCCTGCGCAACCGCAACCCGAAAGGCGTGCCCGATGTCTGGGAGCGGGCCGCGCTCGAGCGCTTCGATACGCAGGCGGCCGCCGGCGCGGCAGCTCCGACCCTGGAGACCTGGCAGGTCGTCGACGAAGGCGGCCGGCAGGTGTTCCGCTACGCCAAGGCCTTGCCCACGCAGCCGCTGTGCGTGCAGTGCCACGGCAGCGTCGACAAGCTGAGCGAGCCGGTGAAGGCGAAGCTGCAGGCGCTGTATCCGGCCGACCGCGCAACCGGCTACCAACCGGGGCAGATCCGCGGGGCGCTGTTCCCGAAGAAGCCGATCTGAATCACATGCCGGAGTAGTTCGGCCCGCCGCCGCCCTCGGGCGCGACCCAGACGATGTTCTGCGTCGGGTCCTTGATGTCGCAGGTCTTGCAGTGCACGCAGTTCTGGGCGTTGATCTGCAGGCGGTCGGTGCCGTCGTCGTCGCGCACGAATTCGTAGACGCCGGCCGGACAGTAGCGCTGCTCGGGCCCCGCGTAGCGCGCCAGGTTCACCGTCACCGGCACCGCCGGATCTTTCAGCGTGAGGTGGATCGGCTGGTTCTCCTCGTGGTTGGTGTTCGAGATGAACACCGACGAGAGCCGGTCGAAGCTCAACCTGCCGTCGGGTTTGGGGTAGCTGATCGGCTGGCACTCGGCCGCGGGCAGCAGGTACGCGTGGTCGGGCTTCGCGGTGTGCAGCGTGAACGGCGCCTTGCCGCGAAACAGCACCTGGTCGATGCCCACCAGCAGCGTGCCCAGCCACAGGCCCTTGCCCATCGCCGGCTTGAAGTTGCGCGCGCGGTACAGCTCGTCGTGCAGCCACGATGCGCGGAACGCCTCGACGTAGCCGGTGAGTTCGTCGCCCGAGCGCCCTTCGGCCAGCGCCGCAAAAGCGGCCTCGGCGGCGAGCATCCCGGTCTTGATCGCGGCGTGACTGCCCTTGATGCGCGAGCCGTTCAGGAAGCCGGCGTCGCAGCCCACGAGGCAACCGCCCGGGAAGACGAACTTCGGTAGCGAGTTCAGGCCGCCGGCGGTGATCGCACGCGCACCGTAGGCCAGCCGCTTGCCGCCTTCGAGGAAGGTGCGGATCGCCGGGTGCGTCTTGTAGCGCTGGAATTCCTCGTACGGCGACAGGTACGGATTGCGGTAGTTCAGGCCCACCACGTAGCCGATCGCCACCTTGTCGTCGCCCAGGTGATACAGGAACGAGCCGCCGTAAGTGGCGTTGTCGAGCGGCCAGCCCGCAGTGTGGATCACCAGGCCCGGCTTCGATTTCGACGGCTCGACCTCCCAGAGCTCCTTCAGGCCGATGCCATAGCTCTGCGGATCGCGGCCGGCGTCGAGCCCGAACTTCGCGATCAGCTGCCTGCCCAGGTGCCCGCGCGAGCCCTCGGCGAAGAAAGTGTATTTCGCGTGCAGCTCCATGCCGGGCTGGAAGCTGTCGGTGGGCTGGCCGTCGCGGCCGATGCCCATGTTGCCGGTGGCCACGCCCTTGACCGATCCGTCGGCGTGATGGAGCACCTCGGCGGCGGCGAAGCCGGGGAAGATTTCCACGCCCAGCGCTTCGGCCTGCTCGCCCAGCCAGCGCACCACGTTGCCCAGTCGCACCACGTAGTTGCCGTGGTTGGCGAAGCACGCGGGCAGCATCCAGTTCGGCACCCGGCGTGCGCCGGTTTCGGACAGGAACAGGAAGCGGTCTTCGCTCACCGCGGTGTCGAGCGGCGCGCCGCGCTCGCGCCAGTCGGGCAGCAATTCGTCGAGGGCGCGCGGATCCATCACTGCGCCCGACAGGATGTGCGCGCCGATCTCCGAACCCTTCTCGATGACGCACACGCCGATCTCGTTGCCTCGTTCGGCGGCGAGCTGCTTCAGACGGATCGCGGCCGCGAGGCCGGCGGGCCCGCCGCCGACGATCACGACGTCGAACTCCATCGATTCGCGCTCAATGTCCATGAAACGGGCTCTCCGGATGCCTCGGGGAAACGTGCAGCGGCCACGATTGTCCCGGAAACCGGCGATCGCGCGCAAATGGCGCGCGGCGGTGCATGGGCTAACATCGTGGCCGATCGTCCTTCGCACAGGAGAGTGCATCGTGACCACCCGCTTCGACCTCGACGGCAAGACTGCCCTCGTCACCGGCGCTTCGAGCGGCCTGGGCGCGCGCTTCGCGCGGGTGCTCGCCGACAACGGCGCGCAGGTGGTGCTCGCTTCGCGGCGCGTCGATCGGCTGAAGGAGTTGCGCGCCGAGATCGAAGCGACGGGCGGCCAGGCGCACGTGGTGGCGCTCGACGTGACCGACCCGGCGAGCATCCGCGCGGCGGTCGAGCAGGCCGAGAACGACGCGGGACCGATCGACATCCTGGTGAACAACTCGGGCGTGAGCACGACGCAGCGGCTGGTCGACGTGACGCCCGAGGACTACGACTTCGTCTTCGACACCAACACGCGCGGTGCGTTCTTCGTCGCGCAGGAAGTCGGGCGCCGGATGATCGCGCGCGCCGGGGTCGACCCCGCGCGCCAGGCGCGCATCGTCAACATCGCGTCGATGGCGGCGCTGCGCGTGCTCGCGCAGATCGGCGTTTACTGCATGAGCAAGGCCGCGGTGGTGCAGATGACGAAAGCGATGGCGCTCGAGTGGGGGCGCTACAACGTCAACGTCAACGCGATCTGCCCCGGCTACATCGAGACCGAGATCAATGCCGATCACTGGCAGACCGAGGCCGGCCAGAAACTGATCCGGATGCTGCCGCGCCGGCGCGTCGGCAAGCCCGAAGACCTCGACGGCGTGCTGCTGCTGCTCGCCTCCGATCGATCGAGCTTCGTCAACGGCGCGGTGATCGCCGCCGACGACGGGTTCGGCGTGTAGCCTCTCAGGCGCCGCCGGCAGGGCTTCGACCGTCTGCGGCAGGTGCAGCTGCAGCCGCGCGAGCGGATCGTCGGCGGCCGGTTCTTCGCCGTGCCCGGGCCGCAGCAGCGCGATGTGCGACACTCGCTGCGGCGTCGCCGGCGGTTGGCGAGGCCGGGCATGGATTTCGTTTTGCAGCACGTCCCGGTCGGGATGGGCGATCATGGCGAAGCGGCCTCGTGGCGATGCAGTTGCGCGCGAACGCCGCTCGATTGGCGAGGCAGTCAAGTGAGCGAGCGCATTCTGGTCTTCGAACTCGAAGTGCCGATCCGTTGGGGCGACATGGACGCCATGGGTCACGTGAATAACGCGGTCTATTTCCGCTACATGGAGCAGTTGCGGATCAGCTGGTTCGAGGCGATGGAAGTGCGGACCGTGCCCGCGGGGGAAGGGCCGCTGATCGTCAACGCGAGCTGCACTTTCCTGCGCGAGCTGCAGTATCCGGGCACGGTGCTGGCACGGCAGTACGTCGGGGCGATCGGGCGCTCGAGCTTCGAGACCTACGTGGACATCCTGCGCACCGACGATCCGGACACTGTCTACGCGCAGGGCGCGGCGAAGGTGGTCTGGGTCGATTACGCCAGGCGCAAGTCGGCGCCGCTGCCCGAGTACGCGCGCCAGGCGATCGTCATCCCACGGCTGGGGTAGCGCGTCGGCTCACGCCAGTGGCCGGGCCGGTTGGGGCCCCGAGAGACCCACGGTGCGCCCCCGTCCGGGGCAAGAGGCTTCGGCCCCCGCTTCGCGGGGGCTTCCGGCGTCTACCTCGGAAATCGGCACCCGCCTCGTACGCGCTTCGCGCGGACGAGCGGGTCCCGCCGATTTCCTTTCGGTAGCCCGCCGCTCGCCAATTGCCCCGGACGGGGGCGCACCGTGGGTCTCTCGGGGCCCCAACCGGCCCGGCCACTGGCGTGAGCCTCTGGATGCCGTGGCGGTATTCGTGAGCCTCGGAACGCGTCGTGGCGTGCGCGAGGCACCATCGCGAAGCGGGGCCGAAGCCTCTTGCCGGGCAACGGGCCCGGCTTCAGGTCCGGCGCCGACGCACCCTACTGCACGCCCGACACGTCGATCGGGCAGCCGGTCTTCGCGACGACTTCTTCCTTCGTGACGCCGGGCGCGAGTTCGCGCAGCTTCAGGCCGTCGGGCGTCACGTCGAGCACGGCGAGGTCGGTGATGATCAGGTCGACCACGCCGACGCCGGTGAGCGGCAGCGTGCAGGCCTTCAGGATCTTCTGCTCCTCGCTGCCGTCCTTCTTTTTCGCGGTGTGCTCCATCAGCACGATGACGCGGCCCACGCCGGCGACGAGGTCCATCGCGCCGCCCATGCCCTTGACCATCTTGCCGGGAATCATCCAGTTGGCGAGATCGCCTTTCTCGCTCACCTGCATCGCGCCGAGGATCGCCAGGTCGATCTTGCCGCCGCGGATCATCGCGAACGAGTCGGCCGAAGAGAAGATCGACGAGCCTGGCAGGGTGGTCACCGTCTGCTTGCCGGCATTGATCAGGTCGGCGTCGACTTCGTCGTCGGTGGGGAAGGGGCCGATGCCGAGCAGTCCGTTCTCGGACTGCAGCCACACTTCCATCTCGGCCGGCACGTGGTTGGCCACCAGCGTGGGCAGGCCGATGCCGAGGTTGACGTAGAAGCCGTCGCGCAGTTCGCGCGCCGCGCGCGCGGCCATCTGGTCACGGTTCCAGGGCATGTCGGTTCTCCTTATCGCGGCCGCGTGGTGCGCTGCTCGATGCGTTTCTCGGGCGTCGGGTTGTGCACGATGCGGTGCACGTAGATGCCGGGCAGGTGCACGTGATCGGGGTCGATCTCGCCGGTGGGCACGATGACCTCGACCTCGGCGACGGTGACGCGGCCGGCCATCGCGACGTTGGGATTGAAGTTGCGCGCGGTGCGTCTGAAGACCAGGTTGCCTGCGCGATCGGCCATCCACGCCTTCACCAGCGAGACGTCGGACACCAGCGAGCGCTCCATCACGTAGGTGCGGCCGTCGAACTCGCGCAGCTCCTTGCCTTCGGCGACGATGGTGCCCACGCCGGTGCGGGTGAAGAAGGCGGGAATGCCGGCACCGCCGGCGCGCAGCTTCTCGGCGAGCGTGCCCTGCGGCGTGAACTCGAGCTCGAGCTCGCCCGCGAGGTACTGGCGCTCGAACTCCCTGTTCTCGCCCACGTAGGAGGCGATCATCTTGCGGATCTGGCGGGTCGCGAGCAACTGGCCCAGGCCGAAGCCGTCGACGCCGGCGTTGTTCGAGATGCAGGTCAGGTTCTTCACGCCCGAGTCGCGCAGCGCCGCGATCAGCGCCTCGGGAATGCCGCACAGGCCGAAGCCGCCGACCGCGATCGTCTGGCCGTCGGCGACCACGCCCGCCAGGGCTGCCGCCGCGCTCGGAAATACCTTGCTCATCGATGTCCTCGCCTGGGTCGTTTGCGCTTCGGCAGCGATTATAAGGGTGGCTACAATCCCGCGATGACCGAACCTCGCGCGGCCCGCGCCGCTCACACCCACGCTGTTCACCCGCACGCCGGCGCCCCCGCGCATGACGCGCACGCGCACGGGGCGCAGGCGCACGAGGCCCACGCGCACGACGACCACGGCCATCCGCACCATCGCCTGCGCGCGCCGTCGCGGGCGCTCGGATGGTCGGTGCTCATCGTGCTCGGTTTCGGCATGCTGGAGGTCGTCGTGGGGCTGGTGAGCGGCTCGCTGGCGCTGGCCTCCGATGGCGCTCACATGCTCACCGACGCAGCGGCGCTCGGCCTGGCCTGGGGCGCGCAATGGGTGTCGCGGCGCAAGCCCGCGCCCGAGATGAGCTTCGGGTACGGGCGCATCGAGCCGCTGGCGGCGCTGGTGAACGGAATGTTCTACCTGGTGGTGCTCGGTTTCATCGTGCACGAGGCGGTCGACCGGATGAACACTCCGCACGCGATCGACCCCACGCTGGCGCTGCCGGTGGCGGTGCTCGGTCTGCTGGTCAACGCCGCGGTGTGGCGGCTGCTGCACGGCGATCGCCACGAACTGAACACGCGCGCGGCACTGCTGCACGTCATCGGCGACTTCGCCGGCTCGCTGATCGCGATCGTCGCACTGACGACGATCTCGTTCACCGGCTGGACGCTGATCGATCCGATCCTGACGTTCGCGATCTCGGCGCTGCTGCTGGTCTCCACGGTGAGGCTGCTGCGCGCGAGCGCCCGGGTGCTGATGAACGCCGCGCCCGAAGGCGTCGATCCGGTGGCGGTCGAGGCGTCGCTGCGCAGCGTGCCCGGCGTGCGTTCGCTGCACGATCTGCACCTGTGGTCGCTCGGCGACGGGCGCCCGGCGCTGTCGGCGCACCTGGCGATCGACGAGGTCGCGCACTGGCCACGCATTCTCGAAGACCTGAGGCGAACCATGGACGACAGACACGGCATCCGGCACCTGACGCTGCAGCCCGAGGCTTCGCTCGACGCGGCGCTCGTGCGCCTGCGCGAGGTGGAGGTCGAGCGCGACCTGCAGCGCGACATGGCGTTGCGCTTCGAGCGCGAGCTCGAGACGCAGCGGCGCGAACTGGATGCGGCGGTGCAGCGCGAACTCGGTGAACCGCTGGCCGGGTTGCGCTCGATGGTCGAGACGCTGGAGGCG
The DNA here is from genome assembly GCA_003577305.1 of Burkholderiales bacterium. GTDB lineage: Bacteria > Pseudomonadota > Gammaproteobacteria > Burkholderiales > Burkholderiaceae_E > Zeimonas. The sequence goes on from QEVL01000014.1 coordinate 95,576, forward strand.
CGGCTCGCGCAGCGCGATCCCTCTCTGTCGGAGCTTGCAATGCTGGTGCGCCGCAGCGCCGATTCGATGGCCGCGTCGATCCGCGCGCTGCTCTCGCGGGTGCGCAGCCACGAGATGCAGGGCGATTCCCTGCCCGACGGACTGCGCGCACTGGTGGCCGACTGGCGTTTGCGCCATCCGGGGGCGCGCATCGAACTGCTGCTCGAGCCCCCCGAGGACCGCGAGTTCGGTCTGGGCGAGCCTGCGGTCGAGACGCTCGCCTGGCGCGTCGCCGACGACGCGCTCGGACGGGCGCTGGACGAGCGCGGGGCCGACCTGGTGGTCGTCTCGGCGATCCGCGAGGACGACGAGTTGCGGCTGCAGGTGAGCGACGACGGCGAGCCGTGGAGTGCCGGCGACGATCGCGGTCCGGCGCGCGCGGCTTTCGACGAATTCGCTCGACGCGCCGCCGACTGCGGCGGCGGCTGCTCGATCGCCCCCGGCGAGGCCGGCGGCACCGAAGTGCGCCTGCGCCTGCCCTGGCCAGGGCTGCGCGACGACCGGAAAGGCGGCGCTTCGCCTGTATAATCGCGGTTTACCGGCCGAGCCTCATGACCAAATTCGTCTTCGTCACCGGTGGCGTGGTGTCCTCGCTGGGCAAGGGCATCGCCGCCGCGTCGATCGCCGCGCTGTTCGAGTCGCGCGGCATCCGGGTCACCCTGCTCAAGCTCGATCCCTACATCAACGTCGACCCGGGCACGATGAGCCCGTTCCAGCACGGCGAAGTCTTCGTCACCGAAGACGGTGCCGAGACCGACCTCGACCTGGGGCACTACGAACGCTTCGTCTCGGCGCGCATGCGCCGCACGAACAACTTCACCACCGGCCAGATCTACGAATCGGTGATCAAGAAGGAGCGCCGCGGCGAGTACCTCGGCCGCACGGTGCAGGTCATTCCGCACATCACCAACGAGATCCAGGCGTTCATCGACCGCGGCGCGGGCGTGGGCACCCCGGAAGCGGCGCAGGTGGCGATCGTCGAGATCGGCGGCACGGTGGGCGACATCGAATCGCTGCCGTTCCTCGAGGCAGCGCGCCAGATGAGCCTGAGGCTCGGGCGCGGCAACGCCTGCTTCGTGCACCTCACGCTGGTGCCGTTCATCCCGTCGGCCGGCGAACTGAAGACCAAGCCGACGCAGCACTCGGTGCAGAAGCTGCGCGAGATCGGCATCCAGGCCGACATGCTGATGTGCCGTGCCGACCGGCGCATCCCCGACGACGAACGCGCGAAGATCTCGCTGTTCTCCAACGTGCCGCTCGACTCGGTGATCTCGGTCTGGGACGCCCCCAGCATCTACAGGATCCCGCGCATGCTGCACGAGCAGGGGGTCGATCGCACGCTGTGCGAGATCCTGCGGCTCGACACGAAACCGGCCGATCTCGGCGTCTGGGACCGCCTCGTGCACCTGCTCGAGAACCCGAAGCACGAGGTGCGCGTCGCGATGGTCGGCAAGTACGTCGACCTCACCGAGTCGTACAAGTCGCTCAGCGAGGCGCTGGTGCACGCCGGCATCCACACCGAGAGCCGCATCCTGATCGACTACATCGACTCCGAACGCATCGAGGCCGAGGGACCGGCGATGCTGGCCGGCTTCGATGCAGTCCTGGTGCCCGGCGGGTTCGGCCGCCGGGGTGTCGAAGGCAAGATCCGCGCGATCCGCTACGCGCGCGAGAACGGCGTGCCCTACCTCGGCATCTGCCTGGGCATGCAGCTGGCGGTGATCGAGTTCGCCCGCGACGTCTGCGGTCTCGAGGGCGCCAACAGCACCGAGTTCGACCCGCAGACTCCGCATCCGGTGGTGGGCCTCATCACCGAATGGCTCGACCGCGAAGGGCGGGTCGAGAGGCGCGATGCGCGCTCCGGGCTCGGCGGCACGATGCGGCTGGGCGCGCAGCGCTGCCCGGTGCAGCCCGGCACGCTGGCCGCCTCCATCTATGGCGAAGAGGTCAACGAGCGCCATCGCCATCGCTACGAGGTCAACAACCACTACGTCGGGCGGCTCGAGCAGGCCGGGCTCGTGGTGGCGGCGCGCACCCCCGCCGAAGGCCTCACCGAGATCGTCGAGTTGCCGCGCAGCGGCCCGATGGCGCACCCGTGGTTCGTCGGCGTGCAGTTCCACCCCGAGTTCACCTCCACGCCGCGCGACGGCCATCCGCTGTTCCGCTCCTACATCGAGGCCGCGCTCGTGCGCGCAGCGCAGCGGCCTGCACGCAGCGAGCCGGGCGTGGTCAGGCTGGCCTGAGGAACGCGCAGATGCGCCTGTGCGGATTCGAAGCCGGACTCGATCGCCCGTTCTTCCTGATCGCCGGGCCCTGCGTGATCGAATCGCGCGAACTGGCGCTCGAGACCGCCGGCCAGTTGAAGGAGATCGCCGGCGCGCTGGGCATCCCGTTCGTCTACAAGTCGTCGTTCGACAAGGCCAATCGGAGTTCCGGCGCGTCGTTTCGCGGCCCGGGGCTCGACGAAGGCCTGAAGATCCTCGCCGAGGTGCGCCGCCAGATCGGCGTGCCGGTGCTCACCGATGTCCACGGGATCGACCAGATCGAACCGGTGGCGGCGGTGGTCGACGTGCTGCAGACGCCCGCGTTCCTGGTGCGCCAGACCGACTTCATCCGCGCGGTGGCGTCGGCCGGCAGGCCGGTGAACATCAAGAAGGGCCAGTTCCTCGCGCCGCACGACATGAAGAACGTGGTCGACAAGGCGCGTGCGGCGGCAATCGCGGCGGGCGGCGACGGCAACAACATCCTCGTGTGCGAGCGCGGCGTCTCGTTCGGCTACAACAACCTGGTCTCCGACATGCGCTCGCTGGCGATCATGCGCGAGACCGGCTGCCCCGTGGTGTTCGACGCCACGCATTCGGTGCAGCTGCCGGGCGGCCAGGGCACCTCGTCGGGCGGTCAGCGCGAGTTCGTGCCGGTGCTCGCGCGCGCGGCGATCGCGGCCGGCGTTTCGGGCCTGTTCATGGAGACGCATCCCGATCCGGCCCGCGCGCTGTCCGACGGCCCGAACGCATGGCCGCTCGCGCGCATGGCCGAATTGCTGGCGACACTCAAGTCGCTCGACGAAGTCGTCAAGCGCGACGGCTTCGCCGAACTGTCGATTCACGACTAGCACAGGAAGCAATCGCATGCCCGCCTACGTGATCACCGACATCAAGGTAACCGACCCGCAAAAATACGAGCAGTACATGGCGCTGTCGCCCGCGGCGATCGCGGCCGCCGGCGGACGCTTCGTGGTGCGCGGCGGCCAGCACGAAGTGTTCGAGGGCAACTGGCAGCCGAACCGCCTGGTCGTGGTCGAGTTCCCGAGCCTGGCCGCGGCGCGTGCGTTCTACGATTCGGCCCGGTATCGCGAGGCGCGCGAGAAGCGCGCCGGCGCCACGGAATTCTTCAACATGGTCGTGGTGCAGGGAGTGGAGCCGGCATGAGTGCGATCGTCGACATCATCGGGCGCGAGATCATCGATTCGCGCGGCAATCCCACCGTCGAGTGCGACGTGCTGCTCGAGTCGGGCGTCATGGGCCGCGCGGCGGTGCCCTCGGGCGCCTCCACCGGCTCGCGCGAGGCGATCGAGTTGCGCGACGGCGATCCCGGGCGCTGGCTGGGCAAGGGCGTGCTCAAGGCGGTCGAGAACGTCAACACCGAGATCTCCGAAGCGATCATGGGGCTCGATGCAGCCGAGCAGGCCTACATCGACCGCACGCTGATCGAGCTCGACGGCACCGAGAACAAGGGCAGGCTCGGCGCCAACGCGATGCTCGCGGTGTCGATGGCGGTGGCCAAGGCCGCGGCCGAGGAGTCGGGACTGCCGCTGTATCGTTACTTCGGCGGTTCGGGGGCGATGTCGCTGCCGGTGCCGATGATGAACGTGATCAACGGCGGCGCGCACGCGAACAACAACCTCGACCTGCAGGAGTTCATGATCCTGCCGGTGGGCGCGCCGAGCCTGCGCGAGGCGCTGCGCTACGGGGCCGAGGTGTTCCACGCGCTGAAGAAGCTGATCAACGAGCGCGGCATGTCCACCGCGGTGGGCGACGAAGGCGGCTTCGCGCCCAGCGTCGAGAACCACGAGGCAGCGATCCGCCTGATCCTCGAGGCGATCGAGAAGGCGGGCTACGAGCCGGGCCGCCAGATCGCGCTCGGCCTCGATTGCGCGAGCTCCGAGTTCTTCCGCGACGGCCGCTATCACCTCGACGGCGAGGGCCTGGTGCTCCCGGCCGAAGACTTCACCAACCTGCTGGCGACCTGGTGCGACCGCTATCCGATCGTCTCGATCGAGGACGGCATGGCCGAGAACGACTGGGAGGGCTGGAAGCTGCTCACCGACGTGCTCGGCGACCGGGTGCAACTGGTGGGCGACGACCTGTTCGTCACCAACACGCGGCTGCTGCAGCGCGGGATCGACGAGGGCATCGCCAATTCGATCCTGGTGAAGATCAACCAGATCGGCACGCTCACCGAGACCTTCGCGGCGATCGAGCTGGCCAAGCGCTACAACTACACCGCCGTCATCTCGCACCGCTCGGGCGAGACCGAAGACACCACGATCGCCGACATCGCGGTGGCGACCAACGCGCTGCAGATCAAGACCGGCTCGATGAGCCGCACCGACCGGATGGCCAAGTACAACCAGCTGCTGCGCATCGAGGAAGACCTCGGCGAGGTGGCGACCTACCCGGGCCGCTCGGCGTTCTACAATCTGGGCTGAAGGCGCGCGCGGCGCGTCCGAAGGGGGGAGTGCGGGCCGGATGCGAACCTTGGGTATCGTTCTCGCTTCGCTGCTGGTGCTGATCCAGTACCCGCTGTGGCTGGGCAAGGGCGGCTGGCTGCGCGTCTGGGAGCTCGACCGGCAGCTGCACGCCCAGGAAGAGGTCAACGCGCGGCTCGCCTCGCGCAACGGTGCGCTGCAGGCCGAAGTCGACGACCTGCGTGCCGGCAAGCAGGCGCTCGAGGAGCGCGCGCGCTACGAGCTCGGCATGGTCAAGCCGGGCGAGATCTTCGTGCAGATCAACGAGGCCGATGCGCGCCGGCCGGTCGCCGAGCAACACATCCACACCGCCGCCGTCGGCACCAGCACGCCCCGCTGAGCCCGGCACGTCCGGGGTTCACGCGTTCAGTGCCGGGTCGGATCGCCCTCGGGCGCAGGCGCCAGCGAATGGAACAGCGCGAGGCTGTCGACCAGGTCGAAGCGATAGGCCTGGTTGCAGTATTCGCAGTGCACCTCGACCTCGCCGCGCTCGGCCAGGATTGCCTCGACCTCGTCGCTGCCCAGCATCCGCAGCATGTCGCCCACCTTCTCGCGGGTGCAGCGGCACGCGAAGCGGCACGGTCGATGGTCGAACGCGTAGAGCGACTCCTGCCAGAACAGCCGCCTGAGCAGTTCGTCGGCGGGCAGCGTCAGCAGTTCCTCCGGAGCCACGGTGTCGGCCAGTTGCTGCATGCGGTTCCAGCCGTCGGCGTCGGCTTGCGGCTCGCCTGCCTCGTCGGGCAGGCGCTGCAGCAGCAGCCCGACCGCGCGTTCGCCGTCGGCGGCCAGCCACAGCCGCGTCGGCACCTGCTCGGAGCGCTGCATGTAGCGTTCGAGCACGCCCGCGACGGTGGCGCCCTCGAAAGGCACGATGCCTTGCCAGGTGGGCTTGTCGGGCGCGCTCTCGCGCGGATCGAGCGTGACCACGAAGCGTCCGCGCCCCTGGGCATCGACCAGCGCCGGCAGCGGTGCGTCCTGCGGAATCGACGCGCCTTCGCGCAGCTTCGCGGTGGCACGGTAGGCGCCGTCGGAACGGTACTCGACCACGAAGAGCGCCACCGGGCCGTCACCGTGGATCTGCAGCACCAGCGAACCGTCGAACTTGAGCGTCGCGCCGAGCAGTGCCGCGGCCGCGGACAGCTCGCCCAGGCGGTCGCGAACCGGCTCGGGCAGTGCGTGGCGCGCGATCACTTCGCGCCAGGCGCGATCGAGCACGACGACTTCGCCGCGCACCGAGGCGCCGCGAAGCAGGAAGCGCAGCACGCCGTCGCGCACCGGCCTGGGGGCGCTCATGCGCGCGCCAGGCCGACGAGCGCGTCGCGGAAGTGGCGCGCGCGCTGCACGTAGCGCTCGGCACCGGCGCGCAGGTTCGCGACTTCGGCCTCGGCGAGCGGGCGGATCACGCGCCCCGGCGAGCCCAGCACGAGGCTGCGCTCGGGAATTTCCTTGCCTTCGGCGACCAGTGCGCCGGCGCCGATCAGGCAGTCGCGGCCGATGCGCGCGCCGTTCAGCACGATCGCCTGGATGCCGATCAGCGCGCCGTCGCCGATCGTGCAGCCGTGCAGCATCGCCTGGTGGCCGACGGTGACGTGCTCGCCGATCACGAGCGGGTAGCCGGGGTCGGTGTGCAGCACGCAGTTGTCCTGGACGTTGCTGCGTGCGCCCACGCGGATCGGTTCGTTGTCGGCGCGCAGCGTGCAGTGGAACCAGACGCTCGATTCGGCAGCCAGTTCGACCAGACCGATCAGGTCGGCCGACGCGGCGACCCAGGCAGTCGGGTCGATGCGCGGCTCGCGATCGCCGAGACGGAAAATCGCCATGGACGGGTATTCCTGTGATGCGGGAGGGGCGGGCGCGCGGGGCGGCTCGCCCGGCACGGCCCGCAAGTATAGGGTGTGTGGGCGGCGCACCCCGGGCGATCGGCGCCCGGGGTGCGCCTGCCTCACTGCCGCTCGCCCGCGGCCTGCTCGCGCTCGCGCAGTACGCGCCGCTGCACCTTGCCGGTGGTGGTCATCGGCAACTCCGCGATGAACTCGATCTCCTTCGGGTATTCGTAGGGTGCGAGCTTGCCGCGCACGTGCTGCTGCAGCTGCTCGACGAGCGCCGGCGAGGCGGCATGCCCCGGTGCGAGCACCACGAACGCCTTGACCAGGTTGCCGCGCTCGGCGTCGGGCTTGGGCACCACCGCCGCGTTGGCGACCGCCGGGTGGCGCACCAGGCAGCTCTCGATCTCGCTCGGGCCGATCCGGTAGCCGGCGGCCTTGAACATGTCGTCGGCACGTCCGCCGTACCAGAGGTAGCCGTCGGGGTCGGCGGTCGCGAGGTCGCCGGTGCGGCACCAGTCGCCGCTGAACTTCGCGCGCGTGGCTGCTTCGTTGCCCCAGTAACCGAGGAAGAAGACCGGATCGGGATCGCCGTGCCGGTCGAAGCGATTGACCGCGATCTCGCCGAGTTGTCCCGGCGGCAGTTCGCGACCGTCATCGTCGAGGATCGCGACCCGGTGGCCCGGGTACGCGCGGCCGATCGAACCGGGGCGCGCCGGCCAGCGCTGCGCCGAGTTGCCGACCACGTAGTTGACCTCGGTCTGTCCGAACATCTCGTTGACCGTGACACCGAGCGCATCGCGGCACCAGTCGAACAGCGTCTCGCCCACCGCCTCGCCCGCGCTCATGATCGCGCGCAGCGCGAGCCGATGACGCGAGCGCGGCTCGGGCGCGTGCTTCATCATCATCTTCAGCGCGGTCGGGAACAGGAAAGTGTTGGTCACCCGATGCCGCCCGAGCAGCTCGAATGCGCGCTCGGGCGAGAAGCGTCCGCGCTGCGCGACGATCGGGTGCCCGAAGTAGAGCGCCGGCAGCAGCGCGTCCATCAGCCCGCCGGTCCAGGCCCAGTCGGCAGGCGACCAGAACACGTCGCGCGGACGCGGGTACCAGTTCTGCGACGCGACGAAGCCGCTGAGGTTGCCGATCAGCGCGCGATGCGGAATCAGCGCCCCCTTGGGCGCACCGGTGGTGCCGCTGGTGTAGATGAGCACCGCCGGATCGGTGGCCAGCGTGTCCGCCCCGACGAAGCGCTCGCGCGCACGCGCGAGCAGTTCGCTCCAGTCGTGCTCGTCGGCGCGCAGCGCGGGACGCTCGCCCGGGGCGGGCACCACCACCACGTGTCGCACCGACTCGCCGAGTGCGGCGCGAAGATTGTCGAGGTATTCGGCATCGACGATCGCGACCACGGTCGCGCTGTCGTCGAGCCGGAAACGCAGCGCATCGGGACCGAAGAGGATCGACAGCGGCATCGCCACCGCGCCCAGCCGGTAGATCGCCATGTGCGCCACTGCGGTCTCGGGGCGCTGCGGCAGCACCACCGCGATGCGGTCGCCGCGGCGCACGCCGAGCGCGGCGAGCGCGTTGGCCAGGCGATTCGCCTGCTCGTGCAGCCGGCGATAGCCCACGCGCTCGATGCGGCCATCGCCGTGGTCGACGACGATCGCGGTACGCCGCGCGTTGCCCGCCCAGCGCTCGCAGCAGGCTTGCGCGATGTTGAAGCGTTCGGGAACGAGCCAGCGGAAGGTGCCGTGCAGCTCGTCGTAGTCGTCGCGTGCGGCAATCCTCATGGATGACTCCCCGGGGTTTCTATAATGTCGGCAGGATTCCGAGCCTCGCATATTGTGCCCCGTTCCACCGCGTTGTCGTCCAGCCCCGCCGGCGCCGGGCTGCGGGCGCCGGCGCGCGCGCGATCCGCGGGCGCGCGGGCCGCGCGGGCCTATCGCCCGCGGCGCGAGAGCCGCTCGCTGTTCGTCCAGGCGCGGGGCCTGCGCCATCACGTCCGCTGCTGGGAGCCGCAGCGCGGGCACGCCCGCGGTGCACGCACGGTATTCCTGCTGCACGGCTGGATGGACGTCTCCGCGTCGTTCCAGTTCGTGGTCGACCTGCTGCCGGGCCACTGGCGACTGCTCGCTCCCGACTGGCGCGGTTTCGGGCTCACCGAGCGCAGCGGCACCGACGCGTACTGGTTCCCCGACTATCTCGGCGACCTCGACGCGCTTGTCGATGCGCTCGCGCCCGCGCAGGCGGTCGACCTGATCGGCCACAGCATGGGCGGCAACGTCGCGGCGCTCTATGCCGGCGTGCGCCCGCAGCGCGTGCGCCGGCTGGTGAATCTCGAAGGCGTGGGCCTGAAGGCCACGCGCCCGGCGCAGGCGCCCGGACGCTATGCGCGCTGGCTCGACGAACTGCGCGACGGCGCCACGCTGCGCGACTACGCGTCGCGTGACGAGGTCGCCGCGCGACTGATGCGCGGCAATCCGCGCCTGCGCCCCGACTTCGCCGGCTTCCTCGCGCTGCACTGGGCGCGCGAGAACGCGGCCGGGCGCTTCGAGCTGCTCGCCGATCCGGCCCACCGGATCTCCTCGCCGATCCTCTACCGCGTGCCGGAGGTCGTCGCCTGCTGGCGGGCGATCACCGCGCCGGTGCTGTGGGTATTGGCCGAGCACACCAGCGAGGCGATGTCGTTCGTTCACGGCGCCGAATACCGCCGCCGGCTGCAGGCGATCCGTTCGCTGCGCGAGGCGACGGTCGCGGGGGCGGGGCACATGCTGCATCACGACCGCCCCGACGAAGTCGCGCGCCTCGTGGTCGATCACCTGGCCACGGCGCCCGCCGCATGACGCTGCCCGGCGATCCGCTGCGGCTCAACGCCGACCTGCACGCGCATTCGCGCGTCTCCGACGGCGTGCTCGCGCCGGCCGAGGTCGTGCGCCGTGCGCATGCGCACGGCGTGCAGCTGTTCGCGCTCACCGACCACGACGAGGTCGGCGGGCTGGCCGAAGCGGCCACGGCGGCGTCAGCGCTCGGGCTCGTCTTCGTGCCGGGCGTGGAGGTGTCGGTCAGCTGGGGCGGCGAGACGATCCACGTGGTCGGGCTGCGCATCGATCCCGGCTGCCGCGCGCTGTGCGACGGGCTGGCGCGCACGCGCAGCGGCCGCGACGCCCGGGCGCGCGAGATGGCCGAGGACCTGGCGCGCGCCGGCATCGCCGGCGCCTACGACGGCGCGCTGCGCTTCGTCGGCAACCCGGCGATGGTGGGGCGTACGCACTTCGCGCGCTACATCGTCGAACTCGGCGTGTGCCGCGACGTGGCCGAAGTGTTCCAGCGCTACCTGTCCGAAGGAAAGCCGGGCTTCGTCGCGCATCGCTGGGCGAGCCTGGCCGACGCGGTGGACTGGATCCGCGGCGCCGGCGGCATCGCGGTGCTCGCGCATCCGGGCCGCTACCGGCTCGACGAGACGGCACTGTGGGCGCTGATCGCCGCGTTTCGCGACGCCGGCGGCGAGGGCATCGAGGTCGTGAGCGGCTCGCACACGCGCGAGCAGTACCGGCGCTTCGCGCAGGTCGCCCGCGAGTTCGGCCTGCGTGCTTCGCGCGGCTCCGATTTCCACGGGCCCGCCGAAAGCCGCGTCGAGCTGGGCAGCCTGCCGCCGCTGCCCGAGACGCTGGTGCCGGTGTGGCTCGACTGGCCCGAGGCGGCGCTGGCGGCCTCGCGCGCGCAGGCCGTGCGCGGCGACGCGGTGGCGCGGGCATGACGCAGCGCTTCACGCTTCACCCGAAGAACCCGCAGGTGCGGTTGCTGCGGCAGGCCGCCGACGTGCTGGGCGCCGGCGGGCTGGTGGCGCTGCCCACCGACGCCTGCTACGTGCTCGCCTGCCGGCTGGGCGACAAGGGCGCGGTCGACCGGCTGCGCACGATTCGCGGACTCGACGAGCGGCACCTGCTCACGCTGATGTGCCGCGACCTCTCCGAGCTGTCGACCTACGCGAAAGTCGACAGCCGCCAATACCGCTTCCTGAAGGAGTGGGCGCCCGGCCCCTACACCTTCGTGCTCGACGCGACGAAGGAAGTGCCGCGGCGCCTGTGGAACCCGTCGAGGCGGACGATCGGGTTGCGGGTGCCCGATGCGGCGGTTGCGCAGGGCCTGCTCGAAGCGCACGGCGAGCCGGTGCTGTGCTCGAGCCTGATCCTGCCGGGCGAGGACGATCCGCTCACCGACGCCGACGCGATCGCCGAGCGCCTGTCGCGCCGCATCGAACTGGTGATCGACGCGGGCGGGCAGGGTTTCGTGCCCACCACGGTGATCGACCTCACCGGGGCGGAGCCCCTGATCGTGCGCCTGGGCTGCGGCAGTGTCCAGGACATGATCGCGCGCGGTGCGCAGGAGTCGGTGCTGCGGGTGCGCTTCTGACGGGCCGGAGCGGGCGCCGGCCGCAGCGGGTCCGGCTGCTACAATCGTCGACATGGACCTGAGCCTTCCGCAGTTGATCGCGGTCTATGCAATTCCGGTGATTTTCGCGATCACGCTGCACGAGGCGGCGCATGGCTTCGTCGCCGCACGCCTGGGCGATCGCACTGCGCAATCGCTCGGTCGCGTCAGCCTGAATCCGCTGCGCCACATCGACCCGATCGGCACGCTGCTGGTGCCGGCGCTCATCCTGTTCGCCAGCAAGGCGGCCGGTGGGGCGATGCTCTTCGGCTGGGCCAGGCCGGTGCCGATCGTGCCTTCGAACCTGCGCTCGCCGCGCCGCGACATGGGCGTGGTCGCCGCGGCGGGGCCGCTGGCCAACATCGCGATGGCGCTCGGCTGGGCTTTCGCGCTCGAGCTGATGAGCGTCTTCGGCAGCGACGGCGAATTCCTCCCGCGCATGGCGATTGCCGGCATCTTCGTCAACCTGACGCTGGCGGTGCTCAACCTGGTGCCGGTGCCGCCGCTCGATGGCGGGCGCATCCTCGTGAGCCTGCTGCCGCTCCGCATGGCCGCGGCGTTCTCGCGGCTCGAACCCTACGGGCTGTTCATTCTGCTCGCGCTGCTGGCCACCGGCGTGCTGGGCTTCGTCGTCGCGCCGCTGATCGACATCGGGGTCGGCGTGATCGCGGCGCTCTTTTCGCTGTCCGACTGAACGACCGACCATGTTCACCGAACGAGTCGTATCCGGCATGCGCCCGACCGGCGCGCTGCACCTGGGCCACTACCACGGCGCGCTGAAGAACTGGGTGCGCCTGCAGTCCGAGCACCCCTGCCTGTTCTTCGTGGCCGACTGGCACGCGCTCACCACCCACTACGATTCGCCCGAGATCATCGGCGAAAACGTCTGGGAGATGGTCATCGACTGGCTGGCCGCGGGCATCGATCCGCAGCAGTCGGTGCTGTTCATCCAGTCGCGCGTGCCCGAGCACGCCGAACTGCACCTGTTGCTCTCGATGATGACGCCGCTGGGCTGGCTCGAGCGCGTGCCCACCTACAAGGACCAGCAGGAGAAGCTCTCCAGCCGCGACCTCTCCACCTACGGCTTCCTCGGCTATCCGCTGCTGCAGGCGGCCGACATCCTCATGTACCGCGCGGCCTGGGTGCCGGTGGGCGAAGACCAGGTGCCGCACGTCGAGTTCACGCGCGAGATCGCGCGCCGCTTCAACCACCTGTTCGGCCGCGAACCGGGCTTCGAGGACAAGGCGCGCGAGGCGGTGAGGAAACTGGGCAGCAAGCGCGCGAAGCTCTACCAGCAGATGCGCACCCGCTACCAGGAGCAGGGCGACGAGACTGCGCTGGAGCAGGGGCGCGAGCTGCTCGATCAGGCCCAGAACCTGAGCATGGGCGATCGCGAGCGCCTGTTCGGCTTCCTCGAAGGCAGCGGCCGCATCATCCTGGCCGAGCCGCAGGCGCTGCTCACCGAGGCCTCGCGGATGCCGGGCACCGATGGGCAGAAGATGTCCAAGAGCTACGGCAACGCGATCGCGATGCGCGAAGACCCGGAGTCGGTGCGCAGGAAGATCCGCACGATGCCCACCGACCCGGCGCGCGTGCGGCGCACCGATCCGGGCGAACCCGAACGCTGCCCGGTCTGGCAGTTGCACCTCGTCTATTCCGACGAGGCCACGCGCGAATGGGTGCAGGTCGGCTGCCGCAGCGCGAGCATCGGCTGCCTCGAATGCAAGCAGCCGGTGATCGACGCGATCCTCGCCGAACAGCAGGCGTTTCGCGAGCGCGCGCAACCCTACCTCGACGACCCGAGCCTGCTTCGCAACATCGTCGCCGACGGCTGCGAGCAGGCGCGCAAGATCGCGCAGGAGACGATGCGCGAAGTGCGCGAGGCGATGGGGCTCGACTACGACTGAGCCCGTGCGCCGCGGCCTGCGGGCGCGGCGGCCGGGCGCGCGGGGGCGCCGCCGGGGGCGAGTCCCGGCGTCACGCCGCTGCAGCTCACGACACCAGGTGCATGCGGCGCAGCGTCGGCAGCGCCTCGAGGAACTCCTTCAGCTGCTCGAACGGCAGCGGCTCGGCGATCAGCGAACCCTGCACCCGGTGGCAGTCGAGCGAGCGCAGCCCGCGCAGTTCGGCCGCGGTTTCCACGCCTTCGGCCATCGCCTGCAGCCCGAGCTTTGCCGCCATCGTCGTGATTGCCTGCACGATCGCGGCGTTGCCGCGGTCGGCCGGCAGGTCCTGCACGAAGGTGTGGTCGATCTTGATGCCGTCGACCGGCAGGTTCTTCAGGTACGACAGCGACGCGTAGCCGGTGCCGAAGTTGTCGATGAACACGCGCACGCCGAGCCGGCGCAATTCGCCGATCAGCGCCACGGTGCGTTCGGGGTTCTCGATGAACGCGCTTTCGGTGAGCTCGAGCTGCAGCAGCCGTGCCGGGAAGTCGCGCTCCTGCATCAGCTCGGCCAGCGTCGCGAGGAACCCTTCTTCGGAGAGCTGGCGCGCCGAGACGTTCACCGAGACGGCCAGGTCGGGCCAGGCCTCGATGCCCAGGCGCATGCGATCGTCGAGCGCGCGCCGGATCACCCACGGACCGATCTCGCGAATCAGGTTGCTCTGCTCGGCCGCCGGCAGGAAGCGCTCGGGCAGCAGCAGGCCGAGGGTCGGATGGCGCCAGCGCAGCAGCCCCTCGTAGCCGATCACCGTGCGCTCGTCGATGTTCATCACCGGCTGATAGTAGAGGTCGACCTCGCCGCGATGGATCGCGGTGGGCAGTTCGGCGGCCAGCTGCAGCCGCTCGGCACGCTCGTCCGACAGGCCGCCCGCGAAGAAGCGCACGTCGCCGCGGCCTTCGGACTTCACCTGGTACATCGCGCTGTCGGCGCAGCGAATCAGCGTCTCCGCGTCGCCGGCGTCGTCGGGCGCGAGCGCCACGCCGATGCTCGCCGACAGGAAGTAGGCGCGGTTGGCGAGCACCAGCGGCTTCTCGATCGCCGCGAGCACGCGCCGTGCGACGCGCTCGATCTCCTCGCGCGCGCCGGGGCGCGCGAGCAGCACGACGAATTCGTCGCCGCCCATGCGGCCGGCGACGTCGTCGGCGCCCAGCGCCGCGCGCAGCCGGCGGGCGATCTCGATCAGCGCCTGGTCGCCGGCAGCATGGCCCAGCGTGTCGTTGATCAGCTTGTAGCGGTCGAGGTCGACGTAGAGCAGCGCCGCGCGCTCGCCCGAGTTCAGCCGCGCTTCGAGCTGCTGCAGCAGGAATGCGCGGTTGGGCAGGCCGGTGAGCGCATCGTGCATCGAGGCGAGCAGCAGGCGCCGCTCGGCCGTCTTGCGCTGCAGGTACAGCGACAGCGTGCGCGACAGCGTCTCGGCGGCCTGGCCGAGGAACGCCTCGCCGCGGAACGCGACGGGGCCGAGGAACAGCAGCAGACCGAGCGTGCGCCCCTGCTCGTCGCCGATCGGCGCGAGGAACGCAGCCTTGGCGCCCAGCGCGCCGATGCGATAGCGGGTGGCGAACGCCGGATGCGCCTGCAGGTCGGTGATCCAGGCGTGGCGTCCCTCGCGCCAGCACCTGCCCTCGACGCTGTCTTCGCCGGGGGAGAATTCGGCGGGCAGGTCGGAGACCATGCGGGTGAACGCCGGGTAGCCCCAGCGCTCGCGCGCGGCGAGCCCGCCCTCGGTGCGCACCAGGTGCACGCCGCCCAGCCAGCCCAGCTTGCCGCACAGCGTGATGATGATCGCCGTGATCACGCGCGCCGGTTCGGTCTGCTCGCGCATGATGCCGGCGACGTCGCCTTCGATTTCGAGCAGCATCCGCTGCTGCTTCTCGCGCGTGATGTCGCGGCCGGTGCCGCGGTAGCCCGTGAAGCGGCCGGCCTCGTCGAACACCGGATGGCCGCTCAGCGACAGGTGGTGGACGTTGCCCTGCGGATCGATCTGCCCGAACTCGAAGTTCTCGAACGGCGTGTGCGCCTCGCAGGTCGTGCGGTGGGTGTCCCAGTCGGGACGCAGGAAGTCGGCCTCGGGCATCTCCCAGCGCCGCCGTCCGATCAGCGCGCGCCGCCACGGACCGAGCACTGCGTCGAGCGAGTCCGACAGGAACGAGACGCGGTGCTGCGCGTCGGTCTCCCAGACCCAGTCGGAGCTCAGGTGCGTGAGGTCGCGGAACTTCGCTTCGCTGGCCGCGAGCTGCTGCTGCATCGCGCGCATGCCGGTGATGTCCTGCACGATGCCGGCCACGCGCAGCGTGCGGCCCTGCGCGTCGCGTTCCGGGCGCGCGACGCTGCGGATCCAGGCGAGCTCGCCACCCGGACGCGCCCAGCGGAACTCGACCCGTGCCTCGCGGCCGTCGCGCAGCGCGCGGCGGTGCGCCTCCTGCCAGCGGGTCCGGTCATCCGGGTGAATGCGCGACAGGAACGCGGCCGGCGACGGCACCCCGGCGGCCGGGTCGATGCCGAACAGGCGGAATGCCCCGTCGCTCCACTGCAGCGCGTTGCGGCGCAGATCGTGCACCCAGGAGCCGAGCGCGGCCAGCTGCTCGGCCGCGCGGCGGTGTTCGCCGAGCTCGCGCAGCAGTGCGTCCGAGCCGTCGGCCGCGTGCTGCGTGCTTCGCAGCATCAGGTAGATGCCGCCCGCTGCGGCGATCGCCAGCAGCGCGGCCGCCGCGAACGCGGCCTGCCGCGGCAGCAGCGACGGCGCGACCCAGGCAAGCAGCACCAGCAGCGTCGCGAGTCCGAGCGCGGCCACGCAGATGGCGAGACTGCGCACGGGCGGCCGGAAACCCGGCGAGGCGGCCAGCGGTTCGATCGTCGCTCTCCGGAAGTGATCCGGCGTAATGTAACGGATCGCCCTGCCCGGAGCCGAGGAATATGTCCACCTTGCCAGCGATCCCGCACCCTGCCGCGCCTGCGGGGCCGTCGCCATGGGTGCGACGCTGGCTCGCGACGTTGCCGGCGGGCGCGAGCGTGCTCGACTTCGCGGCAGGATCGGGACGGCATGCGCTCGAGGCGCGCCGCCTCGGCCTGCGCGCGACTGCGATCGACCGCGAAGCGGCGGGGCTGGCCGCCCTGGGCGAGGACATCGTCACGCGCGTGGCCGACCTGGAGCGCGGCGACTGGCCGTTCGGGCACGAGCGCTTCGATGCGGTGGTGGTGGTGAACTACCTGTTTCGCGCGCGCTTCGCACTGCTTGCCGCGCTGGTCGCGCCCGGCGGCCTGCTCGTCTACGAGACTTTCGCGCAGGGCAACGAGCGCTACGGCAAGCCGTCGAATCCGGCCTTCCTGCTCGCGCCGGGCGAGCTGCTGCAGCGCTGCCGCAGCGCGGGGCTGGCGGTACTGGGCTACGAGCACGGGCTGCTCGCGCAGCCGCGACCGGCGGTCGTGCAGCGCATCTGTGCGACCCGCGCCGCCGGCGCCGAGCCCCTGCGCGCGCTCGGATAGAATGCACATTTTTGCAAGCGGCCAGCCATGATCAAGGGCAGCATTGTCGCGATCGTCAGTCCGATGCACGAAGACGGCAGCCTCGATCTCGAGAGCTACCGCCGGCTGATCGACTGGCACGTCGAGGAAGGCACCGCGGCGATCGTGGCCGTCGGCACCACCGGCGAGTCACCGACCGTCGACGTCGAAGAACACGCAACGCTGATCCGCGTCGCCGTCGAGCACGCCGCCGGGCGCGTGCCGGTCATCGCCGGCACCGGCGGCAACTCCACGCGCGAGGCGATCGAGCTCACCGAGCACGCGCACAGGCACGGTGCGCAGGCGTCGCTGCAGGTGGTGCCGTACTACAACAAGCCGACGCAGGAGGGCATGTACCGGCACTTCCGCGCGGTGGCCGAAGCGGTCGATCTGCCGATCGTGCTCTACAACGTGCCGGGGCGTACGGTGGCCGACCTCTCCAACGCGACCGTCCTGCGGCTGGCGCAGGTGCCCGGCATCGTGGGCCTGAAGGACGCAACCGGCGACATTCCGCGCGGCTCGGTGCTGCTCGCGCAGGCGCCGGCCGACTTCGCGGTCTACAGCGGCAACGACGACTCGGCGCTGGCCCTGATGGCGATGGGCGCGCACGGCGTGATCTCGGTCACCGCCAACCTCGCGCCTGGCCCGATGGCCCGCATGTGCCGGTGCGCGCTGGCCGGCGACTGGGCGCAGGCGCTGGCGATCAACCGCCAGCTGCTGCCGCTGCACACCGACCTGTACGGCGAGGCCAACCCGATTCCGGTCAAGTGGGCACTGGCCCGGATGGGCCGCATCGGCCCCGGAATCCGGCTGCCGCTCACACCGTTGTCGCCCGAACGCCAGGAGACCGTGCGCGCTGCGCTCGAGCGCTCAGGAGTGCTCAATTGACCATGCAATTGCCTGCGGCTGTCGCGCGCGCGGTGCGCGCCGCCGCGATCCCGGCGCTCGCTGCCGCGCTGGGTGCGTGCGCGATCAGCGAGAAGATCGACGACGCGAGCCGCATCGAATACAAGTCGGCCACCAAGGGGCCGTCGCTCGACGTGCCGCCCGACCTCACGCGGCCGGCGACCGACAGCCGCTACACGGTGCCCGAGCGCAGCGCGCGCACCGCCTCGGGCTACGAGAGCGCACGCGCTGCCGGGAGCGCCGCGCCGTCCGCGGCCGCGAGGGTACTGCCCGGCGTGAAGGGCGCGCACATCGAGCGTGACGGCTCGCAGCGCTGGCTGGTGGTCGACCTGCCGCCCGAGCGCGTGTGGTCGGTGCTGCGCGACTTCTGGCAGGAAGCAGGTTTCGTGATCAAGTCGGCCTCGCCCGAAACCGGCATCATGGAGACCGACTGGGCCGAGAACCGCGCGAAGCTGCCCCAGGATTTCATCCGTTCGACGATCGGCCGCGTGTTCGACAGTCTCTATTCCACCGGCGAACGCGACAAGTTCCGTACGCGGCTCGAGGCGGACAACGGCAAGACCGAAGTCTTCATCAGCCACCGCGGCATGATCGAGGTCTACACCTCGTCGGCGCGCGAGAACACCGCCTGGCAGCCGCGGCCGAGCGATCCGGAACTCGAGGCCGAGTTCCTGCGCAGGCTGATGCTGAAGCTGGCCCCGTCGGAGACCGCGCCCACTGCCACGGCGGCCGTCGGCGCGACCGAGCGTGCGCGGCTCTCCGGCAGCGGCGCCACCCAGGCACTCGAGGTGCAGGAAAGCTTCGAGCGCGCCTGGCGACGCGTCGGGCTGGGGCTCGACCGCGGGGGCTTCACCGTCGAGGATCGCGATCGCGCGCAAGGCCTGTACTTCGTCCGATACATCGATCCGGAGGTCGAGGGCGGACGCGTCGCCGAGAAGCCCGGCTTCTTCGCGCGCATTTTCGGATCGTCCAGGGCGCGCCCCGACGCGAGCCAGCAGTTCCGCATTCGCGTGGAGGCCAGCGGTCCCGACAGCAGCCGCGTGAGCGTGCTCGCCGCCGACGGCAAGCCGGTCGGCGAAGTCGACCAGCGCACTGCCGGGCGCATCCTCGCGCTGCTGCAGGAACAGCTGCGCTGATCGCGCGGTGCGCATTGCGAGCCTGGGCAGCGGCAGCGAAGGCAATGCGCTGCTGATCGAAAGCAGCGACGGCATCCGCGTCACGCGGGTGCTGGTCGACTGCGGCTTCGGCCGGCGCGAGGCCGAGCGCCGGCTGCGCGCTGCAGGCGTGGAGCCAGGGCGGCTCGATGCGATCCTCGTCACCCACGAGCACGCCGACCACATCGGCGGCGTGTTCCGGCTCGCGCGTGCGCACGGCATCGCGGTGCACCTCACGCATGGCACCCTGCGCGCGGCCGCTCCGATGGTGGCGGCAGCCGGCGAGGTGGAGTCGCTGCTGCGCGTGTTCGACTCGCATGCGCACTTCGACTGCGCGGGGTTGCGCATCGAGCCGGTGCCGGTGCCGCACGACGCGCGCGAACCGGTGCAATACGTGATCGACGACGGGCGGCGCCGCCTGGGCGTGCTGACCGATCTCGGGCAGGGCACGCCGCACGTGTTGCGTGCGCTCGCGCGCCTCGACGCGCTGGTGCTCGAATGCAACCACGACGGTCAGCTGCTCGCCGACAATCCGCGCTACCCGCCCGCGCTCAAGCGCCGCATCGCCGGGCCGTGGGGGCATCTGGACAACCGCGAGGCGGCGCGCATCCTCGCGTCGATCGATCGCTCGCGGCTGCGCACCGTGGTGGCCGCGCACCTGAGCCGCCACAACAACCGTCCCGAGCTGGCGCGCGAGGCGCTCGCCTCGGCGCTCGAACCGGGTGCCGACGAGATGATCAGCGTGGCCGACCAGGATCGCGGCATCGACTGGATCGCGGTCTGAGCCCTGAAAGAAAGAAAAACCGGCCGCAAGGGTCGTGAAGACCGGTTCGGGGCAGGCCGGGCACGCTGGCCCGGCCTCCCGCGGCCGGATCGCGCCGGCCGCACGTGCAAAGAGACGCCGACCGCGCGCTTACTTCTTCGCGGCCTCGGCGGCGTCCCTGGCAGCCTCGACTGCCTTGTCGGCAGCTTCCTTGGCGGCGTCGGCCGTGGCGCTGGCGGCGTCCTTGGTGGCCTCGACCGCGGCGGCAGCGCCTTCCTTCACCGCTTCGCCGGTCTTCTCGGCGGCTTCCTTGGCGGCGTCGACCGCCTGGCCCGCGGCTTCCTTGGCAGCCTCGGCAGGAGCCGGAGCGGTGGTGGCCGGCGCCGGAGCGGGCGCCGGAGCGGGCGCTTCTTCCTTCTTGCCGCAGGCGGCCAGCGTGACGACGACGATCGAGGCGAGGAGCAGCGATTTCTTCATGATGAGGTTCGTTCCTGGGAGGAAAGCACGGAGAGGGTTCAGCTTCGTCGCTCGGCGTCCCGCCATCGCCTTCGGGGGCGTGGCCCGGGTTGGATTTCTAGGGGTTAACCCTCACGGAACTGCCGTGCGAAGGCTGAATTCTAGCAAACTCGTGACAGACCACCCGGCGTACGCGCGCAGCGCCGCCGGCGCGTGTATTGCCGCAGCAACGATTGCGCGACGGACCTATTGCTTCGGGGCGGCGCCGCCGGCGGGCGTGAAGGCGTCGGAGTAGCAGGCGTCTTCGTGCAGGCCCTGCGCGACGAAGGCGGGGCGAGCCGCCTCGACCATGCGCACCGAGCCGCAGGCATAGACCGAGAAGCCCGACAGGTCGGGGAAGTCGGCGAGAATTGCCTCGTGAACCAGTCCGGTGCGGCCGGCCCACTCGTCTTCGGGCGCCGCGTCGGAGAGCACCGGCACGAAGTGGAAGTTCGGGTGCTCGCGCGCCCATTGCTGCGGCAGCTCGGTCAGGTACAGGTCGCGGCGCCGGCGCACCCCCCAGTAGAGGTACAGCGGCCGCTCGATGCCCATGCGGAAGGCCTGTTCGAGCAGGCTCTTGACCGGCGCGAAGCCGGTGGCGCCGGCCACGAAGATCAGCGGCTTGTCGCTCGGTTCGTGCAGCACGAACGATCCCACCGGCCCCTCGAAGGTGAGCCGGTCGCCCACTTTCATCGACTCGAACACGCGGGTGGTGAAGCGCCCGCCCGGCATCAGCCGCACGTGCAATTCCACCAGGTCGGTGGATCCCGAAGGCGTGGTGAACGAGTAACTGCGCCGTGCGCCGTCTTCGAGCACCACGTTCAGGTACTGGCCGGCCTCGAAGTCGATCCTGCGCCCCTCGGGCAGGCGCAGTCCGACCAGCATCACGTCGTGGGCGAGCCG
Source organism: Burkholderiales bacterium (assembly GCA_003577305.1). Lineage (GTDB taxonomy): Bacteria > Pseudomonadota > Gammaproteobacteria > Burkholderiales > Burkholderiaceae_E > Zeimonas. Next base: position 116,281 of record QEVL01000014.1, read on the forward strand.
CTCGAGCCGCTCGACGCGGGCTTCGTAGGTGTCCATGCGGGTGCCGCGCGCGGCCGCGTTCTCCTCGTACTCGAACTCGACGTCGGAGAGCGCACGCGCACAGCAAAGCAGGATGCGGCCCGCGCGGCGCTCCTCCTCGGACAGTGCGCTGGGCTGGTAGCCCGACATTTCGATCTCGCCACCGATCATCGTGGCCTTGCAGATCCCGCAGCCGCCCGAGCGGCATTCGTAGGGCAATGCGATGCTGGCACGCAGCCCCGCGTCGAGCAGGGTCTCGCCGGGGCGCACCGGAGCCACCTGCCGGCCGGGGTGCGCGGTGAGATGATAGGTCTGGCCCTTGCCGGCGCGTGCCGGCGGCAGCCACGGCATCGCCAGCAGCAGCACGGTGACGCCGGCACAGGCGATCCACAGCTCGAGCGGATCCCAGGCGTAGATCAGCGGGAACACGGTGAGATAGAACCAGTCGAAATCGAGCGTCGTCGGCGCGGTGTGGAAGTCGGCCGGCGCCTGGCTCACCACCGGCTTGGCCAGCGACAGCACCAGCAGCATCGCCAGCAGGCCGTAGGCAATGCGGCGCGGCGGCATCTGCGCGGCGCGCGGCACCCGCTGCGTGTGCACCCACAGCGCGAGCATCACCACCAGCGGAATGCCGATGTGCAGGAACGACAGCAGCGAGAACAGCCGGTCGGTGATCGCCTCGGGGGTGATGAAGTTGCGCGTCAGGATGCCGTTGAACACCGGCAGCGAGTCGAGCCACTCGGTGGTGCCGATCACCACGAACTGCGCGAGCGTGTCCCAGGGCAGCATGAAGCCGTTGACGCCCGACGCGTAGACCAGCCAGAGGACGATCACTCCGGTGACCCAGGAGAAGGCGCGGAAGCTGCGATAGCGGTCGAAGGCGAAGTGGCGCACCATGTGCAGCAGCATCGTGAGCACCATCGCGTCGGACGCGTAGCGGTGCACGCTGCGCATGATGCCGCCGGCAAACCACTGGCCGTGGGTGATCGACTCCATCGACGCGTAGGTCTTGTCGACGCCGGTCTCGTAGAAGACGTACACGTACAGGCCGCTGGCGACGACGATCCAGAACATCCAGTAACTGGTCGCGCCGAGGTAGTACATCGGGTTGAGCCGGTCGCCGAACACCCGGTTGCCGACGGACTCCATTCTCAGGAAGAACCACTGCAGGAAGCCCTGGACTGTCTTGAGCAACTTCTCTCTCCGTGAGGCCGGGCGCCCGGCCCGGCCCGGCACGGCGCCGGCCGGAAGCGGCACGGGCCGCGCGCGGGCCGAAAAACATGCGGAAACTAGCGGTAACGCCCTGCCATTGCAAGCGGATGGCGATACGGAAGCGACACTTCCGGGGTGCGATCCCGGAAGGAGGATTGCCGCAGCGCTGCAACCGGGTTACTTTTGATGCGCGTCAAGGCGGCAGCACGCCGCGGCCAACCATGATGGCTGGCGTTGCCGATTCCGTTACCAATCATTTCGACAGTGAAGGGGGCCGTCATGGCTGAGCAAGGTCGACCACAGGCCGAAAACCAGGAAGAAGAGCGCATCCCCGTGATGCAGCAGATCCTCGACAACCCCTTCCTGCTGCTGTTCCTGGGCATTACGATTCCGACCGTCTTCTACATCCTCTGGGGAGTGATGGAGATCGCGGGAGTGCCGGTCACGCCGCTGGCCAAGTGAACGTTCGCGAGCAACCTGGAGAAAAACGTGAGCGCCATACTGCCCCCGCAGCATCGCATCTGGTGGAAGCAACCGGTCGACAGGATCGAGATCATCTGGGTCGTGATCGCCTTCGTCTGGTGCATGATCATGTTCTTCATGATGCCGTACTGGCACGTGTTCGGTAAGCAGAACCTCTCGCCCGAAACCTACAAGGTCAAGCCCGAGCTCTTCGCCAAGGCCACCCAGGACATGGTGGACAAATACACCGTGCGCGAAGAGGGCGAGAACAAGGTGCCGGTGGTCGCGCCGCCGGCCGGCAGCGACGTCTACCTGATCGCCCGGCTCTGGGACTGGTGGCCGATTCTCGAGCTGAAGAAGGGCGAGACCTACCGCCTGAACCTCACCGCGATGGACTACCAGCACGGCTTCTCGTTGCAGCCCGAGAACATCAACATCCAGGTGCTGCCCGGTTACCAGCACGTCGTGACGATCACGCCGAACCGCTCGGGCCAGTACGCGATCGTCTGTAACGAATTCTGCGGCATCGGCCATCACAAGATGGTCTCGCGGCTCTACGTCAAGTGATGGGGGGAAGCATGGCAACCGCTCAAGCGCAGTACCGTGTCTGCCCCCGCACGGGGCTGCAGTTCCACAAGTCGGCCGAGTCGCTGATCAAGCTCAACGCGGTCGCGGCTGTCGTCGCGCTGCTCGTCGGGGGCATCCTCGCGCTGCTGATCGTGCTCACGCGCTGGCAGGCGATCCACCTGATCGACGCCGACAACTTCTACCTGCAGCTCACGGCCCACGGCCTCGACATGCTGGTGGTCTGGATCATCTTCTTCGAGATCGCGGTCCTCTACTTCTGCTCGTCGACGCTGCTGCGATGCCGGCTCGCCACGCCCAGGATCGCCTGGCTCGCCTGGGCGCTGATGGTGATCGGCGCGATCACCTTCAACGTGGCGATCTTCAGCGGCAACGCGACGGTGATGATGACCTCGTACGTGCCGATGCCCGCGCACCCGGCGTTCTACCTCGGGCTGATCCTGTTCGCGGTCGGGGCGCTGATCGGCTGCTTCATCTTCCTGGGCACGCTGGTGGTGGCCAAGGCCGAGAAGACCTACGAGGGTTCGGTGCCGCTGGTCACGTTCGGGGCGCTCACGGCCTGCATCATCGCGATCTTCACGATCGCCTCGGGCGCGATCATCCTCATTCCCACGTTCCTGTGGTCGGTGGGCTACATCAAGCACATCGACCCGGCGATGTACCGGGTGATCTGGTGGGCGTTCGGCCACTCCTCGCAGCAGATCAACGTGTCGGCGCACATCGCGGTCTGGTACGCGATCGCCGCGATCGTCTTCGGCGCCAAGCCGATGTCCGAGCGCGTCAGCCGCTCCGCGTTCCTGCTGTACATCCTCTTCCTGCAGCTGGCGTCGGCGCACCACATCCTGGCCGACCCGGCGGTGGGCACCGAGTGGAAGATCTTCAACACCAGCTACGCGATGTACCTGGCGGTGCTCGCCTCGATGCTGCACGGCCTCACCGTGCCGGGCGCGATCGAGGCGGCCCAGCGCGAGAAGGGCTACACGAAGGGCCTGTTCGAGTGGCTGCGCAAGGCGCCGTGGGGCAACCCGGTGTTCTCGGGGATGTTCATGTCGCTGGTGGGCTTCGGCTTCCTCGGCGGCATCTCGGGCGTGATGATGGGCACCGAGCAGCTGAACATGATCATCCACAACACGATCTACGTGCCGGGGCACTTCCACGCCACGGTGGTGCTCGGCACCACGCTGGCGTTCATGTCGCTCACCTACTTCCTGCTGCCCACGCTGTTCAACCGCGAGATGATCCTCCCCGGATGGGCGAAGGCCCAGCCGTACATCTTCGGCCTGGGCATGGGCGTGTTCACGCTGGCGATGATGGGCGCCGGAACCCTGGGCGTGCCGCGCCGCCACTGGGACATCACGTTCGCCGGCGCCGCGCTGCCCTACGAGTACCCGGGCACCGCACTGCTGATGATCGCGATCTTCGGCGTGGCCGGGGTCATCGCGGTGGTGGGCGGCGCGATGTACATCGTGATCACGGTCGGCACGATCCTGTTCGGCAAGAAGCTCGACGCGGGCGCCTGGTCCACCAAGGTCAGCCCGCTGCGGCTGCCGGTGCAGGCGGCGCTCACCGGGCACGGTGGCCACGGCGGCGGTTTCGGCGTGCCGGGCACCTTCGTGCTGGCGATGGTCTTCCTGGTGGCCTTCGTGCTGTACTACTTCGTCAACTGGAAGTACCTGTCCACCGTCTGGGGCCTGAGCTGAGCGCCGGGCCGTGCGCCTGAGCGACGAACGAGCATGGCCGGGCCGCACGCGGCCCGGCCATGACGCAGGCGAGTCATGAAGGTCCTGCTGAACCTGTTCAAGTTGCGCATCGGCGTGGCGATCGCGCTCACCGCGGTCGCCGGGCTGATGATCTCGCCGGGCAGCGCGCTCGCGCCCTGGCAGGCGGTGGTCCTCACGCTCGCGGTGCTGCTGTCGTCGGCGGCTGCGGGCGCCTTCAACCAGTTCTACGAGGTCGACCTCGACGCGCGCATGGCGCGCACCAGCCGGCGCCCCTTCGTGAGCGGGCGCATACGCCACCACGGCGGCTGGCTCGCACTGATCGCCACGCTGATCGGCATCGCGGTGGCGGCGGCCTGGCTCGCCACCAACGCGAGCGCCGCGCTCTACACTTTCCTCGGCGCCTTCTTCTACGCGATCGTCTACACCGTGTGGCTGAAGCGACGCAGCGCCTGGAACATCGTGATCGGCGGACTGGCCGGAAGCTTCGCGGTGCTGGCCGGCGCCGCCGCGGTCTCGCCGCAGCTCTCGCCCGAAGCGCTGGGGCTCGCGCTGGTGCTCTTTCTCTGGACGCCGCCGCACTTCTGGAGCCTGTCGATCGCGTTTCGCGACGACTACGCCGGCGTGGGCGTGCCGATGCTGCCGGTGGTCAAGGGCGACCGCTTTGCCGCCTGGGCGATCTTCTGGCACGCGATCCTGATGGTCGGTTGCTCGCTGGCGCTGGCGTTGCTCGGCCCCGGGTGGCTCTACCTGGCCTGCGCCGCGCTGGGCGGCGCGCTGCTGATCCGGCGCGCATGGGCGCTCGCGCTCGCGCCGAATCGCGCCAACGCGATGGCGAGTTTCCACGCCTCGCTGATCCAGCTCTCGTTGCTGCTCCTCGGAACCATCGCCGACGGGTGGATGAGGGCGTCGCTCGGTGCCTGAGGCAGTGGCGGGGCCGGGCACGCGTTGCCGGTTCGTTGCAAGGCTGCTGGGCGCGCTGTCGATCGTGGGCGCGCTCGCCTGCAGCGGCACGGTCCGGGCAGAAGGGGGCGAGTCCGCGAGTCCGGAGCGTACCCCCGACTATCGCCAGATCGTCGCGACCAGCCAGGCCGCGATCGGTCGCCCGCTCGCCGACATCCGGATGCGCGACAGCAACGGCAAGGAAGTGCGCTTCAGCGACTTCCAGGGGCGTCCGCTGCTGATCAGCCTCGTCTACACCGGCTGCTTCCAGGCGTGCCCGGTGGCCACGCAGTTCCTGGCCGAAGCGGTGCGCGAGGCACGCCGCGCGCTGGGCGACGATCGGTTCACCGTCGTCTCGATCGGTTTCAACCAGCCGTTCGACAGCCCCGCGGCGATGGCGGCGTTCAAGCGGCAGAACCGCATCGTCGAGCCCGGCTGGCATTTCCTGAGCCCCGACCCGACGCAGGTCGATGCGCTCACCGCGAATCTCGGATTCGTCTACGAGGCGACGCCGAAGGGCTTCGACCACGTCACGCAGGTCACGATCGTCGACGCCGACGGCGTGATCTACCGGCAGGTGTACGGCGAGAACTTCGACCTGCCGATGCTGGTGCAGCCGCTGAAGCAACTGCTCTCCGGGCAGGCCTCGCGCGAGATCACCATGGAGAGCGTCTGGGACAAAGTGATCCTGTACTGCACGGTGTACGATCCGCAAACCGGTGTCTATCGGGTCAACTACTCGCTGTTCTTCGAGATCTTCGCCGGCCTGACCACGCTGGGCGCGATCGCCTGGTTCACGATCCGGGAGCTGCGGCGGGCCAGGCGCGCCTGAGCGCGATCGGTGTCTTTCGCGGGCTGTGCCAGAGCATGCCGCTGTTCCTGTCCACGAGTTCCGGCGACGTGCCGCCGTTGCCCGATGGCGCCGCCGCGCGCGCCTGGCGTGCCCTGGAGCACGCGCTCGATCGCGCCTGCGGCGTCGAGGACAACCCGCTGCGCCAGCTGGGCGGGCTCGGCTTCTACCTCTTCTGGCTGATCGCGATCACCGGCGGCTACCTCTACATCTTCTACGACACCAGCGTCGAGGGTGCGTACGCGTCGGTCGAGGCGCTCACGCGCGGGCAGTGGTGGGCCGGCGGCGTGATGCACAGCCTGCACCGCTACGCTTCCGACGCGTTCGTTGCGGTGATCGTGCTGCACCTCGTGCGCGAACTGATGCTCGGGCGCTTTCGCGGCTTTCGCTGGTACTCGTGGGTGAGCGGCGTGCCCACGCTCTGGCTCGCGCTGGCCGCCGGCGTGATCGGCTACTGGATGGTCTGGGACACGATCGCGCTCTTCGTCGCGACCGCCACCGCCGAATGGTTCGGCGCGCTGCCCGGCTTCGGTCCTGCGCTGGTGCGCAACTTCATTTTCGAAGGGGCGGTCTCCGACCGGTTCTTCTCGCTGGTGGTGTTCCTGCACATCGGCCTGCCGCTGGTGCTGCTGCTCGCGATGTGGGCGCACGTGCAGCGGCTCACCCGCCCGCAGACCGGTGCGAGCCGCGCGGTGGTGCTCTGGAGCCTGGGCGCGATGCTCGCGCTGTCGCTGACCGAACCGGCGCTCTCGGGCCCGCCGGCCAACCTGGTGCGGCTGCCGGCTTCGCTGCCGATCGACTGGTTCTACCTGGCGCCGCTGACGGCGATCTACGCCACCTCGCCCGAACTGGTCTGGGCGGTGAGCATGGGCCTCACGCTGCTGCTGACGGTGGCGCCGTGGCTCGGGGCGCCGGCGCGGCCGGCACCGGCCGAGGTGGTTCCGCAGTACTGCAACGGCTGCCGTCGCTGCTTCGCCGATTGCCCGTTCGCGGCGATCGCGATGGCTCCGCACCCCGGCGGCGAGGGCGAGATCGCGGTGGTCGATGCCGATCGCTGCGCGTCGTGCGGAATCTGCGCCGGCTCGTGCCCGTCGTCGGTGCCGTTCCGGCCGGGCGCGAGACTGGTGAGCGGCATCGACCTGCCGGACCTCACGGTGGGCGTGCTGCGCGACGAGATCGACGCGGCGTTCCGGCAACCCGGGGCGGCGGGCGCAACCCTCGTGTTCGCGTGCCGGCACGGCGCGATGCCCGCGGTGCGACCGGAACTCGTGGTCTTCGGGCTGCCCTGCGCGGGGATGCTGCCGCCGTCGTTCGTCGAATACGGGCTGCGGGCGGGCGCAGCCGGCGTGGCAGTCGCCACCTGCGGGCAAGGGGATTGCGAGTACCGCTTCGGGGTACGATGGACGCTCGAGCGGCTCGCAGGTCGACGCGAGCCGCGCCTGCGTCGCGGCGTCGATCGCACGCGACTCGCGGTGATTCACGCGCGCCGCGAGGATCGCGCGGCGCTCGAGGCGCAGATCGAATCGTTCAGGTCGCGGCTGGCCGCGACCGGTGCAGGATCGACGGCCGGCGGGGTGCGCCGGCATATTTTCGGAGGCAACGGACATGGCTAACACGGTGCTGCGCTACGGCGGTCAGGCGATCCTCTACCTGCTGTTCGCGGCGTTCGTCGGCTACTTCTCGACCGCGCCCGCCTACCAGCACCTGGCGCCCGGGGAGGCGCTGCTGCGCCTGTCGTTCCGGCACCCGGGGCAGCTCACCACCGACTGCCGCCCGCGCAGCGCCGAGGAACTCGCCAAGCTGCCGCCGCAACTGCGCGCGCAGATGGAATGCCCGCGCGAACGCTCGCCGGTGCACGTGCGCGTCGAGCTCGACGGCAAGGTGCTGTACGACGAGACCTTCCAGCCGGCGGGCCTGCGCCGCGACGGCGCGGCGAGCGGCTATCACCGGCTGCCGATCCCGGCCGGCGATCACGTGCTGCGCGTGCAGTTCAACGACGACATCCGGGTCAAGGGCTTCAATCACGAGGGCGAGCGGCAGATGAAGGTCGTGCCCGGCCAGGTCGTGCTGATCGACTTCATCCCCGACCAGGGCGGCGTGGTGATCCGATGAGAAGCGCGCAGCCCGCCGGCTTTCCGCGCGGGTTCGCCCGCGCGCCGTCGAGACCGCGCGACGACCGCTTCGACATCGCCGTGCCCGCCACCGAGCAGCGCGCGATCGCGGCCGGCTGGCTGCTGCTGGGCGTCGCGGCGCTGATCGGCGCGGGCGTGTTCTCGATCCTGCTGGTGCTCGCGCGCACGCCGTTCTTCGCGAGCCTGGTGCCCGCCGGCGACTTCTTCCGCGTCGCGCTGGTGGTGCACGTCGACCTCTCGGTGCTCGTCTGGTTCGTCTCGATGGCCGGCATGCTCTGGACGATCGACACCTCGCCGCGGCTGCTCTGGCTGGGCTGGGTCGCGCTCTTCGCTGCCGCGCTGGGCACCGCGTTCATGGCGCTGGCGCCGTTCACCGGTGCGGCCGCTCCGGTGATGTCGAACTACGTGCCGGTGCTCGAGAACGACGCGTTCCTCTACGGCCTGGTCGTGCTCGGTGCCGGCTTCCTGCTGCTCACGCTGCGCTCGTTCGCCGCGCCGGCGCGCATGAGCCTGCAGCTCGACGGATCCGACGCGCTGCGCTTCGGACTGAAGGCTGCCGCGGTGTCGAGCGCGGTGGCGCTGATGGCGATGGTGTGGTCGATCGTCGAGGTGCCGCGCGAGCTCGATGCGGCCACTTATTACGAGCTGCTGTTCTGGGGCCCGGGTCACGTGATCCAGTTCACCTGGACGCTGCTGATGCTGGTCGCCTGGGCCTGGCTCGCCACGCTCACCGGCTCGCCGCTGCCGCTCAGTCCGCGCGTGGTGGTGCTGATCTACGCGATCGGGCTCGTCTCGGTGTTCTTCGCGCCGCTCATCTACCTGAACTGGACCGTGCCGTCGGTCGAGTATCGCAAGATGATGACCTGGCTGATGCGCTTCGGCGGAGGGCTGGCGATCCTGCCGATGGTGCTGGCGCTGGCGGTGGCGCTGGTGCGGCGCGTCGCCTCGACGCCGGCGACGCGGCCGTTGCGCGCGTCGTTGATCACGTCGCTGCTGCTGTTCTCGGCGGGCGGCGTGATCGGCTTTCTCATTCAGGGATCCGACGTCCGGGTGCCCGCGCATTACCACGGCTCGATCGTCGGCGTGACGCTGGCGCTGATGGGCCTGGCCTACGCGTTGCTGCCGCGGCTGGGGTTTCGCGAAGCCACCGGTCGCATCGCGAACTGGCAACCGTGGCTGTACGGCGGCGGGCAGTTGCTGCACATTCTCGGACTCATGTGGTCCGGCGGCTACGGGGTGCAGCGCAAGGTGGCGGGCGCCGAGCAGACGCTGCGCACCACCCAGGAGGTGTTCGGCATGGGCCTGATGGGCTTCGGCGGACTGCTGGCGATCGTCGGCGGCATCCTGTTCGTCTGGGTCGTGCTCGACAGCGTGATCGCCGCCCGGCGGGCCCGATGATCCGCATTCTCGCGGTGCTCGCCTGCCTGCTCACGGTGTGCATCACCGCGTCGAGCGCCTTCATCCGCCATGCGCGCAACGGCGTAGGCTGCGAAGGCTGGCCGGACTGCCATCACGCGGCGGGGGCCGCTGCAGCGAGCGCGGCAGGTTCTGCGGGCGCCGATGCCGCGGGCGGCGCGGTGGCCGGCACCCCGGAGGCGACGCGTGCCGCTGCGCCGACCGCGGAGGGCTTGCCGGGAGTGCGCCTCGCGCGCTCGCTGCATCGGGTGAGCGCGACGCTGGTCGGGGTGCTGGTGCTGCTCGTCGTGGTGTTCGGCTGGTCGTCGATGGGAGCCCCGGGGCGCGTGGCCGCCTCGGTGGCGCTGGTCGACACGGTGTTCCTCGCGTGGCTGGGGCGCTATACGCCGCACGACCTGCCGCTCGTCACGCTGGGCAACGTGGCTGGCGGGCTGCTGCTGGCGGCAGCACTCGCCTGGGTTGCAGCGGCGCGCGGCGGCCGCCGCGCGGGGGCCGCGTCGCGAACGTCCGGCCAGGCGCGCATCGCGTTGCTCGCGCTCGCGCTGCTCGGCCTGCTCGCCTGGGGCGGCACGATGATCGGCGCGCGCCACGCGATCGATGCCTGCGGCACGCCGCTTTGCACCGGTGCGCGTTTCGATGCGGCCGCGATGAATCCGCTTCGCGCGACGGTGGCGGTCGACGCTGCAGCGGCGCGCGGCATGCACCTCGGGCATCGCCTGGCCGGACTGGCGTTCGCCGCGCTGGTCGCGCTGCTCGCGCTCGGGCTGCGCGCCGCGCGCCCCGCGTTTGCCGCATTGCTGGCGACGCTGGCGCTGGCCCAGATCCTGCTGGGCGCGGGCACCGCACTGGGCGTGCAAGCGTTGACGACAGCCACGCTGCACAATGCGCTCGCCGCGCTGCTGGCGGCCATGCTGGCGGCGCTCGCCGGCGGCACGACGGCGTCGATGCCGGCAGTGCGATCGGGCGCCTGAGGAGCGGCCGCCGGCAAGTCGCTCAGCTCGCGGAGGGCGGCTCGCCGGCTTGCGTGCGCAGTTCGTACAGCAGCTCGAGCGCGTCGCGCGCGCTCAGCGCATCGGGGTCGATCCGGCGCAGCCGCTCGAGCAGGTGCAGTGCGAGTCCGGCATCGGCGCCATCCGCGCCGGGTCCCGCGAGGTCGGCCGCCTCTTGCCGCATCGCGAACAGATCGAGCTGGTCGTCACGGGAGCGGGCGCGAGTCTCGAGCTCGTTCAGCAGCTGGCTGGCCGCGCGGATCACCGCGGGCGGCAGTCCGGCCAGCCGCGCCACCTGCAGCCCGTAGCTGCGGCTCGCCGGACCGTCGCGCACTTCGTGCAGGAACACGATGCCGCCGCGGTGCTCGGCGGCGGCCAGGTGCAGGTTCACCGCCTGCGGATGCGTGGCCGCGAGTTGCGTCAGTTCGAAGTAGTGCGTCGCGAAGAGCGTCAGCGAGCGGTTGTGCGACAGCAGGCGTGCCGCGATCGCGTGCGCCAGCGCGAGTCCGTCGAAGGTGGAGGTGCCGCGGCCGATCTCGTCCATCAGCACCAGTGAGCGCTCGGTGGCCGCGTGCAGGATGGCCGCGGCTTCGGTCATCTCGACCATGAAGGTCGAGCGCCCGCCGGCGAGGTCGTCGGAAGCTCCGACGCGCGTGAAGATCCGGTCGATCGGCCCGATCTCGCAGGCGTCGGCCGGCACGAAGCTGCCGCAGCAGGCGAGCAGTGCGATCAGCGCCACCGAACGCATGTAGGTCGACTTGCCGCCCATGTTCGGTCCGGTGAGCAGCAGCATGCGCCGGCTCTCGCGCATCACGCAGTCGTTCGGCGTGTATTGCTCGACGCCGGCTTCGACCACCGGGTGGCGGCCGGCGCGGATCTCGATGCCGGGCAGTGCCGCAAAGCGCGGGCGCACCCAGCGCAGCGTGTGCGCGCGCTCGGCGAATGCCGCCAGAACGTCGAGCTGCGCGGCGGCACGCCCGGCGCGCTGCCAGGCGGCAACCGACGGCGCCAGCGCTTCGAGCAGCGCGTCGTAGAGTTCGCGCTCGAGTGCCAGCGCCCGCTCGCGCGCCGACAGCGCCTTGTCCTCGAAGGCCTTCAATTCGGGCGTGATGTAGCGCTCGGCGTTCTTCAGCGTCTGCCGGCGGCGGTAGTCGTCGGGCACGCGATCGGCCTGCCCGCGCGTGACCTCGATGTAGAAGCCGTGTACCCCGGTGTAGCCGACGCGCAGGTTGGCGATGCCGGTGCGCTCGCGCTCGCGCGCCTCCATCGCGGCGAGCAGGCTGTCGCAGTCGCGGTCGATTCGACGCAATTCGTCCAGCGCGGCGTCGTGGCCGTCGCGGATCACGCCGCCGTCGCGCGCCTGCGCGGCCGGTGCGTCGGCGAGCGCCGCCGCGATCGGCGCGAGCGCAGCGTCGGGCACCTGCAGCGCGTCGCGCAGTTCGCCGAACAGGTCCGCGTCGAGCGCGCCGAGCCGCGCAGCCAGCCGGCGCAGCGCCGGTTCGGCCTCGCGCAACGCGGCGAGCTCGCGCGGGCGCACCGAGCGCAGCGCGATGCGTGCGGCGATGCGCTCGAAGTCGGGCAGCCCGCGCAGGTCGGCGAGCACCGGTTCGTGAAGCGGCGTGCCGCGCGCGGGTTCGTCGGGTGCGAGCGCCACTGCGGGCCGGTCGTCCGGACCGGGCGCGCCGGCCGGGCCGAGCAGCGCCTGCACGCAGGCGTGGCGGCGCGCGGCCGCCTGCTGCGAGCGCAGCGGCTCGAGCAGCCAGCGACGCATCAGGCGCCCGCCGGCGCTGGTCGCGCAGCGGTCGAGCAGCCGCAGCAGCGACGCGCCGTCGTCGCCGCGCAGGCTCTCGACGATCTCGAGGTTGCGGCGCGCGGCGGCATCGAGAATCACGAACTCGTCGCCGGTGAAGACGCGCAGCGCCTGCAGATGCGACGGCACCTGTCCCTGTGTGCGCTCGACGTAGTCGAGCAGCGCGCCCGCGGCCGCAATTGCGGTCCGCATGCCCTGCGCGCCGAAACCGGCGAGGTCGCGCGTGCCGAGCAGTTCGCAGAGGCGCCGCTGCGAGCGGCCCGGATCGAAGTGCCAGGCCGGCGCGTGCGCCAGCGCGGCGCCGGCCAGTGCGCTGCCCAGCGCCGGCGGCAGCGCGGCGCCCTCGGGCAACACGATCTCGGCCGGGCGCAGCCGGTCGAGTTCGCGCACGAAGGCGTCGGCCGGCAACTCGGCCAGCCAGCATTCGCCGCTGGCCACGACCATCCAGGCCAGGCCGAGCGAGCCTGCCGGCGGCGCGCCTCGCGTCGGCGGCAGCATTGCCAGCAGGATCCGGTCGTCGCGATCGGGCAGCAGTTGCGAGTCGGTCAGGGTGCCCGGCGTGACGATGCGCACCACCTTGCGCTCGACCGGCCCCTTCGAAGCGGCCGGATCGCCGATCTGCTCGCACACGGCGACCGACTCGCCGAGCCGGATCAGCCGCGCCAGGTACTGCTCGACCGAGTGCACCGGCACGCCCGCCATCGGGATCGGCTCGCCGGCCGAGACGCCGCGTTTCGTGAGCGTGATCCCGAGCAGGCGCGCAGCGCGCTCGGCGTCGCCATAGAACAGTTCGTAGAAGTCGCCCATCCGGTAGAACATCAGCCGGTCGGGGTGCTCCGCCTTCAGGCGCAGGTATTGCGCCATCATCGGCGTGTGGGCGGCGAGGTCGGCGTCGCGGCAGGCGCGCTGCGCTCCGGAGTCCGGGTCGTTCGGTCCCTGTGGTTCAGGCACTTGTCTGGCAGTCCGATGCTGGCGTCGATTCGCGGAGTGTCGTCGACGCGGCATCTTACCGGGCCCCGGCGGCGCGCACGCATCGCGGCGCCGCCGGGTGTTCCGTCAGTACACCTCGTGCGCGGTGTTGCAGACGTTGAACTTGCCGGTCGGCGAGATCAGGTCGCCGATGCGCGCCACTTCGTCCAGCGTGTTGCCGTCGAGCACGATCACCGCCCCGTCGGTCGCCCAGTCGGACACCCACACCTGGGTACCGGCCCGGTTGAACTCGAAGTGCACCGCCTTGCCGTTGCGGGCGACATCGAAGCAGCGTTCGATCTTCGCGCTGGCCTTCGAGTACGCGCAGACCTGACGGGCGTGGCTGGCGCTCTACGTCATGTCGATGGCGTTGGCCGCGACGAGGAAATGGCTTCCGCTCCGGTCCCATCCGCCGTCGATCGATTTCGCGCAGTGCCGCCGGCGAAAACGCCCGAGACGTGGAGGCACCGATTCGTCGGCAGGGTGGCTGCTCCGATGAGTGGCATAACGATAACAACTGACATATCAGTATGTTACGTACGATATTTGATGTGAAATCTGATATCCTTGGGCTGCTGGTGTGACGTCGGACCCCTCCGGCACTCGATGCGAAACCCGGAGACCCGCTGCCTGCCGGCTGCGGTTCGCATCTGCGCGCTCGATCGAGAGGGGGCGAACGAACGGGCGCAGCCCGAACCCCGCTCGGCTCCGTCCGGAGCCGGGGCGAACTGCGACCTTGATCAGGATCGACCCCGAGCGTTCGGGGCCGGGCAGCATTCAGTACGTGCATCTCCTGCGAACTGTCGCCGACCCGGGAGGTCAGTTGGTTCCGATCCGATCCGATAACGACGAGGCGCGGCGCGCAGGCGCGGCCGCCATGCCGCAATGAGCGGCGCCATCCTGACCGTGACGCCGAATCCGGCAATCGACGTCTCCGCATCGACGCAGACCGTCACTTCCGAGCACAAGCTGCGCTGCGCCGACGTGCGGCGCGACCCCGGAGGCGGCGGCATCAACGTGGCGCGCGTGCTCACGCGCTTCGGCGCCCGCTGCACTGCGGTCTATCCCGGTGGACCGATCCTCGGGCGGCTGCTGCGCGATCTGCTCGAACGGGAAGGGGTTCCCAGCATCGCGCTCGAGATCGCCGGGGAGACGCGCGAGAGTTTCACCGTGCTCGAACGCGCGAGCGGGCGCGAGTACCGCTTCGTGCTGCCCGGGCCGCGACTCGAACCCGGCGAGTGGCAGGCCTGCATCGACCTCGTCGACCGGCACGCCGGTCCGCTGGCCTATGTGGTCGGCAGCGGAAGCCTGCCCGAGGGGGCTCCCGAGGACTTCTTCGCGCGCCTGGCCCGCGCGGCACGCCAGCGCGGCGCGCGCATGGTGCTCGACACCTCCGGCGCACCGCTGGCGGCGGCGCTCCACGAGGGGGTCTACCTGGTCAAGCCCAACCTGCGCGAGCTGCGCGAACTCACCGGCGAGGCGCTGGAGTCGGAAGACGACTGGGGTCGCGCCGCGCAGGCCCTGGTGCGCACCGGCGGGGCGCAGCTCGTCGCGCTGACCCTCGGTCATCGCGGTGCGCTGCTCGCCACGCGCGACCGGTACCTGCGCGCGTCCGCGCTGCAGGTTCAGATCGCCAGCACGGTGGGCGCGGGCGACAGCTTCGTCGCCGCGATGCTGTGGCGTCTCCACTCCGGTGGTTCGCTCGAGCAGGCGCTCGCCCACGGCGTTGCCGGCGGCACTGCGGCCCTGCTCGCACCGGGCACGCGGCTGGCGTTCCCGGAAGACGCCGAGCGGCTTGCGCGCCAGGTCGACGTGCGCTCGCTGCCTGCCGACTGATGTATCGACCTGCGGGCAGGTTCAGCCGGAGTGCTCGGCGCTGGCCACGAGAAATGCGCCGAGCAGCAGCCGCGACGGCAACATCGGCTCGATCGCGCGCGCGAACGCGCTGCCGGAGGGCACGAAGACGGCCGAATGCAGCCGCCAGCGCGCGAGCGGCAGCGCGCCGAGCACCCGCCTGAGCTCGCCCGGGGTGTGCCAGTGCGCGCCGCGGTAGGCGCCCTGGCCGCCGCCGCGGCCTTTTTCGCGCCACAGCAGGCTGTGGCGGTTGAGCAGGCCGAGCACGAACCGGCGCCGGCTCACGCGGGCGATCTCGGCGATCGCGCCCGGCCAGTCGTCGACGAAGCACAACGACGCCAGCGCCACCGTCTGGTCGAACGAGCGGTCGGCGAACGGCAACCGGCGCGCGTCGCCCTGGACGAACGCGATCCCGTCCGGAGAGCGCTCACGGGCGAAGGCGAGCGCTTCGCGATCGAGGTCCAGCCCGGTGACCGCGAGGCCGGCACGCGCGAACCGTCGCGTGAACCATCCGGTGCCGCAGCCCACGTCGAGCAGGCTCGTGCCGGCGCGCATCTCCAGCCCGCGGCACACCAGCCGGTATTCGCGCTCGCCGATCCAGCGCCCGCGCGGCGCCTCGTACCAGGCATCGTATTCGGCGGGCGTGAGCCACCGATTTCCGGTGTCCGGCAAGGTCGTTGCCCGCGCGACGCTATTGCTTCCCGTAGGTCGTGGCCAGATGGTCGATGATTTTCGGTACATCTTCGGCCTTTGCGGGAGCGCCGTAGACATTGATCATCTTCGTCACCTCGGCCTGCCAGCGCTTGTGATCGAGAAACGGCGAGTTGGCCTGGATGTAGTCGACGCTGCGGCATGAGATGCAGTTCGAGTAGACCTGCTGCACGCCGGCGGCGTTCTCGAGCTTCAACCGGGCCTCGGCAGCCCAGGCGGTGGTGCGGGAAGCGGCAAGCGCCGCCGCGATCAGGGTTCGCATCATGGCTCGCTGCCTCCTCGGACGACTTCGATCTGGATCCGTTCCACCACGTTGTGGTGATAGCCGGGCGGGCTGCCAGCTCTGGCCCGCATCGATCGACACCTGCACGTCGCGGATGCCGTGGCCACCGTCCCAGCCGATGCCGGCGACGTCGACCGTCTGGCCGCGGTGCACGCGCGCACCGTCGTGGATCGAAGTGGCCAGCGAATTGACGACGATGTCGGTGAACTGCTTCATCCAGCAGGTGCAGGTCCATCCGGGCACGATGCCCGCTTCGGGAGGTGCGCGACGCGAATTCTGCGCTGCAGCAAGCGCATCGCGCGGATCGGTCGGGGTTCGCCTGTCGCCGTGGTCGGGACCGGCGCGCGCAATACCAGCGCACCCGACGCCGCGAGAGCGTCACTCCCCGACCCTGATCTGGATCATATACCCGGCCCGATTTCGCTTCGCCCGATTGCGGGCCGATTCCGGGGTGAAGCCGGTGAGCCCCCCGGGAAGGGGAGCGACGTCCGATCCGCGCTCGCGTCTACAGCGTGTAATCGCCGCTCGCCTCGGGCTGGAAGAGCAGTTCGACGATGCGCAGCCGCTGGATGGCGCCTCCGGGCGCGCTCCACTCGACCGTCTCGCCGATGCGCCGCCCGAGCAGCGCGGTGCCGATCGGCGAGAGCACCGAGACGAAGCCGCTGGCGGGATCGGCGTCCTCGGGGTAGCAGACCGCGAGCTTGCGCTGCGAGCCGTCGCGCGGATCTGCGACGCGGATCTGCGTGTACATGGTGACCACGTCGGCCGGCACTTCCCGGTTCGGCACGATGTCGGCGTCGTCGAGCAGCGAATGCAGCGCTTCGCCCGACGCCTGCTGCGAGCGCGACAGAAGGCGATCGATGCGCACGTGGTCGAGTTCGGTGAGCACGCGCAAGGCGGTGGCGGTACGGTTCATGGCGGATTCCTGTCAACGCGCCGGGCGTGGCGCAACGCGACCCAGCCCCTGTTCGGGAGCCCGGCGATCAGTGTGGGGCGGAGAGTGTCGTTGGGGGGATCGCCGGGCTCAGAGATCGAAGGCCGAGGCGCCGTTGCGGCCTGCGGCTTCGAGCTTGCGTCCCGGGGACGCGATGCGCGCGCGCGAGCGGCGGCCCGCGCCCGGCTGGGCGGCGGCGCGACGGCGCTGGCGGCTCGAGTGCATCGCTTTCATGGCTGGATCCCTGCGCGGATGATAGCCCACCGTGGCGGTGCGCGCCATCAGGCAGAATGCACTCCGGCATGGAACCGCTCTATCGACCCGTTTTCACCGCGCCGCGTCCGGCTGCAACCGTGGTGCTGCTGCGCGACAGCGATCGCGGCCCCGAAGTGCTGATGCTGCGCCGGCACGGCAACTCCGACGTGCTCGGCGGCGTCCACGTCTTTCCGGGCGGCAAGCTCGACGACGCGGACAGCGCCGACGCGTCGGTCGCGCGCGCCGGCGCGCCTGCCGAAGCACTGCGCGAGCGGCTCGGCGAGCCCGGTCTCGACGCGCGCCTGGCCGCGGCGTTCTTCGTGGCCGCGTGCCGCGAGACCTTCGAGGAAGCGAGCGTGCTGCTGGCGCGCGATGCCGATGCGCTGCTCGCCGAGCGCGCCCGTCGGCGCGCGCGCGAGGGGCAGCTGTTCGCGGCGTTGCTCGCCGAGCTCGGGCTGCAGCTCGCCAGCGATGCGCTGGTGCCGTTCACGCGCTGGATCACGCCGAAGGTGCCGGCGATGATGAACAAGCGCTTCGACGCGCGCTTCTTCGCCGCGGCGCTGCCGGGCGGCCAGCAGGCGCGCCACGACGAGCACGAGGCGACCGACAGCGTCTGGCTCACGCCGCGCGAGGCGATCGAGCGCTACCGGCGCCGCGAGATCGTGCTCGCGCCGGCGCAGATCATGACGCTGGCGCAGGTCGGGCGGCGCGCGAGCGTGGCCGAGGTGCTCGAGGAGGCGCGGCGCCGGCCGCCGCCGGTGATCGAACCCGAATCGTTCGAGGCGGATGGCGTGCGCACCGCGGTCTACCCCGGCGACGAGCGCCACAGCGTACGCGTGCGCGCGATGCCGGGCCCGACGAGGCTGATCGTTCGCGACGGCCGCTTCGAGCCACCTGGAGGATTCGATGGCTTCTTCGATTGACTACGGCCACGGCATCGCCGCGGTCGACTCGGGTTTCGTGCGCCCGATGCTCGACGCGGTGCACCTGGTGGTCGAGGGCGACCGTGCTGCGGTCGTCGACACCGCCTCGAACGAATCGGTGCCGCACGTGCTGGCCGCGCTCGCCGAGCGCGGGCTCTCGCCGGCGCAGGTCGACTGGGTGATGCTCACCCACGTACACCTGGACCACGCGGGTGGCGCCGGGGCGATGATGGCCCGGTTTCCGAACGCGCGGCTCGCGGTGCATCCGCGCGGGGCGCGCCACATGATCGATCCTTCGCGGCTCACCGCCGCGACGATCGAGGTCTACGGCGCCGAAACCGCGCGGCGCATGTACGGCGACATCGTTCCGGTGCATGCCGGGCGCGTGGTCGAGATGCCCGATCGCGCGAGCCTGTCGCTGAACGGCCGCCGCTTCGAGTTCCTCGACACGCCGGGTCACGCCAGGCACCACGCCTGCATCGTCGACGAGCGCACCGGCCACATCTTCGCCGGCGACACCTTCGGGCTGTCGTATCGCGAGCTCGAACGCGACGGCCGCCAGGCGATCTTCCCGTCGACCACGCCGGTGCAGTTCGATCCGCCGGCGCTGCACGCGTCGATCGAACGGCTGCTCGCGCTCGCTCCCGCGGCAATCTACGTCACGCACTTCGGGCAGGTGACCGACGTGCAGCGCCGCGGCGCCGACCTTCATCGACTGATCGACGCGCACGTGCAACTGGCGCTCGATTGCCGCGATGCCGGCTCCGGGCGAGGCGAGTGCCTGCGCGAGGGAATTCGCGCGATGCTGCTCGAGGAGGCGCGCCGCAGCGACTGGGCGGTCACCGGTCCGGCGCTGTTCGAGCTCTTCGAACTCGACATCGCCCTGAACGCCGACGGCCTGGCGGCGTGGCTGGACTCGGGCGCCCGGGGCGCGCGCTGACGAGCGAGGCCGCGCGACGTGCGGCCTGGACGCCGCGCGCCGCGCGCGGATTCAGTCCTGCGTTCTTGCCGCCGGCGGCATGCCGCGCAGCAACGCGATCATCGCGGCGAACACCTTCGGCGAACCGGCCACCACGCGCTCGGAGAACAGGTAGTCGGGTTCGCCCTGGAAGTCGCCGATCAGCCCGCCGGCTTCGGTGATCAGCAGGCTGCCGGCGGCGACGTCCCAGGGCGACAGGCCCATCTCGAAGAAGCCGTCGAAGCGGCCGCAGGCGACGTAGGCGAGATCGAGCGCGGCGGCGCCCGGGCGGCGAATGCCGCCGGCGCGTTCGGTCAGGCTGCGGAAGATCGCCAGGTATTCCTCGAGCTGGTCGAGCTTGCGGTACGGAAAACCGGTGCCGATCAGAGCCTCGTCGAGCTTCTGGCGGCGCGACACGCGGATGCGCCGGTCGTTCAGGAACGCCCCGGCGCCCCGGGTGGCGGTGAACAGTTCGTCGCGGTTCGGGTCGTAGACCACGGCCTGCGTCACCACGCCCCGCTGCATCAGCGCGATCGAGACGCCGTACTGCGGCAGCCCGTGGATGAAGTTGGTGGTGCCGTCGAGCGGATCGATGATCCAGACGTGCTCGGCGTGCTCGATCTTCTGCCCGGCCTCGGCGGCCACGCCCTTCACGAGATGGCCCGACTCCTCTGCTAAGATCGCGTGCTCCGGATATGCGCCGAGCAGGGTGTCGATGATCGCCTTCTCCGAGGCGTGGTCGACCTCGGTCACGAAATCGTTGCGCTGCTTGCGCGCCACCGCGAGCGTCTCCAGGTCGAGACTCCCGCGGTTGATGATCCGGCCGGCGCGTCGCGCCGCCCGGACCGCCACGTTCAGCATCGGATGCATGGGCGATCGGGCCTGTGGTGACTGAGCAGAACCCACCATTCTAAGGGAACGTCCTGGCAAGCCTTCATCACCCTGCGCCCGCGTGGTTCGACCGCGTGGAGTTCGTGCTGGTCGCCACCAGTCATCCGGGCAACGTCGGCGCGGCCGCGCGCGCGATGCGCGCGATGGGGCTGCGCCGGCTGGTGCTGGCCGCGCCGCGCGATCCGCAGGTCTGCATCCACCCCGAGGCGATCGCGCGCGCAAGCCGGGCCGACGACGTGCTGGCGGCCGCGCGCATCGTGCCCTCGCTCGCGCAGGCGCTTGCCGCCAGCACGCTGGCGATCGCGGTGAGCGCCGAGACGCGCGAGTTCGGGCCGCCCGCGCAGACGCCGGAAGCGTGCGTGCGGCTGGCACGCGAGGAACTGGCCGCCGATCCTTCCCATCGCGTGTCGTTCGTCTTCGGCGCCGAACGCACCGGCCTGTCGATCGAGGAGGCCGGCCTGTGCCAGGCGCTGTGCAGCATCCCGGGCGAGGCCGATTACCAGTCGCTGAACCTCGCGCAGGCGGTGCAGGTCATCGCGTACTGCCTGCGCGCGCAGGCCGGCGCAGTCCAGGCCGCCTGCGGTGCCGAGGCGCCTGCGTCGCCGCACGCCACGCTCGCCCAGGTCGAGGCGCTGCACGAGCACCTCGAGCGGGCGCTGAGCGGCATCGGTTTCCTCGATCCGCGCCGCCCGAAGAAGCTGATGCCGCGGCTGCGCCGCCTGTTCGCCCGCGCGCGGCTCGAAACCGCGGAGGTCGCGATCCTGCGCGGCATCTGCACGCGCATCGAAAGGCTCACCAGGGCTTCGCGATGAACCCCTGGCGCCTACCGGGCACGTTCCGGGCGAGCGGCAGGGCGCAGTTGCCCGCGGCGTCGCCAGGGCCGCCGCAAAGCGCTTAAACTGGATCGTCCAGACGAATCACGGAGAACGCGGATGTTCGAGCGCCTGCGCGAAGACGTCGCCGCCGTCCTCGAGAAGGATCCGGCCGCGCGATCCAGGCTCGAAGTGCTGCTGTGCTATCCGGGCGTGCACGCGCTCGTGCTACACCGCATGGCCCATGCCCTGTGGGGCGCGGGGCTGCGCACGCTCGCGCGCGTCGTCTCGCAGTGCGGGCGCATGCTCACCGGCATCGAGATCCACCCCGGGGCCACGATCGGCCGCAGGGTCTTCATCGACCACGGAATGGGCGTGGTCATCGGCGAGACCGCCGAGGTGGGCGACGACTGCACGATCTACCAGGGCGTGACGCTCGGCGGGGTCTCGCTGCACGAAGGCAAGCGTCATCCGACGCTCGAAAAGGGTGTCGTGGTCGGCGCCGGCGCGAAGGTCCTCGGCCCGTTCACCGTGGGCGCGGGCGCACGCATCGGTTCCAATTCGGTGCTGGTGAAGGCGGTGCCCGCCGGAGCGACCGCGGTCGGCATTCCGGCGCGGGTGATCGTCGAGGACGCCGACCAGCGCCGCGAGGCGCAGGCGCAGAAAATGGGCTTCTCGGCCTATGCGGTGACGCAGGGCGGCGACGACCCGCTCTCGCTCGCGCTGCACCGGCTGATCGACCACGTTGCCGAGCAGGACCGCACGATCGAGCAGTTGCAGGCGGCGCTTGCACGGCTGGGCGCCGAAGTGAGCGATGCGGGCGAGCCGCTCGATGCGCCGGCGCTGAACAGGATGGTCGAATAGGGCTCTGGCCGGGCTCAGTAGCCGATCGTCGACCAGCCCGACGAATCCACCCGCAGGAAGCCGCCGCGCGCGGCGCCGCCCGCGTGCCAGTCGGGCAGCACCCAGCGCTGCGCCGCAGCGCCGTCCAGTTTCCAGCGATGGCAGGCGGGCCGATGCGTGTGCCCGTGCACCATCGTGCGCACGCCCGCTGCGCGCATCGCCGCTTCCACCGCGCGCAGGCTCACGTCGCCCGGGCCGACGCCGCCCATGGCGCGCTCGGCCTGCACGCGGCGGCTTTCGCCGCGCAACTCGACCGCGATGCGCAGCCGCTCGTCGAGCGGGCGCGCGAGGAAGTCGCGCTGCCAGGCGCTGCTGCGTGCCCGCGCACGCGCGCGCTGGTAGTCGAGGTCGTCGGTGCACTGCGCGTCGCCGTGGGCGAGCAGCACCGCTTCGCCGAACAGCGTGACCGTGCACGGATCGTCGAGCATCAGGGCACCGGTGCGTTCGTGAAACGGGCGCGGCGCCGCCGCGCGCGCGGCCGCGGGAAACGCCGCGTCGAGCAGGAAGTCGCGGTTGCCGCGCATCGCGTGCACCTGCACGCCGCGCGCGGCGAGCGCAGCCAGGCGCGCAATCAGCTGCTGCGCGACCGCATCGGGCTGGTCGTCGCCGACCCAGGCCTCGAACAGGTCGCCGAGCAGGAACAGGTGGCTCGCCGAGTGCGCCTGCGCGTCGAGCCGCGCGAAGAAGAACGCCGCGGTGGCCGGGTCGTGGTCACCCAGGTGCATATCGGAGCAGAACAGCGCGACTTCGCGCGCCGCCTGTCCGACGACGATCACTTGCCGCCGCCGATGACGGCCATCGAGTCGATGAGCACCGCATCCACCGGCACGTCCTGGTAGGGGCCGACCGAGCCGGTGCGCACCTTGCGGATCGCGTTGATCACGTCCATGCCGCTCACCACCTTGCCGAAGACCGCATAGCCGTGGCCGTCGGGCTGCGGATGGTTCAATCCGGCGTTGTCGACCACGTTGACGAAGAACTGGCTGGTCGCCGAGTTGGGGTCCGAAGTGCGCGCCATCGCCACCCAGCCGGTGTCGTTCTTCAGGCCGTTCCTCGACTCGATCGCGATCGGCGCGCGCGTCGGCTTGGGCCTCATCTGGCCCTTGTACAGTTCGGCGGTGAAGCCGCCGCCCTGGATCATGAAGCTGCCGATCACGCGATGGAAGATCGTCCCGCCGTAGAACCCGTCGTTCACGTATCGAAGGAAGTTGGCGACGCTGAGCGGCGCCTTGTCGGGATAGAGCTCGATCACGAACTCGCCCATCGAGGTCTTCACAAGCACCTGCGGATTGGGCGCGGCGCCGGCGCCATCGGGC
This sequence comes from Burkholderiales bacterium, assembly GCA_003577305.1. Lineage (GTDB taxonomy): Bacteria > Pseudomonadota > Gammaproteobacteria > Burkholderiales > Burkholderiaceae_E > Zeimonas. The sequence goes on from QEVL01000014.1 coordinate 139,224, forward strand.
ACGGCGGACAGGGCGACGACGAGTGCGCCGATCAACGGCAGTTTTCCGATCATCATGGGCTCCGTGAGGGACGTGAAGCTGGAACGGCCGCACCCGCGGTACCGGGCGCGGCTGCGGGGCGGTTGCCGGCGGGCGAGACCTTCGAGACCAGTTCGCGCGTCAGCGCGAGCTTCTCGCGTGCCGCGCGGTTGGCTGCATCGGCCTGCACCGCGCGCTGGTAAGCGCGCTCGGCCAGCCGCAGGTGGATGTCGCCGAGGTTCTCGCTGGCCAGCGAGTACGAGGGCAGTGCGCGCACCGCCTCTTCGAGCGCGGCGCGGGCGCGGTCGAGTTCGCCGCGTGCGGCGTACAGCACGGCCAGGTTGTTGTGCGGCTCGGGCAACTCGGGAAAATCCTGCGAGAGCGCCGCGAAGGTCTCGATCGCCTCGTCGTTGCGCCCGCTGTCGGCGAGCACCACGCCGCGCTGGAAGCGCAACTGCAGGTCGTTCGGCGTGGCCTTCAGGCCGGCGTCGATCGCCGCGAGCGCTTCGTCGTTGCGATGCTCGGCGAACAGCTTGCGCGCCGACTCGAGCGCGGCACTGGCGGCGCGGGGCCCGCCCGCCTGCGCGGGTGCCGCGGCAGAGGGGGCCGAAGCGGCCGCGGGCGCATCGGCGTCGTGCGACCGTGCCGCCGGCGCGCCCGGGGCGGCGAGGGCGGCAAACAGCAGGGTCGACGCTGCTATACTCGATCGCATCCGCGCATTCTAGCCAATCGAGCCGTGCCGCCCGCCGGCAGGCGTTGCGCGCTGCGGCCGGGCACGCGCGCCGATTCACCCGGCTCCGATCCATGCTCCGAATCTACAACACGCTCACCCGCAGCAAGGAAGAATTCGTCCCGCTCGAGCCGGGCAAGGTGCGCATGTACGTCTGCGGCATGACGGTCTACGACTGGTGCCACGTGGGCCACGCGCGCGTACTGGTGGTGTTCGACGTGGTGCAGCGCTGGCTGCGCGCCTCGGGCTACGAGCTCACCTACGTGCGCAATATCACCGACATCGACGACAAGATCATCCGGCGGGCGGTGGAAAACCGCGAGACGATCGCGCAGCTCACCGGGCGCTTCATCCGCGCGATGCACGAAGACGCCGACGCGCTGGGCGTCGAGCGGCCCGATCACGAGCCGCGCGCCACGCAATACGTGCCGCAGATGCTCGGCCTGATCGACCTGCTCGAGAAGAACGGACTGGCCTACCGCGCCGGCGACGGCGACGTCAATTACGCGGTGCGCAGGTTTCCGCGCTACGGGCGCCTGTCGGGCAAGTCGCTCGACGACCTGCGCGCCGGCGTGCGCGTCGCGGTCGACGACGCGAAGCAGGATCCGCTCGACTTCGTGCTCTGGAAAGCGGCCAGGGCCGACGAACCCGACGAAGCTAAGTGGGAGTCGGGCTACGGCCCCGGGCGGCCGGGCTGGCACATCGAGTGCTCGGCGATGGCCACCACGCTGCTGGGCAGGACGATCGACATCCACGGCGGCGGCGCCGACCTGCAGTTCCCGCACCACGAGAACGAGATCGCGCAGAGCGAGGGCGCACTGAAGTGCCGCTTCGTGCGCTACTGGATGCACAACGGCTTCGTGCGCGTCGACGACGAGAAGATGTCGAAGTCGCTCGGCAACTTCTTCACGATCCGCGAGGTGCTGAAGAAATTCGACGCCGAAGTGGTGCGGCTGTTCATCGTGCGCGCCCACTACCGCAGTCCGCTCAACTACTCCGATGCGCATCTCGAAGAGGCGCGCCACGCGCTGCTGCGCCTGTACGGAGCACTCTCCGACGAAGGCGCGACCGCGCAGCCCGACGACGCGCCGATCGACTGGAACGCACCGCACGCGGCGCGCTTTCGCGAGGCGATGGACGACGACTTCAACACGCCGGTCGCGCTGTCGGTGCTCTTCGACCTCGCGAGCGAGCTCAACCGGGCGCGCACCGCGCCGGGCGCAGACGCCGCGGCGCAGGCGCTGGCACTCGAGGCGCAGCTGCGCCGGCTCGGCGGGCTGCTCGGCCTGCTCGCGCGCGCGCCTTCGGAGGTCAAGCGCAGCGGGCTGCACGGCAGCGATGCGGTGCAGCCCGGTGCCGGCGCGCCCGACGACGCGGCGATCGACGCGATGATCGCCGCGCGCGCGGCGGCGAAGAAGGCGCGCGATTTCGCCACGGCCGACCGCATTCGCGCCGAACTCACCGCGCAGGGCATCGTGCTCGAAGACACGCCCGCCGGCACCGTCTGGCGGCGCTCGTGAGACGGCGCCGCCCGCTGTCCGGTCTGCCGCTGCACCGCCGGCGATGAAACCCGACTACTGGGACGACGCGTGCCGGGCGCTGGCGCGGCGCGACCGCACGATGGGCCGGATCATCCGGGCCTGCGGGCCCGCGCACCTGGCCTCGCGCGGCGACGCGTTCCAGACGCTGGCGCGCTCGATCGTCGGCCAGCAGATTTCGGTGAAAGCGGCGCAGTCGGTCTGGGAGCGCTTTGCGGCCAGGGCAGGCGAGGTCGCGCCGGCGCGCGTCGCGCGCATGCGATCGTCCACGCTGCGGGCCTGCGGCCTGTCGGGCCGCAAGGCCGAGTACCTGAAGGACCTTGCGCTGCGCTTTGCCGGCGGCGAGGTCGATCCGGCCCGCTGGCCGCAGGCCGACGACGAGGCGATCATCGACGAACTCTGTTGCGTGCGCGGCATAGGGCGCTGGACAGCGGAGATGTTCCTGATATTCAATCTGCTGCGTCCCGACGTCTATCCCGTCGACGACATCGGCCTGCTGCGGGGCATCTCGAACAACTATCGGGACGGCCAGAGAGTCACGCGCGACGAGGCCCGCGCAATCGGGGAGGCCTGGCGTCCGTGGCGCACCGTCGCCACCTGGTACCTGTGGCGCAGCCTCGATCCGCTGCCGGTGGAGTACTGATGAAGACCACATTTCTCGACTTCGAGCAATCGGTGGCCGACCTCGAACAGAAAATCGAGGCGCTGCGCTTCGCACAGGAAGATTCGGCGGTCGACATCGCCGAAGAGGTGGAGCGGCTGCAGAAGAAGAGCCACTCGCTGCTGAAGGACACCTACGCCAAGCTCACGCCGTGGCAGGTGGCAATGGTCGCGCGCCATCCGCAGCGGCCCTACACGCTCGACTACGTGCACGCGATCTTCACCGACTTCCACGAACTGCACGGCGATCGCGAGTACGCCGACGACCCGGCGATCGTCGGCGGGCCGGCGCGCTTCAACGGCCAGCCGGTGATGGTGATCGGGCACCAGAAAGGGCGCGACACCAAGGAGCGCAGCTACCGCAACTTCGGCATGCCCCGGCCCGAGGGCTACCGCAAGGCGCTGCGGCTGATGAAGCTCGCCGAGAAGTTCGAACTGCCGGTGCTCACCTTCGTCGACACTCCAGGCGCGTTTCCCGGCATCGGCGCCGAGGAGCGCAACCAGTCCGAGGCGATCGGCCGCAACCTGTACGAGATGGCGGCGCTGAAGGTGCCGATCGTCACCACGGTGATCGGCGAGGGCGGCTCGGGCGGCGCGCTGGCGATCGCGGTGGGCGACGTGACGCTGATGCTGCAGTACGCGATCTACTCGGTGATCTCGCCCGAGGGCTGCGCCGCGATCCTGTGGAAGAGCGCCGCGCAGGCGCCCGAGGCCGCCGAGACGCTGGGCATCACCGCGCATCGGCTCAAGGCGCTGGGCCTGATCGACCGCATCGTCAGCGAGCCGGTGGGTGGCGCGCACCGCGACCCGGCGCACATGGCGCAGTTGCTCAAGCGCGCGCTCTCCGACGCGCTGCGCCAGTTCCAGGGCACGAGCCAGAAGGAACTGGTCAGGCAGCGCCACGAGCGCATCATGCATTATGGCAAGTTCAAGGAGATCGGGCACGGCTGAGGCCCTGGTCGACGCGGCACTCGCCGAGGCGCTGGGCCGGCTTCCCGGTCGCTCGACGCTGCTCGTCGCGTTCAGCGGCGGGCGCGACTCCACCGTGCTGCTCGACGCGCTCGTGCGCCAGCGCGGGCCGGCGCAGCTGATCGCCTGGCACGTGCACCACGGCCTGCAGCCCGACGCCGACCGATGGCTCGCCTGGTGCGAGCGCGAAGCCGCGCGCTGCGGCGTGCGCTTCGGCCACACGCGGCTCGGCCCGATGCCGGAGCGCGGCGAGAACCTCGAAGCGTGGGCGCGCGAGGCCCGCTACGCGGCGCTCTGGGCGGCGCTCGCGCGCCACGGCGGCGAAGCTCTGCTCACCGCACACCACGCCGACGACCAGGTCGAGACGGTATTCATGCGGCTCGCACGCGGCAGTGGCCCGGAGGCGCTCGGAGGCATGGCACCGGCCGAGCATCGCCCCGGCGGCTGGCTGCTGCGGCCGCTGCTCGGCGTGGGCCGCGACCTCATCGAGGCCTGTGCGAGGGCGCGCGATCTGCGCTGGGTCGAAGACCCGATGAACGTCGACGAGGCGTTGCTGCGCACGACGCTGCGTGCGCGCGTGCTGCCGGCGCTCGCCGCTGCGGTGCCGGGGCTGCGCGAGAACGTGCTGCGCAGCGCCGCACTGCTGCGCGAGACCGGCCAGGCGCTGCGCGCCGCGGCAGCGGCCGACCTCGAGACTGCGGGCCTGGCGGGCGAGCTGCGTGCGCTCGACCGCTGCACGCTTGCCGGGCTGCCGCCGTTTCGGCGCAACGAAGCGGTGCGCGAATGGTTTCGCCTGCTCGGGCTGCCGATGCCCACGCAGGCGCGCCTGGCGCAATGGGTGGCACAGATGCTGCTCGGCGGTTCGGCGAGCGCCAGCGTCGAGATTGCGCCACTGCGTTTTCGCCGCTATCGCGACCGCATCACGGTCGAGCCGGCCGACGCGCGCGACTGGCGCCGCGACCCGCCGCCGCCGGTGGCGCTGCGCTGGCGCGGCGAAGCGGTGATCGATCTGCCGGGTTGGGGCGGGCGCCTGACGGTGCGCGCTAGCGACGAGCCCGGGGCGGTCGGCGCAGCCTGGCTCGCCGCGCAAGCGCTCGAGATCCGGCGACCGCCGGCGGGTGCACGGATGCGGCCGCGCCAGGGCGGGCCGAGTCGCACATTGAAGAACCTGTACCAGGAGCGCGGCGTGCCGCCGTGGCTGCGTGCCGCAATGCCGGCGGTGTTTGCCGGAGGGCGCCTGATCTACGCGGCCGGCCTCGGGATGGACGCCTCCGGGCCGCCCGGCGAGGGCGAGCGGGTGCGCCTGCACTGGCGCCCCGACGACCCAGGCGACCCGCGCAGCGCCGGGTTCGAGTCGGGGCCTGCCGTATAATTTCGGGCCTTTCGCGGCCCGCTCTGCGGCCGTGCCACCCTGCGGCAATCATGGCACTGATCGTTCACAAGTACGGCGGCACCTCGATGGGCTCGGTCGAGCGCATCCAGAACGTGGCGCGCCGCGTCGCCAAGTGGCGCGCCGCGGGCCATCGCATCGTCGTCGTGCCCTCGGCGATGTCGGGCGAAACCAACCGGCTGATCGCGCTGGCGCGCGAGATCCAGCCCCAGCCCGACCCGCGCGAACTCGACATGATCGCAGCCACCGGCGAACAGGTCTCGGTCGGTCTTCTCGCGATGGCACTCAAGACGCTGGGTACCGACGCGGTCAGCTACGCGGGCTGGCAGGTGCCGGTGCGCACCGACAGCGCCTACACCAAGGCGCGCATCCTGTCGATCGACGAGGCGCGCGTGCGCGCCGACCTCGACGCCGGTCGCGTGGTGATCGTCACCGGCTTCCAGGGCGTCGACGAACTCGGCAACGTGACGACGCTGGGCCGGGGCGGCTCGGATACTTCCGCGGTGGCGATCGCCGCTGCGCTGAAGGCCGACGAGTGCCTGATCTTCACCGACGTCGACGGCGTCTACACCACCGACCCTCGGGTCGTGCCCGAGGCGCGGCGCCTCGAGCGGATCACCTTCGAGGAAATGCTCGAGATGGCGAGCCTCGGATCGAAGGTGCTGCAGATCCGCGCAGTGGAATTCGCCGGCAAGTACCGGGTCAGGACGCGCGTGCTCTCGAGCCTCACGCCCCCGGAGATTCCGCTGCAGGTCGAGGCCAATGCGGGCACCCTGATCACCTTCGAGGAAGATGAAAACATGGAACACGCGGTCATCTCCGGGATCGCATTCAGCCGCGACGAAGCCAAGATCACCGTGATGAACGTGCCCGACCGGCCGGGCATCGCGTTCCAGATCCTCGGGCCGATCGCCGACGCCAACATCGACGTCGACATGATCATCCAGAACCAGAGCGTTGGCGGCATGACCGACTTCTCGTTCACCGTGCACCGCAACGAGTACCAGAGGGCGCTCGAGGTGCTCGAAGGCAGGGTGCGCGAGGCGATCAGGGCCGGCGACATCGTCGGCGACCCGAAGATCTGCAAGGTGTCGGCCGTCGGCATCGGCATGCGCTCGCACGCCGGCATCGCCAGCCAGATGTTCCGCACGCTCTCCGAAGAGGGCATCAACATCCAGATGATCTCCACCAGCGAGATCAAGATCTCGGTGGTGATCGAGGACAAGTACATGGAGCTGGCGGTCAGGGCGCTGCACAAGGCGTTCGGGCTCGACCAGCCGGCGGGCGCGCTCGAAGCCTGAGAGGGTGTAGCCGAAATGATCAGGCGGCCAACCTTGTTGCGAGCATACGCGCTTCGACCAGCCAGACCCAGGCCACCGGTGCCCATGAGGAGC
>QEVL01000015.1 GCA_003577305.1 Burkholderiales bacterium
CCGGGCCGCAGAGCCCGCAGCAAGATCGCTCCAGAGCGTTCTCCGCGAGCGGGCGCGCGAAGCGATCTTCGTGCACCGCGCCCGCGAGCACAACCTGAAGAACATCGACGTCGAGATCCCACGCGACCGGCTCACCGTGATCAGCGGCGTCTCGGGCTCGGGCAAGTCGACGCTCGCCTTCGACGTGATCTTCGGCGAGGGCCAGCGCCGCTACCTCGAGTCGCTGAACGCCTACGCGCGCCAGTTCGTGCAGCCCGCGTCGCGACCCGACGTCGACGGCGTGTTCGGTATTCCGCCGACAGTGGCGATCGAGCAGCGCACCAGCCGCGGCGGGCGCAAGAGCACCGTCGCGACGCTCACCGAGATCTACCACTTCCTGCGCCTGCTCTACGTGAAGCTCGGCCAGCAGTACTGCCCCGACTGCAACCTGAGGATCGAGCCGCAGGGTTTCGACGCGATCGCCGCGCGCATCCTGCGCGACTATCGCGGACGGCACGTCGGACTGCTCGCGCCGCTGGTGGTCGCGCGCAAGGGCGTCTACACCGACCTCGCAAGATGGGCGAAAGCCAGGGACTTCGGCCACCTGCGCGTCGACGGCCGCTTCCTGCCGACCGACCGCTTTCCGCGACTCGACCGCTACGTCGAGCACGACATCGAATTGCCGGTGGACGACCTGGTCGTCGATCCGGCCGACGAGGCGCGGCTGCGCGACGCGCTGCGCCGCGCGCTCGACTTCGGCAAGGGCATCGTGATGCTAGCCGCCCCGCTCGATGCGCTGCGCGAAGCCGCCGAGCGCGGCGACCCGCAGGCCCACGAGCAGGCGTCGGCGGCGCTCGAAACGAGACTGTTCTCGACGAAGCGCGCCTGCTCGTCGTGCGGCGCGAGCTTCCCGGAACCCGATCCGCGGATGTTCTCGTTCAATTCGAAGATCGGCTGGTGCCCGGCCTGCCTCGGCACCGGCGTGAAACTTCCGTACCTGCCGACGCCCGCTCCGAAAGGCCGTTCCGACGAGGATTCGACGACCGAGGCGATCGGTGCGATCGCCGAGAAGCTGGCCGACCAGGCCGTCGAGCAGGCCGAAGGCGAGGCCGCAGCAGCGCGAGCGCCCGCCGCGACGGCCGGCGAACCCTGCCCGGCCTGCGCCGGCAAGCGCCTGAACCGCACCGCGCTCGCGGTGAAGCTGCTCGACCTGTCGATCGCCGAACTGACCGCGATGCCGATCGCCGATTGCGCGCGCTGGCTGAAGCAGGTCGGCTTCGCGGGCCGCGAGCGGGAGATCGCACGCGACGTGCTCGCGGAGATCCGCTCGCGACTCGCATTCCTGTCCGACGTCGGACTGGGCTACCTGGCACTGGATCGCGCCGCACCCACGCTGTCGGGCGGCGAAGCGCAGCGCGTCCGCCTGGCCGCGCAGCTCGGCTCGAACCTGCAGGGCGTGTGCTACGTGCTCGACGAGCCGACGATCGGGTTGCATCCGCACGACAACCGCATCCTGCTCGACACCCTCGAAGCGCTGCGCGACAAGGGGAACACGCTGCTGGTGGTCGAGCACGACGAGGACACGATCCGGCGCGCCGACCACGTGATCGACATCGGTCCGGGCGCCGGCCGGCTGGGCGGGCACGTCATCGCCACCGGCCACCACGAGGAGCTGGCGACGCACCCGGACAGCGTCACCGGGCGCTTCCTCGCGCAGCCGCTCGCACACCCGCTCGGCACGCCGCGTCCGGCACCGCCGGCCGACGGCCCCGACTGGCTCGTGCTGCGCGGCGCCCACCAGCACAACCTGCGCCACGTGAACGCGCACATCCCTCTTCGGCGCATGACCGTCGTCACCGGGGTTTCCGGCTCCGGCAAGTCGACGCTGGCGCGCGACGTGCTGCTCGCCAACGCCGCGGCACAGGTGCAGGCGCGCAACCAGCGCAAGGCCGCGCCGCCGCTCATCGGAGTCGAGCGCATCGAGGGCTGGGAAGGCATCACGCGGGTGCTCGAGGTCGACCAGACGCCGATCGGCAAGACGCCGCGCTCGTGCCCGGCAACCTACGTCGGCTTCTGGGACGCGATCCGGCGCCTGTTCGCCGACACCAGCGAGGCGCGCATCCGCGGCTGGAACGCGAGCCGCTTCAGCTTCAACACCGGCGGCGGGCGCTGCGCGCTGTGCGACGGGCAGGGCCAGCAGACGATCGAAATGAACTTCCTGCCCGACGTGAAGGTGCTCTGCGACGCGTGCGGCGGGCGACGGTTCGACCCGGAGACGCTCGCGCTGCGATTGCGCGGCAGGAGCATCGGCGACGTGCTCGCGATGGACGTCGACGAAGCGGTCGGGTTCTTCGCGGCGCACCCGGCCATCTCGCATCCGCTGCGGCTGCTGCAGGACGTCGGCCTGGGCTACCTCACGCTCGGCCAGCCGAGCCCGACGCTGTCGGGCGGCGAGGCGCAGCGCATCAAGCTCGTAACCGAACTGGCGAAGGTGCGGGTGCGCGGCGAAGGCGCCGACGACGACCCGCGCGTCGCTCGTTCACGCCCAAAGGCGATCGCCGCGGGCAGGACTGCGCCGCCGGGCCCGCACACGCTCTACGTGCTCGACGAGCCCACCGTCGGCCTGCACATGGCCGACGTCGAGAAGCTGATCCGCGTGCTGCACCGCCTGGTCGACGCCGGCAACACGCTGGTGGTGGTCGAGCACAACCTCGACATCTGGGCCGAGGCCGACTGGATCGTCGACCTCGGGCCCGACGGCGGCATCGGCGGCGGGCGCATCGTCGCCACCGGCACGCCGGCGACGCTGGCCGCGCGCGCCGGCACCCATACCGAGCGTGCGCTGCGGACCTTCCTCGACACGCGCCCTGCTCCCGATCCGGCGCTCGCACCGGGACACGCGGCCCGCCCGGGCTGATCGCGAGATGTGCGAGAGCTGCTCGCGTGGCGCGACGCGTCTCGCGCTCAGGCCTTCCTGAACGTGTCCAGCCTGATGCCCTCGCGCGCCACCACGGCAGCCACCGCCGGGTGCGCGGCAACGCGATCGACGTAGGCCTTGTACACGGGAAGCGAATCGGGGTCGATCCCCGCGAAACCGCCCCAGCGCAGCAGCGTGAGCGCATACGCATCGTGGAACGACAGGCGCCCTCCGAACCAGTACGGGCTGGCTGACGAGATCCAGCCCTGGATGCGCTCGAGCTGCGTGCGATACAGCGCCGCGTTGAAGCGCTTGAGCTCGGCCTGCGTGGCCTCGCCGTCGCAGAATCGATCGGGCATGAACACGTGCGTGAAGGTCGGGTGCACGGTGTTGTTCATCCACAGGAACTGCGACATCGCCTGCGCCCGCGCCCAGGGCTCGGTCGGCAGCAGCCCCGCCTGCGGATAGCGCCGGTCGAGGTAGTCGCAGATCGCCACGATCTGCGACAGCGGCTTGCCGTCGACCACCAGCGTGGGCACCTGCGCATTCGGGTTGATCGCCAGGTACTCGGGCGTGCGCTGCTCGCCCTTGTGAAGCCTGACCATGCGCGCAGCGAAGTCTTCGCCCGTGGCCGCCTTGATCGCCTCGAGCGCGACGTGCGGCACGAACGAGCAGGCCCCCGGACCGTAGTGCAGTTCGAGCATCGGATTCAACTCCCCTGTCGGATCGATCGGACCGGTCGAGTATACGGTGCCTCCCCTTGCCGGCAGGCGGCGCGATCGTCTTGATTCAGGTCAAGGGCGGGGACGGTCGCTCGGGGCGAGAATGTTGACCAGGTCAACAATTATCACGGCGACCCGCCCAGCGTGGCTGTCTCGCCACGGCGACAGATCAGCAGGAGGCAGTCAATGACACCGATCGTTGCGGAACAGGGTCCGGCAGCCGACCCGCAACCGGCGGCCGCATCGGGCGTGAAGCGGCGCGCGCGATCGATCCTCGCCCTGATCGTGAACGGCCGCGAACGCGAAGACGTGGTGCCCGACGGCATGTTGCTGCTCGACTACCTGCGCGAGGTGGTCGGCCTGACCGGCACCAAGCAGGGTTGCGACGGCGGCGAATGCGGCGCCTGCACCGTGCTGGTCGACGACCAGCCGCGGCTCTCCTGCTCGACGCTGGCGGTGCAGATGCAGGGCCGGCGGGTCGAGACGGTGGAAGGCCTGACCCAGGGCGGACGAATGAGCCCCCTGCAACAGGCGTTTCACGAATCGCTCGGCGCGCAGTGCGGCTTCTGCACACCCGGCATGATCACCGCGGCCGAGGCGCTGCTGCGGCGCAACCCGGATCCGAGCCGCGAGGAGATCAAGGAAGCCATGGGCGGTAACCTGTGCCGCTGCACCGGCTACGTGAAGATCATCGAATCGGTCCGCAACGCCGCTGCGGCGCGCAAGGTGAGGTCATGAGCATCGCGCAACTGGAGAAGGCCCGCGTGGGCCCGGTGGGCGTGCGCACGCCGCTGATCGACGGCGTCGACAAGGTCACCGGCAAGGCGAAGTACACCGCCGACCTGGCCGCCGCCGGCGCGCTGTGCGGCCGCATCCTGCGCTCGACCGTGCCGCACGCACGCATCGTCTCGATCGACACCTCCGCGGCCGAGGCGCTGCCGGGCGTGGTCGCGGTGTGCACCGGCGACGATTGCAGGGTGCCGTTCGGCGTGCTGCCGATCGCCGAGAACGAGTATCCGCTGGCGCGCGAGAAAGTGCGCTATCGCGGCGACCCGGTCGCCGCGGTGGCCGCGGTCGACGAAGCCACTGCGGCGCGCGCGCTGAAGCTGATCCGCGTGCACTACGAGAAGCTGCCGGCCTATTTCAGCGCACGCAAGGCGATGAAGCCGGGCGCCGAGCCGATCCACGCCGAGAAGCCCAACAACGTGCTGCGCGAAGTGCACGCCGAGTTCGGCGACACCGAAGCCGGTTTCGCAGCGGCCGACCTGGTGCGCGAGAAGAGCTACCGCTTCGCCGAGGTCTGCCACGCGCAGATGGAGCCGAACGCGACGCTGGCCGAATACGACCCCGAGCGCGGCCACCTCACGCTGCACACCACTACCCAGGTGCCTTACTACGTGCTGCTGAAAGTGGCGCAGTGCCTGGAGATGGAGCAGGCGCACATCCGCGTGGTCAAGCCGTTCCTGGGCGGCGGCTTCGGGCAGCGCACCGAGGCGCTGCACTTCGAGATCATCGCCGCGCTGCTCGCGCGCAAGGCCGGCGGCACGGTGCGCCTGCTGCAGACCCGCGAAGAGACCTTCATCGCGCACCGCGGACGACCCGACACGCAGATCACGATCAAGCTGGGCATGACCCGCGAGGGCAAGCTCACCGCCTGCCACCTGCAGGCGACGCAGGAAGGCGGCGCGTACGCCGGCTACGGCATCATCACGATCCTCTACACCGGAGCGCTGCTGCACGGCATCTACGAGATTCCGGCGATCAAGCACGACGCCTGGCGTGTCTACACCAACAACCCGCCGTGCGGCGCGCAGCGCGGACACGGCACGGTGGATGCGCGTGCCGCCTTCGAGGCGCTGATGAACGAGATGGCCGACGAACTCGGGCTCGATCACTTCGCGGTGCGCCGCATCAACCTGCTGCCCGGCGTGCCCTACGTCACGGCCTACGCGCAGCGCGTGTTGAGCTACGGCCTGCCCGAATGCCTGGACAAGGTCATGAAGGCTTCGGGCTGGGCCGAGCGGCGCGGCAGGATGCCCAGGGGGCGCGGGCTCGGCCTCGCCTGCTCGCACTTCGTTTCCGGCACCAGCACGCCCAAGCACTGGACCGGCGAGCCTCACGCGGTGGTCAATCTCCGACTCGACTTCGACGGCGGCATCACGGTGCTGACCGGCGCGGCCGACATCGGCCAGGGCTCGAACACGATGGCCGCGCAGATGGTGGCCGAGGTCATGGGCGTCGACTGGTCGCGGCTGCGCGTGGTGTCGGCCGACAGCGCGCTCACCCCCAAGGACAACGGCAGCTATTCGTCGCGGGTCACCTTCATGGTCGGCAACGCCGCGATCGATGCAGCCAGGCAACTCAGGCGCATTCTCGTCGAAGCGGCGGCGCGCAAGCTCGAGGCGAGCGCCGCCGACGTGGAGTGCGAAGGCGAGGCCTTCCGCATCGCCGGAACCGATCGCGCGATTCCGTTTCGCGAAGCCGTGCGGGCGGCATTGGTCGACACCGGGCCGATCACGGTCAAGGGCACTTTCACCTGCCCTCCCGAGTTCATGGGCAGCAAGCAGATCCGCGCGAGCGCGATCGGCGCCACCATGGGCTTTTGCTACGCCGCACAGGTGGTCGAATGCTCGGTCGACGAAGTCACCGGCAAGGTGACCGCCGAGAAAGTCTGGGTGGCGGTCGACGTCGGGCGTGCGCTCAATCCGCTGGCGGTCGAGGGGCAGGTCCAGGGCGGGGTGTGGATGGGCATGGGCCAGGCACTCTCGGAGCAGACCCGCTTCGACGAGGGCCGCATGATGCACGGCAACCTGCTCGATTACCGCGTGCCGACGATGGTCGAGAGCCCCGACATCGAGGTGTTCATCGTCGAGAGCATCGATCCCAACGGGCCGTTCGGCGCCAAGGAGGCGAGCGAAGGCATGCTGGCCGGTTTCCTGCCGGCGCTGATGGACGCGGTGCACGAAGCCACCGGGGTGCGTGCCTACAGCCTGCCGCTCAGCCCGGAGTGCATGGGCGAACTGCTCGACGCGCGCGACGGAGTGCAGTCATGAACCTGATGCCGGCATTCCGCCTGCACCGCCCGCAGACGCTCGAAGAGGCGGTGCGGCTCAAGACCGGGCTGCCCGGGGCGCGCTTCGTGGGAGGCGGCACCGATCTCCTGGTCAACCTGCGCCGCGGCCTGGGCGAGCCGAGCGACCTGATCGACCTGGGCGCGGTGACCGAACTCGGCGCAGTGCGCCACGTCGAAGGCGCGCTGTGGCTGGGCGCCGGCGTGACGCTGGCCAACCTGGCGCAGCACCCCGAGATCGTCGACGCCTATCCGGCCGTGGCGCAGGCCGCCCGGGCCGTGGCAGGTCCCACCCATCGTGCCGCGGCGACGCTGGGCGGCAACCTGTGCCAGGACACCCGCTGCATCTTCTACAACCAGAGCGACTGGTGGCGCGAGGGCAACGGCTTCTGCCTCAAGTACAAGGGCGACAAGTGCCACGTGGTGGTCAAGAGCGATCGCTGCTACGCCACTTACCACGGCGACCTCGCCCCGGCGCTGATGGTGCTCGATGCCGAGGCGGTGATCGCCGGCACGCAGAGCGCGCGGCGCATCGCGCTGTCGGAGCTGTACCGTGAAGACGGTGCCGCATACCTGACGCTGGGCGCCGGCGAAGCGCTGGCCGCGGTGGTGCTGCCGCCCCCGGGCGGGCGCCGTGCGGCCTACGCCAAGGCGCGCGTGCGCGATGCGGTCGACTTCCCGCTGGCCGGCGTGGCGGCGGCACTCAGGCGCGAGGGCGACGTCATCGGCGAGCTCAGGGTGGCGATCAGCGGCACGAATTCGGCGCCGCTGATGGTTCCCACCGCGGAGCTTGCAGGCCGTCCATGGAACGACGAAGCCGCCGCGGCCCTTGCACTCGCCCTGCGCAAGACAGCCAACCCTCTGCGCACCACGGTCACCGCGCCGAAGTACCGCCGGCGGGCGATCCAGGGCATGACGCGCAGGCTGGTCGACGGCCTGTGGAACGACGCGAGGGGCGGATGAAGACGGCGGCCGACACGGCCGACGCACCGGCCGCGGCAACGCCGAGAGACCGCCAGGAACCGGGGGATCGCAACGAACTCTCCTACGGCCTGCTGCCGCAGGTGCTCGGCTATCACCTGCGGCGCACCCAGGTGGCGATCTTCCGGCACTTCTCGCGAACCGTGGCGGCCGAGGAGAACATCACCCCCGGCCTGCTGGGCATGCTGCAGGTCATCGCCGCCAATCCGGGGCTCGCGCAGAGCCGGCTCGCCGAAGCGATGGAGGTCGATCGCTCGACGATCGTCAAGGTCGTCGACCAGCTCGAGGGACGCGGACTGATCGTGCGCGAGCCCTCGCCTCACGACAAGCGCAGCTACTGCCTGCGGCTCACCGGCGAGGGCACCGCGGCGCTGCGGCGTATGCTGGCGCTGATGCGCAGGCACGAAGACGAGTTCACGCAGGCCCTGTCGGCCGAGGAGCGGCAGTTGCTGATCCGCCTGCTCGAACGGCTGCACAGCCCGGCCGCGCCGTCACCGGATCGGCAAGCGCCGCGTTGACCTGCATCAAGTGCGGATTGCGCCATGCGAGCCACCCTGACGGGTGGCTGGCACCCCGGAGACGGGCCGCAACAAGGAGACGTCATGAGCTACACGCTGCCGGAATTCCTCGCTCACGCGGTGGCGCTCGAAACCGAGGCGGCCGAGCGCTATCTCGAGCTCGCCGACATGATGGAAGCGCACCGCAACGACGAAGTCGCCGCGCTGTTCCGCGACATGGTGCGTTTCTCGCAAATGCACCGCGACGACATCAGGGCCAGGGTCGGCGACATCGTGCTGCCGAAGCTGAAGTCCTGGGAATACCGCTGGTCCAGTCCACCCGAGGTCGGCGGCGAGGAGGCCTTCGACTACCTGCTCGACCCGTGGCATGCACTGCGCTATGCACGCGAGAACGAAGTGCGCGCGATGGAGTACTACAGTTCGGTGGGCATGCAGTCCAGCGACCCGGAAGTCAGGCGGCTGGCCGCCGAATTCGCCAGCGAGGAAGCCGAGCACGTCGATGCGCTCGACAAATGGCTCGCGCGCACGCAGCGTCCCTCCACCACCTGGGACGCCGACCCCGAGATCGAGCCGGTGCGCCAGCACCGGAGTTGAGACGACCGCGCTTTCCGCTCCGACGTACCCCGGAGGTCCGCTTCGCCTGCGCTCGCTGCGCGCCAGAGCCGAACGATGCACGCAACCGATCGCTGCCGCGCCGCGCCGGGCGAGCCGCCGCGCGCGCAACCCGAGGTCGTGGTGATCGGCGCCGGCCCCGCGGGACTGATGGCCGCCGAAGCCGCGAGCATGGCGGGCCTGGCCGTCGACGTCTTCGATGCGATGCCCTCGGCCGGCCGCAAGTTCCTGCTCGCCGGCCGCGGCGGTCTGAACCTCACGCACTCCGAGCCGCTCGACGCCTTCCTGTCGCGCTACGGCGAGCGTCGCGCGCAGCTCGAACCGCTGATCCGCGGCTTCGGACCCGCCGAGCTGCGCGACTGGGCACATGCGCTCGGCGTGCAGACCTTCGTCGGATCGTCCGGACGCGTCTTTCCGGCGGAGATGAAGGCCGCCCCGCTGCTGCGCCGCTGGCTGCACCGGCTGCGCGAAGCCGGCGTGCGCCTGCACATGCGCCATCGCTGGCTCGGCTGGGCCGCAGCAGCCGGCGAGGCCGCGTCGGGCAGCGACGCGCCGCGCGCGGCTCCGGCGCTCGCGATGCTCGGCCCGCAAGGCGAGTTCACGCTGCACGCGCAGGCAGTCGTGCTTGCGATGGGCGGCGCAAGCTGGGCGCGACTCGGCTCGGACGCCGCCTGGGTGCCGCTGCTCGAAGCGCGCGGCGTGCACATCAAGCGGCTGCGTCCGGCGAACTGCGGCTTCGACGTGGGCACGCCGCAGCAGCCCGGCTGGTCGGAGCACTTTCGCGAACGCTTTGCCGGCCGACCGCTGAAGTCGGTCGCCGCCAGCATCGAGGGGGCAGCCGATGCACCCGCCCCGCGGCAGGGCGAATTCGTGGTCACCGACAGCGGCATCGAAGGCAGCCTCGTCTATGCGTTCTCCGCTGCGCTGCGCGACACGATCGAGGCGGCCGGTTCGGCCACGCTGCTGCTCGACCTCGCGCCCTCGCGCAGCCAGGCGCGGCTGGCGACCGAACTCGCGCGGCCACGCGGCGGGCGCACGCTGGCGAACCATCTGCGCGTGCGCGCCGGGCTCGAAGGCGTGAAGGCGGGACTGCTGCGCGAACTGCTGCCCGCGCAGGACTTCGCCGATCCCGAGCGGCTGGCGGCGGCGATCAAGGGGCTACCCCTGCGCCTGGTCGCGGCGCGCCCGATCGACGAGGCGATCAGCACTGCCGGCGGCGTGGCTTTCGAGTCGCTCGACGAGCACCTGATGCTGCGCGCCCTGCCCGGCGTGTTCTGCGCCGGCGAGATGCTCGACTGGGAGGCACCCACCGGCGGCTACCTGCTCACCGCCTGCTTCGCGACCGGCCGGGTCGCAGGCAGCGCGGCCGCGGCGTGGTGCCGCGGCCAGGCTCCGGTTCGCGCGCCGAACGGCCCCGCATCGCAACCAGGCGCAGTGCGCGCATTCGCGGCGTCCGGAAACGCCCGCACCGACGCGTGAGCAGCAGCGCGGCACGGCGCGCAGGGGCTTGCGCGGCGCGCCCCGTTGCATTCATGCTTCGGTGTCGGCCCTCGGCCCCCGCCACGCTTTCCACGGGAGACTCCGCATGCCCGCGCACCCGAGTGCGAACCTGCGAACGCTGGCTTTCGTCGGGCACTCCGGCGTGGGCAAGACCACGCTGGTCGAAGCGCTGCTCGCGGCGAGCGGCATGCTCACCGCTGCCGGCAGCGTCGAGCGCGGCAACACGGTCTGCGACTACGATCCGATCGAGAAGGAGCACGGCCATTCGCTGAAGGTGGCCTGCGCGCATCTCGAGCGCGACGGCGTGCGCGTGCACCTGCTCGACACTCCCGGATATCCCGACTTCTCCGGGCGCGCGATGGCCGCGCTCGATGCGGTCGAGTCGGTCGCCATCGTGGTCAACGCCCAGCACGGCGTCGAACTGTCGGCAGCGCGCATGGCACTGTGGGCGCAGACACGCGGGCTTTGCCGGTTCATCGTGCTCAACCGCATCGACGCCGACGGCGTCGACCTGCCGGCGCGGGTCGACGACCTGCGTGCCGCCTTCGGCCAGGAGTGCCTGCCGGTGAACCTGCCCACCGGCGGCGGGCACGGCGTGGCCGACTGCTTCTTCGCACCCTCGGGCGTCCCCACCGATTTCGGCAGCATCGAGCAGGCGCATCGCGCGCTGGTCGAGCAGGTGGTCGAGGTCGACGACGCGCTCACCGAGCGCTACCTGTCCGGCGAGGAGATCGACGCGCAGACGCTGCACGACGCTTTCGAGCGGGCGCTGCGCGAAGGGCACATCGTGCCGATCCTGTTCGTGTCGGCGCGCACCGGCGCCGGTGTCGCCGAACTCCTCGACTTCATCGTGCGGCTCGCGCCGAGCCCCGACGAAGGCAATCCGCCGCTGTTCGAGCGCTGGCCCGGCGGCGATCGCGAGCGCGCCGAGCCGTTCGTCGCCACGCGCAGCGCCTCCGACCACGTGCTCGCGCACGTGTTCAAGGTCGAGATCGACCCCTACGTGGGGCGCATCGGCGTGGTGCGCGTGCACCAGGGAACGATCACGCCCGACACGCTGCTCTACGTCGGCGAAGGCCGCAAGGCGGTCAAGGCCGGCACGCCGATGCTGCTGCAGGGGCGCGAGACGCGCGCGCTGCCGGCCGCCGGGCCGGGCGAGATCTGCGCACTCTCGAAGATCGACGAACTCGCCTATGACGCCGTGCTGCACGATGCGGCCGAAGACGCCGCGATCCACTTCCGCCCGTTGCCGCTGCCGCATGCGGTCTACGGGCTGGCGGTGCGCGTGAAGCGGCGCGGCGACGAGCAGAAGCTCGCCGAGGTGCTGCAGCGCATGACCTCCGAAGACCCGAGCCTCGCCGTCGAGCACGACCCGGTCACGCACGAGGCCGTGATCCGCGGCCTGGGCGAACTGCACGTCGGGCGCGTGCTCGAACGCATCCGCGCGCAATACAGGCTCGAAGTCGATTCGCATCCGCCGACGATCCCGTATCGCGAGACGATCGCGGCGGCTGCCGAAGGCCATCACCGGCACAAGAAGCAGAGCGGCGGCGCCGGACAGTTCGGCGAGGTGTTCCTGCGCATCGCGCCGCTGGCGCGCGGCGAGGGCTTTCGCTTCGTCGACGAGGTCAAGGGCGGCGTGATCCCGAGCGTCTTCATTCCCGCGGTCGAAAAGGGCGTGCGCCAGGCGCTGGCCGGCGGCGCGATCGCCGGCTTCCCGGTGCAGGACGTGCAGGTCACCGTCTACGACGGCAAGACCCACTCGGTGGACGGCAAGGAGATCGCCTTCGTCACCGCAGGCCGCAAGGCGTTCCTCGACGCGGCATCCAAGGCCCGGCCGATCGTGCTCGAGCCGATCGTCTCGCTCGAACTGGTGATTCCGCAGGAAGCGATCGGCGCGGTCTCGGGCGAACTGTCCGCGCGCCGCGGCCAGGTGTCGGGCAGCGGCGCGGCGCGCGCCGGCATGGCCACGCTTCGCGGGCGCGCGCCACTGGCCGAGTTGTCCGACTTCCAGGGACGACTGAAGGCGATCACCGGCGGGCAGGGCAGCTACTCGCTCGAACTCCTCGGATACGAGGAGGCGCCGCCGAACGTGCAGAGCCGGCTGCGCGCCGCCTGGCGGCCACACGAAGAGGAGTGACGGCGAGGGCTGCGCGGCGCCTTGATCTGGATTAAACCGGATCCGCATCCCCGGCGATCAAATCACCCTGACGCGGTCCTTCGCGGATCGACCGCGATTCGCCAGCGTCCGACGTCCACGCGAGGAACCTGGAGCACCATGCACCTGCCCGGCGGCGTCCCTTCGGCTCACGTCGATCCGTTCATCGGTTCGCAGCTTCCGCCGCGAGATCTGTGGCCGCGATTCGATTATTCGGCGGCGCACCTGAACCACTACCCGGATCGGCTGAACGCCAGCGTGGCGCTGCTCGATGCGGCGGTCGAGGGCGGCGCCGGCGACAGGCCGGCATTGCACTACGAGGCGACCACCTGGACGTATCGACACCTCCTCGATCGCGTGCAGCGCATCGCGCGGGTGCTCGTCGAGGATTTCCGCCTCGTTCCGGGCGAGCGCGTGCTGCTGCGATCGGCCAACACGCCGATGGTCGCCGCCTGCTGGCTCGCGGTGCTGCGCGCGGGCGGCGTCGTCGTCAACACGATGGCGATGCTGCGCGCGCGCGAACTCGCCTACATCCTCGACAAGGCGCAGGCGCGAATCGCGCTCTGCGAGGTCTCGCTTGCCGAAGAACTCGGGCTCGCCGCCGCGCGTGCGTCGCTGCCCGAGCGCATCGCGTGTTTCACGCCCTGCTGCGATGCGAGCCATCCCGATGCCGACCTCGACCGGCGGGTCGCGGCGAAACCCGCTGGCGGGTCCGCGGTGGCGACCGCGGCCGACGACGTGGCACTGGTCAGCTTCACTTCGGGAACCACCGGCAACCCGAAAGGCGCGGCCGTCTTTCACCGCGACCTCGTCGCGGTGACCGATTGCTGGCCGCAGGTCTACACGGTCGAGCCCGACGAAGTCGTCGTCGGCTCGTCCACGCTGGCGTTCACCTACGGGCTGTCCACTTCGCTTCTCTTTCCGCTGCGCCATCGCGCCACTACGGTACTGATCCCGCGCCCGACACCCGAGGCGCTGCTCGAAGCGATCCAGCGCTACCGTGCCACGAGCCTGTATTCGGTGCCGACGCTCTATCAGAACATGTTGCCGCTCGCCGGCGCCTACGACCTCTCGAGCCTGCGCAAGTGCGCATCGGCGGGCGAGAACCTGCGCACCGACCTGTGGGAGCAATGGCGTGCGGCCACCGGAACGCGCGCCGTGAACGGGCTCGGCACCACCGAGATGCTCTCGCACTTCGTCTCCGAATCGATGCAGGTGGCATGCGTGGGTTCGATGGGACGCCCGGTGCCCGGCTACACCGTGGAGATCCTCGACGACGAAGGCCGGTCGCTGCCGCCCGGCGAGCGCGGCCGTCTCGCCGTGATCGGCCCGACCGGCTGCCGCTACATCGGCGACCCGGCGCGCCAGGCGATTGCCGTGCAGCACGGCTGGAACCTCACCGGTGACATCTGCGAGCGCGACACCGAGGGCTGCTTCTGGTACATCGATCGCGCCGACGACATGATCGTCTCCGCCGGCTACAACATCTCGCCGCAGGAAGTCGAGCGCGCGGTGCTCGAGCATCCGAAGGTCTACACCTGCGCGGTGATCGGCGTGCCGAGCGAAACCCGCGGCAACATCGTGCGCGCCTGCGTGGTGCTGCACGATCCGCGCGACGCGGGCGAGGCGATGGCGGCCGAGATCCAGAACCACGTCAAATCGATGCTCGCGCCGTACAAGTACCCGCGCGAAGTCAAGTTCGTCGACGAACTGCCGCGCACCGCGACGGGCAAGATCCAGCGCTACCGCCTGCGCGAACTGTAGCCCGGGGTCCGGCGCGCCGCCCGCATGAGCACTGCCGCAGTCATCGAAATCCTCGGCCGGCTGGTGGCCTTCGACACCGTGAGTGCGCGGCCGAACGCCGCACTGATCGAATGGGCCGCCGACCGACTGCAGGCCTGCGGCGCGCGCACGCAGGTGCAGCACGGCCACGAGCCGGGCAAGGCCAACCTGTTAGCGACCATCGGCCCCGACGATCGCCCGGGGTTGATGCTCTCGGGCCATTCCGACGTGGTGCCCGTGACCGGCCAGGCGTGGAGTTCCGACCCGTTCACGCTCACCGAACGCGACGGCAGGCTGTACGCGCGCGGCGCGGCCGACATGAAGGGCTTCATCGCCTGCGTGCTCGAGGCGGCCCCGCGCTTCGCAAGCGCGCAGTTGCGCGCGCCGGTGCACGTCGCGCTGTCGTACAACGAGGAGACCGACATGCGCGGCATGCGCCACCTCGCGGCGCTGCTGGCGGCCACGCCGGTGCGCCCGGCGGCGTGCATCATCGGCGAACCGACCTCGATGCGGGTGGTCGTCGCGAACAAGGGCTCGGCCGGCTATCGCGTGAAGGTGCGCGGCCATTCGGTGCATTCGTCGCTGCGCGACCGGGGCGTGTCGGCAGTGGAGTGCGCGGCCGAGATCATCGTCTTCGTCAATGCGCTGCAGAAGCGCCTGAACGCGGCGGCCCGCCACGACGGCTTCGAGTTCCCGCACAGCAGCGTGCACGTCGGGCGCATCGAAGGCGGCACCGCGCACAACATCACGGCGAAAGACTGCGAATTCCTGCTCGAGATCCGCACGCTGCCCGGCACGCGTTCGACCGACGTGCTGGGCGAGGTCCGCGCGTATTGCGACGAGGTGCTGCTGCCGGCCATGCGCGCGATCTCGCCCGATGCGACGATCGGGTTCGAGGAGATCTTCGACACGCCGGCACTCGACGAGCGCGGCAACGTCTACCTCGCGCAGGCGATCATGCCGCTGTGCGGCCACCTGTCGGCGGGCCGGGTCAGCTTCGGCACCGAGGCGGGCATCCTGCAGGAAATCGGCGTGTCCACCGTCGTCTGCGGCCCGGGGGAAATCCGCGTTGCGCACCAGCCCGACGAATACGTCGAGATCGCGCAACTCGAGGCGTGCACGCACTTTCTCGACCTGCTCGGCGAGCGCCTGGCCCGGGGCGAGCTTCCTCCGGGGCATTGAACGGCGCAGCCGTGCGCCTGTGCGACAATCCGCGCTGATCCGGACTCCTTTCGCCGCGCCCCGCCGGCCGGTTCCCGCCGATGCTTCTCTGGGTATCCATTGCCGTCGCCACGCTCGTGGCGACCGCGGCCATCGTCTGGCCGCTGCTGTCGTCACGCCCTCCGGTACAGGCCGACGCGCGTGACGAAGATCGCCGCCGTCTCGCGGTCTTTCGCGACCGCAGGAACGAGATCGAACGCGAGCGCGCCGCCGGACGCCTGAGCGACGCCGACGCCGAGCAGGCGCAGGCCGACCTGCTGCGCCAGGTCGCCGAAGACCTTCCCGACGCGGGCACCGCGACGCAGGGCACGCCCCCCGGCCGCGCGGCCGCCGCCGGCGCGCGCGGCACTGCCGCCGCCAGCGACGC
This sequence comes from Burkholderiales bacterium, assembly GCA_003577305.1. Taxonomy (GTDB): domain Bacteria; phylum Pseudomonadota; class Gammaproteobacteria; order Burkholderiales; family Burkholderiaceae_E; genus Zeimonas. The sequence continues at coordinate 15,828 of QEVL01000015.1, forward strand.
ACGCCCCCGCAGCGCGGCGGCGGCGCCAGGACGCGCCGCGACGCTGGTCGCGCTGGCGCTCGCACTGCTGGTGCCGCTGATCGCGGTGGGGGTCTATCACCGGGTCGGCGCGCCCGAGCTCGCGAGCCTCGACCTGCGCGCCGGGCATCCGCCGGTCGACGCCGGCGACGTCGAGGCGCTCGTCGCTGGCATCGAGCAGCGCACCCGCGAGCGACCCGACGACGGCGAGGCCTGGGCGATGCTCGCCGAGGCGCGCCGGATGCAGGGCCGCCACGCGGAAGCGGTGGCCGCGTTCGAGCAGGCGACGCGCCTGCTGCCCGCCGATGCGCGCCTGCTCGCCGACTATGCCGAATCGCTCGCGGTGCTGGCGAAGGGCGACTTCTCCGGCCGGCCCACCGAACTGCTCGAGCGCGCGCTGGCCGCCGACCCCGACGAAGCCAAGGCGATCGCACTGATGGGCGCGGCGCAGTACCGCCTCGGCAATCTCGAAGCCGCGCGCGGCTACCTGAAGAAGCTGCTCGACAGCCTGCCGGCCGGCTCCGACGACGCGGCGCAGATCGGCCAGGTGCTCGCGCGCATCGACTCCGAGCTCGCGCAAGGCGGCGCACGATCCTCGGCCGGCACCCCTGCTGCGCCCTCGGCCGGCAGCAGCGCATCGGCCGGCAGCAGCGCCGCGCCCGCAGCCGCCGGCGAAGCGCAAGCCCCGGGCGCGACGGCCGCCTCCAGCGTCACCGGCACCGTCTCGATCGATGCCGGGCTGGCCGACCGGGTGCGCGCCGGCGACACGCTCTACGTGATCGCCCGCCAGGCCGGCGGCCCGCCGATCCCGATCGCCGCGGTGCGCGAAACGAACGCCCGCCTGCCGATGAAATTCACGATCGGCGACGCCGACGCGATGGACCCCTCGCGGCGGCTCTCATCGGCCGAATCGCTGGTGCTCGAGGCGAGGCTCAGCCGCAGCGGCAACGCGATGCGCCAGCCCGGCGACCTCTACGGGCAACTCGCCGGCGTCGCACCGGGCCAGCACGACGTCGCGATCGTGATCGATCGCGTGGTCACGCCTTGAGCGGCACGCCGGACTTCGACGGACTCGAGGTTCGCGCGCTGGCCTGCGCGGCAGGCTATCGCACGCTGTTCGACGGGCTCGACCTGCGCGTGCCGCGGGCGCGCTGGATGATGCTGCTCGGCCCCAACGGCAGCGGCAAGTCGACGCTGTTGCGCGCGATCGCCGGACTCGCACGCCCGGTGGCCGGCGAGATCCTGTGGTGCGGCGCGGTTCGCCGGCCCGATTCCGCGCAGTGGCGCGCCGACTGCCTGTACCAAGGGCACGCGAGCGGCTGGAAGGACAACCTCGAAGCGCGCGAGAACCTGGTCCTCCAGGCCGCGCTCGACGGTCTCGGGCACGACCCCGCGCGCATCGACGCGCAACTGGCCCGCGTCGGGCTCGAGCGGCAGGCGCAGCTGCCGTTCGTGCGCCTGTCGGCCGGCCAGCGTCGCCGGCTCTCGCTGGCGCGCCTGGCGTTGTCGATGCGTCCGCTGTGGCTGCTCGACGAGCCGGGCACTGCGCTCGACGCGGCCGGGTTGCGCACCCTCGGCAGCCTGCTCGACGAGCATCTGGCGCGCGGCGGACTGGCGCTCGTGGCCACGCACCAGCAGCTGCCCTGCGCGCAGCCGCCGCTGGTGCTCGACCTGGGCGAAGTCCGGTCATGAGGGAGCACGCCGCCACCGGGGTCTTCGCCGCGCTCGGATGGGCCTGCCGGCGCGACCTGCGCCTGGCGATGCGCTCGCGTGCCGAACTGGCGGTGATCCTGCTGTTCTTCCTGCTGGTGACCAGCCTGTTTCCGCTGGCGGTCAGCCCCGACCCGGCGCTGCTGCGCGCGATCGCGCCGGGCATCGCCTGGGTCGCCGCGCTGCTGGCGAGCCTGCTCGGGCTGTCGCGCCTGTTCGCCGTCGACCACGGTGACGGTACGCTCGAGCAGATGGTGCTCGCGCCAGCGCCGCTGCAGGCGCTGGTCGCCGGCAAGGTGCTCGCGCACTGGCTGGCCACCGGCGTGCCGCTGGTGCTGCTGTCGCCGGTGGCGGGACTGCAGTTCGGCCTGCCCGCCGATGCGATCGCGGTGCTGGCTGCCTCGCTGGCGATCGGCACGCCGATCCTGTCGTGGCTCGGAGCGGTGGCTGCCGCGCTCACGCTGGGGGCGCGTGGCGGTTCGTCGCTGCTCGCGCTGCTGGTGCTGCCGCTGGCCGTGCCGGTGCTGATCTTCGGCGCCGGCGCGGTCGAATCGTTCACCTCCGGGCTGGGCGCCGATGCGCACCTCTCGCTGCTGGGCGCGGGCTTGATCGCCGCGTGGGTATTGGGCCCGGGTGCGACCGCGTTAGCGGTTAGAATCGCCCACGAATGAGCACCCCGTCGTCCAGCGCCGGCAGCATCTGGTTCCGGTACGCGTCACCTGCCAGTTTCTACCCGCTGGCAGGCCAGCTGATCCCATGGTTCGGAGCGGCCGCCGCAATCCTCGCGCTCGCCGGCCTGTACGTCGGGTTCTTCGTCGCGCCCACCGACTGGCAGCAGGGCGAGGCCTACCGGATCATCTTCATTCACGTGCCGGCCGCCTGGATGGCGATGTTCACCTATCTGGTCATGGCGTCGTGGTGCGCGATCTCGCTCGCGTTCAATACGCGGCTGTCGGCAATGATGGCGCAGGCGCTCGCGCCCACCGGCGCGATGTTCGCATTCGTCTCGCTCTGGACCGGCGCCTTCTGGGGCCGTCCCACCTGGGGCGCCTACTGGGTCTGGGACGCGCGGCTCACCTCCACCCTGATCCTGCTGTTCCTCTACCTCGGGTTCATCGCGCTGCGTGCCTCGATCGACGATCCGCGCCGCGCCGACCGCGCCGCGGCGGTGCTCGCGCTGGTGGGCGCGATCAACGTTCCGATCATCTACTTCTCGGTGCGCTGGTGGAACACGCTGCACCAGGGCTCGTCGATCTCCGTGACCGCGGCTCCGAAGATGGCGTACACGATGCTCACCGCGATGCTGCTGATGACGCTGGCAGCCTGGGCCTACACGATCGCGGTCGCGCTCTACCGGGTGCGCAGCATCATCGTCGAGCGCGAAGCGCTCAGCGGCTGGGTCGGCGCGCTCGAAAGGCCGGGCGAGACTGGCCCGACCATGGCCGGAGCAGCCACGCGATGAGCGAATGGCTCGCGATGGGCGGCTACGGGTTCTACGTCTGGAGCTCGTACGGCATGCTGGCGATCGCGTTGATCGTCGAACTCGCGTGGCTGCGCCACCACCGCCGCGAGAGCTGGCGGCGTGCGGCCGCCATGCGTGCGGAGCGCCCGATCGCGGCGACGACGCGCTCCGGAGGCACGAATCGATGAAACCGCGTCACAAGCGCATGCTGTGGATCGTCGCCGGGCTCGGCGCGCTGGCGATCGCCGCGACACTGGTCCTGAACGCGTTCCGCAGCAATCTCGTCTTCTTCTACACGCCCACGCAGATCGCCGACGGCGAAGCGCCGAAAGGCAAGCCGTTCCGCATCGGCGGACTGGTCGTGCCGGAGAGCGTCGCCCGTGTCGGCGACGGCACCACCGTCACTTTCGGCGTGACCGACAACGCGAAGACGATCCAGGTCGCCTATACCGGCATCCTGCCCGACCTGTTCCGCGAAGGGCGCGGCGTGGTCGCGCAGGGCACGCTGGAGCACGACGGCACCTTCAAGGCGCGCGAAGTGCTCGCCAAACACGACGAGAACTACATGCCGCCCGAGGCTGCCGAAGCGTTGAAGCGCGCCGGTCATCCGGTGGGCGCGCCGGCGCAGTTCCAGGAGGCGTCGAAGCAGTGAGTACGTGCGAAGCCATCGCGGCAACGCGCGGCCGGCGAATCGATCGACGAACAAGGCACGGAGGCGGGCATGATCGCTGAACTGGGTCAATTCGCACTGGCGCTCGCGCTGGCGGTGTCGCTCGCGCTGGGCATCCTGCCGATGACCGGCGCCGCGATGGGCGGGGCGACCGGCGCACGCCTGATGGCGGTGGCGCGCCCGGCCGCGATGACGCTCGCGGCGCTGGCGATCCTCGCATTCGGCCTGCTCACTGCGCTGTTCGTCGGCAACGACTTCAGCGTCGGGCTGGTGGCGAGTCACTCGAACCTGAGCCTGCCGCTGCACTACCGGATCGCGGCGACCTGGGGCTCGCACGAAGGCTCGATGCTGCTGTGGGTGCTGATCCTGTCGTGCTGGACCGGCGCCGTCGCGGTGTTCTCCACCTCGCTGCCGCTGGTGCTGCGCGCGCGCATCCTCTCCACGATGGGGCTCGTGGCGGCCGGCTTCCTGATGTTCCTGCTGTTCACGTCGAACCCGTTCGATCGGCTGGTACCGCCGCCGTCGGACGGACGCGACCTGAATCCGCTGCTGCAGGACGCCGGCATGGTGTTCCACCCGCCGCTGCTCTACATGGGCTACGTCGGGCTCTCGGTGGCCTTCGCGTTCTCGGTGGCCGGCCTGATCGGCGGGCGCTTCGACGCGGCCTGGGCACGCTGGGCGCGGCCCTGGACCACGGTGGCCTGGTGCTTCCTCACGCTCGGCATCGCGCTGGGCTCGTTCTGGGCGTACTACGAACTCGGCTGGGGCGGGTGGTGGTTCTGGGATCCGGTCGAGAACGCCTCGTTCATGCCCTGGCTGATCGCCACCGCGCTGGTGCACTCGCTGTCGGTCACCGAGAAGCGCGGCACCTTCCGCAGCTGGACCGTGCTGCTGGCGATCATCGGCTTCAGCCTGAGCCTGCTGGGCACCTTCCTCGTGCGCTCGGGCGTGCTCACTTCGGTGCACGCGTTCGCCACCGATCCGGCGCGCGGCGTCTTCATTCTCGCGTTCCTGGCGTTCGTGGTGGGCGGCTCGCTGCTGCTGTTCGCCTGGCGCGCGCCGGCGATCGGCAACGGCCCGGGTTTCGCCGCGGTGTCGCGCGAATCGCTGCTGCTGGCCAACAACGTGCTGCTCAGCGTCGCAATGGCGGCCGTGCTGCTCGGCACGCTGTATCCGCTGGTGCTCGACACGCTCGGCCTGGGCAAGATCTCGGTCGGGCCGCCCTATTTCGACGCGGTGTTCTATCCGCTGATGGCGCCGGCGCTGTTCCTGATGGGCATCGGGCCGCTGGCGCGCTGGAAGAAGGCCGAGTTGCCCGAACTGGTCGCGCGGTTGCGCTGGGCGTTCGCGGTGTCGGTGATCGCCGCGCTGCTGCTGCCGCTCGCCGCAGACGGTTTCCGCCCGATGACCAGCCTCGGCCTGATGTTCGCGCTGTGGATCGCAGCCTGCGTCGTGGTCGCGGTGCGCGACATGCTGCGCGGCGCCGACGGCAGGCTCTCGCTGCGCCGCATCGGCGTGCATCCGGCCAGCGCCTGGGGCATGCACTTCGCGCATCTCGGGGTCGCGGTGTTCGTGGCCGGCGTGACGCTGGTCACCAGCTACGAGAGCGGCCGCGAACTGCGCATGGAAGTGGGCCAGCGCATCGAGATCGGCGGCTACGACATCCGCTTCGTCGGACTGGCTCCGATCACCGGGCCGAACTACGACGGCACGCGCGGCGTCTTCGAAATCCGCCGCGCCGGCGCCGGCGACGCCGCACCGATCGCGATGCTCTCGCCCGAGAAGCGCGTCTATCGCGCCTCCGGCATGCCGATGACCGAGGCGGCGATCGATCGCAGCCTGCTGCGCGACGTCTACCTGTCGATGGGCGAGCCGATCGGCGAGCGCGCCTGGGTGGTCCGCGCACACGTGAAGCCCTTCGTCAACTGGATCTGGCTCGGCTGCGTGCTGATGGCGATCGGCGGCTTCGTCGCCGCAGCCGATCGACGCTACCGCCGCCGCGCGCTCGAGCGCGCGGCACGGGCGCTGCCCGGAGGACAGCCCGCGTGATCGGCACCCGCGGTCGCGCAGTCCGCCCCGCCCTCCGTCTTCTGCACGGGAGCGCACCGCGATGAGGGCGATGCGCTTCGTCCTTCCGGTCGCGGTCTTTGCCGTGATCGCGTGGTTCCTGATGAGGGGCCTCGATCGCGATCCGCGCGAGATTCCGTCGCCGCTGATCGGCAAGCCGGCGCCGATGTTCTCGCTGCCGGTCACGCACGACCTGTCGCGCGCCTGGACGCCCGAGGCGATGCGCGGACAGGTCTGGCTGCTCAACGTCTGGGGTTCGTGGTGCTCGGCCTGCCAGGTCGAGCACCCGGTGTTCAACGACCTCGCGAAGTCCGGCGAGCTGCCGATCGTGGGACTGGCCTGGAAAGACATGCCCGACAACTCGATCGCGTGGCTGCGCAAGCTGGGCAATCCGTACATGGTGGTGGTCAGCGACATCAAGGGCGGCGTGGCGATCGACTACGGCGTCTACGGCGCCCCCGAAACCTTTTTGATCGACCAGCACGGCGTGATCCGCTTCAAGCAGGTCGGCCCGGTCACGCGCGACGTGCTGCAAAACAAGGTGCTGCCGATGGTGCGGCAGCTGCGCGGCTCATGATGCGCACGCCGCTCGCGATCGTCTCGCTCGCCGCCGCGCTGCTCGGCGCGTCGCTGCCCTGGCCGGCTGGCGCCGCGGATGCGCCTGCCGCCGCTTCCGCCCCCGCCACCGCAGCGCCCGCTTCCCCCGCCGCCACCGCCGCCGCCACCGGACCCACCGACACCGGCATTCTCGGTTCACCCGAACAGCGCGCGCGCTACCACCGACTCGCCGAGGAGCTGCGTTGCCTGGTCTGCCAGAACCAGACGCTGGCCGATTCCAACGCCGAACTCGCCGCCGACCTGCGCCACCAGGTCGAGAACCAGATCCTCGCCGGGCGCAGCGACGACGAGATCAAGGCCTACCTCGTGCAGCGCTACGGCGACTTCGTCCTCTACCGGCCGCCGATGAAGAGCAGTACCTGGCTGCTGTGGCTCGGCCCGTTCGCGTTGCTGCTGTCGGGCGGCCTCGTCTGGTGGCGGGTGCAGCGACGCAGCCGGGCGGCGCAGGCGGCCGACGCGGCACGCGCAGCCGCGGAGGGTTCCGACCTGGAGCGCGCACGCCGGCTGCTCGGCGAGCAGTAGGGCGGTTCACACCCCCGGCTTCTCAACGCGGCCTCACTGCGTCGTAGCGCCTGATCGACAGGCCGAGCGCCACCGTGACCAGTGCTGCCGCTCCGGTGGCGATCCAGGTCGAACTCCATCCGCCGCTGTATTGCGCGAGCGCGGCGATCGCCGGAGGCAGCAGCAACTGACCGAGGCCCGATCCCTGCTGCATCAGGCCGACCGTGGTGGATACCGCCGCGATCGACGGCGCATAGAAGGGCGCGGTCGCGAACAGGGCGCCGGGAATCAGTCCGCCTACCGCCGAGAGCACCACGATCGCCGCGTAGCGCCAGCCGAAATCCACCGCACTTCCGAACGCGAGCCAGGCGCACGTGGCCATCGTGAGGCCGACGACGACGATCAGCGTCGAGCGATCGACGCCTCGCTGCATCAGCAGGCCCGCTGCGAGTCCGCCACCGGCGTTGCTCGCCACCGCCAACGCGGTCAGCGATGCGCCCAGCTGGGCCGAGACGCCGTATTCGGCGTACACGCTCGGCAGGAAGCCGAAGATGCCCATGAACTGCCCGGCATAGAACCCGAAGCAAAGCGCGAGCAGCCACGGCCCGCGCGAGCGCAGCGTCGCGAGCGCGAGCGTGCCGATCGGTGCCGGCGGGGCAGCGTGCGCCGCGCCGCGCGGCTGGGTGGCCGCGACCAGCAGCGCCCAGGCCGCCGCGACGGCGGCGCAGAACGCCCACGCGCCTCGCCACCCGCCCAGGGTCATCAGCGCCGGCGCGAAGAACAGCGCGGCGCCCATGCCGATCGGCATGTAGGTGGCCCAGACGCCCAGCCAGCCGCGCAACGAGGCGCCGGGCACTGTCCGGCGCAGCAACGCCGGCGCCGGCAGCACGGTGAGCAGGAACGCCACGCTCTCGAGCGCGCGGCTCGCGAACAGCACCGGCGCGCTCTGCGCCAGCGCGCCCAGCGCGCCGGTGAGTGCGGTGAGCAGCAGCCCGCCGATCATCACGCGCCGCGGATCGAAGCGATCGGCGAGCGAGCCGCCGACGATGCCGAACAGCGCCGAACCGAGCAGGAACAGCGAGAGCATCCAGCTCACCTGCACCAGCGACAGGCCGAACTCGTGCTGAAGCTCGTGCAGTGCCGGCGGCAGCTTGCCGACGTTGAGCGCGGCGACCATGCCTGCGCCCACCAGCACGGCCGCGCGACCCGCTCCCGCCCCGTTCGCCGATCCGGTCATCTCGCGCACGCCCGAATGCGGGGATCTGCAGGCCGATCGCTCATGCGGCGATTGTATCGTCGGGTGCCCCGCCCGAACGGAAGATGGCACCATGCGGCTTGCGCGCACGTTGCGCCCGAGCAGGACGACGAGAGCCCGAAACCATGAGTCTGCCCCCGATCCTGAAAGACAAGCTTCGCCTGCCGATCGTCGGCGCGCCGCTGTTCATCATCTCGAACCCAGACCTGGTCGCCGCGCAGTGCAAGGCCGGCATCGTCGGTTCGTTCCCGGCGCTCAACGCGCGTCCGGCCGAACGGCTCGAGGAATGGCTGCAGCAGATCACCGGCGAACTCGCCGGGCACGATCGCCGCCACCCCGATCGCCCGGCCGCCCCGTTCGCGGTGAACCAGATCGTGCACAGGTCGAACGACCGGCTCGAACACGACCTGGCGCTGTGCGTGAAGTATCGCGTGCCGATCGTGATCACCTCGCTGGGCGCGCGGGTCGAGGTCAACGACGCGGTGCACGGCTACGGCGGCATCGTGCTGCACGACGTGATCAACGACAGTTTCGCGCGCAAGGCGATCGACAAGGGCGCCGACGGGCTGATCGCGGTGGCCGCGGGTGCCGGCGGCCACGCCGGCGGGCTGTCGCCGTTCGCGCTGGTGCAGGAGATCCGCGCCTGGTTCGACGGGCCGCTGCTGTTGTCCGGCGCGATCGCCACCGGCCGCTCGGTGCTCGCGGCACAGGCGATCGGCGCCGACCTCGCCTACATCGGCTCGGCGTTCATCGCCACGAAGGAAGCGCGCGCCGACGAGGCCTACAAGCGGATGATCGTCGAGTGCTCGGCCGAGGACATCGTCTACACGAACCTGTTCACCGGCGTGCTGGGCAACTACCTGAAGCCTTCGATCCGCAACGCCGGCCTCGACCCCGACAACCTGCCGGCCAGCGACCCGTCGAAGATGAACTTCGGCTCCGGTCGCGACAAGCCCAAGACATGGAAGACGATCTGGGGCTGCGGCCAGGGCATCGGCGCGGTGCACGACATCCCGGACGCCGCCGAACTCGTCGAGCGCCTCGGCCGCGAATACGAAGCGGCGTGCGAACAGATGGCGGCACTGTGCGCCGCCCGGCTGCCGGGCGCCAAGCGCCGCGCCGCCTGATCGCGACTCCCTGATCGCGCGCGGCGCATCGGGTCGTCGAAGGCCGAGACCGTGGCACCGCGGCCGGCGATCACCCGCGGGCGGGTCAGAGCGTCTTGTGCGTGCCGTCGCAGAACGGCTGCGTCCTGCTCAGTCCGCAGGCGCACCACCAACAGGTCTTGCCGGCATCCACTTCGACGGGGTACGGTGCCTTCTGCGCAATGGTCGGTTCGCTCATCGATCTTCGCTCCCGGGATGCGCTCGCATCCGGAGAGCGCGCACGTTCTACAATCATCACATGCCGAAGCATGCCCTGCCCCGGAGCGTATCGGCGTTCCGGGCGCGGCAAGGGCCTCGCTGCCCAACGGAGCGATCATGACTGCACGGGTTCGTCTCGTGCTCGAAGGCGGCGTCGCGCCGCTCGGGAACACGACAAGCGGGATCGACAAGCACCCTGTCGCGGGCGCGCGCCGGGTGCAACGCCTGGGCCTGGTCGGCGACGCACAGGCCGACCTGCGCGCGCATGGCGGCCCCGACAAGGCAGTGCACTGCTACGCGTGGGCGCACTACGCCTGGTGGCGCGAGGCGCTCGCCCCCTCGCCCTTGCTCGACGCACCCGGTGCCTTCGGCGAGAACCTGAGCCTCGACGGCATCGACGAACACGACGTGTTCATCGGCGATCGCTGGCGCATCGGCAGCGCCGTCTTCGAAGTGAGCCAGGGTCGCCAGCCCTGCTACAAGCTGAACCTGCGGTTCGGCGTGCCGGACATGGCGGCACGGGTGCAGCGCAGCCTGCGTGCCGGCTGGTACCTGCGCGTGATCGAACCGGGCTTCGTCGCGGCCGGCGACCGGCTCGAACTGCTCGAGCGCCCCTGGCCCACCTACAGCGTCGCCGCGCTGCTCGCACTCATCCGCGACCGCGAAGTGAGCGCCGAGCGCCTCGCGCCGGTGCTGCGGCTGCCGCTCACGCCGAGCTGGCGCCGACTGTTCGAGGGCCGGCTGGCCAGCGGGCGCACGGAAGACTGGTCGGCGCGGCTGGACGGCCACCCGGATTGAACGCGCTGCGGCGCCTTGCGCAGCGCCCACCGCTCATATCATCCGGAAGGCGGGCTTTCGCTTCTGCAGAAACGCTTCCAGCCCTTCGCGGAAGTCGGGCTCCGCGAAGCACTGCTGGAACGCGTTCATTTCGTCGACGAGCCCCTGCTCGATACCCTGCTGGGTCGCATTGATCGTCGCCTTGATCCGGCGCGCCACCGGTCCGGAATGGCCGGCGATCCGTTCGGCCACCTGCCTGCTGACCTCGAACAAGTCGTCGTCGGCAACGACTCTCGACACCAGTCCGGCCGCATGCGCTTCGCTCGCGGTGAGCGCCCTTCCGGTGAGCATCACGTCCATCGCGACGTGCTTGCCCGCCACCCGGGCGAATCTCTGGATGCCACCGGCGCCGGACATCGCCGCGAGCGTGATCTCCGGGTGCATGAACCGGGCCGACTCGGCGGCGACGACCACGTCGCACATCTCGACCAGTTCGCAGCCTGCGCCCGCCGCGATACCGTTGACCGCGACCACGACGGGTTTTTTCGCCTTCGGCACTTCCCTGACACAGCCGACGAAGGCGCTCGCCTTCGCCTGCCCGGCGCTCATCTTCGACATCTCCGCGATGTCGGCGCCCGCGCAGAAGTGCTTCAGCATCGACGAGATGTGCAGGACCTTGATCCCGGGATCGCGCTCGAAGCGCAGGACCGCACTGTCGATGGCCTCGCAGAAGGCGACGTCGAGCGCGTTGAGCGAACCGGCGCGGTTGAGCCGGATGTAGCCGACACTGCCGAGCGCCTCGACGCGCACTTCGTCGCCTGCGTTTCGCGTCGCGATCGTCATGTCATCTCCTCCGGGGGCGCCCGGCGCGGCCGCTTCGCGCTTCCGTCGCTGCGCGGCCCCGATCGCTCAGAACGTGTGAAGCAATCGGCCGCGCCCGGAAGGCACGCCAGGAAGCGCGCGGGCGAGGCGCAAAGCGCAGCCATATCGGCCGATATGGCGAGCATTTGCTGAAGAACTTGCCGTCGATGTCGTCGCCGACGGCGGACGCATCCAGCCCATTGGCACCGAGGAACTCGCGCGCGTCCTCGGCCGTGTAGATCCGCGTCGGCTCGACGTCGATGTCGACGAATCCGGCTCGTGCGAGCTTGTCGCGATACTCGCCTTCGTCGAGGGCACCGGCGACACAGCCAACCCAGGCCAGCACGCTGCGCCGGATCTCCGGGCGAATCCCGCCGCGGGTGACCACGTCGGAGACCGCGAAGCGGCCCCCGGGCCGGAGCACCCTGAACGCCTCACGCAACACCTGGTCCTTGTCTGCCGAGAGGTTGATCACGCAGTTCGAGATGATCACGTCGACCGACGCATCGGGCAGCGGAACGTGCTCGATCTCGCCCTTCAGGAACTCGACGTTGGTCGCGCCGGCCTTGCGCCTGTTCTCGTCGGCGAGCGCGAGCATCTCGTCGGTCATGTCGAGGCCGTACGCCTTGCCGGTGGGCCCCACGCGCCTGGCCGACAGCAGCACGTCGATGCCGCCGCCGGAGCCGAGATCGAGTACCGTCTCGCCGGCCTTCAGTTCGGCCAGCGCGGTCGGGTTGCCGCAGCCGAGCGACGCGAGCACCGCGGCTTCCGGCAGCTGCCCGGTCTGCACGGAGTCGTAGAGGTCGCGGGTGATCGGATCGGTGCCGGCCAGCGCGCCGGTCGAGCAACACGATGTCGAGGGCACCGGAACCGCTCCTCCGCAACAGGATGTCGCCGCGTCGGGCTGGACGACCCGGCGAGCCGCCTCGCCGTACTTCTGCCTGATCACGTGCCTGATGTCCGCTTCACTCATGGAATGCCTCGATTTCGTTCGGTGACGGAGAGACGCGGTGCCGTCAGCAGGCGCAGGCCGGGCCGACCTGCGCCGGGCGCCGCTCGCCCTGGCAGCAGTTCTCGGTCAGGTAGGCAAGGAGCTCGCCCATGCGGTCGAATTCGGCGCGGTAGACGAGGTGGCGGCCGATGCGCTCCTGGGTGACGAGGCCCGCGTTGGTCAACTCCTTCAGATGGAAGGACAGCGTCGCCGCCGGCATCCGGAGTCCGTCCGCCATCGTGCCGGGCGTCAAGCCTGCCTTGCCGGCCACGACAAGAGCCCTGAAGGCGCGAAGCCGATGGGGCTGGGCCAGGGCAGCCAACGCCTTGACGACAGTGCTTTCTTCCATCGTTCGATAATTATAGAAATTACGAGTACTATAGCGTGCCGGATCGACAGCCGCAAGCGAAGCTTTCAGGCGCGAAGTTTTCAGCCGTCAGCAGCCGGAAGGCCGCGCAGCCACGGATCGAGGCAGGTGCCGGCATCGATGCGCAGGAACGCGCTGGCCGTTCCCGCCGATGGCGGGCGACAGGTCCGAGGCGTGAGCGGCGTCGACCTGGCGCAGCGTCTGCCGGGCAAGTCGGCCTGCCGATGGGCCACTGCCCAGCTTGCACCGGAGAGCCTCGCGTCGATATGCATCACCGTGCCGGAGGGCGTGTCCTCGCGAATGCCGGGCGCCTTGGTCTCGATGCCGTGCGGCAGGTCCAGGATACGGCGGTTTTCCGGAAGGCGCAGTGGACGCTCATGGTTCAGCAGGCCCAACGACGGGCATCTTTGAGAAGCAGCAGCAATTGCTGCTCGCGCAGCGGCGATGCGATGAACCCGAACCGGGTGCAGAAGCCCGCCGCCTCCTCATCGATGGGGTAGGTCAGCATCGCCCGGATGCCGGCCTGCTCGGCAACCAGCATCGTGCGCCGAATGGCGTCCTGCAACAGGCGAAAGCCTATGCCGCGCCCATGATCCTGCCGGGACACGGCCAGCCTCGCCAGGATCACCACCGATACCGGATACTGCCCCATCCCTTTGCGGATGCGATCTGGTGCTTCCAGGGTATCGACCTGGCCGACCGTCAGACTGAAGTGGCCAGCGATCCGGCCGTTTTCCGCCGCCACAGGAGTCTTGGCCGAGCCGCTGCTTTGGGCTTGCCGCGCATGGCGTAGCAACCAGTCGTTCAGTGTGGGCTTGCCGCAGTCGAAATCATCGAGTTGGTGCTCGATCCCCAGGGGTTCCGGCCGAGACAAACTCACCGGGAATCCCATGGCGCCTTGCGGCTGAAAAGATCTTCCAAACCCGCATTGGTCTGCTCGGAGCGATCCGGAAGATCCATCAGAGCCCGGTACTGACTGCCTGAAACCATGAACAGGCGTTGATCGAGCAGTGTCTGTTCGGCAGCCAGGCAGGCACTGTCGAGGATGAAGTCGGTCAGCGACTTGTGGGCCACCTCGGCAGCACGACGCAGCACCGCCTCCTGTTCGGGGGTGGCGCGCAGCCCGAGGCTGGCAGACCGGGCGGAAGGCGACGATGCAACGGCAGGCCCGAGGTACCCGAGGTCGACCTCGCGGCCGGTCAGCAGGAAGTCCGCCAGCGCGACCCGGTAGCGCGATTGCGCGTCGATCGGCTTTCGGCCCACCAGCCAACCATCGGCGCCGCGTTGCGCACCGCGCGTCTGCAGATAGCCGCCCAGCCCCTGGTTGTTCTCGCCGGTTTCCAGCACGCGGGCGAGCAGTTCGCCCTGCATCAGCACGGACACCACGCTGCCGCCGAAGGGCAGTACGCGGATCACGTCGTATTCGGTGATCGGCCCCGCCGGCAGCACGTCGTCGATTCGGACCGAGCCGCTGTTGAACAGCACCACGTCAGACCCACCGGCGACGCGGGCCATCGCCTCGGTGATCAGGTCGGTCAACCGACCCGGGCGGTTGCGCACCGTGGCCTCGCGGCCATCCAGCGGCTCGGTGGTCGTTGCCACCAGCGCCGTCGGGTCGAAGCCCTGGCTGCGAAAGCCGGCAAGTCCGGCTTCGGTCCAGCGTCGCGCCACGTTGGCCACATCCGGACCCGGGGGAATGCGTTCGTCCACCAGTTGCCAGCGCGTCGACACCGTGGGGCGCGTGCCCGGGGCGCCGAAGCTCATCGTCACCACCGCGATGCTGCGCCCATTGGCATCGGCCTTCACGATCGGTGCGATCTGAGTTCGACCAACCGATCGGCGGGTGGCGGATTTCTAGAGGTATTGGGTCCGAATGTCGGCGTCCACCCAGTAGCGCTTCGGGTTGCGCGGATCCAGGTAGACCGGGATCGTGCTGCCCAGCGGGAATCGCGTGCCCGGGTTGGCATCGAGAATATCGCTGCGGAAGCTGAGCTCCTCGCCGCTGCGCGGATCCACGCCGCGAGCCTTGATGCGCCACGCGGCACGCCGCCCGCGCCGACCAACCTTGGTGACCACCGCATCGATGCGGCGCCCGTGCGCGCGCAGCCAGTCCCGTTCACGCTGCTTGCGGCCACTGAACAGAGCGAACAGCACGGTGTGCGCGCTCAGGACGAGGGCGCAGAATCCCGCAGCGTAAGCAAACACGCGCCGGTCGCGCGATGCCCCCATTCCTTCCGCCAGAAAAGCCGTCAGCCCCCACAGTAGCAGGCTCAGAATGCAGAAGGTCACGATACCGAGGGTCTTCTTGTTCATGGGCCTGCGCGGGCGGAAGACACGTCCCGAACCTTCGCACATCCGGGGCGGAAGGTGAAGCATTCGGTTGACGGGAGCGCAAACCACGCACCCCGCCGCGGCGCTGAGCGCGGGTATCGGCGACTTTGCGCCCTTCCCGCCCGGTTCGAGCGGCATGCCGCGAGCCTGCGAACGACCGCCGGCATGCAAGCCGGCGGGCAGGAATGATGGCCCGGGATATTCCCACCGCAAAGCCGTACGCGATGCAACCGCTCCCGCATTGCCGGGGTTGAAGCCAATAGCGTCAACAGAGAGAGACAGATAATCCAGTCCCAATCAGGTCCGGACGATTCAGCACGTCCAGTAGCAACGGCGCCACCAGTGGCGGAAACTCGGCCAGGGCCTGCAGCCGATGGGTCCGGATCGGATCGGGCAGGCGGATGAGGCGGTTGTAGTTGGAGACAGAACCAAAGAACGGCACGGGCACTTCCAGGCTGCCCAGCGCATCGAGCACCTTGGCATCCAGCTGCTCGGCGAACGCCCGGACCGCCCGCAGCAGCGGATGCCCCCACGACACCGACCAGCGCGGTACCGGCACGACGAGCGCATCCTTGCCCGGACAGTGCGCGGGCAAGACCAGAACCCGCACCTGCCCGTCCTCACGCAGCAGCCACAGCCAGCAGCGGTCGCGCGCATCAGCCCGCGAAAAGAAGTGCCGAGCCTCGATCCACACATGCGCCTTCACACCGCTTCGAGACGGTGCCACGGCACGGAGTATTGGCAGGGATGGGCGGAACAGGCTGCGCACGTTGAGGTACTGGAGTGGAGGCCCGACGCAAGCATCCACGATGGCTGTCTCACAGACTGAGTGTCGAAAGCCAGCGGACAACCGGCGACCTCGGCGCACGCACAAATCATTGATGAATCACGCGATCTGCGTGTGCCACCGCGATACGGTTGGCACAGATTTCCAGAGAACAGAGGGCAAATTGGGGGCCAACAGGCGCGCCAACGCAGCGTTCCGGGGCCGGGCCTGGCACACGCAGAAACGCGGGAAGCCTGCGACACGGGCGGATTCCGGAAACAAAAACGCCCAACCGAGGCTGGTTGGGCGCTGGATATTGGTGGAGCGGAGGAGGATCGAACTCCCGACCTTCGCATTGCGAACGCGACGCTCTCCCAGCTGAGCTACCGCCCCGAAGAGCGGCGATTATACACGTTCGCCGCGTACGGCGTTGCGACCCCCGATCGGTCCGCGGGCCTACTCCTCGTTCGCCGCCCGCCCCCGGTTGGCGCCTTCGAGCACGCGCAGCAGCGACGAGGTGTCGTCGCGCCCCCAGCCGTTGCCGACCAGCGCGTTGAGCTGCTGCGAGACGATCGCGGCGGCGGGCAACGACAGCCCGAGCGCCTGCGTGGCTTCCACCACGATTCCGAAGTCCTTCTGGTGCAGGCGCGCCTCGATGCCGGCCGCGAAATCGCGCTCGGCCATCTTCGGGCCCATCAGGTCGAGCATGCGGCTGCCGGCCATGCCGGCCTGAAGCGCCGGCAGCATCCGCGCCGGGTCGACGCCGTTGGCCGACGCGAACAGCATCGCCTCGGCGATGCCTTCGATGTTGATCACCTGCACGATCTGGTTGCAGGCCTTCACCACCTGTCCGGCCCCGTGACCGCCCACGTGCGTGATCGTGCGCCCGAGCCGCTCGAGCAGCGGACGGGCGCGCTCGAGCACCGCGGCATCGCCGCCGACGCTGATCGACAGCGTGGCCTGCCGCGCGCCCGCCGCGCCGCCCGACACCGGGCAGTCGAGCATGTCGATGCGCTGCTGCGCGAGCCGGCGCGCGAACCCGCGGGTGGCCACCGCCGAGATGGTGGAGAAATCGATCACGATCGCACCTGCTTCGGTCGCGCCGGCGGCGCCGTTCTCGCCGAACAGCACCGACTCGACGTCGGCCGTGCCGGTCACGTTGGTGCAGACGAATTCGGCGCCGCGCGCCGCCTCGGCCGGTGTCTGCGCGTAGCGCGCGCCGCGCTCGAACAGCGCGGCCGCCGCCTCGCGCCGTCGCACGTGCACCGCCACTTCGTGGCCGGCATCGAGCAGGTGGCCGATCATCGGCGCCCCCATCACCCCGGCACCGACGAATCCGATCTTCGACATCGCGTTCTCCTATCGCAATCGCGCCGCCTCGGCACGGAACTCCCTGAGCACCTGCTCGGGATCGGCCACCCCGCGCGCCCTCGCGTCGACCACCCACTTGTGCTCGAGCGGTGCCGCACGCGCGCGGATCTCGTCGACGAAGGCCCTGCCCGCCACGATCGTGCGCACGCCGCTCGCCTGCAGCAGCGCGATGCCGCGCCGATCGGCCTGGTCCCAGGCGCGCCCGAACAGCATCGCCGCGTGCTCGCCCGAGAGCCGCTCGATCGCCGTCTGATCGGTCTTCGAGATGCGCTCCCAGGCGGCCTGGTTCATGACGAACGCGAAGCTGGTGTTGTACAGGCCGCCGGGAACGATCGTGCAATGGTGGATCGCCTTCTCGAGCCTGAGTGACGAGATCGATTCCGCCGGCGAGAAAGTGCCGTCGACTGCGCCCGAGCCGAGCAGTTCGAGGGTTTCCGATGCGGGCTTCATCACCACCGTGACGCCGATCGCCTTGCCGATGTCGCTGACCGTGCCGCCGTCGACCCGGAAACGCAGGCCCTCCATGTCGGCGAGCGAGGCGACCGGCCGGCGCGCGTTGCAGATCTGGCCCGGCCCGTGCGTGAACACGGCGATCACCTTCAGGCCACGGTGGTCGTTGAGCGCCGCCAGGTGCCTGGCGAAGATCCGCTGCCAGGCCCGCGACGCGGCCTCGGCGGTCGTGCCGGCGAACGGCAGCTCGGCGATCTGCGTGATCGGATACCGCCCGGGCGTGTACGCGTGCACCGAGAACGACAGGTCGGCCAGGCCGTCGCGCACCGCGTCGAAAGTGCCCGGCGGCGGGCTCACCGGCCTGGGCAGCGCACTGCAGCGCACCCGCATGCTGGTGGCCTGTTCGACTTCCTCGCACCACTTCGCCTGCGACCGGGTCAGCGGATGCGAAGCGGGCAGCCAGCTCGAGGTCTTCAACGTAACCGCTTGTGCCTGTGCGGCCAGCGGCCAGGCCAGCGGCATCGCGATCAGCCAGGCCAGCGAGCGCGCCGCCGGCGCGCCCACGACGACGCGCACGAGCCTGCGTACAGCCGCCGACGAGGCCGCCAATGACAGGACTGCGAACGTGGCGAACATGGCGCTCCGGCGCATGCGGGATCGACTCTTCTCGACGCGGGGGATGCGGCACGCCGCGCGGTGCCGCCATCGGCCAAGGATAAGCGCAGCCGAAGCCCCGCGATCGCCCGGGCCGCGCCGCTCGCATCGGGACTTACCCGAGGCTCGCAGCGCGCAGCCCGGCGACCGATGCCGACGTCAGCGCCGCTGCGCGAGCCGATCCAGGACGCGCCGATCGACGCCGGGAGCGAACAACTCGATGAAGGCGATCGCGAATCCGCGCAGGAACGCATCACGGCGCACCGCGAGCCGCACGTGGTTCATGCCGAACAGCGCGCCCGCGGGCATCGCGACCAGGCCGCGGTCGTGCGCCGCGTCGTAGCCGAGCCCGCTCATGATGCCCACGCCGAGGCCGAGTCTGACGTAGGTCTTGATCACGTCGGTGTCGATCGCGGCCAGTACCACGTCGGGTCGCAGCCCCGCGTCGTCGAAGGCCCGGTCGATGCGGCGGCGGCCGGCGAACTCCTCGACGTAGGTGACGAGCGGATGCCTGACAAGCGCCTGCAGCGACAGAGGCTGTCGCGCCAGCGGATGCTTCGAGGGCACGACCACGACGTGTTCCCACTCGAACGCGGGTATCGACACCAGCCCCTCGGCCTCCTCGGGCACTTCGGTGGCGATCGCGAAGTCGGCTTCGCGCGAGACCACCGACTGCGTGATCTGCCTCGGGCTTCCCTGCAGCAGCGTGAGCCGCACGGCCGGATAGCGCTTGCGGAATTCACGCACCACCGCGGGCAGCACGTAGCGCGCCTGCGTGTGCGTGGTGGCCACGCGCAGCTCGCCCGCGTCGCGCGCGCGAAAGTCGGCGGTGATCCGTTCGATGCCGTCGAGCTCGGCGAGCACGCGCTCGGCGCGCGCCAGCACCTCCTTGCCGGGCTCGGTCAGGCCGAGGATGCGCTTTCCGTGGCGCACGAAAACGTCGACGCCGAGCTCGGCCTCCAGCTCGAGGATGCCGCGCGAGACTGCCGGCTGCGAAGTGCCGATCGCCATCGCCGCGCGCGTCAGGCTGAAGTGCTGGCGCACGGTCTCGCGCACGAAGCGCAGTTGCTGCAGGTTCATCGTTCGGCGCCTGCCTGCCGCCGGCAGGCACGTTCGGGAAAATACCGGTCGCAGAAATAGCACGGCCCCGCAGGCAGCCAGCGCGGCAGCGCGTAGTAGCGCTGGCGCACCGCTTCGAGCACGCGATCGCGGTAGGCCGGATAGCGAAAGCCCTCGCCCTCGACCAGGTGGAACACCGCCCCGCGGATCGAAATCCCGCGCAACCTCACGCGGTCGAAGTACGGCTCGTAGTCGGCCGCCGATGCGGCCCGGCGCCTGACGATCAGGATGTCGCGCCCTTCGAGCGCGCGGAAATCGGTGAGGATGTCGTCGTGGCGCGCGTGGCTGGTGCCCGGGCCGAACACGATCACGTGCTCGCCGAGCGCGTAGCCGATCGTCGCCGCCGGCGAGTAGCCGTCGGAGGCGATCACATAGCGGCCGCGCCAGGGCGCGAGCGCGCGCGCGAGTTCGTCGCCGTGCGCCGTCATCACCACACCCTGGTAACTCGACAGCGACCGGAACGTCTCGGTGGGCAGCAGCGCGAGCGTGCCGATCGCGAGCCAGTGCGCGACGGCGATCAGGCCTGCGGTCGCGAGCGCGCCGGCGCGCGCGCGTGCGCCCGACGAAAGCACGAACCAGAGCACCGCCGGCAGCACGAAAGCCGCGAGCCAGTGCAGCCCGATCGTCTTCACCAGCGACAGCGCCGCGAAGATCGCCAGCGGCGCGAGCGCCAGCCAGCGCAACGATGCGCACTCGTCGCGCACCGCCGGCGCCGCGGCGCCGTCGGTGCGCCCGGTGACCAGGCGCCAGGCGATCGCCGGAGTGAGCACGTAGGCCAGGCTGAGCAGGTACAGCAGCGGCGTGCGCCACGACAGGCCGGCATCGCCGTGCCGGTTGATGAGGTTGAACATCACGTTCGGCCAGCAATGCTGCGAGTTCCAGGCAACCTGGATCGCGGCCCCGGGCAGCGAGCCGACGACGATCAGGGCCAGGCCGGCGAGCGAGCGGCGGTCGGGCCTGCGAACCATGTCCGCGAAGATCGCGATTGCCAGCAGCCCCGCGAAATACTTCGACAACAGCGCCCCGCCCAGCGCGAAGCCCGCCAGCAGGAAATCGGCCATGCGGCCGCTTGCCCGGGCGCGCAGGTACAGCGCCACAGTCAGCGCGCCGAACAGCATCAGCGGAATGTCGGTGGTGATCGCCACGTTCCACGCGTTCAGCGGCACCAGCAGCAGCAGCGTGGCGCCCGACCACGCGAGCGCCTCACCGTGCCGGCGCAGCAACTGCCAGCCGACCAGCGCGACCAGCGGCGGCGCGAGCAACGCGGGCAGGCGCAGCACGAAGCGGTGCTGCGAGAGCGAGTCGAGCGCCGCGAGCCACCAGCCGATCATCGGCGGGTGGTCGTAGAAGCCCCAGTCGGGGTGCCGGCCCCACAGGTGGAAATACGCTTCGTCGCTGGTGAAGGGCAGCGTGGCGGCGAACCAGGCGCGCAGCGCGGTGATCAGCGCGAGCACCAGCAGGAAGCTGCGTCGCGCCGCTGCCGCATCGGCGAACGTCCGCTCCACGAAGGCGATCATCGGGTAGTCGCCGGCAAAAAAAACGGCGCACATCGCTGTGCGCCCCGAAACGGCAGCATGGCTGCCTCTCCTCCTCCTCGATCCGGACGGACCGCATGTGCCGGCACCGGTCGGGCGCGGCACGCGCGGCGGCCTCGGGCAAATGCTAATTCAGCATCGGGCCCGGAGTCCACGGAAATTTGCGTCGGCGTGCAACCCGCCAGTGGCCGGCTTCGCCAGTCAGCGCGCCCGGTCGACCCAGGCGAGCATGCCCAGCGCCAGCGCGAACGCACCGATGCTCGGGATGCTGACCGACAGCAGCGGCGGCCAGGTGTTGAGCAGGCCCAGGTGAGAGAACAGCCCGTTGAGGAAATGGAAGGCGATTCCGAGCATGATGCCGGCGAACACCTTGTAGCCGATGCCGCCGGCGCGCGCCTGCAGGTACGCAAAGGGCAGCGCGAGCGCCATCATCACGATCACCGCGAGCGGATAGACGAGTTTCCTGGCGAGCGCGATCTCGTACTGCGCCGAGTTCTGCCGGTTCTCCTTCAGGTGCCGCACGTATCGATACAGGCTGAGCGCCGACATCCGGTCGGGCTGCACCAGCAGCACGCCGAGCAGCCCCGGCGTGAGGTCGCTCTTCCAGAGGCGCTCGGCCGGACGCGACTGCTCGGCGTGCAGCGCCGGAGCGTCGGCGCCGATCCGGACCTCGACGAAGCGCGTCGCGTCGACGTCGGTGAGCCGCCAGGCGTCGGGCGGCGCGTAGCGGCCCACGCGGGCGTGGACGATCTCCGACAGCCGCAGCTCGGCGTCGAACTCGAACACGCGCACCTCGCGCAGCGTGCCATCGGGCAGCAACTCGCCGATGTTGACGAAACGCAGCCGCTCGACCTCGCCGCCAGCGCCGCGCACCGAGTCCTTCAGCCACAGCCCGGAGCGGAACTGCCCGGCGACCGATGCGCCGATTGCGGAGAGTCGCAACTGCTGGGCCAGGCGCTCGGCCGCTGGCGACACCACTTCCCCGACCAGCGCGGTGAGCACCGCGACCACCAGCCCGATGCGCGCGACGCTGCCCAGTGCCTGACGCCGCCCGAGGCCTGCGGCGCGCATCGCGGTGAATTCGGAATTGGCGGCGAATTGCGCCAGCGCATAGATGGTGCCGATCAGCGCGACGATCGGCATCAGTTCGTAGACGTGCCCCGGCAACCCGAGCAGCACGAAGGCGAGCGCGTGCTGCAGCCGATAGCCGCCGCGGCCGACGTCGTCGAGCTCGTTGATGAAGTCGAAGAACGCGAACAGCGCGAGAAAACCGAAGAGCACGAACACCAGCGCCGCGACGATCTGGCGCCCGAGGTAGCCGCGCAGCGTTCTCATGTGCGCCAGACCAGGCGGCGCAACGGGCGGCGCGGCAGCGTCATCCGGCGCCAGAACAGCAGGCCCGCCAGCGCGAGAACCGCCGCATGCAGCGCCCACGCGCCGATGCCGAACGACAGCTTCTCCCCCGAGATCCAGGCCTGCACGAGCGAGGTGAGGTTGCTGTAGGTGACGTAGACCAGCAGCGCGACCAGCAGGTTGATCGAACGGCCCACGCGCGGGTTGATCGCCGAAAGCGGGATCGCCAGCAGCGCCATCAGCAGCGCCGACACCGGAAGGCTGATGCGCCACGACAGCTCGCCGAGGTGACGCGGCGTGGGGTCGCGCAGCAACTCGAGCGTCGTCCGGGCCTTCGCGCGCTGGTCGCCGAGCGTCGGGCTGCGCGGCTCGAGCCTGAGCCCGTAGCGCCCGAACTCCATCAGCCGGAAGTCGGGACGCCCCATCGCGCCGTCGTAGCGACGGCCGTCCTCGAGCACGAGAAAGCGCGTGCCGTCGCGCTCGTTCTCGATGCGCCCGCTGCGCGAGACCACCACCGTGAGCAGTTCGCCGCGCGTCTGCGTGACGAACACGTTGCGCACTTCGGTCTGGGCCGCGTCGAGTTCCTCGACGAAGAACACACGGTTGGCCGAGACCGACTCGCGGAACCGCCCGGCCGAGACCTGCGAGATGTCTTCGCGCTGCGCGAAGCGCTGCTGGTATTCGCTCGCCTGCCGCTGGGCCCACGGCGAGACGAAGAACGCGATCACGGCCACCACCAGCGCGATCGGGGCCGCGAAGCCGAGCACCGGCCGCACCCACGCCGCGAGGCTGCGTCCGCTCGCGAACCAGATCACCATCTCGGAGTCGCGATAGGCGCGCGTGAGCGACATCAGCACCGCGATGTAGATGGTGAGCACCAGCAGCACCGGAAGGATCCCGATCGCGTTGAAGGCGATCAGCGGCAGCACGCTTGCGGTGTCGACGCGCCCGCCGGCGGCACGCCCGAGCAGGCGGATCAGCGACGTCGTCAGCATGATGACGAAGAGCGTCGCGAAGACGGTGCCGGCGAGATTGACGAGGTCGCGCCGCAGCGCCTTCTTGAAGAGCATAGCCTCGTATAATCGACCGGTTCGAGACGAGAAAGAGCAAGCGATGCAATTTAGCACACGTACGACACCCCCCGGACGCGCGCGCGCCGACTGCGCGCTGGTGCCGGTCCTGGCGGGCAAGGAGCTCACTGCGGGCGGCAGGGAAATCGACGCGGTGCATGGCGGGCGCCTCGCGAAAGTGATCCGCAGCGGCGACCTGCCGGCGAAGGCCGGCTCCACGCTGCTGGTGCAACTCGACGGCCACCTGCCGCGCGCGCTGCTGGTATCGATGGGCGAGGCCCGCGAAGCCGCTGCCAGGGCGTTCACCGACGCGGTGCGCGGCGCCCTGCAGGCCGCCGGGCAACTCGCGGCCGACGAAGCGCTCTCGCTGCTGCACGAGGCGCCGGTCACGGGCCGCGACACCGAATGGAAGCTGCGCGCGCAGGTGCTGACGGGCCGCGAGATCGCCTACCGCTTCGAGACGCTGAAGACGAAGCGCGAAACCCGGCCGGTGCGTCCGAAGCGGGTCGTGCTGCCGGTCTCCGCGGGCGGCGCCTTTCGCGCCGCGGTCGCGCAGGCCACCGCGATCGCCAACGGCGTCGACATGGCGCGCGAACTCGGCAACCTGCCGGCCAACCACTGCACGCCCGCGTATCTCGCCGACACCGCGAGGAAGATGGCGCGCGAACTCGGCCTGAAGGCAGAGGTGCTCGATGTGCGCCAGATGCAGGCGCTGAAGATGGGCGCGCTGCTGTCGGTGGCGCGCGGCTCCGAGCAGCCGCCGAAGCTGATCGTCCTGCGCTACCAGGGCGCGGGCGCGAAGCAGCCCCCGATCGCGCTGGTCGGCAAGGGCATCACATTCGACACCGGCGGCATTTCGCTGAAACCCGCCGCCGAGATGGACGAGATGAAGTTCGACATGTGCGGCGCGGCGTCGGTGCTCGGCGCGATGCGCGCGGTCGCCGAGCTGAAACTGAAGCTCAACCTGGTCGTGGTCGTGCCCACCACCGAGAACATGCCAGGAGGTCGTGCGACGAAGCCGGGCGACATCGTCGCGAGCATGTCGGGGCAGACCGTCGAGATCCTGAACACCGATGCCGAGGGGCGCCTGATCCTGTGCGACGCGCTCACCTACGTGCAGCGGTTCAAGCCGTCGACCGTGATCGACGTGGCCACGCTCACCGGCGCCTGCGTGATCGCGCTGGGCCACCATCGCTCGGGCCTGTTCTCGCCCAGCGACGCGCTGGCCACCGAACTGCTGGAGGCCGGCAACGAGATCGGCGACGGTTGCTGGCGCATGCCGCTCGACGAGGAATACCAGGAGCAGCTGAAATCGCCGTTCGCCGACATGGCCAACATCGGCGGCCGGCCGGCGGGCTCGGTCACCGCCGCCTGCTTCCTGTCGCGCTTCGCCAAGGGCTACGACTGGGCGCACCTCGACATCGCCGGCACTGCCTGGAAGTCGGGCACGAACAAGGGTGCAACCGGCCGCCCGGTGCCGCTGCTCGCCAACTTCCTGCTGGCGCGTGCGCGAGGCTGACGCCTTGACCCGCGTCGACTTCCACTTCAACGCGGCCGACAAGCTGCGCTACGGATGCCGGCTGGTGCGCAAGGTCTATCGCGCGCGCCACAAGGTCCTGGTCTGGTGCGACGATGCGGTGCGCCTCGACGAATTCGACCGGCTGCTGTGGGCCTTCTCGCAGCACGACTTCATTCCCCACGTGGGCGCCGGCGACCCGCTGGCCGCCGAGACGCCGGTGCTGCTCGCGGCCGAGCCGGTCGAGCCCCCGTTTCACGACGTGCTGGTGAACCTGGGCGGCGGCATGCCGCCGATGTTCAGCCGCTTCGAGCGGCTGATCGAAGTGGTCGCCTCCGACGACACCGACCGCGCGGCCGCGCGCGAGCGCTGGCGCTTCTACCGCGACCGCGGCTATCCGCTCGGGCGCCACGATCTTGCCGAGACTCCGGGGGCGGCGTGAACACCGAAGACGATCTCGAGCGCCTGGCCGACACGCTCAGGAGCGCGGCAGCCGCTGCCGGCGAAGCCGGCGAAAACGCGATTCCGTTGCTCACCGAGGTGGTCGAGGTCCCGCGCTACGACAGCAGCGAGTTGCCGCGCACGCTCGTCGAGATCGATTGGGCGCAACTCGCGATGCGCGTGCGCGAGAACGTGCTCGAAGGCCTGCTCGGGCGCGCCGACGCGCTGCTCGATGCGCAGCTGCGCGAGAACCTGCAGGCGGTGATCGGGCGCGCCACCGAGTCGCTCGCGGCCGACCTCGGCAGCACGCTCGAGCAGCTGATCCGCGACCTGGTCGCGCGCGCGGTCGCCGAGGAGATCACCCGGGTGCACGACGAAGTGATCCGCGCGCGCGGCACCGACCCGGTCGCGCCACGGATATAATTTTGCGTTTGTGATCAGACACTTGCGAACATGACCGCTGCGACTCCCTCGGCCGGCCCGCCGAATGCGGCTGCGGGCGCCGCCGAAGCGCTCGCGAAGAGCTTCGAGCCCGCCGACATCGAAGCTCGCTGGTATCCGATCTGGGAGTCGCGCGGTTACTTCGCCGCCGGCAATGCGCCGGGCGCCGAAGCGTTCTCGATCCAGCTGCCGCCGCCGAACGTCACCGGCACGCTGCACATGGGCCATGCGTTCAACCAGACGGTGATGGACGCGCTCACGCGCTACCACCGGATGCGCGGCGCCAACACGCTGTGGCTGCCGGGCACCGATCACGCCGGCATCGCCACGCAGATTGTCGTCGAACGCCAGCTCGACGCGCAGGGCATCTCGCGCCACGACCTTGGCCGCGAGCAGTTCGTCGAGCGTGTCTGGGCCTGGAAGCAGCAGTCGGGCTCGACGATCACCCGCCAGATGCGGCGAATCGGCGCATCCACCGACTGGTCGCTCGAGTACTTCACGATGGATCCGAAGCTCTCGGAAGTCGTGAAGGAAGTGTTCGTGCGGCTGTACGAGCAGGGACTGATCTATCGCGGCAAGCGGCTGGTCAACTGGGATCCCGACCTGCTCACCGCGGTATCCGATCTCGAAGTGGTCAGCGAGGAAGAGGAAGGCCAGCTCTGGCAGATCCGCTATCCGCTCGCCGACGGCAGCGGCTCGATCACCGTGGCCACCACGCGCCCCGAGACGATGCTCGGCGACACGGCGGTGATGGTCCACCCGGACGACGAGCGCCACGCCCCGCTGGTGGGCAGGTCGGTGCTGCTGCCGCTGTCGGGCCAAGCCGACGATCCGGCCTTCGAGGGCTCGGGACTCGCACTCGCGGAGGTCGTGCGCCGCGGCAAGGCGCTGGGCTGGCGCGAGATCCCGATCGTCGCCGACGCCTGTGTCGAGCGCGAATTCGGCACCGGCGCGGTCAAGGTCACGCCAGCCCACGACTTCAACGACTACGCGGTCGGCCAGCGCCACGGCCTGCCGGTGATCGGCGTGCTCACGCTCGACGCGCGCATCAACGAGAATGCGCCGCCGAAGTATCGCGGCCACGGCCGCTACGACGCACGCCGCATGGTGGTGGCCGATCTCGAGGCGCTCGGCCTGCTCGATTCGGTCAAGGCGCACCGGATGATGGTGCCGCGGGGCGACCGCACCAACGCGGTCATCGAACCGATGCTCACCGACCAGTGGTTCGTCGCGACGGCCAGGCCCGCTCCTGCCGACTCGCTGCTGGCCGGCAAGAGCATCGCGCAGCGCTCGCTCGAGGTGGTCGCCGACGGCTCGATCCGTTTCGTGCCCGAGAACTGGGCCGCCACCTACAACCACTGGCTCACCAACATCCAGGACTGGTGCATCTCGCGCCAGCTGTGGTGGGGCCACCAGATCCCGGCCTGGTACAAGGCTGACGAAGACGGGCAGCCGATCGACGACGGCAGCGTGTTCGTTGCCCGCAGCGAGGCCGACGCGCGCGCGCAGGCCGACGCCGCCGGCTGGAGCGGCCCGCTGGTGCGCGACGCCGACGTGCTCGACACCTGGTTCTCCTCCGCGCTGGTGCCTTTCTCGAGCCTGGTCGATCCGCAGCAGCCGTTTCGCGACGACCGCCCGAACCTGCTGCCCCGACTCGCGCAGTTCCTGCCGTCGTCGGTGCTGGTCACCGGGTTCGACATCATCTTCTTCTGGGTGGCGCGAATGGTCATGATGACCCTCGCGTTCACCGGACAGGTGCCGTTCCGGCACGTCTACGTGCACGCGCTGGTGCGCGACGCCGAAGGCCAGAAGATGTCGAAGAGCAAGGGCAACACGCTCGACCCGATCGACCTGATCGACGGCATCGCGCTCGACGCGCTGGTGGCCAAGCGCACCTCGGGCCTGATGAACCCGAAGCAGGCCGCGTCGATCGAGAAGCGCACGCGCAAGGAGTATCCGCAGGGCATCCCGGCGTTCGGCGCCGACGCGCTGCGCTTCACTTTCGCGTCGCTGGCCGGGCCGGGGCGCAACATCAATTTCGACCTGAACCGCTGCGAGGGCTACCGCAACTTCTGCAACAAGCTGTGGAACGCCACGCGGTTCGTGCTGATGAACTGCGAAGGCCACGACTGCGGCTTTGCGCCAGGCACCGGACTCGACCCGAGCACCGCCGATCGCTGGATCGTCTCCCGGTTGCAGCGCACCGAGGCCGAAGTGGCCAGGCACTTCGAAGACTACCGCTTCGACCTCGCTGCGCGCGCGATCTACGAGTTCGTCTGGAACGAGTACTGCGACTGGTACCTCGAACTGGCGAAGGTGCAGTTGCAGCAGGCCGACGACGACGCAAGCGGCGCGGCGCGGGCCCGCGCCACGCGGCGCACGCTGCTGCGCGTACTCGAGGCGGTGCTCAGGCTGGCGCACCCGGTCGTTCCGTTCATCACCGAAGAACTGTGGCAGAAAGTCGCACCCCTGGCGATGCGCTACGGCGAACGCGGCGCGCAGCAGCTCTCGGGCGCGCAACTGGCCGAGGCACTCGCGCAGCGGCGCCATTCGATCATGACGCAGCCGTATCCGCAGGCACAGGCGCAGGCTGTCGACGAAGCGGCCGAGCGCTGGGTGGCCGGGCTGAAGTCGATGGTCGACGCGTGCCGCGCGCTGCGCGGCGAGATGGGCGTGTCGCCGGCGCAGCGGCTGCCGCTGGTGGCGGCGGGCGACGCAGCGCAACTGGCGACGTTCGCGCCGTACCTGCGGGCGCTCGCGCGGCTCGACGCGGTCGAGATCGTCGCCGAACTGCCGTCCGGGTCGGTGGCACCGGTGCAGTTCGTCGGCGAGGCGCGGCTGATGCTGAGAATCGAGGTCGACGTCGCGGCCGAGCGCCAGCGCCTCGACCGCGAGATCGCGCGCGTCGAAGGCGAGATCGGCAAGGCCGAGGCCAGGCTCGGCAACCCCAGCTTCGTCGAGCGTGCGCCGGCGGCGGTGGTCGAGCAGGAACGCGGCCGGGTCGCCGCATTCTCCGCGACGCTCGAACGGCTGCGCGAGCAGCGCACACGGCTGGGCTGAACCGGGCCACGCGAGGGCCGGCCCCGGGCTTCGCGCCTGTAGGCGGGGCGCGGATGCTAACATCCGCGCGCATGGCACACGACTCGAACCTCTGGATGCGCTTCCGGCGCGATGGACGCGCCGGGTTCGGCCTGCTCGACGGCGACGAGGTCGTGGTGCACGAAGGCGACATGTTCGGCGGGCATGCGCCGACCGGCGAGCGGCTGCCGACCGACTCGATCGAGTGGCTGCCGCCAAGCCAGCCGTCGAAGTTCGTGTGCATCTGGAACAACTTCCACGCCGCCGCAGCGAAGCAGGAACTCGCGATTCCCGCCGAGCCGCTCTACCTGATCAAGGGCGCCAACGCGTATTGCGCTCACGGGCAGCCGATCCGCGCGCCGGTCTCGTACGGCGGCCGGGTCGTCTACGAGGGCGAACTCGGCGTCGTGATCGGTCGGCGTTGCTCGAACGTCTCGCCCGGCGAGGCCGCGCAGCACATCTTCGGCTACACCTGCGTCAACGATGTCACCGCGATCGAGATCGTCGGCCGCGACGCCGCGTTCGCGCAGTGGACCCGCGCGAAGAGCTTCGACACTTTCGGCGTCTTCGGGCCGGTGATCGCGACCGGGATCGAGCCGTCGGGCCTGTCGGTACGCACGCTGCTGGGCGGGCGCGAGCGTCAGAATTTCCCGGTGTCCGACATGATCTTCGCCCCCGCGCAACTGGTGAGCCTGATCTCGCGCGACATGACGCTCGAGCCCGGCGACCTGATCGCCTGCGGAACCTCGCTGGGCGTGCTGCCGATGAAGGCGGGAAACGTGGTCGAGGTGTCGATCGAGGGCATCGGCACGCTGCGCAACGAGTACCGTCAGGAATGAGGCGGAACCGATGAAGATCGCGGTGGTGGGAGCCGGCTCGATCGGCGGGTACCTGGGCGCGCGCCTGGCGCTCGCGGGCGAAGAAGTGACCTTCATCGCGCGCGGCGCCAACCTGCAGACGATCAACGCGCATGGCTTCCGGCTGATCGAGGAGGACGGCACCGAGCAAGTGGCGCGCAACGTGCGCGCGGTGCAGAAAACGACCGACGCCGGGCCGCAGGATTTCGTGCTGCTGGCCCTGAAGGCGCAGCAGGTCGGCGCACTGGCGGCCGACGTGCCCGCGATGTTCGGGGCCGAAACCGCGGTGGTCACGCTGCAGAACGGCATTCCGTGGTGGTACTTCCACAAGCTGGGCGGCGAATTCGACGGGCGCCCGCTGAAGTCGGTCGACCCCGACGGCACGATCGCGGCCGCGATCCCCGGCGAGCGGATCATCGGCTCGGTCGTCTACCCGGCCTCCGAACTGGTTGCGCCGGGCGTCGTCCGGGTCATCGAAGGCAATCGCTTCTCGCTGGGCGAACCCGACAACGGCAAGTCGGAGCGGGTGCAGCGCATCTCCGACGCCCTGACACGCGCGGGCTTCAAGGCCCCGGTGTCGTCCGACCTGCGTTCCGAGATCTGGCTCAAGCTGTGGGGCAACCTCACTTTCAACCCGGTGAGCGCGCTCACGCACGCATCGCTGGCGGCGATCTGCCGTTTTCCGGCCACGCGCGCGCTGGCCGCGGAGATGATGGCCGAGGCGCGCACGGTCGCCGAGAAGCTCGGCGTGCGCTTTCGCATCACGATCGACAAGCGCATCGCCGGCGCCGAGGCGGTGGGCGAGCACAAGACCTCGATGCTGCAGGACGTCGAGCACGGGCGCGCACTCGAACTCGACGCGCTGCTCGGCTCGGTGATCGAACTGGCCCGCCTGACCGGCACGCCGACGCCGCATTGCGACGCGGTCTACGCGTGCGCGTCGCTGCTCGACGCGACGCTGTCGGCGCGCAAGGGGCGGCTGAAGATCGAGCCGCCGGGCTGAGAGAACCGCGGCTTCAGGACGCCGGCCGCCGCGTCCAAAGGCGCGAGACCTGCTGCCAGAACAGCATCAGCAGGCCGAGCGACATCAGCACCGCGGCGAGCGGGCTCGCCCAGAAGACCGCCAGGCTGCCCTGCGAGAGCAGCAGCGCCTGGCGGAAACTCGACTCGGCCATGTCGCCCAGCACCAGCGCCAGCACCATCGGCGCGAGTGGATAGTCGAGTTTCTTGAACACGTAGCCGACGATGCCGAACACGACCATCATCGAAACGTCGAACATCGAGTTGTGCACCGTGTAGGCGCCCACCGCGCAGACCACGACGATCACCGGCGCGATGATCGAGAACGGAATGCGCAGGATCGCCGCCCACCACGGAACCGTGGTGAGCACGATCGCGAGCCCGACGACGTTGCCGAGATACATGCTGGCGATCAGGCCCCAGACGAATTCCTTCTGCTCGACGAACAGCAGTGGCCCGGGCTGCAGGCCCCAGATCAGCAGCCCCCCGAGCAGCACCGCGGCGGTCGGCGAGCCCGGGATGCCGAGCGTGAGCATCGGCAGCAGCGCACTGGTGCCGGCCGCGTGCGCCGCGGTTTCGGGTGCCACGACCCCTTCGATCTCGCCGGTTCCGAACCTGTCGCCGCTCTTCGACGAGCGCTTTGCGATCCCGTAGCTCATGAACGACGCAGGCGTGGCGCCGCCGGGGGTGATGCCCATCCAGCAGCCGATGACGGTCGAGCGCAGCGAGGTCGCCCAGTAGCGCGGCAACCGCTTCCAGGTGTCGAGCACGACACGCGCGTTGATCCCGGCCTTGCCGCCCTTGAACGACATCCCCTCCTCCATCGTGAGCAGGATCTCGCCGATTCCGAACAGGCCGATCACCGCAGTGAGGAAATCGAAGCCCTTGAGCA
Source organism: Burkholderiales bacterium (assembly GCA_003577305.1). Taxonomy (GTDB): domain Bacteria; phylum Pseudomonadota; class Gammaproteobacteria; order Burkholderiales; family Burkholderiaceae_E; genus Zeimonas. The sequence goes on from QEVL01000015.1 coordinate 47,383, forward strand.
GCGGGGTTGCGCCGAACGTCATCCTCAACTGGCCGGTCACGCTGTCGAGCCCGACCGCGGCCAGCGCGAAGCCCAGCATCATCGCCCCCAGCGTCTTGAACCGCGGCGACTTCGTCATGCCGATGAAGCTGGCGAAAGTCAGGAACTGCACGCCGAAGAACTCGGCCGGTCCGAACTTCAGCGCGAACTTCGCCACCAGCGGCGCGAGGAAAGTGATCATCAGCACCGCGAAGAACGCGCCGACGAACGACGAGGTGAATGCTGCGGTCAGCGCCTCGCCGGCGCGCCCCTTCTGCGCGAGCGGATAGCCGTCGAAAGTGGTCGCCACCGACCACGGCTCGCCGGGGATGTTGAACAGGATCGAGGTGATCGCCCCGCCGAACAGCGCACCCCAGTAAATGCACGACAGCATGATGATCGCGCTGGTCGGCGGCATGCTGAAGGTGAGCGGCAGCAGGATCGCGACGCCGTTGGCTCCGCCCAGGCCGGGAAGCACGCCGATCAGCACGCCCAGCAGGATGCCGACCAGCATGAAGCCGAGGTTCGGCAGCGTGAGGGCCACCGCGAAACCGTGGAACAGATTGCCGATTTCGTCCATCGTCTCGGAGCCCGGAGCCGCTAGAAACCTAGCATCGCCTCGAGCGGCCCCTTGGGCAGCGGCACGAGAAACCAGCGCTCGAACACCAGGAACAGCACCAGCGGTACGCCGAGTGCGACCACTGCCGCCGTCCAGCGAAAGCGGCCGTGCCGCAGCATGAACCACGCGATGAAGATCGCCGCGGCGACGTACATTCCCAGGAGCGCGATCAACCCCGCGAAGATCGCGGTGGGCACGAGGACGTGCAGCACGTGGCCGAGCCCGGCTCGCGAGACGAACGGTCCGCCCAGGAGCCAGCGGCTGCGCATCGCGATCAACAGGTTCGCAACGCCCGCCACGACCATCAGCGCCCCGACGTAGAACGGGAAATTACCCGCCTGCGGACCGTCGTCGGCCCAGCCGGCCCCGATGCGCGCACTGTCGACGATCACGAGTGCGCCCAGCGCGACGAACAGCAGCGCAACCGCAACCTCGGCGGTCAGCACCCGGATGGCGGGGCGATGGTCGCCCCCGTCTTCGCCGCTCACTTCGCGAGGAACCCGGCGTCGCGCATCAGCGTGCGATGCAGCTCCTCGGCGTTGGCCACCCAGTGGGTGTACTCCTTGCCGGTCATGAAGCTGTCCTTGAACGCGCCCTTCTCCATGAACTCCTTCCAGTCGGGCGTCGCGCGCACTTTCCTGAACAGGTCGATGTACCACTCGACCTGCTCGGCGCTGACGCCGGATGGCATGAAGATGCCGCGCATCATCAGGTAGTCGACCGGCACGCCCGCCTCGCGGCACGACGGAATGTCGTTCCAGGACATGGTCTCGGTGATCTTCGCCTTGTACGGCATGCGCTCGTCGTCGAGCACGCACAGCGGACGCAGCTTGCCGCCACGCCAGTGCGCGATCGCCTCGATCGGGTTGTTGACCGTGGAGTCGACGTGCTTGCCGACCAGCTGCACCGCGACGTCGCCGCCTCCCTTGAACGGGATGTAGGTGATCTTGCGCCCGGCCGCCTTCTCGAGCGCGACCGTGATGATCTGGTCTTCCTGCTTCGAGCCGGTGCCCGCCATCTTGAACGTGTTGTTCGGCGCGGCCTTGACAGCCTCGAGATAGGCCTGAGCGGTCTTGTACGGCGACTCGACGTTGACCCACAGCACGAACTGGTCGAGCGCCAGCATCGCCACCGGCGTCATGTCGCGCCAGTTGACGGGCACGCCGGTGCCCAGCGGGGTGGTGAACAGGTTCGACAGCGTGATCACGAGCTTGTGCGGGTCGCCCCTGGCGCCCTTGATCTCGAGGAAACCCTCGGCACCGGCGCCGCCCGACTTGTTGACCACGACGATCGGCTGCTTCATCAGTGAGTGCTTGGTGACCACCCCCTGGATGAAGCGGGCCATCTGGTCGGCCCCGCCGCCGGTGCCGGCCGGAACGACGAACTCGACGGGCTTGGTCGGCTCCCAGGCGGCAACCGCCGGAGTCGTCACGGAGAACCCGAGCAGTGCGGCAGCGGCCGCGAGGCCGGCGCGCGCACGCGACAGCGGAATCGAAAACGATCGATGGCGCATCTGTCTCCCCTTCCCGACGGCCTTGGTGGTGGCCGCTCTCGTCGGACAAAAAACGGACCGCAAAAGGTCCGTCGATACGGTTCATGGTACCCGAGCCCTGCGCATCGTACAATCCACGCCGATCAGGAAACGAGGAAGGCATGGGCCAGACACTCAGGGATCTGCTCGCCGCGGGCGCCGACGAATCGACCGCACTGACTGCACCGGGTGGCGTGCCGCTCACGTTCGGAGCGCTGCGCGCACTGGTCGCGACGACGCTGGCGACCCTCAACGCAATGGGCATCGGCCGCAACGAGCGCGTCGGAATCGTGCTGCCCAACGGACCGGAAATGGCAACCGCGTTCGTCTCGGTCGCCTCGGGCGCGACCTCGGCCCCGCTCAACCCTGCGTACCGCGCCGACGAGTTCGAGTTCTACCTGAGCGACCTCGGTGCGCGCGCGCTGATCGTCGACGCGGGCAGCACCTCGCCCGCGATCGAGGTCGCGCGCAAGCTCGGCGTGCGCATCGTCGAACTGCACGCGCGCCCGGAGCGCGGCGCCGGAAGCTTCGAGCTGCGCGACACCTCGGGCGATGCGGCCGCGACACCGGCGTCGGGCGGCTTCGCGCAACCCGACGACGTCGCGCTGGTGCTGCACACTTCGGGCACCACGTCGCGTCCGAAGATCGTGCCGCTCGCGCAGCGCAACGTCTGCGCGTCGGCGCGCAACATCCGTGAGTTCCTGGCGCTGTCGGCAACCGACCGCGGACTGAACATCATGCCGCTGTTCCACATCCACGGGCTGATCGCCGGCGTTCTGGCGCCGCTGTCGGCCGGCGGCCAGGTGTGCTGCACTCCGGGATTCAACGCGCTGAAGTTCTTCGGCTGGGTCGAGGAAGCGCACCCCACCTGGTACACCGCGGTACCGACGATGCACCAGGCGATCCTGGCGCGCGCAGCGAACAACAAGGCAGTGATCGCCGCCAACCCGCTGCGCTTCATCCGCTCGTCGTCCTCGGCGATGCCGCCGCAGGTGATCCGCGAAATCGAGGAGGTGTTCGGGGCGCCGCTGGTCGAGGCCTACGGCATGACCGAGGCGGCGCACCAGATGGCGGCCAACCCGTTGCCGCCGCGCGTTCGCAAGCCGGGCACGGTCGGCATCGCGGCGGGCCCCGAGGTCGCGATCATGGACGAGGCCGGCACGCTGCTGGCGCACGGCAACGTGGGCGAGGTCGTGATCCGCGGCGAGAACGTCACGCGCGGCTACGAGAACAATCCGAAGGCCAACGCCGAGGCGTTCACCAACGGGTGGTTCCGCACCGGCGACCAGGGCGTGATGGACGCCGAAGGCTATCTGTCGATCACCGGGCGGCTGAAGGAGATCATCAATCGCGGCGGCGAGAAGGTCTCGCCGCGCGAGGTCGACGAAGTGCTGATGGACCACCCGGCAGTGGCGCAGGTCGTCACTTTCGCGATCCCGCACGACAAGCTCGGCGAGGAAGTGGGCGCCGTCGTCGTGCTGCGCGAAGGCGCCACGCTCACCGAGAAGGAACTGCGCGAGTTCGCCGCCACGCGGCTGGCCGATTTCAAGGTGCCGCGCAAGGTGCTGTTCATGGCCGAGATCCCGAAGGGGGCGACCGGCAAGCTGCAGCGCATCGGTCTCGCGAAGAAGCTCGGCCTGGGCTGAGCGGCGCGCTCGTTGCGGGCCGCGCGCAGCCCGCGGCCGGCGGGCACGCCCGTCAGGAGGCGCCCTGCGTCGGCCGCGGCCGCAACGGAAGGTCCACGAACTCGAACGGCAGGTCGCGCGCGCGCATCCAGTCGGCCACCGCGAGCCCGGTGCCGGCGCGCCACGGCCTGAGCCGCTCCGGGGCCACCATCCGGTATTCGACCAGCTCTTCGGACAGCTGCACGCTGCCGGAGGCCACGACGTGGTAGGCGACGATCAGTTCGTTCTTGCGGGTGAACTCGTAGACGCCGATCAGGCTGGTGCGCTCGACGTCGAGGTTGGTCTCCTCCTTCACCTCGCGTGCGATGCCCTGCTCCGGCGTTTCGCCGGCCTCGAGAAAGCCGGTGATCAGCGCGAAGGTCTTGGGTGGCCAGGCCGCGTTGCGCGCGAGCAGGATCCGCTCGCCGACCTGCACCAGGCCGGCCACCACCGGTGCCGGGTTGTTCCAGTGCGTGAAGCCGCAGGCGGGGCAGGTCTTGCGCTCGCGGCCCGCGATCAGGCTCGCCGACAGCAGATTGGCGCAATGCGGGCAGAAGCGGTAGTCGGGATGCAGCATGCGCTCAGGCGCGCTCGCGCACCCAGTCGGCCACGCCGGCAAGCGCCGCCGGCAACTGCGCAGGCTCGCTGCCTCCGGCCTGCGCCATGTCGGGCCGCCCGCCGCCCTTGCCGCCCACCTGGCGCGCAACGAAATTGACCAGTTCGCCGGCCTTCACCCTGGCGGTCGCGTCGGGCGTGACGCCGGCGATCAGGCTCACTTTCGCGCCGTCGACCGCGGCCAGCACGATGGCTGCGCTGCGCAGGCGATCCTTCAGCTTGTCCATCGTTTCGCGCAGGCTCGCGACGTCGGCCCCCTCGAGCGTGGCCGCGAGCACCTTCAGCCCCTTCACGTCGACCGCCTGGCCGGCGAGGTCGTCGCCCTGCGAGGCGGCGAGCTTCGACTTCAGGCGTGCCAGGTCTTTCTCGAGCGACTTCGCCTGTTCGAGCAGCTGGACGATCTTCGCGCCGAGCTCGGACGGCGGCGCCTTGAGCGTGGCCGCCGCCTCGGCGACGCGCTCGTCGAGCTCCTGCACCCAGGCGAGTGCGTTCTCGCCGGTGACCGCCTCGACCCTTCGCACGCCGGCCGCGACCCCGCCCTCGGCAACGATCTTGAACAGGCCGATGTCGCCGGTGCGCGCCACGTGCGTGCCGCCGCACAGTTCGCGCGACGAACCGATGTCGAGCACGCGCACCGTATCGCCGTATTTTTCGCCGAACAGCGCCATCGCACCGGCCTTCGCTGCGTCGTCGAAGCTCATCACGCGCGCCTGCGTCGCCGCATTGGCGAGAATCTCGCGGTTGACGATCTCTTCGACGCGACGGATCTCGTCGGCGCTCATCGGTGCGTTGTGCGCGAAGTCGAAGCGCGTCCTGGTGTCGTCGACCAGCGAGCCCCTCTGCTGCACGTGCGGGCCGAGCACCTCGCGCAGCGCCTTGTGCATCAGGTGCGTGGCCGAGTGGTTGCGCATCGTGCGTGCGCGGCGCGCGGCGTCGACGTTCGCGTCGACCGCGTCGCCGACCTCGAGCGTGCCGCTGGCCATCGTGCCGTGGTGGCCGAACACCCGGGGCTGGATCTTCTGCGTGTCGGAGACCACGAAGCGCACCGAACCGCCGGCTGCAACCAGTTCGCCGGCGTCGCCCACCTGTCCGCCCGATTCGGCATAGAACGGCGTGCGGTCGAGCACGACCACTGCGTCCTGTCCCGCAGAGACTCCCGCGACCGGGGTGCCGTCGACGTAGAGCGCGACCACGCGTGCCTGGGGCACCGCGAGTCGCTCGTAGCCCTCGAACCCGGTCGGCTCGCCCCCGTAGTCGAGGCCCGCCGCGGCGCGGAACTTGCCCGCGGCGCGCGCCTGCTCGCGCTGCCGGTTCATCGCCGCCTCGAAGCCGGCTTCGTCGACCGCAACGCCGCGCTCGCGACAGACGTCGGCGGTGAGGTCGAGCGGAAACCCGAAAGTGTCGTAGAGCCGGAACGCGGTCTCGCCGTCGAGTTGCGCGCCGCCCGCGGCCAGCGCCTGCTCGAGGATCGCCATTCCGTGTTCGAGGGTTTCGCCGAAGCGCTCCTCCTCCTGCGCGAGCACCTGCCCGACGCGCTCGCGCGCCGCGACGAGCTCCGGGTAGGCCTCGCCCATCGAGCGCGCCAGGTCGTCGACCAGCCCGTGGAAGAACGGCTCCCTGCGACCCAGCTTGTAGCCGTGGCGCAGCGCGCGCCGGATGATCCGGCGCAGCACGTAGCCGCGGCCCTCGTTGCCCGGGATCACGCCGTCGACGATCAGGAACGCGCAGGCGCGGATGTGGTCGGCGATCACGCGCAGCGACGGCGTCGCGAGGTCGGCCACGCCGGTCTCGCGCGCGGCCGCGCGGATCAGGTCCTGGAACAGGTCGATCTCGTAGTTGCTGTGCACGTGCTGCAGCACCGCCGCGATGCGCTCGAGCCCCATGCCGGTGTCGACGCACGGATGCGGCAGCGGCGTGAGCGTGCCGGCCGCGTCGCGGTCGTACTGCATGAACACCAGGTTCCAGATCTCGATGTACCGGTCGCCTTCGGCGTCGGGAGATCCGGGCGGCCCGCCCGCGACCTCCGGGCCGTGGTCGTAGAAGATCTCGCTGCACGGACCGCAGGGGCCGGTGTCGGCCATCTGCCAGAAGTTGTCCGACGCGTAGCGCGCGCCCTTGTTGTCGCCGATGCGCACGATGCGCTCGCGAGGAACGCCGATCTCGTTGGCCCAGATGTCGTAGGCCGCGTCGTCTTCCTGGTAGACGGTGACCCACAGCAGCTCGGGCGGCAGCCGGTAGACCTGCGTCAGCAGCTCCCACGCGAAACCGATCGCCTCGCGCTTGAAGTAGTCGCCGAACGAGAAGTTCCCGAGCATCTCGAAGAACGTGTGGTGGCGCGCGGTGTACCCCACGTTCTCGAGGTCGTTGTGCTTGCCGCCCGCGCGCAGGCAGCGCTGCGAACTCGTCGCACGCTTGTACGGCCGATGCTCGCGGCCGGTGAAGACGTCCTTGAACTGCACCATGCCGCTGTTGGTGAACAGCAGGGTCGGATCGTTGGCCGGAACCAGCGGGCTCGAGGCGACGATCGTGTGCCCCTTCGATTCGAAGAAGCGCAGGAATTTCTCTCTGATCTCGGCCGACTTCATGGCGTGCCCGGTCATTCTTTCGGTTGCGCGGCGCCCAGTGGGGTTGCTCAGCGGTGCTGTACTGGCGCAGCGAGTTGATTTTTCAGCGGAATTTGCGATTCTACCGAAATGCGGGCAGGAAAATGGCGCGCACGGGGCAGGCCGTTCCCCGAAGCGGCGGCCCGCACGATCGCGTAAGGTTGCACCCATGAAGACCGCCCTGAACGGAATCCGCGTCCTCGATCTCACCCGGGTGCTCGCCGGACCCTGGTGCTCGCAGAACCTCGCCGACCTCGGCGCCGACGTGATCAAGGTGGAACGGCCCGGTGCGGGCGACGACACGCGGACCTGGGGTCCGCCGTTCCTGAAAGACCGCGAAGGTCGCGACACGGCCGACGCCGCCTATTACCTGGCCGCCAACCGCAACAAGCGCTCGGTCGAGATCGACCTGTCCTCGGCGGCGGGCCAACGGGCGGTGCGCGAACTGGCCCGGGCGAGCGACGTGGTGCTCGAGAACTACAAGGTCGGCCAGTTGCGCAAGTACGGCCTCGACTACCCGAGCCTGGCCGCGCTCAATCCGCGCCTGGTCTACTGCTCCGTCACCGGCTTCGGCCAGACCGGACCGTGGGCGCATCGCGCCGGCTACGACTTCATCATCCAGGGGCTCGGCGGCCTGATGTCGATCACCGGCGAAGCCGACGAGCGCCCCGGCGGCGGCCCGCAGAAGGTGGGCGTGGCCGTCTCCGACCTGATGACCGGCATGTACGCGACGCAGGCGGTGCTCGCCGCGCTGCTGCATCGCGAGCGCAGCGGCGAGGGCCAGTACATCGACGTCGCGCTGCTCGACGTGCAGGTGGCGATGCTGGCCAACATGAACACCAATTTCCTGGTGAGCGGCCAGCCGCCGAAGCGCTGGGGCAACGCGCATCCGAACATCGTTCCGTACCAGGCGTTTCGCGCCGCCGACCAGTGGATAGTGGTGGCGGTGGGCAACGACGAGCAGTACCGGCGCTTCTGCGAGCTCGCCGGCCGCTCCGAACTGCACCGCGACGAGCGCTTCACGCGCAACAGCGATCGGGTGCGCAACCGCGAGACACTGGTGCCGCTGATCGCGGAGCTGATCGCGCAGCACCCCGCCGCCTGGTGGCTCGAGGCGCTCGAGCGCGCCGGCGTGCCCTGCGGCCCGATCAACGACCTGCGCCAGGTGTTCGACAACGAGCAGGTGCGCGCGCGCGGGCTGCGCATCGACATCGAGCGCGAGGATGCGGGTGCAGTGCCGCTGGTCGGCAGCCCGCTGAAGATGAGCGCCACGCCGCCGAGTTACCGGCTGCCGCCGCCGCGGCTCGGCGAGCACACCGAGCAGGTGCTGCGCGAGCTGCTCGGCTACGACGACGACGCGATCGCGGCGGTGCGCGGCACGCGCGGCCGCTGAGCGGGGCTGGGCGCCTTGCTCGCGCATGCACCGGCTGCCGGTATCATCGACCCCCGAACGAATCGAAGGAGAACGCCGATGATCGATCGCCCCGCGTCGAGCGGCCCGCGCCGCCGTTTCTTCGCCGTTGCCGGCCTGCTCGCGGCCGCGCTGTGCGCCGGCACCGCGCCGGCGGCCGCGCAGGAGTGGCCGAACCGCCCGATCCGCTTCGTGGTTCCCTATCCGCCCGGCGGGCCGCTCGACCAGGTCGCGCGCGCGCTCGCCGAGAAACTGCGCGAGCCGCTCGGGCAGCCGATGGTCGTCGAGAACCGGCCCGGGGCAGGCGGCAACATCGGCGCCGACCTGGTCGCCAAGGCCGCGCCAGACGGTTACGCGATCGTCATGGGAGCGGTGGCCACGCACGCGATCAATCCGTACCTGTACGCGAAGATGCCGTACGACGCCAATCGCGACTTCACGCCGATCACGCGGATCGCAACCGTTCCGAACGTGCTCGTGATGAATCCCCAGACTGCCGAGCGACTCGGCGTGCGCAGCCTCGCCGACCTGATTGCCTACGCGCGCAGGAATCCGGGCAAGCTGAACTACGCGTCGGGCGGCAACGGCAGCGCCGGTCACCTGGCGGGCGAGCTGCTCGAAGCGCAGGCCGGCGTCAGCATGGTGCACATTCCTTACGGCGGGGCGGCGCCCGCACAACTCGGCCTGCTTGCGGGGCAGACCGACCTGATGTTCGACAACCTGGCTTCGGCGACGCCGCAGATCCGCGCCGGCAAGCTGAAGGCGTTCGCGGTCACCACCGCGCAGCGCAGCAGTTTCTTCCCGGAACTGCCGACGGTGGCCGAGAGCGGGCTGAAGGGCTTCGACATCAGCACCTGGTTCGGCGTGTTCGCGCCCGCCGGCACGCCGAAGCCGATCGTCGGCCGCCTGAACGCGGAATTCACGCGCGCGCTGTCGGCCCAGGACATCCGCGAGCGGCTGGCGCGCATGGGCGCGGAACCCTCGCCGATGAGCCCCGAAGACTTCGCCGCGTTCGTGCGTGCCGAGCAGGCGAAATACGAGCGCGTGGTCAAGGCCTCGGGGGCCCGTGTCGACTAGCGCGGTGCGCGCCACCACACGAGAAGAACGAACGACGGAGACTTCGCCGATGCGCATCCGCAACCAGCGCGACTTCTGGTCCGGGGTGATGTTCCTGTTGCTGGGGGTGCTGTTCGTGATCTTCTCGCAGGCCTACCAGCTGGGCACGCCGGCGCGCATGGGACCGGGGTTCTTTCCGACGATGCTCGGGGCGCTGCTGGCACTGCTCGGGCTGCTGGTGGCGTGGCGCTCGCTGGCGCGCACCGCCGACAGGACCGAACTGGAGCGGGTGGGCTGGCGCGAGCTGTTCCTGGTGCTGGTGGCGGTCGGGGTGTTCGCCGCCACGCTGTCGTACCTCGGGATGGTGGTGGCGGTGACGCTGCTGATCGCGATCTCGGCCACCGGCAGCCACGAGTTCAGCTGGAAGGAGACGGCGATCTCGATCGTGGTGCTGCTGGTGATGTCCGACCTGGTGTTCGTGCGGGGGCTGGAGCTGCAGTTTCCGGTCTGGCCGAAGTTCCTTGCGCACTGACCGGGAGGCATCCGGCACATGGAACTGCTGTCGAACCTCTCGCTGGGCTTTGCCACCGCGCTCACGCTGACCAACGTGTTCTACTGCTTCGTGGGCGTGCTGCTGGGCACCGTGATCGGCGTGCTGCCGGGCATCGGGCCGCTGGCCACGATCGCGATGCTGCTGCCGATCACCTACAAGCTCACCGACCCCACCACGGCGCTCATCATGCTCGCCGGCATCTATTACGGCGCGCAGTACGGAGGCTCGACCACCGCCATCCTTGTGAACCTGCCCGGCGAGATCTCTTCGGTGGTCACCACGCTCGACGGCTACCAGATGGCGCGCAACGGCCGCCCGGGGCCGGCGCTGTCGATCGCCGCGGTCGGCTCGTTCTTCGCCGGCACCGTGGCCACGCTGCTGATCGCCGGCTTCGCCCCGCCACTGGCCGAGGTGGCCTTCAAGTTCGGCCCCGCCGAGTACTTCTCGCTGATGGTGCTTGGCCTGATCGCCGCGGTGATCCTCGCGCACGGCTCGATCCTCAAGGCGCTGGCGATGGTGGTGTTCGGGCTGCTGATCGGCATGGTGGGCACCGACGTGAACTCGGGCGTGGCGCGCTTTTCGTTCGACATTCCCGAACTCACCGACGGCCTGGACTTCGCCGCCATTGCGATCGGCATCTTCGGCTTCGGCGAGATCATCTACAACCTGGAATTGCGCGACAAGCGCGAGGTGTTCGCGCGCAAGGTCGGCCGCCTGCTGCCCAGCATGGCCGAGTTGCGCGCCTCGATCGCGCCGATCTTGCGCGGCACGGCGCTGGGTTCGTTCCTGGGCATCCTGCCCGGTGGGGGCTCCGTGCTCGCCTCGTTCACCTCCTATGCGGTCGAGAAGAAGGTCTCGAAGACGCCCGAGCGCTTCGGCAAGGGCGCGATCGAGGGCGTGGCCGGCCCCGAGTCGGCCAACAACGCGGGCGCGCAGACCTCGTTCATTCCGATGCTCACGCTGGGCATTCCCACCAACGCGGTGATGGCGCTGATGATCGCCGGGATGATGATTCACAACATCCAGCCCGGCCCGCAGGTGATGACCAGCAACCCGAGCCTGTTCTGGGGGCTGATCGCCTCGATGTGGATCGGCAACCTGATGCTGGTGATCCTGAACCTGCCGCTGATCGGCATCTGGATCAGGCTGCTCACCGTGCCGTACCGCATCCTGTATCCGGCGATCCTGCTGTTCTGCTGCGTGGGCGCTTATTCGATCAACAACAACGTCTTCGACGTGTTCGTCACGATCCCGTTCGCGATCCTCGGCTACGTGTTCCGCAAGCTCGACTGCGAGCCCGCGCCGCTGCTGCTGGGGCTGGTACTGGGCAAGCTGATGGAGGAGTACCTGCGCCGCGCGATGACGATCTCGCGCGGCGACTGGTCGGTGTTCGTCACCCGGCCGCTGTCGGCCACGCTGCTGGCGATCGCCGCAGTGTTGCTGATCATCGTCTTCATGCCCGCGATCGCGAAGAAACGCGGCGAGGCGTTCGCCGAGGAAGAGACCTGACACATGAGCCGCACGGCCGAACGAGCCGCGGACTGCCTCGATCCGATGCCGGCGGTGCTCGCCTTCGATGTCTTCGGCACGGTGGTCGACTGGTACGGCTCGATCGAGCGCGAGGTGGCGGCGCTCGGGCTCGGCATCGACGCGGGCGCGTTCGCGCTTGCGTGGCGCGCCGGCTACCGGCCCGCGATGGCACGGGTGCGCGGCGGCGCCCTCGGCTGGACCAAGATCGACGCGCTCCACCGGATGATCCTCGACGGGATTCTCGAACGCTTCGGCGTGGCCGACCGGCTCGACGAGGCGGCGCGCCGCTCGCTGAACCTCGCCTGGCACCGGCTCGACCCGTGGCCCGACGTCGTCGAGGGGCTGAACCGGCTTCGCGGGCGGTTCATGCTGTGCACGCTGTCCAACGGCAACCTCGGCCTGCTCGCCGACCTCTCACGGCACGGCGGCTTGCACTGGGATCTCATCCTCTCGGCCGAAGTGTTTCGCCACTACAAGCCCGATCCGCAGACCTATCTCGGCGCGTGCGAGGTCTTCGACGTCGAGCCGGCGCGGATGATGCTGGTGGCGGCGCACCACGACGACCTCGCGGCGGCGCGCGCCTGCGGCTGCCGCACCGCGTTCGTCGAGCGGGCGCTCGAATACGGGCCTGCGGTCGCGAACGACCTCGCACCGCGTGCCGGCAACGACCTGCACGCGCGCGACCTGCGCGACCTCGCGCGCCAGCTCGGTTGCTGACGCCGCGCCCATCACGCGCACCAGCGCAGGGGCGATGCGGCACCGCGACGCGATTTCCATTATCGTGACGCCTGCCGCGAACCTGCCCGCGCCAGGCACCACCCGGGCCGATCGATCGAGGATCCCGCAAATGACGAGCAAGCAATACGAACCCGTCGCGCCACACAAGGTCGCCTTCCTCGGCCTGGGCGTGATGGGCTACCCGATGGCCGGCCACCTGAAGCGCGCCGGCCACTCGGTGACGGTCTACAACCGCACCGCAGCGAAAGCCGACCAGTGGGCCGGCGAGTACGCGGGCGGCGCCGGCGGCGCCACCGCGCCGACCCCGCGGCAGGCTGCGCACGAGGCCGACATCGTGTTCGCCTGCGTCGGCAACGACGACGATCTGCGTTCGGTGGTGCTCGGCGAACACGGCGCCTTTGCCGGCATGAGGCCCGATGCGGTGTTCGTCGACAACACGACCGCCTCGGCCGCGGTTGCGCGCGAATTGCACGAAACAGCCAGGAGCCGCGGCCTGCACTTCGTCGACGCACCGGTGTCCGGAGGACAGGCCGGCGCGGTCAACGGCCTGCTCACCGTGATGTGCGGCGGCGAGCAGCCCGCGTTCGAGCGCATCCGCCCGGTGGCGATGGCGTTCGCGCGCGCCTGCACGCTGGTCGGCGGGCCGGGCGCCGGACAACTCGCCAAGATGGTCAACCAGATCTGCATCGCCGGGCTGTTGCAGGGGTTGTCCGAGGGGGTGAATTTCGGCCTGGCTTCCGGCCTCGACATGAAGCTGGTGCTCGAGGTGATCGGCAAGGGCGCCGCGCAATCGTGGCAGATGGACAACCGGGGAACGACGATGATCGACGACAGGTTCGACTTCGGCTTCGCGGTCGACTGGATGCGCAAGGATCTCGGGCTGTGCCTGGACGAGGCGAAGCGCAACCGAGCGCCGTTGCCGGTCACCGCGCTGGTCGACCAGTTCTACGGCGACGTGCAGCGCATGGGCGGCAGCCGCTGGGACACTTCCAGCCTGATCAGGCGGCTTCGCGATAAGGCTGGCTGAGGCCGGTCCAGGCCGGCAGCACCCCGCTCCAATCCGATTCATTTTCCCGAAACCCGACGAGGAATCCCGATGTCCTTCCAGACCACCGCCTCCGGGCTGCAATACGACGACGTGACGCCGGGAAGCGGCGACGAAGCGCGCGCAGGCCGGCAGGTGCGCGTGCACTACACCGGCTGGCTCTACGAAGACGGCCAGGCCGGGCGCAAGTTCGATTCCAGCAAGGACCGCGGCGAGCCGTTCACTTTTCCGCTCGGCGCGGGCCAGGTGATCCGCGGCTGGGACGAGGGCGTCGCCGGCATGCGGGTGGGCGGCACGCGGCGGCTCCTGATTCCACCGGAACTGGGCTATGGCGCTCGCGGCGCAGGCGGCGTGATTCCGCCGAATGCGACGCTGCTGTTCGAAGTGGAGCTGCTCGGGGTCTGAGCCCTGGCTGCAATCCCCGGTCCGTCTGCCCCGCCACCGCATCCGACGACGGTTCGATGAGTTCCGCCCCCGACTCGCCGCGCACGGCGGCCCAGAGCAACTTCATCCGCACGATCATCGACGAGGACCTGCGCGTCGGCAAGTACGCCGAGCGGCGCTGGGCGGGCGAACCGGGGACCGCCGGAGTGCATCGCGGCGCGCTCCCCGATCCGGCAGTGATCCGCACGCGCTTTCCGCCCGAGCCCAACGGCTACCTGCACATCGGCCACGCGAAGTCGATCTGCCTGAACTTCGGCCTGGCGCGCGAATACGGCGGACGCTGCCATCTGCGCTTCGACGACACCAACCCCGAGAAGGAAGAGCAGGAATACGTCGACTCGATCGTCGACGCGGTGCACTGGCTCGGCTTCGAGTGGCGCGACGAGCAGGAAGACAACCTCTACTACGCCAGCGACTACTTCGACGAGCTGTACCGGATGGCCGAATGGCTGGTCGAGGCCGGTCATGCCTACGTCGACTCGCAGAGCGCCGAACAGGTGCGCGAGACGCGCGGCACCCTCACCGAACCCGGACGCGACTCGCCGTTCCGCAATCGCGGCCCGCAGGAAAACCTGCGACTGCTGCGCGAGATGCGCGATGGCCGGCACGCCGAGGGCACGCACGTGCTGCGCGCGAAGATCGACATGGCGTCGCCGAACCTGAACCTGCGCGACCCGGCGCTCTACCGGATCCGCTTCGCCTCGCACCACCGCACCGGCGACAAGTGGTGCATCTATCCGATGTACGACTACGCGCATCCGATCGAGGACGCGCTCGAGAACATCACGCACTCGCTGTGCACGCTCGAGTTCGAGGATCACCGGCCGCTCTACGACTGGCTGCTCGAGCGCCTGGCCGAGGGCGGGTTCTTCGACAAGCCGCTGCCGCAGCAGATCGAGTTCGCGCGCCTGAACCTCACCTACACGATCACCAGCAAGCGCAAATTGCAGGAACTGATCCGCGGCGGCCACGTCGACGGCTGGGACGACCCGCGAATGACCACCCTGGCCGGCCTTCGCCGACGCGGCTACACGCCCGAGGCGATCCGGCTCTTCTGCGACCGGATCGGCGTGGCCAAGGCCGACTCATGGGTCGACATGGGCACGCTGGAACTGGCGCTGCGCGACGACCTCGAGGGCAAGGCCAGCCGCGCGGTGGCGGTGCTCGACCCGCTGAAACTGGTCATCGCCAACTGGCCCGAGGAACGAGTCGAAACCTGCGAAGCGCCGATACATCCGCAGCAGCCCGAGCGCGGCAAGCGGGTGTTCCCCATCTCGCGCGAGTTGTGGATCGAGCGCGAGGACTTCGCCGAGACACCGCCCAAGGGGTTCTTCCGGCTCTTCCCCGGCAACCGGGTGCGGCTGCGCTATGGCTACGTGATCGAGTGCACCGGCTTCGAGAAGGATGCCGACGGGCGCGTGACCGAAGTGCGTGCGCAGGCGCTGGAAGATTCGAAATCGGGCACGCCGGGCTCGGACGCATACAAGGTCAAGGGCAACCTGCACTGGGTCTCGGCCGCGCATGCGCTCGACGCCGAGGTGCGCCTCTACGACCGGCTCTACGCGAATCCGTACCCCGGCGCCGGCGACGCCGACCACCTGGCCTCGCTGAACCCCGACTCGAAGAAAGTGATCCGCGCCAAGCTCGAGCCGACGCTGGCCTCGGCCATGGCCGGCGACCTCCATCAGTTCGAGCGGCACGGCTACTTCGTCGCCGATCGCGTCGATTCGAAGCCCGGGGCGCCGGTGTTCAACCGGGCGGTGACGCTGAAGGATTCCTGGGGCGGCAGGCGCTGAGCGGTCGACGCCACGAGGCGGCGCGAACCCGATTCAGCCCCGATGGATTCCGAGCGCGAGGTCGCCCACGAACGGGTTGCTGGCGCGCTCCTCGCCGAAAGTGGACATCGGTCCGTGGCCCGGGACGAAGGCGACGTCGTCGCCCAGCGGCCAGAGCTTGTCGGTGATCGACGCGACGAGCGTCGCATGATCGCCACGCGGAAAATCGGTGCGGCCGATCGAACCCTGGAACAGCACGTCGCCGACGATCGCGAGCCGGCTCGGCGCGTGAAAGAAGACCACGTGGCCCGGCGTGTGGCCCGGGCAATGGAGCACCTCGAGCGTCTGTTCGCCGAAAACGACCGTGTCGCCGTCCTCGAGCCAGCGATCGGGCTCGAAGGCCGAAAGGAGCGGAAAACCGAACATCTTCCCCTGGCTCGGCAACTGCTCGATCCAGAAGCGGTCCTCGCGCTGCGGACCTTCGATCGGCACCCGGTGGCGCTGCGCGAACTGGCCGGCCTGGCCGCAGTGATCGATGTGGCCGTGCGTGAGGAACACTTTCTCGAGCGTTGCGCCCTCGCTGCGCAGTGCCGACTCGATGCGTTCGAGATCGCCGCCGGGGTCGATCGCGGCAGCCTGGCCGGTGCGCTCGCACACCAGCACCGAACAGTTCTGCATGAAGGGCGTG
The DNA here is from genome assembly GCA_003577305.1 of Burkholderiales bacterium. Lineage (GTDB taxonomy): Bacteria > Pseudomonadota > Gammaproteobacteria > Burkholderiales > Burkholderiaceae_E > Zeimonas. The sequence continues at coordinate 63,673 of QEVL01000015.1, forward strand.
ACGGGAACGATCAGGAGCTTCATCGGCGCATTATCGCCCGGCCGGCCCGGTTTTCTTCGCGGTCCAGGCGCAGCTGCGCAATGCCTCGAATGGCACCACGCGCAACGCCGCCTCGTGGGTCGCCTCGAGCACCACCGGCGGCGCGACGCCCGCCTCCCAGGCCTCGCGCCAGCGCGCCGCGCACAGGCACCAGCGGTCGCCCGGCTTCAGGCCCGCGAAGCGCCACTGCGGCTGCGGCGTGACCAGGTCGTTGCCGCGCGCCAGCGAGAACGCGAGGAACTCCTCGGTGACGCGCGCGCACACCGTGTGCTCACCCGGATCGTCCGGACCGGTCTCGCAGCATCCGGTGCGCGTGTAGCCGGTGAGCGGGTCGAACGAGCAGGCCTGCAGCGGCCCGCCCAGCACGTTCTTCGATGGCTCGCGTTCGTTCATGGCAGGGAGAGTGCGCGACGCTGCTGTGAATCGTGCTTCTCTTATACCATCGCTGGGAATTCCATCCTGCCTGCGAAGCCGGGCATGTCCGCGCCGATCACCGTTTCCAGGCGCCGCTCGCGCCCGCCTGCGCGTCAGAGGATCACCGGTCGATCCGGCAGCGCGTTCGCCCCGCCCGCAGCCGACGGGAAGGCTTCGACCAGCAACCGGTGGATGCGCTCGATCGCCGCGATCGTCCCGCGTTCGAAGTCGCCTTCGCGATACGCGGCTGCCAGCAATTCGCACACCTCGTGCCAGCGCGGCGGCGCGATCGCCGCGGCAGCCGCCCGGTCGGCGACGATCTCCACCGCGCGATCGGCCCACAGCACGTACAGCAGCACGCCATTGTTCGCGGCGGTGTCCCAGACCCGCAGCGCACCGAACGCCTCGAGCGCGCGATCGCGCGGCGTGCGACCGCGCCAGACCTCGCGCAGCGGCAGCGACGCTTCGATCGCGATCCGCAGTTCGGCCGAATGCGCCCGCTCGCTCCGCCCGATTGCCTCCTCGATGCGTGCGAGCAGCTCGTCGTGGAACACGCGGCGCACCGTACGCGCTTCGTTCAGCAGATGCGACCAGGTGCGCGCAAGCCTGCCTGCGTGCATCACCAGCCTCCCGAGGCGCCGCCGCCTCCGAAGCCGCCGCCGCCCCCGCGGAAGCCTCCACTGCCTCCACCGAAGCCTCCGCCACCGCCGCCGAACCCGCCCGGAAAGCCTCCCGGCCCCGAGCGCCAGGTGTGACGCCCGACCTGCCCCATCGTGCCGCCGGAGATCGACAGCAGCAACAGGAACAGCAGGAGACCGCCAAGCGCCGCCAGCAGCAACGGGGCGCCGAGCAGCCAGGCCGCGGTGCCGCCCAGCGCGCCGCCGAGCGTCGAGCCGAACAACCGGCCGAACAACTGGCGCAGGAACATCGCGACCAGGAAGACGCCGAGCACGATTGCCAGCCAGTTGGCCGGCTCGGCTTCGCGCTGCCCCGCCGGTTCGGACCACGCCGGCGGCAGCGGCTCGCCATCGATCAGCCGGCCGATGTCGGCCACCGCCGCCTGCAGGCCACCCGCGAAATCGCCCTGCCGGAAGTGCGGAGCGATCGTCTCGGCGATGATCCGCCGTGCCCGTGCGTCGGGGATCGCACCCTCGAGACCGTAACCGACCTCGATGCGCACCTTGCGGTCATCCTTCGCGACCAGCAGCAGCACGCCGTCGTCGACACGCTTGCCGCCCACCTCGCCGCGCCCGAGCTTCCAGGCCTCGACGACGCGGATGCCGAACTGCTCGATCGTCTCGGGCTGCGTCGTCGCGACGAGCAGGATCGCCGCCTGCGATCCCTTGCGGCGCTCGATCGCCTCGAGCTCCGCATCGAGCGCCTGTTTCTGCGCGGCGTCGAGCGTGGCGGTGAGGTCGACCACCCGGCCGGTGAGCGGCGGCACCGGCTGCAGCGGCTGCGCGAGACCGTTGAGCGCCAGCCCGAGCCACAGCAGCAGCGCCGCGACCGAGCGCAGCCCCGTGTTCACCCGCCTCACCCCGTCTCGCCGCTCGCGTGGTCGCCGCGCCGCGGACACGCGTTCCCGTGCCGCAGGCGCGCCTTCATTTCGGCGCGCTTGCCGGCCGATCGAAGTTCACCGCCGGCGGCTTCGCGATCGCCGCCTCGTTCTCCACCGTGAACTGCGGCTTGACCGCATGACCGAACAGCATTGCAGTGAGGTTCACCGGGAACTGGCGCACCAGCACGTTGTACTGCTGCACCGAATCGATGTAGCGCTTGCGCGCGACCGCGATGCGGTTCTCGGTGCCTTCGAGCTGCGCCTGCAGATCGCGGAAATTCGCGTCGGACTTCAGCTGCGGGTAGTTCTCGCTGACCACCAGCAACCGCGACAGCGCGCTTCCCAGCCCGGCCTGCGCCTGCTCGAACTGCGACAGCGATGCCGGGTCGGCCGGATCGACCCTGATCTGCCCGACGCGCGAGCGCGCCTCTGTGACCGCGATGAGCACCTCGCGCTCCTGGTCGGCAAAGCCCTTCACCGTATTGACCAGGTTCGGGATCAGGTCGGCTCGACGCTGGTACTGGTTGATCACTTCGGACCAGGCCGAACGCGTCGCTTCGTCGGCCGCCTGGATCTGGTTGTAGCCGCATCCCGACAGCCCGCTCGCCAGCACGATCGCAACCACGATTCCGATGATTCGCCGCATGATTCACGCTCCTGTCCGATGACCCGGCGAGTTTATCGCCTCCCGGGCAGACGCCGCCGACGCGCGATCCGTGGCACGGGCGCGCGGATCAGGTGCGCAGGTGCGCAAACCGTTTCCGGAACTTCGCCACCTTGGGCGACACGACCGCACTGCAGTAACCCTGGTTCGGGTTGCGCTCGAAATAGCGCTGGTGGTACGGCTCGGCCGGATACCAGCGCCCGAGCGGCACGACCTGCGTGACGATCCGCGCATCGAAGACGCACTCGCGTTCGAGCCGCTCGATCGCTTCCTGCGCCTCGCGCCGTTGCACCTCGTCGACGAAGAAGATCGCCGAGCGGTATTGCGAACCGACGTCGTTGCCCTGGCGATCGGGAGTCGTCGGGTCGTGAATTCCGAAGAAGACGTCGAGCAGATCGCGGTAGCCGATCCGCTGCGCGTCGAATTCGACGCGCACCGCCTCGGCGTGGCCGGTGCGTCCGCCGCAGACTTCCTCGTACGAGGGATCGGGCAGCGTGCCGCCGCAGTAGCCCGACTCGACCGACAGCACCCCTTTCAGTTCGAGGAACACCGCCTCCAGGCACCAGAAGCATCCGCCGGCGAGCACCGCCACCCGTCTGTCCATCGTAGAGTCCTCCGCAAGCGCGTGTCAGCCTTCAGGCGCGCGCGATCTTTTCGGCAAATGCCTGGCGGTACTCGAGCGCTGCGCCACTGGTGAGCCGCGCACCCCGCCGCTCGAGCGCGATCGCCATTGCGACGATGCGCCGCGCACGATGGCCCGAACCGGCGTCGTCGGCTGCGCCGCGCTCGCCGCGCCCGAAGCGGTTGCCCGACGCCGGCTGCGGCTCCGCAGGCTCGTCGAGCGCCTTGCCGAGCAGCGCATCGATGTCGCGCAAGGCCTCGACCTCCGGCGGCACGAAGCCGGCGTTCTTCAGGATGCGCCAGGCCACGCGCAGCTCTTCGGGCACCAGCCGGTCGTCGTCGAGCTCGAGCGGGCGCCCGCTGCCGGGCAGGTCGTCGAACGCGCCCTGCCGGCGCGCCTCCTCGATGCGCCGCTCGATCAGGTCGTCGAAAGCCGCGAACATGGCTGCAGTGTACGACGGGCGAGGCCCCGACCTCCGCCGGCCCCGCCACGCTCAGTGAGCCCGCGCTGCGAGCAGTTGCGCCTTGCGCGCCGCCTCCTCTCTTGCGCGGCGCACCGTCGTGTGCAGCTGCGTCGCGCCGGTGTGGTACTGAACCGGCCAGCCGATTCCGCGGAAGTCGTACTCCGCCGCCGCATGCAGCGTGAAGTACGGGTCGGCCAGGTGCGGCCGCGCGAGCGCGACCAGGTCGGCGCGACCCGAGATCAGCAACGTGTTCACCTGGTCGGCCGTGGTGACCGCGCCCACCGCCATCGTCGCGATGCCGGCCTCGAGCCGCACCTGCTCCGAGAACACCGCCTGGTACATGCGCCCGTACACCGGTTTCGACGCCGGGTCGGTCTGCCCGGTGGAGACGTCGATCAGGTCGCAGCCGGCCGCCTTCATCGCGCGCGCGATCTCCACCGTGTCGGCGCCGGTGGTTCCACCCGGGATCCAGTCGGTGGCCGAGACGCGCACGCTCATCGGCTTCGCCCGCGGCCAGACCGCGCGCACCGCCTCGAAGACTTCGAGCGGAAAGCGCAGCCGCTTCGCGAGCGATCCGCCGTACGCGTCGCTGCGACGATTGGTGATCGGCGACAGGAAGCTCGCGAGCAGGTAGCCGTGCGCCATGTGCAGTTCGAGCATGTCGAAGCCCGCGCGGTCGGCGCGGATCGCGGCGCTGCAGAATTGCGCGATCGTCTCGTCCATGTCGTCGCGGCTCATCTCCCGCGGCACCTGGCTCACCCCGTCGTGATACGGCAGCGGCGAGGGCGACAGCAGCGGCCAGTTGCGCTGGCCGCGCGACTCGTCGATCGGCCAGTCGGCCTGCTCCCAGCCGACCTGGGTCGAGCCCTTGCGGCCGGCGTGGCCGATCTGCATGCAGATCTTCGCTTCGGTGTTCGCGTGCACGAAGTCGACGATCCGGGCGAAGGCCTGCGCCTGCTCGTCGTTCCACAACCCGGTGCATCCGGGCGTGATGCGGCCTTCGGGCGAGACGCAGGTCATCTCGACGAACACCAGCCCGGCGCCGCCGAGCGCGCGCGAGCCGTAGTGCACCAGGTGCCAGTCGTTGGGCAGGCCGTCGGTCGCCGAGTATTGCGCCATCGGCGACACCACCACCCGGTTCGGCAACCACATCTCGCGCAGCCGGAAGGGCGCGAACATCGGCGGCGCGTCCACCCATTCCGGCCGGCCCGTATCCGCGATGCCGAGCCGCTTCGCCTGGTCGCGGTTCCACCACTCGGTCGCCTCCTTGACCACTTCGGCATCGCGAAGCCGCAGGTTCTCGTAAGTGATCTGCTTGCTGCGCGTGAGCAGCGACACGTGGAACTGCGTGGGCGACATGTGCCAGAAGCGTCGCACGTTCTCGAACCAGACCAGCGACACGTTGGCCGAATGCTGGATGCGCCCCACTTCGTCGCGGCGTGCCTCCTCGTAGGCGGCCAGTGCGGCATCGATCTGCGCGGCGCGCCCCGCAGCGCCGCCGCGCACGTGCTCGACCATCGCCCGGTTCAGTGCGATCGCGTCCTCGAGTGCGAGCTTGGTGCCCGAGCCGATCGTGAAATGCGCGGTGTGCGCGGCGTCGCCCAGCAGCACGAACGGCGTGTCGCCGTCGCGGTGCCGCCAGCTGCGGCAGGTGATCGTCGGGAACTGGCGCCAGAACGAGCGGTTGGCGAGCACCCGCGCGCCGTTCAGGTCGTCGGCGAAGATCCTCTCGATCAGCGCGACGGTCGCCGCCTCGTCCTGGATGCCCAGCCCCGAGGCGAGAAACGCGTCGTTGGTCGTCTCGATCACGATCGTGCTCTCGCCCGGCGTGTACTGGTAGGCGTGCATGTTCCAGATGCCGCCGGGGCCCTCGCGGAAACTGTAGTAGAAGCCCGGCAGGTCCATTTTCGCGCCGAGCCAGACGAAACGATTGGTGCGCAGGTCGACGCCCGGCTCGAAGTGTGCCTTCCAGCCTTCGCGCACCGCACTGTTGATGCCGTCGGCCGCCACGACCAGGTCGGCGCCACGATGCGCGTGCACACCCGGATCTTCGGTGCGGTAGCGAACCTCGATGCCGAGTTCGTCGGCGCGCCGCTGCAGGATCTGCAGCAGGCTCAGGCGGCGCACTCCGGAGAAGCCGTGTCCCGAGGACTTCAGCACCTGGCCCTTGTACTGCACGTAGATGTCGTCCCAGTACGCGAAACTGGCAGCGATCTCGCGATGCGTCGGCTCGTCGGCCTCGCGCAGGTTTCCGAGCGTCTCGTCCGACAGCACGATGCCGAAACCGAAAGTGTCGTCGGGGCGGTTGCGCTCGACGACCGAGATCTGCGCTGCCGGAAACGACTTCTTCAGCAGGATCGCCGAATAGAGTCCCGCGGCCCCGCCGCCGATCACGTCGATGCGCATCTCGCTGTCCCCTCGCGTGGCTGGATCCGCGGCTGCTTGCCGCGCAATTGCTTGAAGTCTAAAGTATTGTCTCCACGGAGTCACGAAATGCACAGGACGATCGTGCAGCCGAAGGCACGGTGCGCCATCCGGCGATGACTGCGGTTCGGGTGGTCGCGCCGCGCTACTGCACCAGCGGCGTCTCGGCAGCGTCGAGTTCGACCCCTTCGAGTGCCGCCTGCGCCGCGAGCACTCCGAGGTACTGGCGCAGCGCGGTCGTCCAGGCCTGCTGGCGCAGCGCGACCGCCACTGCGCCGCGCACCGTCTCGTAGGATCGCGCGAGCCCGGGCTCGCGTGCCAGCACCTCCACCACGTGCAGGCCGAAACGGCTGCGCACGAGCCGTGGCAGCACGCCCACCGTCTGCTGCCCGAACAGTTCGCGCGCGAACTCGGGTGCGCAATCGGCGGCATGCAACCATCCGAGCGCCCCGCCCGCGGCGCCGCTGGGGCAGTTCGACCACTCACGTGCAGCCGCGGCGAACGCATCGACGCCGCCGTTGCGCTCGGGACCGGCTGCCGCGTCATCTGCCCCTCGCGGGTCGTGGCAGCGCAGCTTCAGCAGCAGCTCCTGCGCACGCGGCAGCAGCGCATTGAGGTCGACACCGGGCGTGACCGCGAACAGGATGTGGCGCGCCAGCAGCCGCTCGCCGCTCGCGTAACGCGCCGGATTCGCGGCATGGTGCCTGCGGCAGTCTTCCTCGGAAGGCTCGGGCACGCGCAACTCGCGCTCGAGCAGCGCCTCGATCGCGGCCGCCGCCGCTTCGCTCGGCACGCCGTCGTCGCTCGCCTCGTCGCCAGCTGCGAGCAGGCCGGCGCGCTGCGCCTGCTGCCGCAGCAACTCGGTGCAGGCACGCCGGCGCAGCTCCGCGACATCGGGCGGCGCGCCCGGGGCATGCAGCGCAACGCCGTTGACCCGGGCGACGCTCCCGGCGTGCGCCACGCCAGTCGCAACCGGAGCAGCTGCCTGCCTGTGAAGTTCCACGATTGCCATCTGCTGGCCTCCCGTCGTCGAATTCGCCGGCGTGCGGCGCGTGCCTGCGATGCTCAGGCGCCGCCCACGCGGCGCGCAGCCGGGCGGTCGTGACCTGCCGGCAGGTTCAGCCGCCGGGCGCGCACCAGCTGGTACGGGCGGAACAGATAGGCGAGCGAAGCGAAGCCGCTCCAGACGTGCACCAGCCGCGTGAACGGAAAGACCAGGAACACCGTCATGCCGAGCACCATGTGCAGCTTGAACACGACGCTCATGTCGGCCATCAGCTCGGCGGTACCGGAACGGAAAGTGACGATCCGCTGCGCCCACTCGGCGAGCACGAGCATCACGCTGCCGTCGAGGTGCTGTCCGGACAACGGAATGGTCGCCAGGCCCAGCGCGAACTGCACCCAGAACAGCCACAGCAGCATCAGGTCGCTCGGCTTCGAGATCGCCCGAATGCGCGGATCGCTCATGCGCCGGTACAGCAGCAGCGTGAGCCCCGCCAGGCCCAGCACGCCGGCGATGCCGCCCGAGACCATGGCCAGCACCTGCTTGGCGCCGGCACCGATGAACGGCTCGTAGACGAAGTGCGGCGTGAGCATTCCGACGAAATGCCCGAAGAACAGGAACAGCACCCCGATGTGAAACAGGTTGCTGCCCCAGCGCAATTGCCCGGCGCGCAGCAGCTGCGACGAGTCGCTCTTCCAGGTGTACTGGTCGCGGTCGAAGCGGATCAGGCTCCCCACGAAGAAGACCGTCAGGCAGACGTACGGATAGATCGCGAAGAAGAAAGTGTCCATGAAGTTCACCGCACGAAATGGATCGGCTGCGCGCCGTCGGGGCGCGCCTGGCCGCGGGTCGAGCAGCCGTCGAAAGCCGGCGGCTCGGCCCAGGCCTCGTCGAGCGGCTCCTCGGGTGGCAGCGGCACGTGGCGCACGCGCTCTCCGGCGAGTTCGAGCACTGCGGCGATCGCCGCCGCGTAGCGGCTGCGCCGCGCCAGCAGTGCGCCGTACAACTGGTTGAGCACCTGCGCCATCTCGCCGAGGAATTCGCGCGCCACCTTCGGCGGCTGCGTCGACGCGAACTCCAGCGCCACCGGGAGATGATCGGGAAGCTGACCCGGGGCGAGCCGCAGGCCGGCGCTCTCGTAGGTGGCGAGCAGGTCGATCATCGCCTGTCCGCGCTCGCGCGAATCGCCGTGCACGTGCTCGAACAGCAGCAGCGAGGTTCCCCGCCCACGGTCGAAGCAGTCGACGTAGTCCGCCTCGACTTCGTAGGGATCGCCGTGGCGCAACCCGGCGACCAGCGCCGTGAGCCCTTCGCGGACCGCCGCTCCGAGCGAGCGGTCTGCGGCGAAGAAATCGCCCAGTTGCGGCAGCAACCCGCGCAGGCGGGCGTCGGGATAGCCCAGCAGCAGCGCCAGCGCGCGGCAGGTGTCGTTCATGTCGCGCTCCTTCACAGCGTGGCCTCGAGCGGGATCGTGCGCTTCCTGCCGGCACCGAACAGGCTGGTCCGGGTGGAGCCGTCGGAGCAGCCGTTGCCGAACGAGAAACCGCAGCCGCCGCGCAGCTCGAACGCATTCTCGGCGTACTCGCGGTGCGTCGTCGGGATGACGAACCGGTCTTCGTAGTTCGCGATCGCCATCACCTGGTACATGCTGGCGACCTGTTCGGGCGTGAGCCCGACCTGCTCGAGCACCGCGAGGTTCTCGCGGCCTTCCACGTGCCGGTCGCGCTGGTAGGCGCGCATCGCGAGCATCCGCTCGAGCGCGCGCACCACCGGCTCGGTGTCGCCGGCGGTGAGCAGGTTCGCCAGGTAGCGGATCGGGATGCGCAACTGCTCGACGTCCGGGATCTCGCCGTTCACGCCGATCTCGCCGGCGTTGGCCGCGGCCGAGATCGGCGACAGCGGCGGCACGTACCAGACCATCGGCAACGTGCGGTACTCCGGATGCAGCGGCAGCGCCACTTTCCAGTCGAGCGCCATCCGGTAGACCGGACTGTTGCGTGCGGCCTCGAGCCACGCCTCGGGGATCCCGTCGGCGCGCGCCTGGGCGATCACCGCCGGGTCGTGCGGATCGAGGAACAGGTCGAGTTGCGCCTGGTAGAGATCGCGGTCGTGCTCGACGCTGGCGGCCGCCTCGATGCGGTCGGCGTCGTAGAGCAGCACCCCGAGATAGCGGATGCGGCCCACGCAGGTCTCGGAGCAGACGGTGGGCTGGCCGGCCTCGATGCGCGGATAGCAGAAAACGCATTTCTCGGCCTTGCCGCTCTGCCAGTTGTAGTAGATTTTCTTGTACGGGCAGGCCGACACGCACATGCGCCACCCGCGGCACTTGTCCTGGTCGATCAGCACGATGCCGTCTTCCTCGCGCTTGTAGATCGACCCCGACGGACACGAGGCGACGCAGGCCGGATTCAGGCAGTGCTCGCACAGCCTGGGCAGGTACATCATGAAGGTGTTCTCGAACTGTCCGTAGATCTCCTTCTGGACCTGGTCGAAGTTGCGGTCCTGCGAGCGCTTCGCGAACTCCCCGCCGAGGATCTCCTCCCAGTTGGGCCCCCACTCGATCTTCTGCATCCGCTCGCCGGTGATCAGGCTCCTCGGCCGCGCGGTGGGCGCCGCCTTCATCTCGGGCGCCGAGTGCAGGTGGTCGTAGTCGAAGGTGAATGGTTCGTAGTAGTCGTCGATCTGCGGCAGGTTCGGGTTCGCGAAGATGCGCATCAGCAGCTGCCACCTGCCGCCCTGGCGCGGGCGAATCGAGCCGTCGGCGCGGCGCACCCAGCCGCCGTTCCAGCGATCCTGGTTCTCCCACTCCTTCGGATAGCCGATCCCGGGCTTGCTCTCGACGTTGTTGAACCAGGCGTACTCCATGCCGGCGCGGTTGGTCCAGACGTTCTTGCAGGTGACCGAACAGGTGTGGCAGCCGATGCACTTGTCCAGGTTCAGTACCATGCCGATCTGCGCGCGGATTCTCATTGGTGCCCTCCGGAAGTCGTGCCCGCCGGCTCGTCGATCCAGTCGATCTTCGCCATCTTGCGCACCACCACGAACTCGTCGCGGTTGGTGCCGACCGTGCCGTAGTAGTTGAAGCCGTAGCTGTACTGCGCGTAGCCGCCGATCATGTGCGTGGGCTTGAGCACCACGCGCGTGACCGAGTTGTGGATGCCGCCGCGCATCCCGGTGATCTCCGACCCCGGCGTATTGATGATCTTCTCCTGCGCGTGGTACATCATCACCATTCCGGGCCTGACCCGCTGGCTCACCACCGCGCGCGCGGCGATCGCGCCGTTTGCGTTGAAGAGCTCCACCCAGTCGTTGTCGACGATGCCGGCGCTGCGCGCGTCGTCCTCGGACAGCCAGATCACGGGGCCGCCCCTGTTCAGCGTGAGCATGATCAGGTTGTCGGTGTAGGTGGAGTGGATGCCCCACTTCTGGTGCGGCGTGATGAAGTTCAGCGCGATCTCCCTGTTGCCGTTCGGCTTGCGTCCCATCACCGTGCCGACCGCCTTCAGGTCCACCGGCGGCCGGTAGCTGGCGAAGCCCTCGCCGAATTCGCGCATCCAGGCGTGGTCCTGGTAGAACTGCTGGCGGCCCGACAGCGTGCGCCACGGTATCAACTCGTGCACGTTGGTGTAGCCGGCGTTGTACGAGACCTTCTCGCTCTCCAGTCCGGACCAGGTCGGCGACGAGATGATCTTGCGCGGCTGCGCCTGGATGTCGCGAAAGCGGATCTTCTCGTCCTCGCGATGCAGCGCCAGGTGCGCGTGCTCGCGGCCCGTGATCTTCGACAGCGCCTCCCAGGCTTTCACTGCGACGTGGCCGTTGGTTTCCGGCGCCAGCATCATCACGGTCTCGGCCGCGTCGATGTCGGTGACGATGCGCGGCAGGCCCTGCGTGGCGCCCGGCTCGGTGACCACGCCGTTCAGTTCGGCGAGCGCGCGCACCTCGTCCTCGGTGTTCCACGCGATGCCCTTGCCGCCGTTGCCGATCCGGCTCATCAGCGGCCCGAGCGAGGTGAAGCGGGCGTAGGTGTTCGGGTAGTCGCGCTCGACCACCGTGACTTGCGGGGCGGTGCGCCCCGGCTCGAGATCGCACTCGCCGCGCTTCCAGTCGCGCACGTCGAGCGGCTGCGCGAGTTCGCCGGGCGTGTCGTGCATCATCGGCGTGAGCACCACCTCTTTCTCCACGCCGAGGTGGCCGACGCAGACCTCGCTCAACTTCTTCGCGAACCCCTTGTAGATCTCCCAGTCGCTGCGCGCCTGCCACGCCGGGTCCACGGCGGTGGACAGCGGGTGGATGAAGGGGTGCATGTCGCTGGTGTTCAGGTCGTTCTTCTCGTACCAGGTGGCCGTCGGCAGCACCACGTCCGAGTACAGGCAGGTGGTGCTCATGCGGAAGTCGAGCGTCACCAGCAGGTCGAGCTTGCCCTCGGGCGCCTTGTCGTGCCAGCGCACTTCGCGCGGCTTCGCATCGTCGGGCCCGAGGTCGCGGCCCTGCACGCCGTGGCTGGTGCCGAGCAGGTGGCGCAGGAAGTACTCGTGGCCCTTGCCCGAGGAGCCGAGCAGGTTCGAACGCCAGACGAACAGGTTGCGCGGCCAGTTGGCCGGGTCGTCGGGGTCTTCGCAGCTCAACTGCAGCGAGCCGTCCCGCAGCGCCCGCGTCACGTAGTCTTTCGGATCGACCCCGGCTGCCTGCGCGTCGCGCACCACCTGCAGCGGATTGGTCTTCAACTGCGGCGCCGACGGCAGCCAGCCCATGCGTTCGGCGCGCACGTTGTAGTCGATCATCGAGCCGCGCGCGGCGTCGGACCCGGCCAGCGGCGAGACGATCTCTTCCACGCCCAGCCGCTCGTAGCGCCACTGGTCGGTGTGCGCGTAGAAGAAGCTGGTCGAGTTCTGCTGCCGCGGCGGCCTGATCCAGTCGAGCGCGAACGCCAGCACGGTCCAGCCGGTCTGGGGCCGCAGCTTCTCCTGCCCGACGTAGTGCGCCCAGCCGCCCCCGGTCTGTCCCACGCAACCGCACAGCATCAGCATGTTGATGATACCGCGGTAGTTCATGTCGCAGTGGTACCAGTGGTTCATCGCCGCGCCGATGATCACCATCGAGCGTCCCCCGGTCCTGTCGGCGTTGTCGGCGAACTGGCGTGCCACCGCGATCGCCTGCGCGCGCGGCACGCCGGTGATGCGCTCCTGCCAGGCCGGCGTATAGGGCCGGTCGCTGTCGTAGTCGTCGGCGGCGTTCTCGTCGGGCAGGCCGCGCGCCACGCCGTAGTTGGCCGCGAGCAGGTCGAACACGGTGGCCACGAGCACTTCGCGGCGCTCGCCGTCCTGCACCAGCGTGAGCCGCGCGGCGGGCACCCGCCTCTCGAGCACCGACGCGCCCTGGTCGTTGGCCTGGAAGTGCGGCGTCTCGATCCCGCCGAAGTACGGGAAGCCGACGGTGACCACCTCGTGCGCCTGCGCGGCGTCGTCGATCAGCGACAGCGCCAGCTTCACTTCCGAGCCGCTGCGCGCCTCGCGGCTCTCGAGGTTCCACTTGCCCGCGTCGCTGCGCCCCTCCTTGCCCCAGCGAAAGCCGATCGAGCCATTGGGCACCACCACCGCGCCGCCGCGGTCGAAGGCCACCGTCTTCCATTCGGGGTTGTTGTCCTGCTCGAGCGCGCCGTCGAAGTCGCTCGCGCGCAGGTAGCGATCGGGCGCGAGCACCTTCCTGCCGTCGGCCAGCGTCGTCTCGCGCAGTTGCACCAGCAGCGGCAGGTCGGTGTAGCGGCGCGCGTAGTCGTCGAAGTAGGCCGAGCGCCGCTCGAAGTAGAACTCCTTCAGGATCACGTGGCCCATCGCCATCGCCAGGGCCGCGTCGGTGCCCTGCTTCGGATGCAGCCAGAGGTCGGCGAGCTTGGACACCTCGGCGTAGTCGGGCGTGACCGCGACCACTTTCGCGCCCTTGTAGCGCACCTCGGTGAAGAAATGGGCGTCGGGCGTGCGCGTCTGCGGCACGTTCGACCCCCAGGCGATCAGGAAGGTCGAGTTGTACCAGTCGGCCGACTCCGGCACGTCGGTCTGCTCGCCCCAGGTCTGCGGACTCGACGGCGGCAGGTCGCAGTACCAGTCGTAGAAGCTCATGCAGGTGCCGCCGATCAGCGACAGGTAGCGTGAACCGGCGGCGTACGAAATCATCGACATCGCCGGGATCGGCGAGAAGCCGACCACGCGATCGGGGCCATGGCGCCTGATCGTGTAGACGTTGGCGGCGGCGATCAGCTCGTTGACTTCGTCCCACTCTGCGCGCACGAAGCCGCCCATGCCGCGCTGGCGCTGGTAGTCGCGCCGCAGCGCGTCGTTCTCGACGATCGTGGCCCAGGCGTCGACCGGCGAGTTCGTCACCGCGCGCGCCGCACGCCAGGCCTTCATCAGGCGGCCGCGCACCATCGGATACTTCACGCGGTTCGCGCTGTACAGGTACCAGCTGTAGCTCGCACCGCGCGCGCAGCCGCGCGGCTCGTGGTTGGGCAGGTCGGGGCGCGTGCGCGGATAGTCGGTCTGCTGCGTCTCCCAGGTGACGATTCCGCCCTTCACGTAGATCTTCCACGAGCACGAGCCGGTGCAGTTCGTGCCGTGCGTCGAGCGGACGATCTTGTCGTGCTGCCAGCGGTTGCGATACGCGTCTTCCCAGGTGCGGTCTTCGCCGGTGGCGAGCCCGTGGCCCTCCGAGAAGGCCTCCTTCGGCTGGTTGAAGAACGTCAGGCGGTCGAGGAAGTGGCTCATCGGGGGCTCCCGGATTCGTTCGGCGTGCGCGTGCTCAGCACGGCATCTCCGCGTTCCTGCGCGCGTAGTACCACCAGGTCAGGACGATGCACAGGGCATAGAAGACAGTGAAGATCCACAGCGCCGCCTCCGGGCCACCGGTGGCGGCAATCGAACTGCCGTAGCTCTTCGGGATGAAGAAGCCGCCGTAGGCTCCCAGCGCGCCGGCAAACCCCAGCGCGGCGGCGCCCTCGGTGTTGCCCTCGCGGATCGCCCGGGCGCGCTCGGCCTCGTCGTCGCCGCGCGTCTCCGCCAGCTTCTGGTTCAGGAAGATCACCGGAATCATCCGGAACGTGGAGCCGTTGCCGATGCCGGTGGTGAGGAACAGCAGCAGGAACATCAGGAAGAAGCCGGCGAAGCTGCCCTCCGCGGGCCCGAGCGGCAGGGCGAAGCCGCCGCTGCCCTTGGGCAGGAAGAACAGCACGCCGATCACCGCGAGCGCCATCACCACGAAGTTCCACAAGGTGACGCGCGCCCCGCCGAGCTGGTCGGACAGCCAGCCGCCGACCGGCCTGATCAGTGCGCCCACCAGCGGCCCGAGCCAGGCATAGGCGAGCGGGTTCACGCCCGGGAACTGGCTGCGGATCAGCAGCGGAAAACCTGCGGCGAAACCGATGAACGAACCGAAGGTGCCGAGGTAGAGCACGCACATCAGCCAGTTGTGCTTGCGCCGGAAGATCGCCGCCTGCGCCGCGAACGACGCCTTCGCCTCGGCGATGTCGTTCATGAAGAACCACGCCCCGAGCGCCGCCAGCGCGATCCACGGCACCCAGATGAACGCCGCGTTCTGCGTCCACACGTGGACCTGGTCGCCGAACCGGTTGGTCACGACCTGCGGCTCGCCGCCGAAGATGCCGAGGATGCCCACCGCCACCACCAGTGGCGTGAGGAACTGCACCACCGACACGCCGAGGTTGCCCAGCCCCGCGTTCACGCCCAGCGCCGAGCCCTTGCGCTCCTTCGGGAAGAAGAAGCTGATGTTGGCCATGCTCGAGCTGAAGTTGCCGCCGCCCAGTCCGCACAGCAACGCCAGCATCAGCATCGTCGGATAAGGGGTGCCCGGATCCTGCACCGCGATGCCGATGCCGATCGTCGGGATCAGCAGCGAGGCGGTCGAGATCGCGGTCCAGCGCCGCCCGCCGACCAGCGGGATCATGAACGAATAGAAGATGCGCAGCGTCGCGCCCGACAACGCGGGCGCGGCGGCGAGCCAGAACAGCTGGTTGGTCGAATACCTGAACCCGAGCGCGGGCAGGCTCACCGCGACCACGCTCCAGAGCTGCCAGACCGCGAACGCCAGGAACAGCGCGGGCACCGAGATCCACAGGTTGAGCCTGGCGATCGCTTCTCCCTCGCGCGCCCAGAACGCCTTGTCTTCGGGCGTCCAGACGTGCAGCACGCCGCCGGGGCGCGCGCGCCTGACATCGGTTGCGGTCGCATTCATCGGAAAGACCTCCGTCGCGCGGTGCTCAACCGCGCGTTGCCTCGACCGCGTGGTGCGGCCCCATGACCTCGGCGCGCCGCACCTCGGTGAAATACATCCAGATCAGCGAAACCCAGACCACTCCGTACATCAGCATGAATGCGCTCGAGCGGACCCCGGTCAGATCGAGCAGCGCGCCGAACATGATCGGCAGCACGAAGCCGCCCAGCCCACCGGCCAGCCCGACGATGCCCGAGACCGTGCCGATGTTCTGCGGGTATTCGTCGCTGATGTACTTGAACACGCTCGCCTTGCCGAAGGCCCAGGCGATGCCGAGCACGAACATCAGCAGCGTGAAGGCGTAGACGTTCAGGCCGATCGTGAAGCTGCGCGTGCCCTCGACCGTGGTCACGGTGAACTGCGTCTGCGGATAGCTGAGCAGGAACAGGCAGATCCAGCTCACCCACATCACCCACCAGGTCACGCTGTGCGCGCCGTAGCGATCGGAGAGCCAGCCGCCCACCGCGCGCAGCACGCCGCCGGGCAGCGAGAAGCAGGCGGCGAGCAGCGCCGCCACGCGGATGTCCAGCCCGTATTCGCCCACGTAGTACTGCACCATCCACAGGCTGAGCGCGACGTAGCCGCCGAACACGATGCTGTAGTACTGGCAGTACTTGAGCACGCGCGGATCCTTCAGCACGGCGAGCTGGTCGACGAAGCGCACGTGGCTGGGCACGCGGTGCGCCGGGTCGCTGTGGCTGAGCAGCCAGAACAGCACCACGGTGCCGAGCATGATCGCCGCATAGACCTTCGGCACCATCGTCCAGCCGAAGGCCACCACGAGCGCCGGTGCGACGAACTTGTTGACCGCCGCACCGGAGTTGCCCGCGCCGTAGACACCCATCGCGAAGCCCTGGCGATGGCGCGGGAACCAGCGTGCCACGTACGGCGTGCCCACCGAAAACGAGCCGCCGGCCAGCCCGACGAACAGCCCGATCACGATGAAGTGCCAGAACTCGGTGGCCCAGGCCATCAGCCAGATGGCGGGCACCGTCGCCGCCATCAGCAGCGTCATCACGATGCGCCCGCCGTAGCGGTCGGTCCAGATGCCCAGCGGCACCCGCACCAGCGAACCGGTGAGCACCGGCGTGGCGGTGAGCAGGCCGAACTCGGTGGCATTGAGGTTCAGCGCCTTGCGGATCGGGATTCCGATCACGCCGAACATCATCCAGACCATGAAGCAGACGGTGAATGCGAAGGTGCTGGCGATCAGCACCGACAGCGCCTGGCGCGTGCGCTGTCCTTCGAGTGCGGTGGACGTCATGACCGGATCTCCATGACGGCACTGTAGGCAGCGCGCCGCGCGGCGAACATCCTTCGGGAAGTCAGAGACGGGCGCGGCGGAAGAACGATGTGCAGGCCCGCGGCCATCGTCCGGAAGGACTACTACCGGGGCCGCGCTTCGCGGCCCCGGCGATCAGGCCGAACCGCGTCCGGTGAGGTAGACGGCTGCCTGCACGCGCGAGCTCAGCCCGAGCTTGCGCAGGATGTGCTGCACGTGGATCTTGACCGTCGTCTCGGCGATGTCGAGCGCGCGCGCGATCGCCTTGTTGCTCGCCCCGCGCGCGATGTGCGCGAGGATCTCGCGTTCGCGCGGCGACAGCCGGGCGAGGGGGTCTTCGGGCGGCGCGCCGCCAGCCGACGGCTCGCCGGGCGCAGTCGCCCGCAGCGCCTGCACCAGCTTGCCCGTCATCTCGGGACTGACCACCGATTCGCCGCGCATCGTGCCGCGGATCGCCTGTGCGAGCATGTCGCCGTCGATCGTCTTCAGCACGTAGCCCTGCGCGCCGGCCCGCAGTGCCGCGGCGAGATCGGTCTCGTCTTCGCTCACGGTGAGCATCAGCACCTTCGACTTTGGCGCCGCCTCCATCAATCCCGCCAGCGCCGCGATGCCGGTGACGCCGGGCAGGTGATTGTCGAGCAGGATCACGTCGGGCTGCAGTTCGCGCGCGCGTCGCGTCGCCTCGCCCGCATCGGCCGCCTCGCCGACCACGACGAGGTCGCTCTCGGTGGCGAGCAGCGCCACCAGGCCGCGGCGGAACAGCGTGTGGTCGTCCACCACCAGCAAGCGGATCGGGACGCGCATCAGGCAGCCGCCTCTTCGGCCGTTGCGGCGCGCGCCTGCGGCGGCAGCGCGAGCACCACGCGGGTTCCCTCGCCGGGTGTCGACTCGACCGACACCTGCGCGCCGATGCGCTGCGCGCGCTCGCGCATGATGCGCAACCCCACCCGCGTCTCGTCGCTGTCGGCGGCCGCCGCGTCGAAGCCGGCGCCGTCGTCGCGCACTTCGAAGCGCCATGCCGGAGACTGCCGGACGTCGAGCCACACCTGGGTCGCGCCCGCGTGCTTGCGCACGTTCGAGAGCGCTTCCTGCACCACGTGCAGCACCTGCACCTGCACTGCCGGGTCGAGCGGCAGGCCGTGGCCTTCGACCTGCAGGTGGGCGCGCAGGCCGCTCTGGTGCTCGAACTTCGAGAGCGTGGTGCGCAGCGCCGGCTCGATGTCCTCGTCGCGCGTGCGCGTGCGAAAGTGCACCAGCAGTTCGCGCACGTCGCCGTAGCTCTCGCGCACGCCCGCATCGAGCTCGCCGATGATCCTGCCGACCGCCGGCGCGTCGCCGCGCGCAACCGCGTCGCGCAGCAGCCTGACCTGGATCTTCAGGAACGCGAGCGACTGCGCGATCGAATCGTGCAGCTCCTGCGCGAGCAATCCACGCTCCTGCGCCACCGCCGCCTCGACATCGAGCGCGGCCGCGCGCAGGCCTTCCATCGCGCTCGCGAGATGGCTGGCCAGCGCCTCGAGCAGCGAGCGCTCCTCCTCGCCGATCGGCGCCTCCCCGTAGTAGAAGAGATCGACCTCGCCGAGCACCCGCTGGTGCAGCGCGATCGGCACCGAGACCAGCGTGCGGTAGCCGGCGGCCGCACAGTGGTCGAAGCTCATCTGCGGATCCGGTCGGATCGCGATCACCCGCACCCCCGGGTGCGGCTCCAGCCGCCCGCAATGGCAGGTGCCGGCGTCCACGCATTGCTCGTTGCGCGTCATCGCCTCGGGCAGGCGGTCGCCTGCCAGCATCAGGTAGCGCCGGTTGCCTTCGTCCGACCAGCGGATCATCGCAGCGTCGGCGCGCGCGATCTCGCGCACCTTGCGCACGAAACCCTGCGCCAGCTCCTCGAGCGATCCGGCCTCGCCGATCAGCGCGCTGGCGTCGTAGAGCGCGGCCAGCCGCTGGGTCTTCTGCTCCAGCCCCGCGGTCTTCTCGCGAACCTTGTCCTCCAGGCCGCGGTAGAGCGCCTGCAGCCTCGCGGTCATGCGGTTGAAGCCCTCGCCCAGCTGTCCGAACTCGTCGTTCGAAGCGACCGTGACGCGCGCGTCGAGTTCGCCCTGCTCGACCCTGGCCAGGCCGCGCTGCAGCTGCGCGACCGGATCGACCACGAAGATGTAGCCCGCATAGAGCAGCGCCACCGCCCCGCCGATGGCCAGCGCCAGCATCGCGAACTGCACCGCGTTCAGGATCGCAGTCGAGCGCGACATCTGCCGCTCGATCGACGCCACGAAATCGTCGATCGACGACACGAATGCGTCGACCCGCGACAGCTGCACCTGCGCCGGGTCGGCAAGCCAGCCCGCGCGCAGTTCCTGCCAGCCCGCGCGCACCCCGGCAAACCGCCGGCGGGTCGCGTCGTCCAGCGGAACGAACAGCGGCCGCGCCGAATCGCCGGTGCGCAGGATCTCGATGCTCGCGTCGAACGCGGCAACGCGGCGCACGATTTCGTCGTGCCCGCTGCTGCGCGCCTCGAGCGCCAGCCGGTACGCCTGCATCCGCATGCGTCCGGCCTCGTTGACCGCAGCGGCACCTCCCTCCAGGTTCCAGGTCATCCACAGCGTGAGCCCGATCGCGCAAAGCGCCACCAGCAGCATCGTGAAGCCGATGACGAGGATCTTCGTGGCCAGGGGCCACGCAGAGGCGCGCACGCTGGTCGCTTCCGTCATCGCTGCCCGACGTGCGCCGGTGCCGGGCCGATCGCCAGCCCGCCGGGCCGGGCGTGCGCGCGACCAGGCGCCCCGACAGGCTCTCGAGCCAGGTCACGGCCGGGCGCGAGCTTGCGGATTTCGATCATCGGCATCGGTGCTTCGTACTGTCGGCCGACGGCGGCCACGGGCCGATCCCGTGTCCACGGCCGCGAACCGGCATGGTACCGCGTGCCCGCAAGATCGTTTGTGCAGCGCAAGACGCCACGCTAGGATGTCGACCGACCAGCCCGGTACCCTATACAGCATTGACAGGAGAGATCGATGAAGGCCGCGTTCAAATGGGACGACCCGCTGCTGCTCGATGCGCAGCTCACCGAAGACGAGCGCATGGTGCGCGAGGCCGCGATGGCCTACTGCCAGGACAAGCTGGCACCGCGCGTGCTCGAGGCGTTCCGCAACGAGAAGACCGACCCCTCGATCTTCCGCGAGATGGGCGAACTCGGCCTGCTCGGTCCGACCATTCCGGCCGAGTACGGCGGCCCGGGGCTGAACTACGTCGCCTATGGCCTGATCGCGCGCGAAGTCGAACGCGTCGACTCGGGCTACCGCTCGATGATGAGCGTGCAGAGCTCGCTGGTGATGGTGCCGATATCCGAATTCGGCACCGAGGCGCAGAAGAAGAAATACCTGCCGAAGCTCGCCACCGGCGAGTGGATCGGCTGCTTCGGACTCACCGAGCCGAATCACGGTTCCGATCCGGGGTCGATGGAGACGCGCGCGAAACGCGTCGACGGCGGCTACCAGCTCACCGGCAACAAGATGTGGATCTCGAACTCGCCGATCGCCGACGTCTTCATCGTCTGGGGCAAGTGCGTGGGGGGCGACCACGACGGCCGCATCAAGGGTTTCATCCTCGACAAGGGCATGAAAGGGCTGTCGGCGCCCGCGATCCACGGCAAGGTCGGCCTGCGCGCCTCGATCACCGGCGAGATCGTGATGGACCAGGTGTTCGTGCCCGACGAGCAGCTGATGCCCGGCGTCGAAGGCCTGAAGGGGCCGTTCACCTGCCTGAACAGCGCGCGCTACGGCATCGCCTGGGGCGCACTGGGCGCCGCCGAGGACTGCTGGCACCGCGCGCGCCAGTACGTGCTCGATCGCAAGCAGTTCGGCCGCCCGCTGGCCGCCAACCAGCTGATCCAGAAGAAGCTCGCCGACATGCAGACCGAGATCACGCTCGGCCTGCAGGGTTGCCTGCGGCTGGGACGCATGAAGGACGAAGGCACCGCCGCGGTCGAGATCACTTCGATCATGAAGCGCAATTCGTGCGGCAAGTCGCTCGAGATCGCGCGGATGGCGCGCGACATGATGGGCGGCAACGGCATCTCCGACGAGTTCGGCGTGGCGCGCCACCTGGTGAACCTCGAGGTGGTCAACACCTACGAGGGCACGCACGACATCCACGCGCTCATCCTCGGGCGCGCGCAGACCGGCATCCAGGCGTTCTCCTGACCGGCTGCGTCTCGCGGCGCATCGTTGCCGAGTGCGCCGCGTTGACGGATCGGGGCTTCGGGCGCGCGGGCCGCGGCGCCCAGCCTCTGGGGCTGCGCCCTGCGCCGGGCCGCCAAGGGCTGCGCCTGCGCTCGGTTGCCGGCGCGGACGCGCTGTCCTACGGAAACGCTTGGTCGCTCGCGCGGAGCCCGGACCGTCGGCCCCAACTCGGTCGCTTCGCTCCCTCAGACAGGGGCCGACT
>QEVL01000001.1 GCA_003577305.1 Burkholderiales bacterium
CGCCGCGCGCAGCGGCGCGCCCCGCAAGCCGAAGTCGGGCAAGCGGCCCGCGGCCGCCGGGCGCAAGGCGGCGGCGCACGCGCGCAAGGCATGAGCGAAGCGCGCGACTGACGGATCACGCACCACCGACTGCCGGACCGCCCCGATGCATGCGTTCAGGTACGGGCACGCGGCCCATCCCGATTGGCGCGCCGCCGCCGAAGCGCTGATGGCGCGGCTCGCCTCGGGCGGGCCGGCGCCCACGGCGGGGCTCGGCCTGCTCTACGTCACCGAGCGGCTCGCCGAGCGGCTCGGCGACGTGGCCACCTTGCTGCGCGAGCGCTTTCCGGGCGTGCAATGGATCGGCGCCAGCGCGCACGGCGTCTGTTCGACCGGCGTCGAATACAGCGGCGAAGCCGCACTCGCCGCAATGATCTGCGCGCTGCCGCTCGGCAGCTGGCGCGTGTTCTCGGGCGAGCGCGGCCTCGCGTTCGACGACGGTGCCAGCGGGCCGACCGCTGCCGGCGCAACCGCAGCGGCGTTCACTGCCGTGGTCCACGCGGAGCCGACCAGCCCCGACCTCGCCGACTCGGTCGCCGCGCTGGCCGCGCAACTCGACACCGGCTTCCTGTTCGGCGGGCTCGTGGGGGGCAGCCAGCCGGACAGCGAACAGCTGGCGGGCCGGCTGGTGCGCAGCGGGCTGTCCGGAGCGGTCTTCGACGAGCGGGTGCGACTGCTGTCGCGGGTCACGCAGGGCTGCGCGCCGCTGGCGCGCGAGCACGTGATCTCGCAGTGCTCGTCCAACTACATCCAGCGCCTCGACGGCGAGCCGGCGCTCGACGTGCTGCTCGCCGATCTCGACGTGGCTGCCGAGGTGCGCGACTCGCGCGACGGCGACGAGATCCTGCGCGCGCTGCCCGCCGAGCGGCTGTCCAACGGGCTGATGGTCGGCCTGGCACCGGCCGACCGGGACCGCGGGATCGGCTTCGCCGACTACACGGTGCGCAACGTTCTGGGCATCGATCCGCAGAACCGGCTGCTGGCGATCGCCGCGACGCCACGGCCGGGCGACCGCGCCGTGTTCTGCACCCGCGACCGCAGTGCTGCGCGCGCCGACCTGATCCGCATCTGCACCGAATTGCGCGAGGAGCTCGAGGCCGAGTCGCTGCGCGTGCTCGGCGCGCACTACGTCTCCTGCGTCGCCCGCGGCGAACAGCTGTTCGGTGCGCCGGGCGCCGAACTCGGCATCGTCGCGCACAACCTGGGGGAAATCCCGCTGGTGGGCTTCTACGCCAACGGCGAGATCGCGCGCGACAGCGTCTACGCCTACACCGGGGTGCTCACGCTGTTCGTCGCGCCGCGCCAGGACTCCGGCGCCTGATCCTGCCGCCGCGCACCGCCGTTCGTCGGTGCGGCGCTGCGCCGGGCCGGCTGCCGGCGCACTGGCCGGCTACCCGGGTTGCTAGAATCAGCCAGATCGGGGCCCGCCGGGCCCCGTCGGCCCGCGAGGCAATATCCGGGTGAGCAACGCACTGGTCGGCTTCGAGCACAAGATCATCGATCCGGCGCACGCTGCGGCGCATGCCGCCCGGCTGCCGCGGCCGATGGTGTTCACCAACGGGGTGTTCGATCTCCTTCACCGGGGCCACGTGACCTGCCTGGCCGAGGCGCGGGCGCTGGGCGCTTCGCTGGTCGTCGCGCTGAACAGCGACGGCTCGGTCAAGCGCCTGGGCAAGGGTCGCGACCGGCCGCTCAATCCGCTGGCCGACCGCCTCGCGGTGGTCGCGGCGCTCGAATCGACGACGCTGGTCACCTGGTTCGAGGCCGACACGCCGCTCGAGCTGATCGTCGCGTTGCGCCCCGACGTGCTGGTGAAAGGGGGCGACTGGCCGCCCGAGCAGATCGTCGGCGCGCACGAAGTGCGCAGCTGGGGTGGTTCGGTGCACGCGATCCCGCTCCGCTTCCAGCGCTCGACCACCGACCTGGTGCAACGCATCCGCGCCAGCGCGGGCGGCGCGGCCTGAGCATCGGCAACAAACCCGATCGACGCCTGCCCGGGTTCTCAGTCGCAGTCGCGCGGCACCGCGTCGAAGCGGCTGCCAATTGCGGCCGCAGCGGCGGCCGCAGCAGCATCGGGCCAGCGCGCCTGCAGCCGTGTCCGCACGGTGACGGGTCCGCGAGGCGCGATCTGCAGGCCGGTCTCGCCCCGCTCCTGCAACTGCGTCACCAGCGTGCGCGCGGACTCCTCGGTCCGGAACAGTCCGACCGAAATCGCGAGCCGCAGCGGCCCGTCCTGCATCACGAAGGCGTCGCCCTGACCGGCCGCCCGCAGCGCGGCAAGCCGCTGTTGTGCCTCGGCACGGGTGAACGCGGGCGGCGCATAGACGAGGTAGCTCGACGGCTGCTCGATGCGCGTGGACGCCACCTGCGCGCCGGCGGCCTGAAGCGCCTCGCGCAAGCGGCCGGCGCGCTGCTCGTCGAGCATCACGAACGCGACGCAGACCTCTGCGTCGGGCGTTGCGCCGGCGTCTGGCGCGAAGGCGGCGGATGCCGCCTCCGACGCGACGCCCGGGCCCGGCGGCGCCGAGGCGGGTTGCAACGCGCGCGACGGCTGCGGCGATCGCGCCGGCCCGAGCCGATCCAGCGGCACGACCCGCAGCCGCTCGGGGCTGCGTTGGGCGGAAACGCGCTGCGGCTCGCGGTCGCCGCGAACCCACGGCGACAGCCACCCCTGGAACAGCGCGAAGGTGAACAGGTTCGCCAGGACGAGCAGTGCCAGCAGCCAGCGCATCGGGGAGGATCAGCGCAATGCGTCGAGCGGGCGCAGCGACACCTCGCCGCTGTGCACCACCCGTATTCCATCGGCCAGCTGCACGCGCAGCCCGCCGCTCACGTCGAGACCGAGCGAGCGTCCGGCGGCAATGATGCGGCCGCCGTCGAGCAGCGCCACCTCTTCGCCGGCGAGCGCATCCAGCCGGCGCCAGGCCTGAACGAACGGCGCGAGCCCCTCGTCGAAAAAACGCCGCACCGTGGTGACGGTCGCCTCGCCGAGAACCCCGATGATCGCCTCGGTCGCACCGGCCGGTGGAGCGTCGTCGTCGAACAGGCCGCGGCCCGACTGCCCGATCGTGCCCACCGGGGGGGCGAACAGGTTCAGGCCGATACCGACCACGATCCGTTCGATCACGCTGCCATCGGTGCCTGCCTCGGGCAGGCCGCGCCTGCATTCGACCAGGATGCCACCGAGCTTGCGCCCTTCGAGCATCAGGTCGTTCGGCCACTTCAGGCGCACCTCCGGCGCCCAGCACGCGAGTGCGCCCGCCGCTGCCGCGCCCACCGCCAGCGCGATCGCCGCCGGCGGCTGTTGCGCACGCACGCGACGCTCGACCGCGACCGAGAAGGCGACCGAGCGTCCTTCCGGACTCAGCCAGGCACGCCCGCGCCGGCCCCGCCCCGCTGTCTGCCGCGCGGCCGCGAGCAGTCGTGGGGGCGCGGGATCCGGCCCCAGCGGGGCATCCATCAGCACCTGGGTCGACCCGATCTCGTCGACCGTGTCGATGCGCAGCCCTTCGAGGGCGGCGGCTGCGCGGATGGCTTCGGCGTCGAGCAGGCTCATGACGGTGGATCATAGCCCGAGCACGCGATCGCACTCGGACCGTCGCCCGGGCGTTAAGCTTGTGCGGTGCCGCGCCACCCCAGCCAGTTGCCGATTCCCGTAACCGGACCGCAGGTCGCGGGCACCGGCGCGTGGCTGGCAGCCTGGCTCGCCGCCGTCGTCTACGCCACGCTCTACCCGTGGTCCGGCTGGCACACGCCGGGCCGCTGGATGTTCGCGTTCCTCTTCGAGCCCTGGCCGCGGTGGTGGACCGGCTTCGACGTCGCGGTCAACGTCGCCGCCTACCTGCCGACCGGTCTGCTGCTGACGGCCTGGCTCGCGCGGCGGCTCTCCGTGTCGATGGGACTGGCAGCCGTGCTCGCCACCGTGGCCGCCGCGGGCCTGTCGCTGGCGCTCGAATGCCTGCAGGCGTTGCTGCCGGCACGCGTGCCATCGCGAATGGATCTGCTCGCGAACGCCGCCGGCGGCCTGGCCGGCGCACTGGTTGCAGTCTCGATCGGCCGCCGCCGGATCGAGCAATGGCCGCAGTGGGCCCGGGAAACCCTGCCGCTGATGCCGCATTCGACGCCCGGACTGCTGCTGTTGTGTGCCTGGCTGGTGGCGCAGTTCTATCCGCAGCCGCTGGTCTTCGCCACCGGAGATCTGGTCTCGCTCGCAGCCACCACGCCCGGCGAGCCGGCGCATCCGTGGGTGTCCGGCTGGCTGCTGCCACACGATCTCGAGCCCTTCGCCGAAGCCGCGGGCGTCTCGATGACGGTGCTGGCGATCGGGCTCGTGACGCACGACCTGTTGCGCGCCGGCGCGCGCGGCGCGGCCGCTGCGGTGGCGGCGCCGATCGTTGCCGCGATCGCGATCAAGTCGGTCGCGTCGGCAGCGTACCTGGGTCAGGTCAACGCGCTGGCATGGCTCAACGCGGGCGCGCAGGGCGGACTGCTGGCCGGCATCGTCGCGCTGCTGCTGCTCGGATGGGTGGGCCGCCGCGCGCGGCTCTGGCTGGCGATCGTCACGCTGGCGGGCGCGACGCTGCTGTTCAATCTGGCGCCGCCGAATGCCTACTACCTGTCGATGCGCGCGGGCTGGGGCGGGGGTGCGTGGACCAACTTCCACGGACTGCTGCGCGCGGTGGCGACCGCGTGGCCGTTCGCGGCCATCGCGTGGTGCGGCTGGCGGCTGCGGAGCACCGCGAGGCGAGGTCTATAATCGCCGGCATGAGCAATTACTACGAGCGCCACATCTTCTTCTGCGTGAACCGGCGCGAGAACGGGCGGCGCTGCTGCGCCGACCACGGCGCCGAGTCGTTGCAGGCCTACGCGAAGGAACGCGTCAAGGCGCTCGGGCTGGCCGGGCCGGGCAAGGTTCGCGTCAACAAGGCCGGCTGCCTCGATCGTTGCGACGAGGGCCCGGTAGCAGTCGTCTATCCCGAGGCGGTCTGGTACACCTACGTCGACCGCAGCGACATCGACGAGATCGTCGAGTCCCACCTTCGAGACGGACGGCCGGTCGCGCGCTTGCGGCTCGAATGAACGCCGCGACCCGGGCCCTCCTGATCGACGGTCCGGCCGGCGCGATCGACCTGGCGCTCGACCTGCCGTCGGGCGTCCCCGTCGGCGTCGCGGTCATTGCGCATCCTCACCCGCTGTACGGCGGCACGCGCGACAACAAGGTGGTCCAGACCCTCGCCCGCGCGATGGTGGCGCTGGGCTACGTGGCCTGGCGCCCGAATTTCCGCGGCGTCGGCCGCTCGGCGGGCGTTCACGACGAGGGCCTCGGCGAAACCGACGACCTGCTCGCGGTGGTGGCGCACGCGCGCGAACACGCCGCCTCGATCGGCGTGGCGCGGCCGCGGCTGGTGCTCGGCGGATTCTCGTTCGGCAGCTACGTGCAGACGCGGGTGGCCGCCCGCTTGCGCGAACTCGGCCAGCCCGCCGATCGGCTGGTGCTCGTGGGCACGGCCGTATCGCGCTTCGAGGTCGCGCCGGTGCCCGCCGACACGCTGGTCATACACGGCGAAGTCGACGATACGGTGCCGTTGCCGGCGGTGTTCGACTGGGCTCGTCGGCAGGAACTGCCGGTCGTCGTCCTGCCCGGCGCCGACCATTTCTTCCATCGTAAACTGACGTTGCTCAAGCGCATCGTGCTCGACGCGTTCGGCGCTCGCGCCGATGCAGCGGCAGGGGAACGATCATGATGGAGATGTCGGCACGCGACGTGTTCCAGAAGACCGGCAAGGCCGCCGACGAACTGCGCACTCGCCGCCACGGCCTGGGGCCGCGTCTGCGCCAGCTGCTGATCCTGGTCGACGGCAGGCGGGACGTCGCCGAACTGTCGCGCATGCTGCCCGGGCCCGAGCTCGGTGAGCAGTTGGCGCAGCTCGAGAGAGGCGGATTCGTCTCGCGCCCCTTCGATGCCGGCACTGTGCAGGCGAGCGCGGTCGCGCCCGCCGTCTCCGCAGCCACGCCCGCGCCGACACCGGCGCCGACGGGTGCGCAAGACTTGCGCACGCTGCGCGCACGCGTGACGCGCGCACTGCTCGACACCATCGGCCCGAACGGCGACGACCTCGCGATCCGGATCGAGCGCGTACACACGGTCGACGAACTGCGCGCGCTGCTGCCGGCGGTATTGTCCGTGGTCGAGGCGTGCCGGGGCCGCGCCGGAATCGACGACTTCCGGCAGCGTTGCGGCGCGATCTGAGGCGGCGATGAGCGCCGAGCCCGATCCCCGGCTGGTCTACGCGCGCACCGCCGACGGAGACGACGAGTCCGCGGAGCCGCGACGTGAACTCGCCCCGGGTGAGCGACGCATCCTGAACGCGATCGACGGCCAGCGCTGTGTCGGCGACCTGGTGCAGTTCGCCCGTCCCGGCGAACTCGGCCCGATCCTCGCCGAACTCGAAGCCCGGCGCCTGATCGAGGTGGTCGGCCTGGCCGACGAGCCGAGCGAAGCCGAGCGCCGGGCACGCACCAGCGCCGAGCAGGCGCTGCTCGAGCGCGCCAAGCATGGACTGCGAGGCGTGTTCGGCGCCGAGTTGGGCGCCGCCGGCCAGGTCTGGGAGGCCCGCGTCGCCGACTGCGTCAGCATGGAGGTGCTGCGCCGGGTGCTGCGCGAGGCGGTCGACGTCGTCTACTTCCGCAGCGGCGAGGCCGCGGCGCGGCGCATCGTGGCGGCGGTGCGTCCGGTGTTCGAGCAGGCGCGAGACCGCCCGTAGCCTGTACGAAGCCGAAGGGGCAGCAGCGTCCCGGACGGGGTCGGACCGACCCGCGTCCTATAATCCGTGCCTTCCCACACTCCTTCCGCGCACACCGTGGCGCGGGCCGCGTGCCGGCGATCACGACGCGCCGGCGCTGCGCCTGTCACGAGATCACCGATGCCCCGATCCACGCTTCGCAGCCTGCTCCTCCTCCTGCTCGTCCTGTTGCCCTTCGCCACGCCCCGGCCGGCGCTGTCGCAGGTTGCCGCGCCGACGATCGCCGCGCGCTCCTGGCTGCTGCTCGACGCAACCTCCGGCCAGGTGCTCGCCGCGCACGAGCCGGACCTGAAGGTCGAACCGGCCTCGCTCACCAAGGTGATGACCGCGTATCTCGCCTTCGGCGCGCTCAGGGAGAAGCGACTGGCGCTCGACCAGCGTCCGCCGGTTTCGCAGGCCGCCTACAAGGCGGGCGGCTCGCGCATGTTCGTCGATCCGCGCGACCCCGCGAGCGTCGAGCAGCTGCTCAACGGCATGATCGTCCAGTCGGGCAACGACGCGTCGATCGTGCTCGCCGAGGCGCTCGCCGGCACCGAGGAGATCTTCGCGCAGCAGATGAACCGCGAGGCACAGCGACTCGGCCTGCGCAACACCCGGTTCCGCAACGCGACGGGGCTGCCCGATCCGGAGCACTACAGCACCGCGCGCGACCTCGCGACGATGGCGGCGCGGCTGATCAGCGACTTTCCCGAGTACTACCCGCTGTACTCGAAGCGCGAGTACACCTACAACAACATCCGCCAGCCGAACCGCAACCGACTGCTCGCGGTGGACCCGAGCGTCGACGGCATGAAGACCGGCCACACCGAGGCGGCGGGCTACTGCCTGATCGCTTCGGCGCACCGCAAGCAGCCCGGCCTCGACGGTGAGCGCCGCCTGGTATCGGTGGTGATCGGCGCCAACTCGGAGTCGACGCGCGCGATCGAGTCGCAGAAGCTGCTGAACTACGGCTTCCAGAACTTCGATGCGGTGCGCGTCTATGCGAAGGGACAGCCCGCCGGAACCTACCAGGTCTGGAAAGGCGCGGTCGACACGGTCGCGGGCGGCTTCGACAGCGACCTCGTGGTAACGGTGCCGCGCGGCCAGGCCGAGAAGATGAAGGCCGAGGTCGAGCGCGTCCAGCCGCTGGTGGCGCCGATCGCCCAGGGACAGCGGATCGGCACGCTGCGCGTGAAGATCGAGGACCGGGTGCTGGTGGAGCGGCCGCTGCTCGCGCTCGCCGCCGTCGAGCCTGCGGGCTGGTTCGGCCGCACCTGGGACGGCCTGCGGATGATGCTCTCGAAGTGAGATCGCGGAGACGAGGATGGCGCAAATCGCGTACCTGAATGGCGAGTTCATGCCGATCGAGGAGGCCCGCGTGCCGGTGCTCGATCGCGGCTTCATCTTCGGCGACGGCGTCTACGAGGTCGTCCCGGTCTATGCGCGACGCCCGTTCCGCTGGCCTCAGCATCTCGCGCGCCTGAAGCGCAGCCTCGCGGCGGTCGGCATCGACGCCCCGCACGACGACGCGGGCTGGACCGCGCTGGTTGCCGATCTGGTCGCGCGGCACCCCTGGGACGACCAGTTCGTCTACATGCAGGTCACGCGCGGGGTGGCGCGGCGCGACCACGCGTTTCCGCGGCCGGCGGTGCGGCCCACCGTGTTCGCGATGTCGAGCCAGCTCGTGCTGCCCGCCGCCGAACAGATCCGCCAGGGCGTGGCCGCGATCTCGCTGGCCGACGAGCGCTGGCTGCACTGCGACGTCAAGTCGACTTCGCTGCTCGGCAACGTGCTCGCCCGCGAAGCTGCCGTGCGCGCCGGCGCCGCCGAGTGCGTGATGTTCCGCGACGGCTTCCTCACCGAGGGCTCGGCGAGCAACATCTGGCTGGCCCGCGGCGAGCGGCTCTACGGGCCGCCGGCCGACAACCTGGTGCTCGAAGGCGTGCGCTACGGGCTGATCAGGGAGCTGTGCGAAGGCTCGGGCATCGCGTTGCAGCTGCGCCGCGTGCTGCGCGAGGAAGTGCAGGCGGCCGACGAACTGATCCTCAGTTCGGCCACGAAGGAAGTCCTGCCGATCACGCGCCTCGATGGCCGCCCGGTGGGTGACGGCCGCCCCGGCCCGGTGTTCGCGAAACTGCACGCGGCCTACCAGCGTGCCAAGGCCGACCAGGCAGCCAAGTGAGCGGGCCCGGCGAGTTCGGCGCCGCCTTCGACCGGCTCGAACGCCTGCTCGAGTTCCCGGTCGACTTCCCGCTGAAAGTGATGGGCAGGCGCGTCGATGACTTCACGCAATCGATCGCCGCGACGGTCGGCGAGCACGTCCCGGGATTCGATCCGGCGACGATGGAGTTCCGCGCGTCGAGCCAGGGCACCTGGCTGAGCGTCACCGTGACGGTGCGCCTGGACTCGCGCGAGCAGCTCGAGCGACTGTACCGGGCACTGACGGCGCACCCGCTGGTGAGCATCGTGCTGTGAACGCGGTTTCGCGAAACGGGGCACCTTCCGCCCCGAAGCTCAGGCCGTTGCGGCAGCGTCCCTACCTGCCCACCGTCCAGGAGATGCAGGCGTTCACGCTGGGTCGCGGCGCCGACACCCGCGACGAGATCTGGCTGGTTGAGCACCCGCCGGTCTTCACGCTGGGCCACGCATCGCGACCCGAGCATCTGCGGGCTCCGGGCGAGATTCCGGTAGTGCGTACCGAACGCGGCGGCCAGGTCACCTATCACGGCCCGGGGCAAGTGGTTGCTTACTTGCTCATAGACCTGCGCCGACGCCGGCTTCCGGTTCGTGATTTCGTGGCTGCGATCGAGGGGGCGACAATCGCGCTGCTGGCCGCCTGCGGCGTGGCCGCCACCCGCCGGACGGGCGCGCCGGGTGTCTACGTCGTCGATGACGACGGCGGCGCCGGCGCCAAGATCGCCTCACTCGGCATCAGGATCTCCCGTGGCTGCAGCTACCATGGTGTAGCGTTGAACGTGGCGATGGATCTGGAACCGTTCTCCCGGATCGACCCCTGCGGTTATCCGGGGCTGGCGGTCACCGACCTTCGCAGCCGCGTCGGCGACGTCGACATTGCCGACCTCGCGGCGCGTTTCGGCCGCCAGCTGACCGCCTCCCTCGAAAGCACGCGATGACCTCGCCCCTCGATCCTCACGCGCCGGCCGCTGCCGGCAACCCTGCGCCCGCCAAACAGCGAGGCGCCGACAAGACCTCGCGCATCCCGGTGAAGATCGTCCGTCCGGCCGAGGTGCTGAAGAAGCCCGACTGGATCCGGGTTCGCGCCGGCCCCAACGCCGCACGCTTCCGGGAGATCAAGCAGATCCTGCGCGAGCACCGGCTGCACACGGTCTGCGAGGAAGCCGCGTGCCCGAACATCGGCGAGTGCTTCGGCCGGGGCACCGCCACTTTCATGATCATGGGCGACATCTGCACGCGGCGCTGCCCGTTCTGCGACGTCGGCCACGGCCGGCCGGCCCCGCTCGACCCGGCCGAACCCGAGAACCTGGCGAAGACGATCGCCGCGCTGAAGCTGTCGTACGCGGTCATCACCAGCGTGGATCGCGACGACCTGCGCGACGGCGGCGCGCAGCACTTCGTCGACTGCATCCGCAAGGTGCGCGAACTCTCGCCGGCCACGCGCATCGAAGTGCTGGTGCCCGACTTCCGCGGGCGCATGGACCGCGCGCTGGCGATCCTCGAGCTCGCGCCGCCCGACGTGATGAACCACAACCTGGAGACGGTGCCGCGGCTGTATCGCGAGGCGCGCCCGGGTTCCGACTACGCCCATTCGCTGAAGCTGCTGGCCGAATTCAAGCGTCGCGTGCCGGGCGTGCCGACGAAATCGGGGCTGATGGTCGGGCTGGGCGAAACCGACGACGAGATCCTCGCGGTGATGCGCGACATGCGCGCGCACGACATCGACATGCTGACCATCGGCCAGTACCTGGCGCCGTCGAACGCGCACCTGCCGGTGCGCCACTACGTGCATCCCGACACCTTCCGCATGTTCGGCGCACAGGCGCGCGCGATGGGCTTCTCGCACGCCGCGGTGGGCGCGCTGGTGCGCTCGTCGTATCACGCCGACGAGCAGGCGCAGGCGGCGGGCCTGCCGGCAAAGACCGGCACCGGCTGAGGCGCGTCCGGCCGGGCCGGCCGATTGCTTCACACGTTCTCAGTCCCAGCGCGACGGATCGGCGCTGACGAGCGCCTGCGCCCGCGCCCTGATCGAATCGGGCAGCGACTGCGCCTTGCGGGCGATCGTGTCGAGATGCACGCCGGTCAGTACGGTGGTCGCCGCGACCACCCCGTCTTCGTCGCGACGCATCTCGTGGGCGAAGCGCAGGCTCTTGTCCTTCACCTCCAGGACTTCGGTGCGAATCGTCACCGTGTCGCCGGCGTGCAACTCGCGCCGATAGGCGATGCGCTGTTCGACGGCGGCCATTCCGCGGTGCGCATCGCGCAGGAACGACGGCGTCATGCCCAGCCCGGCGAAAAACTGCCAGGTCGCCTCGTCGAATTTCCCGACGTACCACATCACGTTCATGTGGCCCATGTGGTCGCAATGCCAGGGATAGACGGTGCCGCGGTAGGTGATCGGCAATTCGCTCATCGCGCCTTCCTCAGGTCGAGTTCGAAGTACGTCGTGCCGGCGATCGGGTTGGCGTAGTACGGCGCCGTCTCGCGAAAGCCGAGCGAGCCGTACAGCGCGCGCGCCGCACGCATGCTGCCCAGCGTGTCGAGCAGCATGCGCGAGTAGCCGAGTTCGCGCGCGGCCGCGATCGCCGCGGCCGCCAGCGCGCGCCCGAGGCCGTGGCCTCGCGCATCGGCGCGCACGTACAGGCGCTTCATCTCGCAGTCGCCGCCCGACAACGCGCGCACGCCCACGCAGCCGGCGAACCTGCCGCCGCATCGGGCCAGCAGCAGCCTGCCCGCCGGCGGCCCGTACATCGCCGGCAGGCTCGACAGCTCGGCCTCGAAACCCTGGAAGCGCAGGTCGATGCCGAGTTGCGCCGCGTACACCTCGAACAGCGCGCGCGCCGCCGCGAACCCGGCGCGGCCGTGCGCAGTGACGATCGCGGCGTCGCTCCCCGGCATCCGCTCATTCTAGAACGGGTAATGACGCGGCGCGGTCTGCACCGTGATCCAGCGCAGCTCGGTGAACTCGTGGATGCCCGCCTTGCCGCCGAAACGGCCCATGCCGCTGCCCTTGACGCCGCCGAACGGCATCTGCGCCTCGTCGTGCACCGTCGGCCCGTTGACGTGGCAGATGCCCGACTCGATGCGGCGCGCCACGTTCATCGCCCGCGCGACGTCGCGGCCGAACACCGCCGCGCTCAGGCCGTATTCGTTGTCGTTGGCGCAGGCGACGGCCTCCTCGACGCCGTCGACGCGCACGATGCACTTCAGCGGCGCGAAGGTCTCCTCGTGATAGACCCTCATCCCGGCGGTGACGTGGTCGAGCACGGTCGCCGGCATCAGCGTGTTGCCCGCCTTGCCGCCGCACAGCAGCTTCGCGCCCTTGGCGAGCGCGTCGTCGATCAGCGCGTTGCAGTGCTCGACCGTGCTCATGCCGATCAGCGAGCCGAGCACCACCGGCTCGGGCTTGCGCGGGTCGCCCAGCGGCAGGCTGGCGGCCCTGGCAACGAACTTCGCCACGAACTCGTCGGCCACTTTCCGGTCGACGACCAGCCGCTCGGTGCTCATGCAGATCTGCCCGGAATTGGCGAAGCTCGCGAAGGCCGCGGCGTTCACCGCCGCGTCGAGGTCGGCGTCGTCGAGCACCAGCATCGGCGCCTTGCCGCCGAGTTCGAGCAGCGCCGGCTTCAGGTGCTTCGCGCAGGTCATCGCGATGATCCGGCCCACCCGCGTGCTGCCGGTGAAGTTCACGCGCCGCACCGCCGGGTGCGCGACCATCGCCTCGACCACCGTGCCGGCATCGGCGGGCGCGTTGGTGACGTAGTTGACCACCCCGGGCGGAAAGCCCGCGTCGTGCAGCGACTCGATGATCAGCTGGTGAGTGCGCGGGCAGTTCTCGCTGCCCTTGAGCACCACCGTGTTGCCGCAGGCGAGCGGCGTGGCGATCGCGCGCACGCCGAGGATGATCGGCGCGTTCCACGGCGCGATGCCGACCACCACGCCTGCCGGCTGGCGCACGCCCATCGCGAGCGAACCGGGGACGTCCGACGGAATGACCTCGCCGCCTACCTGCGTCGTGAGCGCGGCGGCTTCGCGCAGCATCGACGCCGCCAGGTGCGCGTTGAAGCCGGCCCACATCGCTGTGGCGCCGGTCTCGGCGGCCATCGCCTCGACGAACTTCGGTGTGCGCGCCTCGAGCGCGTCGGCCGCCTTCGACAGCAGCGTGCGGCGCTCGTTCGGCCCGGTCTGGCTCCACGAGCGGAACGCCTCGGCGGCGGCCTCGACCGCGGTGACCGCATCGGCGGCGCTGGCTGCGGGCGCGCGGGTGGCCAGGCTGCCGTCGAGCGGATTGCGCCGCTCGAAAGTCGCGCCCTTCTCGGCGGCGACGGCCAGGCCGTTGATCAGCATGGACAGGTCGGACATGTGCGTCTCCGGTGAAGTCGAAGGCAATGTGGAAGGCGTGGGCAGGGTGCTCGATGCGGACGGCGCCGCAGCGGGTGCGGCGCGCGCGCCGAGATA
This sequence comes from Burkholderiales bacterium, assembly GCA_003577305.1. Lineage (GTDB taxonomy): Bacteria > Pseudomonadota > Gammaproteobacteria > Burkholderiales > Burkholderiaceae_E > Zeimonas. Next base: position 13,476 of record QEVL01000001.1, read on the forward strand.
GGCCGAGCGCACGACCGCCGAACGCGCCAGCAGGCCCGCCGGGCCGCTGGCCACCAGCTTGCCGCGCTCGAGCACGTAGCCGCGATCGGCCACCGCGAGCGACTTGCGCACGTTCTGCTCGACCAGCAGCACGGTGGTGCCCTGGTCGGCAATGCGGCGGGCGATCGCGAGCAGTTCGTCGACCATTTTCGGGGCGAGACCGAGCGAAGGCTCGTCGAGCATCAGCAGGCGCGGCGCGCTCATCATCGCGCGCGCCACCGCGAGCATCTGCTGTTCGCCGCCGCTCATCGTTCCGGCGTACTGGCCGGCGCGCTCGCGCAGCCGCGGGAAGTCGCGAAACGCCTGCTCGATGCGCACCGCGCGCTCGGCGGGCGACACCAGCCAGCCGCCGAGTTCGAGGTTCTCGCGCACCGTCATCTGCGCGAACAGCTGCCGGCCCTCGGCCACCAGCACGAGGCCGCGGCGCACGATGTCGCTCGGCCTTGCGCCGGCCGGTATCGGTTCGCCGTCGAGCAGCACCTGGCCGGTGCGCGGCAACAGCCCGGCGATCGCCTCGAGCAGCGTGCTCTTGCCGGCCCCGTTCGGGCCCAGGATGACGGTGACGCCAGGGCGCACTTCGAGCGTGAGATCGCGCAGCACCAGGAACCCGCCGTATCCCGCGCTCAGCCCGCGCACCTCGAGGTGTGCCGGCCCGGCGGCCTGCCCCCGGGATGCGGCGGCTGGCGCCGCGCCGTGCACCGTGGCAGTCACGGCTCGACCCCGGCCATCTCGTCGCCGAGATACGCCTCGACCACCTCGGCGTTGCGCACCACTTCGTGCGGCGGCGCATCGGCGATCTTGCGGCCCTGGTGCAGCACCAGCACGCGCTCGACGTAGCGCATCAGCGTGGTCACTGCGTGCTCGATCCAGATCACGGTGAGCCCGAAGTCGTCGCGCAGCCCGCGGATCAGCCGCGCCATGTCCTCGACTTCGCTTTCGGTGAGGCCCGCGGCCACCTCGTCGAGCAGCAGCAGCTTCGGGCGGGTCGCCAGCGCCATGCCGATCTCCAGCAGCCGCTGCTGCGACGGCGTGATCGCCGCGGCCGGCAACCCGGCCTGTCCGACGAGCCCGATCACCCGCAGGATCGCCGCCGCGTCGCGCAGCAGGGGCGGCGCCTCGCGCTTGCGCCCGGCGAACTGCAGCCCGAAGGCGACGTTGTCGGCCACCGACAGGCCGGCGAACACGCGCGGCGTCTGGAAAGTGCGTGCGACGCCGCGGCGCGCGAAGCGGTCGGGCCGCGCGCCGGTCATCCTCGCGCCTTCGACCAGCAGGTCGCCGGAAGTGGGCGGCGTGACGCCCGACAGTGCATTGAAGAAAGTGGTCTTGCCGGCCCCGTTGGGGCCGATGATCCCGACCAGCTCGCCAGCACCAAAGCGTGCGCTGACTTCATCGACCGCAGTCAATCCGCCGAAGCGCACGGTGACCGCACGCGCTTCGAGCAGCGCCGTGCCTGCGGGCTGGCGCTCATGCATCGCGGACCCCACCCGCTCGCTCGCGCCGCGCCTGCCGCCGCGCGGCGAGGTCACGGCACCAGCGGGCGAAAGTGGCCGGACGCAGCGACGCCAGGCCGTCGGGCAGGTACAGCACCGACAGGATCAGCAGCAGGCCCAGCGTCATCATGTAGATCTGCGGCAACTGCAGCCGCAGCGCCTCGGCGAGCAGGCTGAACACGATCGCGGCGACCACCGGCCCCCACAGCGTGGCTGCACCGCCGATCAGCGCGATCAGCACCGTCTGGAAGCCGATGAACGGGTTGAACACCGTCATCGGATCGATGTAGGTCCAGCGTACGCTCATCGCGGCGCCGGTGGCGCCGGCAAAGGCGGCAGTGATCGCGAAGCCGATCACCTTGGCCATCCGCGTGTCCACGCCCAGCGTCTGCGCGCGCTGCTCGTCGCCGCCGATGCCGGCCAGCGCCAGGCCGAGGCGGCTGCGCCGCACCACGATCGCGGTGGCCACCGCCAGCAGCGCGAGCGCGAGCATCGTCAGGTAGACGGTGCCCGGTTCCGGAACGACCACCAGCACGCGGCCCACCGTGCCCGCGTATTCCTTCTCGACGTAAGTGATCGCCAGGCGGATCAGTTCGGTCATGCCGAACGTGAGCACCGCGAAGTAGGTGCCGCGAAGGTGCAGGACTGCACTGCCCATCGCCACCGCCACCAGCACCGCGATCGCCGCGCCGAGCGCGACCGCGCCCGCCCAGGGCAACTGGTCGAGCGTGAGCGCGCCCACGTACGCGCCCACGCCGAAGAACGCCGAGGCGGCCAGCGACATGTAGCGGGTCGGGCCGCAGAACAGCGCCCAGCTCGAGGACAGGGCCACGTACATCAGGCAGCTGAGCGCCATCGACACCACGAAGTCGCTCGACCAGGCGGGCAGCGAAGCCGCGAAACCGCCGAGCGCCAGCAGGACCAGCAGGTCGCGACCCGCGATGCGCACCGCTCTCATCGCCTGAACAGCCCGCTGGGCTTCCACAGCAGCACCCCGATGAAGATCGCGTACGAGAGCAGCGACTTCAGCGACGGACTGGTGAAGTGCATGCCGAGCGCCTCGATGACTCCGAGCGCCAGTCCCGCGACCAGGCTTCCGGTCATGCTGCCGAAGCCGCCGAGCGTGATGACGATCAGCGCAGTGACCGTGTACGGCTCGCCGATCGACGGCGAGATCGCATAGGCCATCGACAGCAGGCTGCCGGCCAGTCCCGCCAGCCCCAACCCGATGCCGAACATCATCGGGTGCAGCCGCTCGGTGTCGATGCCCACCAGTTGCGCGCCGGTGGGCGACTGCATCAGTGCGCGCACCCCCTTGCCCAGCAGCGTGCGTCGCAGCAGCACGATCAGCACGACGCTCGCGGCCAGCGCCACCGCGAGCAGCACCAGCTTGTTGCCGGCGAAGCGCGTGCCCGCGACCGCGACCGGATCGGTCAGGTAGTCATAGCCGCGCAACTCGCCGCCCCAGACCAGCGACGCGAAGTTCTGCACCAGGAACATCAGGCCGAAGGCGGCCATCAGTCCGCGCGCCTCGAACACGTCGATGTCGGCGGAAGTGGCGGCCAGCCGCCTGAAGACCAGCCGGTGGATGACCAGCCCCAGCCCCGTCATGATCGCGAACGCGACCGGCGCCATCACCAGCGGCGGGATTCCGAGCCGGGTGTAGGCGAACCAGGTCGCGAACCCGCCCAGCATCAGGAACTCGCCGTGGGCGATGTTGAGCACCCGCATCAGCCCGTACTGCAGGTTCAGCCCGAGCGCGATCAGCGCGTAGACGCCTCCGGTGATCAGGCCGGAGGCGATCAGTTCGAACCACGCGGTCGCCGACATCGCGCGGGCTGCGCGCCTACCAGGCCGGCTTCGGAACGACCAGTTGCGCGGTGGCGACGTTGCGCGGCCAGACCACCTCGAACTCGCCCTTCTGCCACTGCCCGACAGTGCCCGGCGTGGAGATGTTCTCGCTGCCCTCGAAGCGGATCGGCCCGACGATCGTCTTGTGCTCGTTGCGCGCCACGTAGTCGCGGATCGCCTTGCGGTCGAGGCCGACTTTCGCCACCGACTGCGTCAGGATCTCGAGCGCCGCCCAGCAGTGACCGCTGGCCCAGCGGTCGGGCTCCTTGCCGCCGAACTTGGCGGTGTGCGCCTCGAAATACGCCTTCGCCCCCGGCGAGGTCTTCGCGTTCCACGAGCCCATGCCGGTCACGCCCTCGGCCGAGGCGGCGATCACGTTGCGATAGAGCTGGTACGCGGTGCCCACCGAGGCATAGAAGATCTTCGGGTTGAAGCCGATCTCCTTCGCCTGCTTGCTGGCGAGAATCGTGTCGGGCGGATAGGTGATGCCGATGAAGGCGTCGGGATTCTGGTCCTTGATCGTGCGCAGCACCGGGGAGAGATCCTTCACGCCCAGCGGATAGCCCTTGCGCTCGACCACCTGGATGTTCGTCTTCTTCAGCGCCCCGTTGATCGCCGCGAAGTTCTCCAGCCCGAAAAGGTCGTCCATGTACAGGATCGCGATCGTCTTCACGCCGTTGGCGACCAGCATGTCGACCAGCGCACCCATCATGCGGTCGGGCTGCTGCAGCAGCGAGAAGAAGTACGGCAGCCGCATGTCGATCAGCTTGCGCGACAGCGCGGTGGGCGCGAGCATCGGATAGCCGAAGCGGTTGGCCAGCGGCGCCAGCGCGAAGTTCGCGTTCGATCCCCACGGCGGCAGGATCAGGTCGACCTTGTCGCTGCCCATCAGTTTCTCGTAGGTGCGGATGCAGGTCTCGGTCTCGCTGCGGTCGTCGTAGCCGATCAGCTCGATCCTGCGCCGCACGCCCTTCACGTCGAGGCCGCCGGCCGCATTCTGCTGCTCGGCCCACATCAGGAAGTTGGGCTCCTGGCTCACCTGCGCGCCGCCGGCCCACGGACCGGTGCGCGCGATCGCGTAGCCGATGCGCACCGGCGCCGACTGCGCCCGCGTCACCGCGGGCATGGCAAGCGCCGCCGCGCCGGCGCCGATGGCCTGCACGGTGGTACGACGGGTGACGGACTCGGGAGTGCTCATCGTGTGTCTCCTTCTGGCTCTCGTTGGCCTGGCGGACAGCCGGGTGGCTGCATCGTGCGCCGATCATACGGAGGGACGGCACGCGACGCTTCTCCGGCCGTGCAGGCGGGCTTGACGATTCGTGCAAACCCACCCCCGTGTTTACCCTAGTATCGACCTTCGTGCCGGGCGGCCCGCCCCGCGAGACCGGAACGATCCGGATAATCGTGCCCATCGTCTCTGCTTCCGGAGAGCCGCATGCCCAGCTTCACGCCGACGATGAGTACCGACCTGGTGGCGCCGCGCGAGCGCGTGCGCTACTGGTCGGACTGGATCGACCGCGTGTTCTGCGGCCTGCAGTCCGACGTCTACGGCGAGACCGACTTCGACGGCCACATGGCGACCGAGCAGGCGGGCGACGTCGTGCTCACCCGGCTCGAGGCCGACCGCCACCGGGTGCTGAAGAATGACCGCCAGGTGCGCGGCAGCGACGTCGGCTACCTGAAGATCGTGGCGCCGTATCGCGGCACTGCGGGCGTCGAGCAGTGGGGGCGGCAGGCCTGGGTGACGCCGGGCGAGTGGTGCATCTACGACACCACCGACAGCTATCGGGTGGCGAATCCGGTGCGCGTCGAGCACCTGATCGTGATGGTGCCCAAGGCACCGCTGGTCGAGCGCGGGCTGCCGCTCGAAAAGCTGATGGCGCAGCGTCTCGGCAGCCAGGGCGGCATCTCGCGGCTGGCGCTGCAGGCGATGCGCGGCGCCTGGCAGGAGCTGCCTTCGATCGCGCCCTCGGCCGCGCGCGGCGTCGGCGAAACGATCATGCACCTGGTGCAGCTGTCGCTGCTCGAACTGGCAGGGCGCGACAGCGCGCCGACCCAGCGCGAGGCGCTGCGCGAGAGCATCAAGCAGCTGGTGGCGCGCCGCCTGGGCGACGCGCGGCTCTCGGTGGACGCGATCGCGGTCGAGCTCAATTGCAGCCGGCGCCAGCTGTACAACGCGTTCGGCGACGAACCCGACGGCGTGGCCGGCTTTGTTCTCGCGCAACGGCTCGAAGCCTGCCGTCGCGACTTCGAAGACCGCCACCAGGACGCGATCTCGATCACCGAAATCGCGTTGCGCCGCGGCTTCAACCACCCGGCGCACTTCAGCCGCGCGTTCAAGGCGCGCTTCGGTGTCACGCCGAGCGAGTGGCGGCAACGCGCCGTGCTCGGCGCGCGGGCGTAGGCCGGGGCCGCCTTACGGGCCCCGCTCCGGTTCGAGCAGGCCGGGCGGCACGCGCACCGGCATCGAGAGAAGCATCTGCGCCATGCCCTTGCCGAGCGGGTCGTTGCGCAGCGAAGCCATGCCGCCGCCGCCGAGCGCACGCTCGCAGACGAAATTCAGCGCCAGGATGCCGGGCACCTCGTAACGGGTGACCGGGCCCTGCACCAGGTGGGCGAGGAAGGCGGCGACGCGTTCGGCAGTCACCTGCTCGCGCAGCACCGGCAGCAGCTCGGCGCGGCGCGCGATCACGCCGATGTTCGAAGTGTCGCCCTTGTCGCCGCTGCGCGCGCACGCGATGCGGATCAGCGGCACCTCGATGCGCTCGTCACCGGGATGCGGGCTGCCGGCCGCCGGCGTACCGGTCTGCGGCGCCCGCGCGTGACTCGCAGCCGCGCCGGGCGCTGCCGCCCCCGGGCGCGCCGGCACCTCGATCCGCTGCCCGCCCATCACGACCGCCGGCGCCACGCGCGCCTTGTCGAGCAGGAACGCGAACTGCCGGATCGACGGCGACACCGACGGCCTGCCGGCAGCGCCGGTGGTTCCCGGCGCCCACGAAGTGCCTGCGGGCGCGATCTCGCGCGCGAACAGTTCGAGCGCCTCGCGCACCGGGTGCGTCGCGCTCACGCGCAGCACTGCCTCGCGCGTGGCGAGCGCCCCGTCGCGCGCGTGCGGCCCGTAGCAGCTCTCGGCACCGAGCACTTCGACCAGCGTCGCGCCGTAGTCGGGCAAGCCGAGCCGCGCGAACATCGACCGGGTGCGCGCCAGGATCGCCTCGCCGGTGCGCCGCGCCTTGGCCACTGCGTCGAAGCCGACGATCGTCAACTGCCCGCTGCAGCGAAAGCCCTCGGCATAGGTGGCGCTGACCTTGAAGTCCGGGCCGGGTGCGCGACCGCGCGCGCCGCGCACCTGCACGCGGTCGTCGCCGAGCACGCCGATCGTCACCGAGGTGAAGTCGCAGCTCACGTCGGGCAGCAGGTAGGCGCCCGGATCGCCGATCTCGTAGAGCATCTGCTCGGCCACCACCATGGGGCTCACCTTGCCGCCGGTGCCCGCCGGCTTGGTCACCACGAAGCTGCCGTCGGCCTCGCATTCGACGATCGGGTAGCCGATGCCGGGCCAGTCGGGCACCGTGTCCCAGTCGGTGTGCAGCCCGCCGGTGGCCTGGCAGCCGCACTCGATGATGTGGCCGGCGAGGCTGCCGCCCGCGAGCCGGTCGTAGTCGTCGTCGGCCCAGCCGAACTCGTGCATCAGCACGCCCAGCGTCACCGCCGAGTCGACGCAGCGCCCGGTGATCACCACCTGCGCGCCGGCGTCGAGCGCGGCGCGAATCGGCGCCGCTCCGAGATAGGCATTGGCGCTCAGCACTTTCTGCGGCAGCGCCGCCCCGCCGTGCATCTCGCGCACGCCCTGCGCACGCAACTGCGGCAGCAGCGCCATCACGTCGTCGCCTTCGACCACCGCGATACGCAGCTCGACGCCCTGTGCCGCCGCCAGCTCGGCGAGCGCGCGCGCACAGCCGTGCGGATTGACGCCGCCGGCGTTGCTCACCACGCGGATGCCGCGCCCGGCGACCTCGCGCAGCACCGACTTCATCGCGACGTCGACGAAGTCGGTGGCGAAGCCGGCCTCGGGTTTTTTCAGGCGCGCACCGGCGAGGATCGACATCGTGAGTTCGGCCAGATAGTCGAACACCAGGTAGTCGATCGCGCCGCTGGCGACCAGCTGCGGCGCGGCCACCGCGCTGTCGCCCCAGAAGCCGGACGCGCCGCCGATCCTGACCGGTCCGTGCGCGCGCCGCGCTCGTTGGCGATTGTCCATCTGCTCTGCGGGCTTCGCGTGCTGGTGCATTCGCCGCACGTTACCCGATCCGCGACGCCGCGGGGAGTCGTGGACGCCCCGGCGCGAGGCCATCCGCAGCGTGGACGAACCCTACCCTGCGGCCACCGGCTCGCCGCGCCGCGCACCGATCTGCTGGCCGGCGCCGCGCGGCACCGGGCAGTCGATCGCGGCGGCCACTGCGCGAACGAAGGCATCGTAGTTCGGGTCGCCGGGCGTGCGCGCCAGCGTGAACAGCACCTTGAGCAGAAGCGGCTTGTCCAGCGGCGCGAGGCCCAGCAGGGTGTCGAGCGCCAGCGCGAGTTCGGTAGTGCCCACTTCGTCGGGCGTGGACGCCGGCGGCGGAATCTCCAGCATCGCGGCCGCGTCCGCCAGTGCATCGCGCGTGGCGCGCGCCGATGCCTCGCCGACCGCAGCGGCCATCGCGAAGAGCGCCGCCAGCGCGCGGCTCTGCGCCTGCCTGGTGCTCGGTGCCCTGCGCTGGCGCGCGCCGATCGACGCGTTCGGCGAGAGCCGGTGACGCGCGAGCGTGTAGTAGATCCATTCGGCCGAGTGCACGTGGCCGTCTGCCTCGACTGCGCGACGGCAGCGATCGAGCAGTTCGCGGCGACGGCCGCTGCTCCACCGGCGCACCCGCGCGAGCAGCAGTTCGAGCAGCGGGACGCGCAGCGACGCGCCCCCGGGCGAGACCAGCCAGTCGAGCGAGGCGCGCAGCGCCGCGTCGGGCTCGCCGGACGTCTGGCCGGCCACCAGTGCGACCAGCCAGCGACCCGCGGTTTCGAAACCGAGCGACGCCGAGCGGATCTGCGTGATCAGTGCGGCCGCGGCGATCGAGGCCGCGCCGTCGCGCCCGGTGCCTGGCTGCGGCGCCGTTGCCGATCCGGCCCGCCCGTCCGGCGCCGCCGACGCAGGCGCAGACGCGGTTGCCTCCGGCAGCGCCTGCCTGACGAACGGAATCGTGTCTGCCGCGAACGAGCCGCCGGCTGCTTCGGCCGCTTCGGGGCCGTACACATGCTTCGTCTGTGCAGCCTGCGTCGCCGTGGCGGGCGCGTCGGTTGCGGCCACGGACACGATCGGCGCCATCCGCCGCCCGTACAGGCGCGCGATGCGTTCGGCCAGCGGGGGATGCGTGTCGAACCAGTCGCGCAGGCCGGCAGGCCGTGCCAGCAGGAAGTGGCTGACCAACCCGGCGTAGTCAGAGCGCAATGGCGCCACCGTCTCGCCTGCGATGCGACGCAGCGCGCAGCCCAGTCCGTCACGATCGCGGGTGATCTGAACCGCCAGCGCGTCGGCGAGGAACTCCCGCTGCCGACTGATGCCGGCCTTCAACACCTGGGCCGCCAGCACGCCGAGGGCGCCGACCCCGGACAGCACGAGACCGGCCACGAACGCGACCACCCGCGGCGCTCCGAAGCGCGCGAGCGGGCCCGACTCGCGCTTCAGTGCGAACCCGAGCAGCCCGAGCCCCGCGAGCCGCAGCGAGCACAGGCCGTACAGCGCGGCGGTGAGCCGGGTGTTCAGTTCGGCGTCGCCGCTCACGATGTGCCCGACCTCGTGAGCGATCACACCCTGCAATTCGGCGCGCTGCAGGCGCTCGAGCGCGCCACGCGTCACGATCACTGCCGCGAGGCCGGGACGCTCGCCGGCCGCGAGCGCGTTGATCGAACCCTCGTCGAGCACGTGCAGCGAGGGCACCGGGGCGCCTGCGCCGATCGAGACCTCCTCGGCAACGTCGCGCAGGCGCCGGTGAAGCGGCAGCGACTCGTCGATGGGCCGCGCGCCCAGTCGCTCGGCCAGCGCCGCGCCGCCGCCGCGAAGGCGCTGCCACTCGACCCAGGCGCCGCCGAAGACGATCAGCAGCGTGACCATCGCGTTCGTTGCGAAGAAGTACGGCGGCCAGCGCGTGCCGCCACCGAGCAGCATCCAGCCGAGCGCCGCCGCGCCATTGACCGCCGCGACCACCACGATCAGCGACAGGACGAACAACGCGGTCAACCTGCGCGAGGCCGCGCGCGCCCTCTCCTGATGGGCGTAGAAATCCATCGACGGGGTTGCCCCGGTCAGAGGGCGACCGCAACCGGCTGGCGTTCCTGCGCCGACCCGGTCGGGCGCAGCATGTTCGCGCGCCGGAATCCGCACAGGGTTCCCACCAGCGACGCGGGAAACGACTCGAGCTCGATGTTGTAGCCCGTCACCTGGTCGTTGAATGCCTGCCGGGCGAACGCGATGCGGTTCTCGGTGGTTTCCAGCTCCTCGACCAGCCGGTGCACCGTGTCGTTGGCCTTCAGCGCGGGATACTGTTCGACGAGCGCTACCAGGCGTGCGAGCGGTGTCGCCAGCGCAGTCTCCGCAGCCTCGAGCGCCACCAGTGCCTGGCCGTCGTGCGGGCGCCTCCTGGCGACCTGGCTCGCATCACGGGCACGCTGGCGCGCTGCGATCACCGCTTCGAGTGTCTGGCGTTCGTGCGCGAGGGCGGCCCGCGTCGCCGCGACCAGGTTCGGGATCAGGTCGTAGCGCCGCTTCAACTGCACGTCGATCTGCGCGTAAGCGTTCTGGTACCGGTTGCGCAGCGCGATGAAGCGGTTGAACACGAGCGCACCCCAGGCGAACACCGCAAGGAGCACGATCATCGGCAGGAACAGTGCGCTCGACATGAGTCTCACCGGTGCGCGCGAGGCGCGGGAAACGATGAGAAATTGTCCGTCGAAACCGTCGGCGCAGAGGCCTGGTTGCGCACCGCTCGTCGGACCGACGGCGCCCGTCCGTCGGGCATGCAGGCACGCGGTCGACGCGCGGTCGACGCGTGCCGATGTTCGCGCCGCGCGCCTCGAGCGCGCAAGCGCCGCGCCGACGCTTACTGCGGCGGCGGTGCGGGTGTGCGCCGCGCCTGTTCTTCGGTGATGTATTCGAAGACGGTGACCACGCGCTGCACGCCGGCCACGCGGCTGGTGACTTGCGCGGCCCGGTCGGCTTCGCGGCGCGACACCAGGCCCATCAGGTAGACGGTACCCGACTCGGTGACCACCTTGATCACGTTCGCGTGCAGGTCTTGCGCATCGAGCAGCGCCTTCTTCACGCGAGCGGTGATCGCGGTGTCGGCAGCACTGGTGGCGAGCGAGGGCCGGCCCAGCACCTGCAACTCGTTGTGCACCGAACGCACGTTCGGCAATGCGGCCACCACGGCCTCGGCGCTGCGCTTGTCGTCTTCGCTGGCGACCTGCCCGGTGAGCAACACCTTGCGGTTGAAGCTGGTGACGCTCACGCCGCCTGGCTGCTTCAGCGCCTCGCGCATCCGGTTCATCGCCTTGATTTCGATCTCCTGGTCTTCGGTCTGCGCGCCCAGCGTTCGCCGATCGAGGGCGGCGAGCGTGCCGACCGCGGCGCCGGTGGCAACCAGCGGCACGCAGCCAGGGGCGGCCAGCACCGACGCGAGCAGTGCGGCAACGAAGGTCAGGCGCGCGTGTGTCTTCATCGTTTCTCCCGGGTTTACAGGGTCAGTCGCCGAGCAGCGACGCGTCGATGCCGTCGCACAGGCAGTGGATGATCAGCAGGTGCAGTTCCTGGATGCGTGCGGTCCGGTCGTGCGGCACGCACAGGTGAATGTCCGGCCCTCGCAGCGCGGCGCCGATCCGGCCGCCGCCGCGGCCGGTGAGCGCGAGCACCGCGAGGCCGCGCTCGTGCGCCGCATGCACCGCCTCGAGCACGTTGGCGGACTCGCCGCTGGTGGAGATCGCCACCAGCACGTCGCCCTCGCGGCCGAGCGCGCGCACCTGTTTCGCGAACACCTGCTCGAAGCCGTAATCGTTGGCCATGGCGGTGAGCGCCGAGGTGTCGGTGGACAGCGCGATCGCCGCGAGTTCGGGGCGCTCGCGCTCGAAGCGGCCGACCAGTTCGGCCGCCATGTGCTGGCTGTCGGCCGCCGAGCCGCCGTTGCCGCAGATGAGCAGCTTGCGATCGGCGGCCAGTGCGGCGGTGAGCATCTCGGCTGCCTGCGCGATCGGGCCGGCCAGTTGCGCAGCAGCGGCGCGCTTGAGTTCGGCACTGTCTTCGAAGTGCTGGCAGATGCGATCGACGAGGCTCATGAGCGAACCGCCATGCCGGCGACGCCCGCGGCGCGGGCGATCCCGGGCGTCCGTTGTGGGCATCCCTTGTGGACGTCCCTTGTGGCGCTGCGCGCCGATTATACCGGCGGCCGCGATGCACCCCCGCGCGCGGTCAGAATGCGTCGCGGATCCAGTCGATCGTGGAGCCATCGAGCGCGCAGACGTCGAACCGGCATGCGGGCCAGCGATCGCCGTAGCTCGCGACGAGGTAGCGCTGCGCCTCGCGCCGCAGGCGGCGCTGCTTGGCCGGCCCGACCGATGCGGCGGCGCCGCCGAAGCTGCGGCTGGCGCGGCTGCGCACCTCGACGAAGACCAGCGTGTCGCCGTCGCGCATGACGAGGTCGATCTCGCCGAGCCGGCTGGCGACATTGCGCGCGACCAGGCGCAGGCCGCGCCCGCACAGGAACGCGAGCGCCCGCGCCTCGGCGGCATCTCCGCTCGCCTGCGTCGGCGAACGGCGGATCATTGCAGCGCCAGCGGCACGAGCACGCCGGCGCGGTATTCGGCAAGCACGCCGGTGCGCTCGACCGCGCGGCCGCCGATCGCCGACAGGCGCAGCCGGCCGGTCACGCCGTCCAGATCGATCTCGGTACCGTGCTCGAGCAACTGCAGCGCCAGACGGAACGCGTCGATGCCCAGCGCATACAGCTTCTGCAATTCGAGGTGCATCTCGACGGGCTTCGGGTAGGCCATCACCGAAACGCTGTCGGGCTGCACCTGCCAGGGCATGTCCACGAGGCGCACGCCGTCGAGCTCGGGTGAGCGCATCAGCGCCGCGGCCTCCGAGCCCTGGACCGCGCCGGTGTTGAGCATCGAGGTGCCATAGATCGTCGCACGGCCTCCCAGCGCGATCAGCAGCGCACGCGCCACCGCGGGCGGCGCCCCGACGAAGAACACGTCGGCCTGCAGTCGCGCGACGGCCGAGCGCACGCGCCCGGTGGTGACCGTGTCGATCGTGACCGCCTGGTAGACGTCGCCGCCGAGTTCGCGCCAGCGCTCGGCGAAGGCAGCCGCGGCACGCCGCCCCAGCGGCGAGGTGTCCTGCACCACGGCGGAGCGCGGTCGGCGCGCCGCGTTCGCGAGCGACGCCTCGTCCCAGGCGATCGACGCCGCCTGGCGCGCCTCCGATTCGATCGACAGGCCGAAAGTGACCATGTTGGCCGGCACCGTGCCCTGGTCGGGCTGGTTCAGCGCCAGCGTGAACACCGGCGGCGGCCCGGCGGCGGTCACCAGGTCGACCGCGCTGCGCGTCAGCGGACCGAGCACCATCGAGAAACCGCGCCGGGCGAGTTCGTCGTAGAGCTGCCTGAGCATCGCCGCGTCTTCGTCGATCTCGACGATCTCCACCGTCACCCTGGCGCCGTCGCGCTCGTGCGCGGCGCTCACGCCGGCAATCAGCGCCTGCGCCGCGCGCCTGTAGATGCCGTTGTCGGGCGGCACCAGCAGCGCGATTCCGATCGGCCCCTTGCCGATGAGCCGGCGCTCTTTCGACGCAGTGCCGCGGCTTTCGGGTGCAATCGTGTCGCGACTACCGGGGACGCGCGCGTCGCGATCTTCCGGGCTGCGCGCGCTTGTCTCGGGCTGGGCGAGCGCGGACAATGCCGGCACCGCAGCGAGCATGGCGCCGGCCAGCGCGATCAGGACGTTGCGGCGAACGGGCATCGCGAACCGGATGACTGAAGATCGGTCTGGCATCGGCGAGGTCGGGACATTATATGTAGTGGCCACGCCGATCGGGCACCTCTCCGATCTCGGTGTTCGCGCGGCCGAGGTGCTGCGCGAGGTCGACGTGGTCGCGGCCGAGGATACCCGCACCTCGCGGGTGCTGCTCGAACGCATCGGCTCGCACGCGCGCCTGATGGCGGCACATCGCCACAACGAGCGCGAGGCCGGCGCGAAGATCGTCGCCTTGCTCGCCGAGGGCCGGCGCGTCGCGCTGGTGAGTGACGCCGGCACTCCGGCGGTGAGCGATCCGGGCGCGCGCATCGTCGCGATGGCGCTGCACGCGGGCCACCGCGTGGTGCCGATCCCGGGACCCAGTGCGCCGATCGCGCTGCTGTCGGCCTGCGGACTGGTCGAGGGCCCGTTTCACTTCGAGGGTTTCCTGCCCGCGCGCGCGAAGCAGCGCGACGCGCGCCTGGCGACCCTCGCACGCATGCCGCACGCGTTCGTGCTGTTCGAGGCGCCGCACCGGATCGCGCGAACGCTGCCCGCGATCGCGGCCGCCTGCGGCGCTGCACGCTGGATCGCGATCGGCCGTGAACTGACCAAGCGCTTCGAGGAAGTCCATCTCTGTCGCGCAGGCGAGGCGAGCGCCTGGCTGCAGGCCGACCCGAATCGCGAGCGCGGCGAATACGTGCTCGTGGTGGCCGCGCCGGACCACGAACCCCTGTGGGGCGACGACGCGATCACCGGCGAACGTAGCGTTCGCACGAGCGCGGCCGAAGCGGACGCGGCAGCGCAGCGTGCAGGCAGCGCGACGGCCGCCGCGGGCGTGAACGTCGACGCGCAACCGCTGCTGGCCGCGCTGCTCGACGAGTTGCCGCTCAGTCGCGCGGTGAAAGTGGCCGCGCGCGCCACCGGCCTGCCGCACCGCACGCTCTACCGGCTGGCGCTCGCACTGGAGGCCGCCGGGCGCTGAAGCGGCGCGGCGCGACCCGTCGGCGGCCCGCGCCTACCGGGCCGTCGCAAACGGCCGCAGTTCGGTGCGTGCGCGCACGCGTGCGGCCGCGGCCACCGCGTCCTCGCGGCGCATCCAGGGCCCGGCCTGCACCTTGTACAGCGCGCCCTCCCGCAGGATGTCGAAGGCCGCGCCGAGAAAGTCGAGCCGGCGCGCCAGATGCGCGGTTGCGCTGCGCGCGTTCGCGAGCGAACTGTATGCACCGAACTGCAGCCAGAAACCGCGCGCCACCCCGGCCGCGGGTCGCGCCGGCGGTGGCGGCGGCGGCGCCGGCGCTTCGGCTCGCGTTTCGTCCGCCGCCGGCTGGATCGTCTCGAGCTGCAGGCGCGTGACCTCGCCCGGGTCTGCCGGGGCCGGGGTCGGGGCCGGGGCGGCCGCCGAAACCGGTTCCATCGTGAGCGTCAGGGGCGGCACGGGTTCCCGGGACGCCGAAGACGCGGCCGCGAACTGCGTCACGAGCTCGACGTCGACCTCCGCGCTGCCCGCCTCGACGTAACCGAGCTTCGCGGCGGCGGTGTACGAGAGGTCGATCACCCGATCCTGCAGGAACGGGCCGCGGTCGTTCACGCGCACCACGACGCTGCGGCCGTTGGACACGTTCGTGACCCGCACGTAGCTGGGAATCGGGAGGGTCGGATGCGCAGCGGTCATCGCGTACATGTCGTAGCGCTCGCCGCTGGAGGTCGGCTGGCCGTGGTAGCGCCTGCCGTACCACGACGCGATTCCGCGCTGGCGAAACGGCTCGATCTGCGTCATCGGCGTGTACTGCCGGCCGAACACCGAGTACGGTTGCATCGTCCGCGGCAGCAGCGGCTCGGGTCGCGGTACCGCATCGGGAATCGATGCAAGGTCGACGGGCGGGTTCGCGCCCGGCCCGTCGTCGAGGTAGTAGGCACCGCGTCGCGCGCTCGGGGCGGCGCTCGGCACGCCCGCGCTGGCCGTGTGGCCCGACGGCTTGACCGCGCCGCCCCCGCCCTGCGGCCCCGCACAGGCGGCCAGCACCAGGGCCAGCCCCGCGAGGCTCGCCGTGCGGCATCCGCCGCGCATCCGGATGCAGTTCATCGTGCTCCTCCGTGACCGGCGTACGCATCGAGTTCGCGCTCGAGACGTTCGCGGTAGCCCACCAGGTAGTCGAGTCCGTCGATCGCCCGGCTGCCGTACCAGGACGCCATCTCGCCGTCGATCGTCGCGCAGTGCGGCACCGGGTCGCGCGAATGCTCCGCCAGCGCCTGGCGCAGCAGCCCGCAATGCCGCTCCTCGAAGCGCCAGGGTTCGGACGAAAGCAGCACCGCGCGTGCGCGGCTGTCGGCGATCTGCGCCAGGGTCAGCACCGGGTAGCGCGGCTGCGCGGCCTCGATCACCGAGTGCAGCCCGGCGTGCGCCAGCATGCTGGCGATGAAGGTCTGGCTGCCCACGCTCATCCAGGGATCCTTCCAGATCATGTAGAGCACCGGCAGCGGTTCGAAGCACCGGGCGCGCGCCCTGGCCAGCGCCTCGCGCAGGCGCAGCGACAAGGCCGCCGCCGCATCGCTCACACCCGGCACCTGCGCGAACTCGGCACCGAACCGGTCGAACAGGGCGAGGTTGTCCTCGACGACGATCGGGTGCGTCACGATCACCTGCGGCACGAAGCCGGCGAGGCGCTCCACCGTGTCCCGGTCGTTCTCGTCGACGTTCACCACCAGGTGCGTCGGCGCGAGCGCACGCACGCGCTCGACGTCGACGTCTTTCGTGCCGCCGACCTTCGGCACCTCGCGCAGCGACTCGCGCGGGTGGATGCAGAAGCCGGTGCGACCGACCAGCTGCTCGCGCAGGCCGAGCGCGCACAGCATCTCCGTGAGGCTCGGCACCAGCGAGACGATGCGCGGGCGCGTCACCGGCGCACCTCGCGCCCTTGCGCACCCGGGTGCGCATCGCAGGCCAGCGGCGTTCCCGCGCGCTCGCCCTGCTCCGCTGCACGTTCCGCACCGCCACCGGCGGCGCGACGCTTGCGCGGGGCGCGCGCGAACAGGCGATCGAAGAGCCAGTTCGGCAGCAGGCGCAGGCCCAGGGCCACCGCGCCCATCGGCCGCGGAATCACGAGGTACGAATCCCCGCGTGCGATCGCGTCGAGCGCGCGCCGCGCGAACGCGTCGGCGTCGGTGAGGAAAGGCATCGGGTAGGCGTTGCGCTCGGTCATCGGCGTGCGGATGTAGCCGGGCGCGATCGTCACCACGCGCACGCCGCTGCCGCGCAATTCGACGCGCAGGCTTTCGAGATACGCGATCGTCGCAGCTTTCGACGCGCTGTAGGCGCCGGCACCGGGCAGCCCGCGAATGCCCGCGACGCTCGCGATGCCGACCAGCCGGCCGGCGCCGCGCGCGCGCATCCCGGGCACGAACGGCGCGAAGGTGTCGAACATCCCGGTGACGTTGACGTCGACGATCCTGCGGAATACCGCTGCGTCGGCGGGCTCGCCGGTGAGCGTGCCGGCGCTGATGCCGGCATTGGCGATCACCACGTCGGGGGGCGCTCCGTCGAGACCGACGAAGTCGGCCGCCGCGCGGGCCAGCGCATCGCGATCGGTCACGTCGAGCCGGTAGCGATGCACGCTCGCTCCGGCCAGCGCCGCGGCGACCCGCGCGAGTTCGTCCGCACGGCGTGCAGCCAGCCCGATCGTCGAGGCGGGAAAGCGCCGGTGGTATTCGCGCGCCAGCGCCTCGCCAATGCCGCCCGAGGCGCCGGTGATGAAGACCTTCATGCCGGCGCGCGCGTCACTTCGCGGCTCGGCGCTCCTGCGCGACGAGCCAGTCCATCACGCGCAGCGCGCCCTGGTTCGAGCCGGCCATGCTGGGCGAGGTGTAGTACTTGCCGTTGACCGCCATCGCCGGCACCCCGTCGACCCCATAGGCCTCGGAAACCTGCGCGGCCCGGCGCATCTTCGTGCGCACCGCAAACGACTCCCAGGCATCGACGAACTGCTTGCGATCGACGCCGAACCGCGACAGCAACGCAGTCATCCTGTCGACCGTGTCGAGCCGGTCGTTGTCGACGTGGATCGCGTGGAAGATCCTGTCTCCCAGCGCGTCGGCCTTGCCCAGCGCCTCGAGCGTGTAGTGCAACTGCTGGTGGCGGCGGTCGCCGAACGGCACGTGGATGCGGCGAAACGCGACGTCTGCCGGCAGCTTCTTCACCCAGTCGGTGAGGAGCGGTTCGAGCGAATTGCAGTGCGGGCAGCCGTACCAGAAGAACTCGATCACCTCGATCTTGCCGGCCGGCGCTTCGGTGGACTGCGGCGGCCTCACGAGCCGGTAGTCGCGGCCCTCGCGCGGCGCGTCCTGCGCGGCAGCCTGCCGCGCGAGCGAAGCCGCCACTGCCGCGGTCGCGGCCGCGATCATCCATCGTCTGCGTGCGTCGATCATCGTCTCTCCCGGGAAAAGCCGGCCGCGCCGGCTCAACGCTGGCGCACGACCGAGGCCTCGATGCCGTTCTCGGCCAGCCTGGCGCGCGCGCGGTTCATCGTGTCGAGCGCCGCATACGGCCCGATGCGGACACGATACATCGTGTGGCCGTTGACCTCGGCGGTGAGCACCTTGGCCTCGAAGCCGATCAGCGCGAGCTTGGCCTTCATCGCCTCGGCCTCGGACGACGAACGAAACGCTCCCGCCTGCAGCAGGTAGCTGGCGCGGTCGTCGCCGGCTTCGGGCGCCGGGACGGACGGAGCCGTGGGCGGTGCCACCGCCACCGCGGGCGGGGCGGCCGGCACGACGGGCTCGGGCGCAGGGCGCGACTTCGAGTAGAGCGGCGCGTTCGGGTCGGGAGCTTCGGACTGCGACCTCGGCTCGAGCACCTTGTCGGAGGCGCGGTTCGCCTTGTTCACGAACGGCACCGGAGCCCGGGTGACGATCATCGCGACCACCACCGCGATCGACAGTCCGAAGATCAGGCCGATCATGAATCCGAGCAGCGTGCCGCCGCGCATGCGCCGCGATCTCGCCGTTACGACGGAGTGGGCCATCACATCCTCTCGGGAGCCGACACGCCGATCAGTGCCAGCCCGTTGCGTAGCACCTGGCGGGTTGCGAGCAGCAGCGCCAGACGGGCGGTTCGCGTGGCCTCGTCGTCGACGAGCACACGCTCCGCATTATAGTAAGAGTGAAGTTCGGCCGCTAAGTCTCTGAGATAGAAAGCAATGGCATGGGGCGCGAGCTCGTCGACCGCTGACTGGACGGTGTCGGGATAGCTCGCCAGTCGCGCGACCAGCGCGAACTCGCGCGCACCCCCGAGCGCGTCGAGCGCGAGCTTGCCCGCAGCCGCCGACGCAGCCAGCGCTGCCGCATCGCCGCCCCACTGCGCGAGCACCGAGCAGATGCGCGCATGCGCGTACTGGATGTAATAGACCGGGTTCTCGTCGGTGCGCGCCAGCGCCAGGTCGACGTCGAAGACGAACTCGCTGTCGGCCTTGCGCGAGACGAGGAAGAAGCGCACCGCGTCGCGGCCGCGTTGCTCGTCGACGCGCACCTCGTCGCCGTTGCGCACTTCGCCGGTCCAGTTGATCAGGTCGCGCAGCGTCACGTAGGCGCCGGCGCGCTTGGAGATCTTCACTTCCTCGCCACCGCGCATCACGGTGACCATCTTGTGCAGCACGTAATCCGGGTAGCCGGACGGAATGCCGATGCCCACCGCCTGAAGGCCGGCGCGCACGCGCGCCACCGTTCCGTGGTGGTCCGACCCCTGCACGTTGATTGCGCGCTCGAAGCCGCGCTGCCACTTGGTGACGTGATATGCGACGTCGGGCACGAAGTAGGTGTAGCCGCCGTCGGACTTGCGCATCACGCGGTCCTTGTCGTCGCCGAATTCGGTCGTGCGCAGCCACAGCGCACCGCCCTCTTCGTAGGTCTTGCCGGCGCGCGCGAGCGCGTCGACGGTGGCCTGCACGCGCCCGTCTTCGTACAGCGACGACTCCAGGTAATGGTTGTCGAAGCGCACTCCGAACGCGCGCAGGTCGATGTCCTGCTCATGCCGCAGGTACGCGACCGCGAAGCGACGGATCGCCGCCAGGTCGTCGATGTCTGCGCTGGCGACCACTTCGGCCACGCGTTCGGCCGACACCGTCTTGCGCGCGAGGTAGTCGGCGGCAATGTCGGCGATGTAGTCACCACGATAGCCATCGGCCGGGAAACGTTCGTCGTCCGGCCCGATGCCGCGCGCGCGCGCCTGCACCGACAGCGCCAGCTTGTCGATCTGCGCGCCGGCGTCGTTGTAGTAGAACTCGCGCGTGACCTGCCAGCCGTCGGCTTCGAGCAGCGCCGCCAGCGCGTCGCCGAGCGCTCCCTGGCGTCCGTGGCCGACGTGCAGCGGCCCGGTCGGATTGGCCGAGACGAACTCGACGATCACCCGCCGCCCGGCGCCGCGCTCGCCGCGGCCGAACGCCGCGCCCTCGCGCAGCACCCGGCCGATCGCCGCGCGCTTGGCGTCGGCCCGCAGGCGCAGGTTGATGAAGCCCGGCCCGGCGACTTCGAGCGACTCGAGCAGGGGCCCGGCGGCTGCTTCCCGGTCGAGTTCCTCGACCGCCGCTTTCAGGCGCTCGGCGATCTGGCGCGGACTGGCCTTCATCGGCCGCGCCAGCTGCATCGCGAGGTTGCAGGCGAGGTCGCCGTGGCCGGCCTGCCGCGGGCGCTCGAGCTCGATCGCCGGAAGCGCCGCCTGCACGCCCGACGTGGCCAGCAGCCGTTCGGCCGCGGCGCCGAACAGCGCCGCCAACCGCGATTTGTGTTCCGCTAACATGGCCCGGCATTGTACTTTGGGGGAACTCCCCGCCACCGGAACCCGCGATGCCGCTCCAGCTCCACTGCGCGATCGAACTCGACCACCTGGTGGTCGCGTGCGCCACGCTCGTGCAGGGCGATGCGTGGCTGCGCGAACTCGCCGGCGTGCCCTCGGCGCCCGGCGGCAGCCACCCCGGCTGGGGCACCCACAACCGCCTGCTGCGGCTCGACGCCCGCACCTACCTCGAACTGATCGCACCCGATCCGGCGCAGGCCGAGCCGGCGCTGCCGCGCCCCTTCGGCCTGGACGACCCGGCGCTGCGCGAGCGCATCGCCGAGCGGCCGCGGCTGGTGCACTACGTCTGCCGCGTGCCGGCACTCGAGGCGATCGCCGGGCTCGATCCCGGCTACGATCCCGGCCCGATCGTGTCCATGACGCGCGGCGCGCTCTCCTGGCGCATCACCATGCCGCAGGACGCGGCGAGCGCGGCGCGGCGCTGGAGCGAAACCGGCCGGCTGCAGCCGACGCTGATCGAATGGGCCGGTGGCGCGGCACCCGGGCGGCACCCGGTCGACACGCTCGCCGCTTCCGGCGTGACGCTGGCGCGGTTGCGCCTGTGCGTGCCACCCGATCTCGCGCTGCCCGCTGCGCTGCGCGAAGACCCGCGCGTGACCCGCGTCGATGCCTCGCGTCCGGCGCTGGGCGCGGAGTTGTCGACGCCGCGCGGCTGGCGACTGATCGCCTGAGCGCAGCGGCGCTGACGCCACGCCGCGCTGCCGGTTCGTTCGCTCGCTCTTCAGCCGATCGCCGCGGCCGAGCGCGCCTGCTCCCGCAACAGGTGCTTCTGGATCTTGCCGGTAGAGGTCTTCGGCACCGCGCCGAAGCGTACCTCGCGCGGGCACTTGAAGTGCGCCAGCAGCGAACGGCAGTGGGCAATCAGTTCGTCGGCCAGTGCCTTCGCGGCTTCGTGCGAGGCCGGCTCGCGCTCGGCCTTGAGCTCGACGAACGCCAGCGGCGTCTCGCCCCACTTCGGATCGGGACGCGCCACCACCGCGCAGGCGAGCACCGCCGGGTGCTTGTAGAGCGCGTCCTCGACCTCGATCGAGCTGATGTTCTCGCCGCCCGAGATGATGATGTCCTTGGCGCGATCCTTCAGCTTGACGTAGCCGTCGGGATGGACGACGCCGAGGTCGCCGGTGTGGAACCAGCCGCCGCGAAAAGCCTCCGCGCTCGCCTTCGGGTTCTTCAGGTAGCCCTTCATCACGACGTTGCCGCGGAACACCACCTCGCCCATCGTCTCGCCATCGCGCGGCACCTCCTGCATCGTCTCCGGATCGACCACGGTCAGGCCCTGCTCGACCTGGTAGCGCACGCCCTGCCGCCCGTTCTTCTCGACGCGGCCGGCCAGGTCGAGCGCTTCCCACTCGTCGCGCTTCACGCACACCGACGCGGGGCCGTAGACCTCGGTGAGCCCGTAGACGTGCGTCACTTCCCATCCCATGCGCTCCATGCCCTCGATCATCGAGGCCGGCGGAGCCGCTCCGGCCACCATCGCCCTGACCGTCCAGTCGATCCCCGCCTTCAGCTCGGCCGGTGCGTTGATCAGCGTGCTGTGAACGATCGGTGCGCCGCAGTAGTGCGTCACGCGGTGCTCGCGGACGAGGCCCAGAATGAGCGCAGCGTCGATCCGGCGCAGGCAGACGTTGGTGCCGGCCACCGCCGGCAGCGTCCAGGGGAAGCACCAGCCGTTGCAGTGAAACAGCGGCAGCGTCCAGAGATAGACCGGATGGCGCGGCAGGCTCCACGCGAGCACGTTGCCCACGGCGTTCAGGTAAGCGCCGCGATGGTGCACGACCACGCCTTTCGGGTCGCCGGTGGTGCCCGAGGTGTAGTTCAGGCCGATCGCGTCCCATTCGTCGGGCGGTAGTTCGTAGCGATGCGCCGGGTCGCCGCCGGCGATCCAGTCTTCGTACTCCACCGAGCCGATGCGCTCGCCGTGCCCTTCGTGCACCGGGTCGTCCACGTCGACGACGAACGGCAGCCCATGCCCCGAAGCGTCGAGTTGCGCGAGCGCCTGCGCGACCATCGGCGAGAACTCGCGGTCGGTGATCAGTACCCTGGCGCCCGAGTGCCGCAGCTGGAACGCGACCGTCGCCGGATCGAGCCGCGTGTTGATCGTGTTGAGCACCGCCCCGGTCATCGGTACGCCGAAGTGCGCGTCGAGCATCGCGGGGATGTTCGGCAGCACCGCCGACACGGTGTCGCCGGCGCCGATGCCGCGCGCGGCCAGCACCGAGGCGAGGCGCCGCGCGCGCGCCATCATCTGCGACCAGCTGTAGCGCAGCGGACCGTGGACCACCGCGCAACGGTCGGGGAAGACGTCGGCGGCCCACTCGACCAGGCTGATCGGGGACAGCGGCACGTAGTTGGCGGCGTTGCGATCGAGATCCTGTCGGAAGGGGTTCGGATGGGTAGGCATCGGCGGCAACCTTCGGGGTGGCGGACGGAAGCGCCGTCGGCGCCCGGAAGCGCAGCGGCAGCCGTGTCCGATTGTAGGCAAGGCGCGCCGCCGAATCGAGAGCCGGCTCAGGCGGCGGGCGACTCCCCGGCCGCGGCGCCGGCCCCTTGCGTTCACCGCAGCCGGCCATACCTTGTGGGGTATACTCGCATTTCGCACCCCGGAGCCCCCCAATGTCCGCCGAAGCCCTCACCACCGACCGGTTCGACAGCACCATCACCGGCAACGACATCGTCGTCATCGACTTCTGGGCGCCCTGGTGCGGCCCGTGCCGCGGCTTCGCGCCGATCTTCGAGGAAGTGGCCGACGCCAACCCGGACGTCAAGTTCGTCAAGGTAAACACCGACGAGGAGCAGTCGCTGGCCGGGCATTTCGCGATCCGCTCGATCCCGACGCTGATGATCTTTCGCGAGCAGGTGATCGTGTTCCAGCAGGCGGGTGCCCTGCCGAAGGGCGCGCTCGAAGACGTGCTGTCGCAGGTGCGCGCGCTCGACATGGCCGAGGTCAAGCGCGGAGCGCGCCCGTACGACCCCGGGCAGGACGCGCGCAACACGCAGTGACCCGGCGGACCGTGCGCCGCCTCGTGGGCCGGCGAGCGTCGCCGGCCCGAAGACGTTCAGCCTGTGAGCGCGTGCTGCATGGCCTCGAAGCCGGCCTGCAGGTCCGCGATCAGGTCGTCGGGGTGCTCCAGGCCGACGTGCAGCCGTACCAGCGGGCCGCCCGCCCAGGGTCGCGCGCTGCGCAACTGCTCGATGCGCGCCGGCATGATCAGGCTTTCGAAGCCGCCCCACGAATAACCGATGCCGAAGTGACGCCGGTGCTCGCATAGCGCCGCGATCGCGGCGCGCCTGCGCGCATCGCTGGCGAACATCGAAGGCTCGAGCGAGAACGAGAACAGGCCGCTCGCCCCGGAGAAGTCGCGCCGCCACAGCGCGTGCTGCGGATGCGAGAACAGTGCCGGATGCAGCACCGACTCGACCTCCGCGCGCCGCTGCAGCCAGTGTGCAACCGCCAGCGCGTTCTCCTGGTGGCGCTGCATGCGCACCTCGGCGGTGCGCAGCCCGCGCAGCACCAGCCAGGCATCGTCGCCGCTCACGCACTGCCCCAGCTGGCGCACTGCGCTCCACAGCCTCGGCCACAGCGGCTCGCGCGCCACCGCCGCACCCATCAGCAGGTCGGAGTGGCCGCTCCAGTACTTGGTGAGTGCCAGCACCGAGACATCGACGCCCCAGTCGAAGGGCCGCGCGAACACCGGCGAGGCCCAGGTGTTGTCGATCATCGTGAGCACGCCGCGCTCGCGCGCGACCGCGCAGATCGCCGGCACGTCCTGCACCTCGAAGGTGTAGCTGCCCGGGCTCTCGAGCCAGACCAGCTTCGTCTCGGGCCGGATCAGCGCGTCGATGCCGGCGCCGACCGTGGGGTCGTAGTAGCTGGTCGTCACGCCGAGGCGCGCCAGCATCCCGTCGCAGAAGACCCGCGTCGGTCCGTAGGCCGAATCCGTGACGAGAACGTGGTCTCCCGGCTCGAGCACCGCGAGCAGCACCGTGGTGATCGCCGCCAGGCCCGACGGCATCAGCGCCGCGCGCACCTCGTGACCATCGCCCTCGACCTCGGCGAGCGCGTCCATCAGCGCCATCGTGGTCGGCGTGCCGGCGGTGCCGTAAGTGGTCGCATGGCGCTCGCCGCGCCCTACCGCCTCGCCCGCGGTCTCGGCCTGCGCGAGCGTGTCGAACAGGACGGTCGAGGCGCGATGCACCGGCAGGTTCGCGGTGCCGACGGGCACGTCGAGGAAGCGGCCGGCTTCGGCGAAGCGGGTGCCTGGAGCGGACGTGGGAGCGCGACGGGACATGGGCCAGCAGTCTACCTGCGCAGCGGCTCCGGCAGCATCCGCGACGACCTCACGCGCCGATCCGCCCGTCCTCGATCACCCCCTGCGCCGCGAGCGCGTCGATCTGCGCGTCGTCGTAGCCGTGCTCGCGCAGCACTTCCCGCGTGTGCTCGCCCAGCAGCGGCGCCGCACGATCGACGCGCGCCGGCGTCTGCGACAGGTGCACCGGGCAGCCGAGCGCCTTCGTCGCCCCGGCCTGCGGATGCTGCAGGTCGACCACCATGCCGCGCGCCAGCACCTGCGGATGCGACAACGCCTCGCCGATCGAGTTCACCGGCCCCACCGGCACGCCGGCTGCATCGAACACCTCGATCCAGTGCGCGCGGTCGTGGCGCGCCAGCACGACTTCCATCGCCGCGACCAGATCGGCCAGGTTGCGCATCCGGTCGGCGTTGGTCGCGAAGCGCGGATCGGCCTTCCACTCCGGATGCCCGAGCACCTCGGCAATGCGCTCCCAGTTCGCCTGGTTGGCGCCGCCGATGTTGATGTAGCCGTCGGCGGTGCGGAACGCCTGGTACGGCGCAGCGAGCACGTGGCTGGAACCCAGCGCCTGCGGCGACACGCCGGTGGCGAAGAAGATCGCCGCGTGCCAATAGGTCTGCTGCACTGCCGCCTCCATCAGCGAGGTATCGACCACCTGCCCGCGGCCGGTCTTCAGCTTGTGCACGTAAGCCGCCAGGATGCCCACCGTGGCCAGGATGCCGCCGTTGATGTCGGCCACCGAGTTGCCGGTCTTCACCGGCGGACGGCCGGGCTCGCCGGTGATGCTCATCAGCCCTGCGAAACCCTGCGCGATCAGGTCGAAGCCGCCCTTGTCGGCCCACGGGCCGTCGCGACCGTAGCCCGAGACCGCGCAGTAGATCAGCCCCGGGTTGATGATCGACAGCGCGTCGTAGCCGAGCCCGAGCTTCTCGAGCGTGCCCCGCCGGTAGTTCTCGGTGAGCACGTCGGCGCGCGCGACCATCCGGCGCAACACCTCCTTGCCCTGCTCGTGCTTCAGGTTGAGCGCAATGCCCCGCTTGTTCCGGTTCAGGATCATGAACGGCGCCGACACGCCGTTCACGCGCGGCTCGCGATAGCCGCGCGAGTCGTCGCCGCCCGGCAGCTTCTCGACCTTGATCACTTCGGCGCCGAGGTCGGCGAGCATCATCCCGGCCGTGGGGCCGGCCATGATCTGCGCGAGTTCGAGCACGCGCATGCCCGCGAGCGGGCCCGGGTGCGAGGCGGCGTGCGCGTCCATTTCATCGCCCCACGAAAGTCGGCTTGACCTTCGCGAGGAACGCCGAATAGCCGATCCGGAAGTCCTCGGTGTCGAAGCAGTCGAAGCACTCGTCGTACTCGCTCTCGGTGATCGGCCGGCCTTCGGCGAGCCGTCGAGCGAA
The DNA here is from genome assembly GCA_003577305.1 of Burkholderiales bacterium. Taxonomy (GTDB): domain Bacteria; phylum Pseudomonadota; class Gammaproteobacteria; order Burkholderiales; family Burkholderiaceae_E; genus Zeimonas. The sequence continues at coordinate 39,454 of QEVL01000001.1, forward strand.
CTTCCTGTGCCAGCGCGCCACCAGCGGCGCGCCCTCGGCGATGCGCCCGGCCGCGGCGCGCGCCTCGGCTGCCACCTGGTCGTCGGGCACGACGCGCGTGACCAGCCGCTTCTCCTTCGCCTCGCGCGCGTCGAAGATGCGGCCCTCGAGCAGGATCTCGAGCGCCACGTCGGCGCCCGCAAGACGCACCAGCGGGATCATCTCCGGGTAAGCCATCACCAGCCCGAGGTTCCTGATCGGCACGCCGAAGCGACTCGATTCGCCGCAGATGCGGATGTCGCACATCGAGGCGATCTCCAGCCCGCCGCCCACGCAGATGCCGTGGATCTGCGCGACCAGCGGATGGCGGCACTCGATCATTGCCCGCGCGGTGGCGTGCATCACGCGACCGTACTCGATCGCCTGCTGCTTGTTCGAGCGCTCGGTGGCGAACTCGGCGATGTCGTTGCCGGGAGAGAACGCCTTCTCCCCCGCGCCCCGCACCACGATGCAGCGCAGCGCATCGTCGGCCGACAGCTCGCGGATCGCGTCGCCCAGCCCCTGCCACATCGGTCTGGTCATCGCGTTGAGCTTGTCGGCGCGGTTCAGGACGACGGTGGCGATCGCGCCGTCGCGCGCCACCCGGATCAGGTCGGTCATCGTGTCTCCTTGCCGGTGAGGGCTGTCATCGAGGGGGCTTCGGGCTGCGCCGCACCTCGGATCCGGTCGCGCACCATCCGGATGTGTCCGCGCAGCGCGTAGAGTTCGTCGGCATACGACAGCGGCACCGTCAGGCGCTCGACGCGCGACTCGAGCTGGTCGAGCCGCTCGATCAGCCGGTGCGTGGCGTCCTCGCGCTCGTCCACGCTCTCCTCGATGTCGCGCAACTGGCCGTACCAGCGGAAGATGCGCGAGCGCACCTTGAACTCGTAGAGCGGAGGCACGACGCGCGACAGCGGGATCAGCACCGCGATGATCGACACGAGAACGACCCACATCCGGTCGACCAGGTTCGCCAGCCAGAAGGGCAGGTAGCGCTGCAGCCACGGCGTGCCGCTGCGCAGCGCGCGCTCGGCCTCGCGCGCGAGCGGCCACTCGAGCGAGCGCTCCGACGGGAACTCGCCGCGGCGCTGGAACCAGCCCGCCTCGCCGTGGATCGCGCGCGCAGCCTGGACGAACAGCTGCACCAGCGCCGGATGGATGTCGTCGCGCGCCACCAGCATCGCGGTGGGCGCCACCAGCGGCACGTCGCGCGGCGGCAGGTCGCGCGCCAGGTCGACCACGCCGCGCGGCAGCGTCACCGGGCTGAGGAACGGATAGCGGCGCGAGTACGCCTCGGCCTGCTCGAAGCCGTAGAGCCGCACGCCCGGCGTCTGCAGCAGCATCTGCACCAGCATCGATTCCGGAGCCGTTGCGAACACCACCGCGTCGACGTCGCGGCCCAGCATCGCGACGACCGCCGGCGTCTCGCCGAGCGTGCGCAACTGCACCGTCGCCGGATCGATGTTGTTGGCCTCGAACAGGCGTGCCATGAGATTCGGCACGCCGCTGCCCGGCGTACCGACGTTCAGGCGCCAGCCACGAAGGTCGGCGAGGCGCTCGATCGCGTCGCGCCGCAGCCGCGTTCGGGCGGCGTCTTCGCGATAGAACAGCCACACCGGTTCGTGGAAGAGGCTGCCGAGCGCGACCAGCCCATCGTCCTTCGGCTGGCCGGGCAGCGTCGACTGCGCATCGGCGCCGCCCTGGACGAACGCCACCTGCACGCCCGAGCCGGGATCGCGCAGCAGCTCCAGGTTCTCGGCGGCCCCCTGGGTGGTGCGCAGTCGCACTTCGATCCCGTGGCGCGCGAACCACGACCGGTAGCGCTGGCCGAACTCGGCGTAGGCGCCCTGCTCCTGACCGGTGGCGAGCGTCACGGTCTTCGGCGGCGCCGGCTGCAGGTACCAGTAGGCGGCCGCGAGCAGGCCCACGGCGATCAGCACGAACGGTCCGGCAGTGACCAGCAGGTCACGCAGGTTCTGCACGGCGACGCGGAGGAAGCGGGGCATCGGGGTTCGGGCAACGGAAACCGGCACGCGGGCCGCGCCGCCGTTCCTTCATCTGGCCAGGCCCAGCCACAGGCCGAGCGGCACGAAGGCGATCGCGGAGAGATTGCCGAGCAGCACGATCGCGGCGACCTTGTCCGGCTCCTGGCCGAACTGCTCGGCGACGAGGAAACATAGCACCGCCGGCGGCAGCGCGGCAAAGAGGTAGAGCTGCCCGCGCTGTTCCGCGCTGAACGCGAACAGGCTGTCGAGCAGCCAGGCGACCGCGACGCCCGACAGCGGACAGGCGATCGCGCCGACCAGGCCGATCTGCCAGCTCCTTAGACTCACGTCGAGCATCCGCACGCCGAGTGCGAAGAGCATCAGCGGTATGCAGGCCTCGCCCAGCATCTGCATCGACTTGAAGAGGCCCTCGGGAATCGGCACGCGCGTCGCCGCGAGCACGATGCCGGCGATCATCGCGATCATCATCGGGCTGGTGAGGAACTTCAACGAGGTCCTGCCGCCGCCGCCGCGCCCGCTCTCGATGATCTTGATGCCGACGGAGAAGTAGACGAGGCTGCCGGCCATGAACAGGGCCACGGCTGCCGGCAGGCCGGTCGCGCCGAAGGCCAGCGCAGCCAGCGGCAGCCCCATGTTGCCGCAGTTGTTGTACATCATCGGCGGCAGGAAAGTGCGCACGTCGTAGCCCAGCAGACGCGCGAGCGGCCAGGCCAGCAGCCCGGAACCGAGCGAGATCAGGATGCCGGCCGCGATCAGGTTGAGGTTGGCGGCCAGGTCGAAGTCTTTCGACGCGAAGGCGGTGAGCACCAGCAACGGGCACAGCACGTCGATGCTGACGCGGTTCACCGCTGCCATCTCGAGCCGCACGGCCTCGCCGCGCCATCGGGCATAGCCGTAGCCGAACGCGATCGTGATGAACACCGGCAGGATGATCGAGAGGATGCGTTGTACGAGCATGAGAGCGCGGGATCGTGATGGAAACCGGACGCCGCGCAGTGCGCTGCGCCCGGCGCGATCAGGAGGAATTCACATCTGTGCCTGGAGATACTCCTGCAGCCCGACCCTGGCGATCAGGCCGAGTTGCCTGTCCAGCCAGTCCAGATGGAGTTCCTCGTCGTCGAGCATCTGCGCCATCAGGTCGCGACTGGCGAAGTCGTGACCGCGCTCGCAGATGCCGATCGCGGCGCGCAGGTGATCGATCGCGGCGCTCACGAGGGCGCGATCGCTCTCCAGTTGCTTTGCCACGGTGTCGCGCGACTCGACCGCGCGCGGGCTTCCCATCGACGGAGCGCCGCCCAGCAGCAGGATTCTGGCCATGATGCGCGCGGCGTGGGTCGTTTCCTCTTCGCTGTATGCCTGCTGCGCAGCGGCAAGGCGTGCGAAGCCCCAGTGCCGGCAGGTCGCCGCGTTCAGCAGGTATTGCCGGTGCCCGGTCAGCTCGAACGACAGGTATTCGTCCAGTTGCCGTATCACCTGCGGATCGCCGTTCATGTTCTCCCCTTTTCCCGCGTCGCGGTTGCTCCGCGTGCCCCCGATGATGCACGATCAGGCGACGCGCCGAGCAGTCGGCCCGAGGATTTCGCTGTCCAGCAGGCGATTCGGCTTTACCCGTGATCCGGGTGTCGCCATATTGGCCGCCCCACCTGCCACCCTCGCTGCTCCTCGACGATGTTCGTCGGCACCGCCGCGATGATGTTCCCCGCCTCGATGTGGATGGCGCGCATCGGACGTCGGGCCGGCCGGTTCGTTCGCCGCAGGCGGAATGCTCGAAGCGCTGGGGTGGGAGACGATGAACCTGGCGCTCGTTCCCTGGCTGGCTTCGGCAGCCGCGTCGCTCGCGTGGCTCGGAATGCGCCAGCGTACGCGCGCATCCGGAGGGCACGACGGCCGCTGACGCCGGGCCGTGCGTCAGTGCGACACCGTCCGGGAGAAAACGTTGAGCACGACGACGCCCGCGACGATGAGCAGCAGCCCCAGCACAGCGGGCGCATCCAGCGCCTGCCCGAAGAACAGCCAGGCAATCAGCGCCACCAGCGCGACGCCGGCGCCCGACCAGATCGCATAGGCCACTCCCACCGGAATCGTCCGCAGCGTGAGCGACAGGAAGTAGAAGGCCAGGCCGTACCCGACCACGACGACGAGCGACGGCCAGAAACGGGAAAACCCCTCGGACGCCTTCAGCGCCGAAGTCGCGGCCACCTCGCTGACGATGGCCACCGAAAGGAAGATCCAGGGTCGCATCCGCAGGGTCCTCGTTGCGCGGGTATCACGGGCCGGATCGAACGCGACGGAATCGCCGTCTGGCAGCGCGTGTGTCAGCCTTTGGCCGGATAGCCGACCGTCTGCGACAGCAGCACCTGCTGGTCGTGCGCCAGCCCGAGCGCTTCGGCGATCGCGTCGCGATCGATCCAGGCGCGGATCACGGTCGCCAGCCCGTTGCCGGCGGCGAACAGATAGACGTTCTGCGCGATCGCGCCGACCGCGACCGATGCGAAGCTCTCGCGCTGGGCTACCGGGACCATGGCCATGCGCCGGTGATCGGCCACGTAGACCAGGTCGAGCGGCGCCTCGTCGACGAAGTCCTGGTAACCGGTGACGCGCCGCAGATCGGCCTTCGCGACCAGGCGCAGCGCATGCTCGTCGGCGTCGTACAGATACGCCCCGCCGGGCAACGCCGCGTAGACGTCGATTTCCTGCGCGTTCAGCGCCGACGGCGCGGTGCGTCCGCCGTCGGGACGGTTGCAACCCCAGGCGGCCCACAACAGGCTCGACAGCAGCGGCAGCGGCAACTCGACGTGCGCGAACTCGCGCGACGAGCGGCGCAGCGCGAGCGTTTCCATCAGCGGCATGCCGCCGCTCGCCTCGGGTGGCGGCAGCACGATCGACGCAGCCGCATCGCCGATCGCAGGGCGCGGACGCAGCCTGCCCATCATGCCGAGCGCGAGCTTGGTGAGCGTGCTGCTCATCGACTACCTCCGCAGCGCCAGCACGAGCACGCCGCCGGCGACCAGCGCGATGCCGAGCCAGTCGCGCCCCGACGGCCGCTCGCCGAGAAACGCGAATGCGAAGATGGCGACCAGCACCACGCTGAACTTGTCCACCGGAGCGACCTTCGATGCGTCACCGATCTGCAGCGCGCGGAAGTAGCACACCCACGAAGCGCCGGTGGCCAGCGCCGACAGCCCGAGAAAGAGCCAGGTCCGCGACGGGAGCTCGAACGGATTGCTCCACTTTCCCGCGAGCCAGATGAACGCCGCGAGCACGAACAGGATGATGAAGGTGCGCACCAGCGTCGCGAGGTCGGAGTCGACGCCCTGGATGCCGACCTTGGCGAAGATCGCGGTCATCGCGGCGAAGACCGCCGACAGGGCGGCCCAGAAGAACCAGCTGTTCGAGGTTGCCATGATGGGCGGAGCATAACCCGCCTTGCCGGCCGGCGGCGGATCCGCCGGATCTCGGGAACGAGGCGATCGGTCACGACCCGTCTCGCGGTCGGCCTCGACTTCCTGCGCGCCACAGCAGCCAGGGCATCGACGCGAAGACGACGAGCATGGCGAGATACACCGCGCCGGAGACCGGGTCTTTCGCGGCGACGTAGCTCGCCACGCTTTGGCCCGACAGCGCCACCGCCAGCAGCCACTCCGCCGCGAGGAGCAGGGCGAGCGCGACGAGGCCGACCGCCGCCCAGCGCCGGCGGGTGCCCACGCCGGCGAACCGGCGCAACACGAACCTGGCGGCCAGGACGATCGCGACGAACATGAACGGCATCTCGGCGAGTTCCGCGTGGCGTTCGCCGATCGCAGGCACGACGAGCGGAACACGCACGAGCCCCAGGAGAAAGCCGGCACCGAAGACGATGCCGAAGTACGCGCCGGCTGCTCGCGCAATCCGGCCAGCCCGGGCGTCGTTCGCAGGCACGCGCCCGATCATGGTCGCGGATGCCCGACCTGCATGGGACCCGCGTCCCGGCGTGGCATCCGGTGCGACTCGGGGCTGCCCTTGCCGTGCGCCGCGACCGGGTTCGCGACGCCGGCGAGCGTCGTGGCGAAGTGCTCGCTGCCGACGACGCGCGCCTGCGCAGCCGCCGGCGTGTGCGCATAGACCCAGAGCATCCACGCAGTGGCCGCGATGGTGGCCACGGCCCAGACGCGCATGAGGCGGATCTGCGCTTCCAGGACCGCGTAACGGCCGCTGCCGGGAGCGCGCTGCCGGACGAGCCGGACGAGATCGGCATGGCCGTTGAAAGGCGTCCAGAAGAGCGAAGGCTTTCCGATCCGCTCGGAGAGCGCCGGATCGACGGCGGCGAGGCGCCGGTGCAGTCGGTAGAGCAGGTACGCCCACCCGGCATAGAGCGCCACGACCAGCGCAACCGCGATCTCGATCATCGAACCTCCCGACTTCGGAGCGGCTGCGCCGGTTCAGCAGTGCGCCGCCCCGGGACGCAGTCAGGGTGCGTCGCTCCTGGCGGCGAACCGTTCGAGTCAAGCGGCACGCCCGGACCGAAGGCCGGAGCGTGTCTGCTTCGGCGAAGGGTTGGGTTTCGCCCGCCGTGCTCTTGCACCGGCGCTTCGACGGCTCGCAGCGCTCAAGGCTTCCTCGGCCCACTTGTTCAGACTGGTGCCGCTACGGGCGGCAGCCTTGAGAGCGGCAGCATGGACGCCGGGAGACACCCTCAGCATGAGCTTGCCGCTGGCGGGCTTCTCCGGTTCGCTGCCAAGGCTCTCGCAAGCCGCGATGTAGTCGTCCACTACGGCGTGAAAGTTCGCCTCGAACTCCAGGATCGATTCACCGTGGAACGAGATGATGTCGTCCACGTCGAGAACGCGACCGACGATGATCTTGTCTTCGGCATCGAAGGTCATACTCGCTACATAGCCACGATAGGTCATCGTGTTGGTCATGGCTTTACTCCCATCCGTTGCAGCAACTCACGGGTTGCCTTCACTCGGTAACGAAGAGCCTCTTTGCCGGGATGCGGACGGTGAAAGGTTGCTCTCAGGCCTTGCCATTCGAACGTCACCGACGAACCTGGTCCCTCAACCAGGCGGCAGCCAAGGGCAACGAGCAGGCACTCGATTCGTGCCCACTCGATGTTGCCGTTGACCGGATCGGACCATACGGCCTCGAGCGTACGACGCTGTTTGCTGTTCACATGGCGATGATAGCACTTCTACGATAAGTGCAAGCATGGACATGGCGGTGCACCAGGCGCGGCCATTGCTTTCGGAACCTGTCCACATCCGCGCCGGAATGTGCTTGTCGCCACCGGGGCTTTCTCGACCGACACGACCTGGCATTCCTCCTGGCATCCTGGCGCCCATCCGCGCAAGACGCGCGCCGACCGCCCTCTCACGCGCCGTGCGAACCCGCCGACATGCCGCTCCGCGCAGCGCTGCCCGTTGCATCCTGCGCCAGCGCCTCGCGCACCACTTCGGACACCACCGGCACCACCCCGAGCCGCCGCGCCAGCGCCGCCTCGCGCCGCTTGGCCTCGCGCAGGTTGCGCAGCTTCACGTGCCCGAAGCCGCGGATCGACGCCGGTATGTCCGCGAACCGCGTGGCCAGTTCCAGCCGGTCGGCGTCCAGCCCCGGCAGCATCGCTTCGATGGTCGCCGCGTAGTCGGCGGGCAGCGCACGCTCGATGCGTCGCTCGTGCGTGTACCCGAAGACATCGAACGGCGTGCCGCGCACGCGGCGCACCGCGGCGAGTGCGCGCAGCACCGGGAACACCCAGCGGCCGAAACGTATCTTGCGCGGCAACCCGTCGGGGCCGCGCCGCGCGAGCAGCGGCGGCGCCATCAGCACGCTCAGGGTGTAGTCGCCTTCGAATTGCGCCTGCAGCGCGCGGCGGAACCGCTCCGAAGAGTAGAGTCGCGCCACTTCGTACTCGTCCTTGTACATCAGCAGCTTCGCGTAGTTGCGCGCCACGGTGGCGGCCAGATCGAGCTGCACGCCGGGCGCGCGCAGGCGGCTTTCCACCGCGGCAACCGCTTCGACCAGGCGGCGCAGCCGCGCCGCGTGGCCGGCGCCCTGGTAGTCGACCAGTTCGCCGCCCAGCCGCTGCATCAGCGCCTCCAGCGACTCCGGCTGCGCTTCGTCCGCGTTGTTCCCGGCCGCCACGCCGCCGAGCACCGCCTCGAGCGCCCGGGCGTCGTGCGCCGCCAGGCGCCCGATGCGAAACGCCCGCAGGTTCGCCTCGACCGCCACGCCGTTCAGTTCCAGCGCGCGCTCGATCGCCGCACGCGAGAGCGGCACGATGCCGCGCTGCCACGCGTAGCCGAGCATCACGATGTTGGTGGCCATCGTGTCGCCGAGCGCACGTCCGGCGATCGCGTGCGCGTCGCACACCGAGAGCCCACCCTCGCCCGCGGCGGCGACGAGCTTCTGCAGCAGCGCATCCACCGGCAGCGGCGCGTCCGGATCGGTGACCTGCGCGGCCACCGGCAGCACGTGCCGGTTGGCCACGATGCGGGTACGCCCGTGGCTCACCGACTGCAGCGCGTCGTCGCTCGCGGCCACCACCGCGTCGCAGGCCAGCACCGCGTCGGCCTGCTGGGTGTCGATGCGTGCCTGGTTCAGCGCGTCGGCGCTCGCCGCCAGGCGCACGTGCGAGAGCACGCTGCCCCCTTTCTGCGCGAAACCCATGAAGTCGAGCACCGACGCGTGCCTGCCCTCCAGGTGCGCCGCCATCGCGATCACCGCGCCCACGGTGACCACGCCGGTGCCGCCTACGCCGGTGACCAGCAGGTCATAGGGCCCGCGCCAGTTCACCGGTTCGACCTCGGGCACCGCTTCGAGCGCGAGCGCGAGCCGCTCGGGGTCCAGCGTCGCGGCCGGCCGGCGCAGGCCGCCGCCCTGCACCGTCACGAAGCTCGGGCAGAAGCCGTCGGCGCAGCGATAGTCCTTGTTGCACGACGACTGGTCGATCTGCCGCTTGCGCCCCTGCGGCGTCTCGACCGGCACCACCGAGAGGCAGTTCGACTTCGCCGCGCAATCGCCGCAGCCGTCGCACACCGCCTCGTTGATGAACAGCCGGCGCGGGGGGTCGGCGAGCGTGCCGCGCTTGCGCCGGCGCCGCTTCTCGGCGGCGCAGGTCTGGTCATACAAGAGCACGGTGACGCCGGGCGTGGCGCGCAGCTCGCGCTGCACCGCGTCGAGTTCGGTGCGATCGTGAAAGCTCGTGGCCGGCGGAAAGCGGTCTTCGCGACCCGCATGCCTGCGCGGCTCGTCCGAGACCACCGCGATGCGTTGCACGCCCTCGGCGCGCACCTGCCGCGCGATCGAATCGACGGTGGCCACGCCGTCGGCCGGCTGTCCGCCGGTCATCGCCACCGCATCATTGACCAGGATCTTGTAGGTGATCGCGGTGCCCGCCGCCACCGCCTGGCGGATCGCCAGGTAGCCCGAGTGAAAGTAGGTGCCGTCGCCCAGGTTCTGGAACACGTGCGGCGCGCGGGTGAACTGCGCGTGCGAGATCCAGTCGACGCCCTCGCCGCCCATCTGGATCAGGCCGCTCGTGTCGCGATCCATCCACATGGCCATCGCGTGGCAGCCGATGCCCGACAGCGCGCGCGAGCCCGCCGGCACCACCGTCGACGTATTGTGCGGACAGCCCGAACAGAAGTACGGCACGCGACGCACGCTGTCGGCCGCGTTCGAGGGCAGCGGCGGGCGCACGAACTCGACCACGCGGTCGCGCCGGTCGAGTTCGGGACGGTGGCGCGCCAGCCATTCGGCAAGCACCGGCAGCACGCGCGACGGGCGCAGTTCGCCGATCTCGGCAAGCAGCGGCGCCCCGTCGGGCCCGCACTTGCCGAGAATGCGCGGGCGCGAGCCGGCCGGCGCATCGTAGAGCAGCGCCCGCATCTGCTGCTCGACCACCGGCCCTTTTTCCTCGACCACCAGCACCTCGTCGAGTCCGCGCGCGAACGCGAGCATGCGCGTCGGCTCGATCGGATACGCGAGACCCACCTTGTAGAAGCGGATGCCGGCGCGCTCCAGGTCGGCCAGCCCGATGTCGATGCGGCGCAAGGCCTCCAGCAGGTCGAAGTGCGCCTTGCCGCAGGTGACGATGCCCAGCCGCGCGTCGCGCGGCGCGCAGATCGTCCGGTCGATCGGCTGCAGACGGGCGAACTCGCGCACTGCGTCGAGGCGCTGCACCATCCGGGCCTCGAGCCCTGCGCCCGGCGTGTCGTCGGGGCGGTAGTGCAGGCCGGGCGCGCCCACAGCTTCGAAGTGCGTGTGCAGCGCATCGAGGTCGACGGTGGCTGCGCTCTCGACCACCTCGGAGATCGCCTTGATGCCGACCCAGGCGCCCGAGTGACGCGACAGCGCCCAGCCGTACAGCCCGAACTCGATCAGTTCGGCAACGCTCGCCGGACTCAGCACCGGCATGCGCCACGAGATCATCGTGAAGTCGCTCTGGTGCGCCATCGACGAGGACACGCAGCCGTGGTCGTCGCCCGCCACCACCAGCACGCCGCCGTGCGGCGAGGCGCCGCGCGCGTGGCCGTGCTTGAGCGCATCGGCCGCGCGATCGACGCCCGGCCCTTTGCCGTACCAGAGCCCGAACACGGCAGGCACCGTGCGCTGCGGGTCGCACTCCACCTGCTGCGAGCCGAGCACCGCGGTTGCCGCCAGTTCCTCGTTCACCGCCGGCAGGAAACGCACGTTCGCGGCGTCGAGCCGCTCGCGGGCACGCCACAGTTGCTGATCGTAGGCTCCGAGCGGCGATCCCCGGTAGCCACTCACGAAACCGGCGCTGTCGAGCCCGCGGGCTGCATCGAGCGCGCGCTGCATCAGCGGCAGGCGCACCAGGGCCTGGGTGCCGGTGATGAAGATCGGTCCGGAGCTCGCGGCGAGGCTGTCTTCGAGGCGGTAGCCGACGCGCAGCGGCGCGGGCGGAACGAACAGGCGATCGGGTGCGTTCATGGGATGGCCTGCATCGAGCGGCAACCGTGAGTCGATGCAACCAATGCTAGGCGCGGCGGCACGCAAGGTCCGCGCGACTTTCGCATCCGATCTGGCAGCCAGCACACGGTTCGTGCATCATTTGGCAGATCCGGAGCCATGACCGTGCTCGACCTCGACAAGATCGACCTCCAGCTGCTTGCGGCACTGCAACACGACGGTCACGCAACCAATCCGCAGCTCGGCGAACGCGTGCACCTGTCGGCCTCGCAGGTCAGCCGCCGCATCCAGCGGCTGCAGGAGGCGGGCCTGATCGACCGCTGCGTCACGCTGTTGAGGCCCGCGAAGGTCGGACTCACCGTGACGGCATTCACCCGCGTGTCGCTGCAGCGGCACGGCGAAGCGCACAACGACGCGTTCGACCGCGCGGTGGCGGCAATGCCCGAGGTGCTCGAGTGCTACTCGGTCACCGGCCCCTACGACTACCAGTTGCGCATCGTCGCCGCCGACCTCGAAGCGTTCGCCCAGTTCATGATGCACCGGCTGATGCGCGTGCCCGGCGTGCGCAGCGTCGAGTCGAGCGTCGTGCTGCAGGAAATCAAGCGCACGACCGAATTGCCCCTCGAACAGTTGAAAGGGAGCTGAGATGCCCGCCCGCCTGATCGGTCACGTCAACGTGCGCGATGCGGCGCGCTGGGCGCAATACCGCAGCCGCGTGCCGGCCACGCTCGCCCCCTGGGGCGGCGAACTGCTGTTTCGCGGCCGGCGCGCCGACGTGCTCGCCGGCGAGCAGCCGTACACCGAAACCGTCGTGGTGCGCTTTCCCGATCTCGCGTCGATCGATGGCTGGCACCGCTCGGCCGCCTGCCACGCACCGATCCCGATCCGCGAGGCGGCCGCCGACCTGACCCTCGCGAGTTACGAAGCCGATGGCTGATCAGCGTGCGGTGAGCAGGCTGCGCACCAGCGCGCGCGTGTACGCGCCGTAGTCGGCCAGCCGCGGCGCGAGCGCGCGCGACAGCGCGTCGCGCGCCGCGGGATCGTCGCGCGACAACGACGTGAAGAGATCGATGCCGCGCTCGGATGCGCCGAACTCGAACGACGGGTCGCTCACGTAGCGCGCCGGCAGCGACGCGGTGATCGTCCGGTCGAGCGCGTCGGCTGCTCCGGCCGCGCGCAGCGAAACCGCCGCGCGCGCAGTGCCGTCGTCGTATTGCGGGTCGGAGGCCGCGCCCGCCCCGGCCAGCGCGTCGAACAGTGCGGCTGCACGGCTGCGTTCGCGGTAACCGGCGAGCAGCGCGGTGCGCTGGAAGTTCTCGAACGCTAGATGCCGGTTCGACACCAGCGTCACCGCGCTGTTGCGCGCATCCGGCCAGCCGGCCAGGTACAGCGTGTTGATCCACAGCATTCGCACCGTGCTCACGTCCGGCAGCACCCGCGCGTGATACGGCTGCGTGAGATCCTGCAGGTAGTGCATCGCCCAGCCGGCGAAGCGCCAGCCCCAGTAGTCGTGGCCGGTGCGCAGCGCGTGCAGTGCCAGCGTCTTCCACAGGTGCACGCGGTACTCGGGGTAGGTGCGCTTCAGGAAGCCGGCCGCCGCGTAGACGATTCGCGACTCGTGGTAGAAGCCCATGTGAAACGGCGCCTGCGTGCCGAAGTCGAGCGCCGGGTTGCCGAACGGCTGCTTGCCGAAGCCGTAGGCGCGGCCCTGCGACGTGCCGTTGTCTTCCCACAGGCCGAGGTCCAGCCCGTAGTCGGGCTCGTCGGACGCGCTCGCCACCACGTCGATCGGTGCGACCTGCTCGCCCTCGCGCAGCGCGGCGAATTTCACCGCCTCGATCGCGGTATCGCGCGGCAGCGTGGTTGCCTCGCGTGCCGGCAGCGGCGCGCGGCCGTCGTCGACCGGGGCGCCGGGCTTGCGCTGCAGGAAGAGGCTGAGCGGCATCTCGGGCGAAATGCGCACGGCCGCCACGAAGCGCCGGCGCAACTCGGCCGCGTCGGCCGCGTCGGCGGCCACGAACCGCAGTGCCTCGGGCCGGGGCGGATACGCGATCACGTGCTCGCGCGCCCAGCGCTCCTGCTCGTCGAGCACTTTCTCCAGGCCCGCGCCCTGCGCGGCGAGGAACGATTCGAGCGACTCGACCTTCACCGGCGCAAGTCCGGCGAATTCGGGCATCGCCTCGAGCGCGGGCGCAGTGGCCAGCGCGTGGTTGCTCCAGGCGAAAGCCGGTGCCGCGCACAGCGAGCACGCCGCGAGCAGCACGCCGCGAGCAAACCTGCGAACGATGCGGGGTACGGCCGGTACGCCGGCGACGAAAGTGGACACGGCAGCGAGCTTCATCACCGAAGGATACCGTGCGCCGCGGCGTCGAGACTGCTCAGCAGCGCGCGAACCGCCCGTGTCCGTCGGTCGTGACGCGACCGGCGGCGAGCAGTTCGTCGAGATGCTGCTCGATCGTGCGTCGCTCGGCGCCGTCGACCCATACTTCCTGGTAATCGAGCGGGTAGATCAGCCGGATCGCGACCAGTTCCTCGAGCGTCTTCGGTCCGTCGGCCAGCATCCCGAGCAGCCGCTCGCTGCGCTCGTCGAGGCTGGCGGCGTAGGCAGCGAGCGCCTTCAGGAACGCGCCGCGATCGGTGTAGACCCCGCGATGGTGCGAAGTGACCCAGACCGTGGCCGGCAGGTCGGCCACCCGCGCGAGCGTGCGCCGGAATGCCCCGAGACTGGAGGTGGCGTCGCCGTAGTACGGCCCGAACCCGCTCAGTTCGATGTCGCCGAGGAAAGCCACGCCCTCGGGCTCGACCAGCAGCACGCTGTGGCCCGAGGTGTGGCCCGGCATGTGGATCGCACGCACCCGCGAGCCGCCGAGCTCCCACACCGTGCCGTCGCGGTAGGCGGTCGCGTCAGGGCGCGGCACGTAGAAGAACTCGTGCCGAATCAGCTCCAGCATCGGTGCGGCGACGTCCGCCGACAGCCCGTAGTGCCGCTGCAGCCCTTCCCAGCTGCGCACCGCCTCGAGATCGAGTTCGTGCACCTGCACTGCCGCTTTCGGCAGCCGGTGCAGCCCGGCCATGTGGTCTTCGTGCGCGTGACCCAGGATCACCAGTTCGGCCTCGTCGAACTCGGGCCCGATGCGGTTGGCCACCAGCGGCGTGTCGAACGCGACGCGCGTGTCGGCGCCGCGCACGATCACCTGGTTGCCGTCGGGATACTTGCCCGACTTCTCGCCGAAGAAGACGCTGACGCGGCCGAAGTCGAGGCGGCGGACGGGTTCGGTCATGGGCGGCGGAGGCGGGATCGGAGTCGCTGGACACATTCCCGGACATATTAGTCCGCTTCGCCCCAGGCTTTACAGACAATCCAATATTCATTAGATTGTTTTGATGCACAGCATTTCCCGAGTCTGGCTCTACGAGCAGGTCGCCCGAATCGGGAAGGCGATCTCGAGTCCCAAGCGTCTCGAGCTGATCGACCTGCTCGCGCAAGGCGAGAAGACGGTCGAGACGCTCGCGAAAGAGGCGCGCATCGACATGCGCCTTGCGAGCGCCCACCTGAAGGCGCTTCGCGAGGCGCGCCTGGTACAGACGCGCCGCGACGGCAAGTTCATCCGCTATCGCCTGAGCGGCCCGGAGGTCGCCCAACTGTCGCGCACGCTGCGCGAGGTGGCCGAGGAGCGCCTGGTCGAGCTGCGACTCGCGCTGGACGAGATGGCCTCCTGCGCCGAAGACCTCGATGCCGAGAGTCGTGAGTCGCTGCTCGCAAAGGCGCGCAACGGCGACGTGCTCGTCCTCGACGTCCGTCCGGCGGCCGAGTACGAAGCCGGACACCTCCCGTTCGCGCGCTCGATGCCGCTGGCCGAGCTGCGCAGGCGTCTCGCCGAGTTGCCGCCCGGCAAGGAAATCGTCGCGTATTGCCGCGGGCCGTTCTGCCTCATGTCGGACGAAGCGGTAAGGCTGCTGCGGCGCCGGGGCTTCGCCGCCCGCCGGATTTCCGAAGGCGTCACCGAATGGCAGGCAAGCGGACAACTACTCGAACACTGATTCCGCAATGCCCGCAAGGAGGACGAAGACCCTCATGCATCGCCAGGTGCTGATCCTGGCGATCGCCCAGGCGCTGTTCCAGACCGCCTCGGTGCTGGTCATGACGATCGGCGGCCTGGCCGGCGCGAAGATCGCGAGCGCGCCGCAATGGGCCACCCTGCCCATCGCGACGATGTTCGTCGGCACCGCCGCGATGATGTTCCCCGCCTCGATGTGGATGGCGCGCATCGGACGTCGCGCCGGGTTCGTGCTCGGGGCGTTGCTCGGCGCGGCCGGCGGACTCGTGTCGGCCCTGGGCGTCTACGCAGCCTCGCTGCCGCTGCTGGCTTCAGGCACTTTTCTCGTCGGCAGCTACCAGGCGTTCGCGCAGTTCTACCGTTTCGCGGCCAGCGAGGTGGCCGACGCTGCGTACCGTCCGCGCGCGATCTCGCTCGTCATGGCGGGCGGCGTGGTGGCCGCGCTGGCCGGCCCGCTGCTCGGGCGCCTGGGAGGGCCGCTCCTGCAACCCGAGTATCTCGGCTCGTTCCTGATCCTGGCCCTCGTCTCACTGGTGGCCGCCGGCGTTCTTCTGGCGTTGCGAATCCCGGCGGCGATCGAGGCCGAAGCCGCGCACGGGCAGGCCCGGCCGTGGCAGCGGATGGTCGCGCAGCCCACCTACCTGGTCGCGCTCTTCGGCGCCGCCACCGGCTACGGCATCATGATCCTCGCGATGACCGCCACGCCGATCGCGATGCTGCACCATCACCACGATCTGGGCACCGCGGCCACCGTCATCCAGCTTCACGTGCTGGGCATGTTCGCGCCGTCGTTCTTCACCGGCTCGCTGATTGCGCGCTTCGGCGTGCTGCGCATCATGCTCACCGGCGTCGTGCTCTTCGCGGGCCATATCGCGATGACGCTCACCGGAACCGGCTTCGGCTCGTTCTCCGCGGCGCTCGTCCTGCTCGGCGTGGGCTGGAACTTCCTCTATATCGGCGGCACCACGCTGCTCACCACCGCATACGCGCCCGCGGAGCGAGCCCGCGCGCAGGCGATCAACGACATGACGATCTTCGTCGTCGGGCTGGCCGGTTCGTTCGCCGCAGGCGGAATGCTCGAAGCGCTGGGGTGGGAGACGATGAACCTGGTGCTCGTTCCCTGGCTTGCGCTGGCGGCGCTGTCGCTGGTGTGGCTGGGTGCGCGTCAGCGATCGGACACCGTAAAGGCGAGGGCATGATGGTGGAGAAGACCATGGAGACGGCGCCGCAGGCGGCGGCCGATGGCGCCGCATACCGGCGCCTGTTCGAGCGCCTCGAGACGCTGGGCATCGACGCGAAGGTAGTGCCGTACCCCGCGCACGCGACCGTCGAGGAAGGCAAGGCACTGCGCGGACGCATGAGTGGCACCTTCACCAAGAACCTGCTGCTCAAGGACCGCAAGGGTCGGCACTTCCTGCTGGCGATCCACGAGGACCGTGCGCTGAACCTGAAGACCGCATCGGCACTGATGGGCGGCAAGGGACACCTGAGCTTCGTGACCGGCGAGCGCATGCAGGCGCTGCTGGGCGTGCAGCCGGGCACGCTCACGCCGCTGGGCCTGCTGCAGGACGCGGAAGGCGTGGTGACCGTGGTGATCGATGCCTCGCTGATGGGGGATGCCCAGCTGAACTTCCACCCGCTGCGGCAGACCGAGAGCCTGGGCCTGGCGCCCGGCGAACTGGTGGCCTTCGTGCGCTCGTGCGGGCGCGAGCCGCTGATCGTGGATTTCGATTGAGTCGTGCCCGCTCTGCCACGACTCGCCCCGCTGGTTGCGTCGGGCGTGGAAGGATGGCGCGCCCGGCTGGGATCGAACCAGCGACCCCTGGCTTCGGAGGCCAGTACTCTATCCGCTGAGCTACGGGCGCGAATCCGGCATTGTACCGTGAGGCCGTCGCCCCTCTTTCGCCGGCGCAGGCGGCTGCGGCCGAGAGTCGCCCACCCGCAGGCGGGCTCCGGTCAGGCGTAGCGGCGATAGACCGACGCGGCGCCGTCGGCGCGAAGCAGCAGCACGTCGTAGGCGTCCTTGCGCCCGCGGTATTCCGGGCCGTCCATGCCGGGCGAGCCGATCGGCATTCCCGGCACCGCCAGGCCGATCGCCGCCGGGCGCTCCTTCAGGAGCCGGCGGATCTCGCTCGCAGGCACGTGTCCTTCGATCGCGTAGCCATCGACCACCGCCGTGTGGCAGGAACCGAAGCGCTCGGCGATCTTCAACCGCGCGCGCGCGGCGGTGTTGCCGGTGTCGTTGGCTTTGACGCGAAAGCCGCTGGCCTGCATGTGCGCGATCCAGTCCTTGCAACAACCACAGGTCGGGCTCTTCCAGACTTCGACCAGCGGTGCCTGCGCAAACTGCGCGCTCGCCAGGCGGGGCTGCACGGCCGCCAGCACACCGAGCATGAGCGCCCCTCGCCGGATCGGATCTGTTCGCGAGTTCGATTCCCTGCCTGCGGCTCGCCGACCCCGACGCCCGTTCGTTTCAGTCCGCATGAATGCCTCCCTGCATGCCGCACCCCGGTGTTCACGGCGGTGCCCGCGCCGCCCGTTGTCCCTGCGATGCGGGAGGCGAGGTTTCCCTGCGCAGTCTAACGCGGGGCGCCTGCTCGCGAGCCCGGCACAGGAAAAGTGGCGGGAATATATAATCCGACGTTTCGTTCACCCAACCGGCTGCGGAACAATGAGCGACGAAAACCAAGGATTCATCAAGACTCCCCGGCAGCTGATCACCGTGATCGTGCTGGCCTTCGTGGTGCCGATCACGATCATCGGGCTTCTCGTCAAGTTCGTCGGCAACAGCACCCGCACCGGCGCCGGAGCCGATGCGATGACCCCGGAAGCGATCGAAGCGCGCATCCGCCCGGTAGCCGGCTTCGAACTGGCCGACGCGAGCGCACCGGCCGCTTCGGCACCCGCGGCCGCGCCGGCCGCTGCGGCACCCGCTCCCGCCGCAACTCCCGCCGCGGCACCAGCCGCCGCGGCCGCGCCGGCGCCCGCCGCGCCCGCCCCTGCCGCCAGCGCCGCGTCCTCCGCGGAGGGCAAGAAGGTCTACGACGCGACCTGCATGGTCTGCCACGCCACCGGCGTAGCCGGCGCGCCCAAGACCGGCGACAAGGGCGCCTGGGCGCCGCGCATGGCCGCCGGCGAAGACACGCTGGTCAAGCACGCGATCGACGGCCTGCGCGCGATGCCTCCGCGCGGCGGCAACGCGAAGCTGTCCGATGCCCAGGTGCGCGCGGCAGTCGAGCACATGCTGGCCGCGCTGAAGTAACCGGTCCGCGGCCGCCCGGTCAGGCCGCCGCCTGCCCGAGCGCGAACGACAGCATCCCGATCGAGCCCGACTCGATCCCCTCGGTGAGAATCGTCACCCGGTCGTCAGGCCGGCGCGCGCCGAGCACCACCAGCATCGGCAGGTAGTGCTCTGGCGTGGGCACCGCGAGCCGCGCTGCCTCGCCGAATCCCTGGCAGTCGATCAGTTGCGCGACTTCGTCGCGCAGCACGCGGTCGCGCACCTGCGCCTCGAACGCGAGCGCCCAGTCGTACGGCAGCGCGTCTTCCCGGCGCGCCAGCAACCCGAGATGGTGAACTGCGTTGCCGCTACCGACGATCCGCACGCCCTCCTCGCGCAGCGCTCCGAGTCTGCGACCCAGGTCGTAATGAAATGCCGTGTCGTGCCGTGCGTCGAGGCTCAGCTGGACGACCGGCACGTCGGCGGCGGGGTAGACGTGAGCCAGCACCGACCAGGTACCGTGGTCCAGGCCCCGGTCGTGGTCGGTGCGTACCGGCAGCGGCGCCAGCAGCGCACGCACCCGCTCGGCCAGCGCAGGATCGCCGGGTGCTGGGTAATCGAAGGCGTGCAGCGCGGCGGGAAAACCGTAGAAATCGTGGATCGTGCGCGGCCGCGCCATCGCGGTCACCGCGATCTCGTTCAGGTACCAGTGCGCCGAGATCGCGAGGATCGCGCGCGGCCGCGGGCCCACGACGCCGCTGCGCCGCCACGCCTCGGTGTGCCGGTTCGACCCGAGCGTGTTCATCGGGCTGCCGTGGCCATAGAAGATGGCCGGCTGTCTGGTGGTGGCGGATGCGCTCATCGTCGATGTCCTTCCGTACCCTCCGACGGACTCACCGGCTGCGGTCCGGCCCCAGCCCGGCAAAGCGCGTGCAGCGGCATACTGAAGGCCTCACGCGCGGTATCGGCACAGCTTCGCGCGAGCAACGAGCCCGACGCCATTTCACCTTACACCCTTCGAAGACCCCGATGCCCAAGACAGACGCCGACTCCTTCACCCGTCCGGCCAGCCCCGCCGAGCCCGCCTACAAGGCGTTGACCCGCCATCTGCCCGAGCCGCGCTTCGTGCCGCTGCCCGGCTACACCCGGATCGCCCAGGCGCAGATGCTCGCCCGGGCAGAGGCGTTCTACCGGACCATGGATCAGCGCCGCACCACGCGCCATTTCGCCACCGACCCGGTGCCGAAACGGTTGATCGAGCTCGCGATCCTCACCGCCGGCACCGCGCCGTCGGGCGCCCACCGGCAGCCATGGCGCTTCGTCGCGATCGACGACCCCCGGCTGAAGGCGAGGATCCGTGCCGCCGCGGAGGAAGAGGAGCTGAAAACCTACAGCGAACGCATGACCGACGAGTGGCGCGAGGCGCTGCATCCGCTCGGCACCGACCATGTGAAGGAGCACCTGACCGACGCGCCGTGGGTAGTCGTGCTGTTTGCCGAGAAGTTCGGCCTGCGCCCGGACGGCTCACACCGCAAGAACTACTACGTCGACGAGAGCGTCGGGATCGCGGCGGGACTGTTCGTCGCCGCGATCCACATGATGGGGCTGGTCACGCTTACACACACGCCCAACCCGATGGGGTTCCTGCGCGAGTTGCTCGGCCGCGGCACCAACGAGAAAGCGGTGCTGGTGTTGCCGGTCGGGTATCCGCGCCCCGATGCGAAGGTGCCAGAGCTGCGGCGCCTGCCGCTCGAGGCGATCGCGCAGTGGAACGCCTGAGCGCCGGCGCGCGATCAAGGCCGCCTGCCCGCGAGCGCGCGCGCCCGCAACCGGCCGACCACGCCGGCGGGAAAGTAGTAGACCGAAAGCACGAACAACACGCCGAGCCAGAGCAGCCAGCGGTCGGGCGAGAACAGCGCGGCGACGAGCGGCACGCCCTCGAGGCCGGCCGAGATCCAGCCCATCAGGTCCTGCAGGTAGCTCTGCGCGAAGACGAACAGCGCACTGCCGATCACCGCGCCGTACATCGTGCCCATGCCGCCGATCACCACGATCAGCAGCGTGTCGAGCATGATCTCGAACGACAGCGTGGTGTCCGGGCCGTTGTAGCGCAGCCAGATCGCCAGCAGCGCGCCGGCCGCCGTTGCGAACATCGCCGCGAGCACCGTCGAGAGCGTACGGAACACGACGGTGCGGTAACCGAGCGCCTCGGCGCGGAAGTCGTTCTCGCGGATCGCCTGCAGCACGCGCCCGAACGGCGAGTTGACGATGCGCAGCAGCACCAGGAACAGCACCAGCACCGCGAAGAACAGCAGGTAATACGACAGCAGGCGGCCGTCGATCGACACGCCGAACACCGTGTCTTCGAAGAGCTCGAACGAGGGCTGCAGCAACTCGGGCAGCTTGAAGGTGAGGCCGTCCTCGCCACCGGTGAACTCCGACAACTGCGAGGCCAGCGTCTGGAACGCCGCGGCCACCGCCAGCGTGATCATCGCGAAGAAGATCGCCTTCACGCGCAGGCTGAACAGTCCGATCACCAGCGCGAGCAGCGCCGACAGCACGAGCGCGGCGGCAACGCCGAGCGCAACCGCGTCCCAGCCCGGCCCCATGCGCGTGCTCGCGATCGCCACGCCGTAGGCGCCGATGCCGAAGAACATCGTGTGCGCGAACGACACGATGCCGGTGTAGCCGAGCAGCAGATCGTAGCTGGCGACGAGCAGGACGAACACCAGGATCTTCGCGGCCACCGCGAGCGAACGGGCGCCCGGAAACAGGAACGGCGCCAGCGCGAGCGCGAGCACGATCGCCAGGAGAATCGCGGCGACCAGGCGGCTGCGCGGATAGTCGGCCGACAGCAGGCTGCGGATCATCGCTTCGCCACCGGATACAGGCCCTGCGGACGCCACAGCAGGATCGCCACCATCAGCAGGATGTTCGAGAACAGCGCCACCTTCGGCGCGAGAAACCCGGTGTAGTTCGCCATCAGGCCGACCAGCAGCGCGCCGACGAAGCAGCCCCCGGCCGAGCCGAGGCCGCCGATGATGATGACGATGAAGATCAGGATGTTGACCTGCGCGCCCATCTGCGGGACGACGTTCTGCTGGTACAGCCCCCACATCACGCCACCCAGGCCCGCGAGGGCCGAGCCGGCCACGAATACGCCGACGAAGAGCCGCCGGATCCGGTATCCGAGGCTCTCGACCATCTCGCGGTCCTGAACGCCGGCACGGATCAGCAGGCCGATCTTGGTGCGGTTCAGCACGAACAGCATCGCGATGAACACCACGAGACCCACCACCACCGCGACGACGCGGTACCTTTCGACCGCGGCGTCGCCGAGCAGATAGGAGCCGCGCAGACCTGCGGGGAGCGGCAGCGGAATCTGGTCCGGACCCCAGATCACCTTGATCAGCTCTTCGCCGATGATCATGCCGCCCATCGTGATCAGGATCTGCTTCAGGTGCTGGCCGTAGACCGGCCGCACGATCAGCCGTTCGAAGAGGTAGCCGATCGCGCCGGCCACCGCCATTGCGACCAGCATCGCCGCGCCGACCGCGACCAGGTTCACCGCAATCGAGCCCGAGCCCGTGAGCCCGCCCATCGGCGCCAGCACCGACACCGCGACGAATGCGCCCAGCGCGATGAACACGCCGTGACCGAAATTCAGCACGTCCATCAGGCCGAACACCAGCGTCAGGCCCGACGCGATGATGAAGACGATCATCCCCATCGCCAGCCCGGCGACGGTAAGCGTGACCCAGGTCGGCAGGCTGCCGACCAGCGGCAGCGCGGCCAGCGCCAGCACGGGCACCAGCAGCAGCGGCAGGCGATCGGACGCGATCACTGGTGCGCCCCGAGCGACAGGCCGAGCAGGCGGGCCTGCAGTGCCTCGTCTTCGGCGAGCTCGGCCATTGCACCGCGGTGCACGATGCGCCCGTCGTCCATCACGGCGACCGAATCGCCCAGCGCGCGCGCGAACGCGAAGTTCTGTTCGACCAGCAGGATGGTCGCGCCGGCCGCCTTCAGCTGCCGGAACGCCGACAGCATGTTGCGCACGATCGACGGCGCCAGTCCCTTGGTCGGCTCGTCGACCAGGATCAGCTTGCGTGGCTCGACGATCGCGCGCGAGACGGCGAGCATCTGCTTCTGCCCGCCCGAGAGCAGCCCGGCAGGATGGTTCCAGAATGTCTTCATCGCCGGGAACAGCTCGAAGATCCAGCGCAGCCGCTCGGCGTCGATCGCATCGGCGTCGCGCGCGCCGCGCGCCGCGAGCACCATGTTCTCGCGCACCGTGAGGTCGGCGAAGATGCCCATGTTCTCGGGCACGTAGGCGATGCCGGCCTGCGCGATCCCGGGCGTGGCGCGCTTCGTGATGTCCTCGCCGTCGAAGCGCACCTGGCCGGCGGACGCGGTCCACAGCCCCATGATCGTGCGCAGCGTGGTCGTCTTGCCGGCGCCGTTGCGGCCCAGCAGCATCGTGGTGCGGCCGGCCGGCACGTCGAAGTCGACGCCGTGCAGGATGTGATACGCACCGATGTGCGTGTGCACCCCGGTAAGCGCGAGAAGCGGCCGATCGCTCACGCGGGCGCCTGCGCCTCTTCGTCGTCGGCCGGCATGCCCAGGTAGGCCTGCTGCACCACCGGCGAGGCGATCACCTCGGCGGGCGCGCCGTCGGCGGCCAGCTTGCCGTTGTGCAGCACGATGATGCGGTCCGACAGTTCACGCACCACGTCCATCTTGTGCTCGACCAGCAGGATCGTCCTGCTCGTGTCGCGCTTGATCTCGCGGATCAGGTCGAGGATCACCGGTACTTCGTCCACGCTCATTCCCGCAGTCGGCTCGTCGAACATGAACACCATCGGCTCGAGCGCGAGCAGGATGCCGACTTCGAGCTTGCGCTGGTCGCCGTGCGGCAGGCTGCTCGCCGGCGCATCGCGTCGCGCCGCCAGCGCGATCCGCTCCAGGATCGCCTCGGCCTCGGCAACCAGCGCGCGGTGATTCGACCAGATCGACCACAGGTTCAACCCCAGCCCGCGCCGCGCCTGGACCGCCAGGCGCACGTTTTCCAGCACGCTCAGGTTCGGGAACAGGTTGGTGAGCTGGAAGGCGCGCCCCAGGCCGCGGCGCGTGCGCTCGGGCGCCGGCAGCGAACTGACCTCGTCGCCGCCCACGAACACCTGGCCTGCCGTGGCCTCGAGCTGGCCGGAGATCAGGTTGAAGTAGGTCGTCTTGCCGGCGCCGTTCGGGCCGACGATCGCGGTCAGCGTGCCTGGCCAGAACGCGCACGACACCGCGTCGACGGCCACGTGGCCGCCGAACCGGACCGTCAACTCCCGCGTTTCGAGCGATGGGGTCATCGTTGCGTACGATGGTCTGAGCGTGACGCCGAGTCGGCGACGCGGGCCGGTGCGCTTCGCGAATGGGCCGAGGGGTGGGCCCGCGGCCCCGTCGGCGTGCCACGTAGCCGGCCTTCGGCTCCCCTGCGCTGCTCGCCGCCGCGGGCGGCTGCGCAACTCGCCCTCGCCGCGGCGGCCCTGCGGGCCTTGCGGCTCGGAGCTCGAACAGTGCTCGCCGACCCCTCCCGCGGCGGCTGCGCTGCTCGGCGGCTTCGAGGCACGCCGGCGGGGCCGCGGGCCCACCCCTCGGCCCATTCGCGAAGCGCACCGGCCCGCGTCGCCGACTCGGTGTCCTGCACCGTCGCGGCGTGCGATGGAGAACCCATCGTCGCAACGGCTCCCGTCAGCCGGGTTGGATGCGATGTCGGCGGCATGCGCGCGCTCTTCATGCTCGTATGCCGTCCGGTTCGTCCCATCGCTCTTCAGCCCCACTCACCGCACGCCGATGCACGGCGCCGCTGGGCGAGCGGCGCCGTGCATCGGCGTCGCGCTTCACCGCTTGTTGCGGATCGGGATCTGCATCTCCTCCGGCTTGATCTCGTCCACCAGCTCGGGCACGCCCCACGGGAAAGCCGGGTCGTTCTTGATGCGGAAGTGGTACATCGACTGCATCGCCTGATGGTCTTCCTTGCGGAAGGTCATCTTGCCCTTCGGCGTATCGAAGCTCATGCCTTCCATCGTCCTGATCAGCGTCTCGGTCTTCGTGTCGCCGCCGGTCTTCTTCAGCGCCTCGACCACCGCCATCGCCGCGGCCATGCCGCCCGCGGTGAAGAAATCGGGCGGCGACTTGAAGCGCTTGTAGTGCTCGGTGATCAGCCAGTTGTTGGCGGCGTTCTTCGGGATGTCGAAGTAGTAGTAGGTGGCGCCTTCCATGCCGGGGAAGGCCTTGTACGCGGCCATCGCCGGCAGGATGTTGCCGCCGGTGGCGATTTCGATGCCGTAGCGCTTCGGATCGAGATCGGCGATCTTGAACGGGTTGCCAGCACCGGCCCAGATGATGAAGATCACCTTGCGACCCGGCTTGTCTTTCAGCGCGTCGAACAGCCGCTGCGCCCCCGCGGTGAAGTCGGTGGTGTTGGTGGGCAGGTATTCCTCGTGGACGATCTTCGCCTTCTTCAGCGCGTCCCTGAAGGCCTTCACGCCGTCACGGCCGAATGCGTAGTCCTGCGCCAGCGTCGCGACCGAGACGCCTTCCTTGTCGAGCGCCACCGCGTTCGAGATCGCGTCCTGCGACGAATTGCGGCCGGTGCGGAAGACGTAGCGGTTCCACTTGTCGCCGGTGATCGAGTCGGCGACCGCCGGCTCGACCAGCAGGATCTTCTTGTATTCCTCGGCCACCGGCAGCAACGCCAGCGCCACCCCCGACGAGGTCGGCCCGATCGCGAGGTCGACCTTGTCGTCGGCATAGGCTGCCTGCAGCAGCGCCTTGCCCACGTCGGGCTTGCCCTGGTCGTCCTTCTCGATCAGCACGATCTTGCGGCCGTTCACCGTCATCGTGCCCCCCGTCGCGTAGTCGAAGCCCAGCATCAGCCCGGTCTGCGTCTGCGCGCCGTAGGCCTGAAGCGCGCCGGTCTTCGAGTAGACGTGGGCGATCCTGATGTCCTTCGCGACGGCGGCGCCGGCCAGCACTGCGCCGGCGACCAGCGGCAGCGCGAAGCGGCTGGCGCGCTTCAGGAGCGGGGAAAATTGCATCGAGTCTCTCCTCGTGGGGGGTCTGGGAGCCCGCCTGCGGGCGAAGACTGCACCCCAGGCGAGCCGCTGGCGTACCAGCCGCACCAGCTGCGGCAACTGCCTGGTGCGGAAGGATTCGCAAGAAGGCAGACAATGCCGTACCAGTCACATTGCCTGCAATCCGGACAATCATCATAAGGCCGCCGCCGGAATTCCGTCATCGGCATTCGCTGCACCAGCCGGAAACGACCCGGTCGCCGGTGCATCGCGCGTCCGTGAAAACGCCGCGTTTGCGTGCCACGGAGCGAACGGACTCATCCGGAACCGTCGCTGAGCGAACACCTACCGGCACGCGGTGATCGCGGGACCCTCGGCTGGGCGATGCGCATCACCGGCGCTCGCTGGACCCCGGCACCGGTCGCCGGCTACACTGCGTGGCCGGCGACTGCAGTATCCGTTTCGAAGGCGTGCGGTTCCTGTGTTCACGCACGCCGGCAGATTGCTGCAGTTGCAGGAGCGGCGCGCCACCAGCGCTGGCCCGGGCTTCACGCACCGATGGCGACAATGCCCAGTCAATCGCAGCCTTCAGGCGCACCGAATGAGGCGCGCAGCCCCGCCTCACGACTCCTCGTCGCACTGATCCTCGTGGCTCCGGCGCTGGTGATCGCGGCGTACTGGGCTCTGGCGATTGCGCCTTCGAAGCATTCGCTTGCGCCTGCGCCGCCACAGCACGCCACACCCGCGATTCAGCCTGGCCCGCGCAGCGCACAGTCTCCCGCCAGCCCGGACGGCACGCCGGCGGCAGGTGTACCCGGGGACGCCGAAGCGATGGCCATGCGCCTGGCCGCGCGCCTCGAACGCGAGCCGCAGGATGCGAACGGCTGGCGTACGCTGGCGCGCACCTGGTACGTGATGGCACGCTTTCCCGAGGCGGTCGCGGCCTACGAAAAGCTTGCCGCGCTCGGACCGCTCGACGCCGACGTGCTCGCCGACTATGCCGACGCAACCGCAATGGCACAGGGCAGCGAGCTGACGGGCGCGCCGATGGAACTGGTGCATCGCGCCCTCGCGCTGAATCCGGCGCAGTGGAAGGCGCTGTCGATCGCGGCCACCGACGCGTTCCGGCGCAACGACACGCCCGCCGCGATCGCGTACTGGGAGCGTGCACTCGCCGCGGTGCCGGCGGATTCGCCGATGGCGGGGTCGATCCGCGCGAGCCTCGCCGAGGCGCGCCGTTCCTCGCCCTGAGCAGGCAGCAAACCCGGACCAGCCGGTAGTCTGGCCGGATGCGCCAGGACTGGCAGCAGCGGGGACCCCTGCGGCAATGATCGAGATCGACGGCTCCACCGGCGAAGGCGGCGGACAACTGGTGCGTACCGCGGTCGCACTGGCCGCGATCACCGGCAGGGCGCTGCACCTCACGAAGATCCGTGCGCGCAGGGCGCGCCCGGGCCTGGCCGCACAGCATCTGGCGGCGGTGAAGGCGGTCGCCGAGTTGTGCGGGGCTCGGGTCGACGGACTGGAGCTGGCCTCGCAGGAGCTCCGCTTCGACCCCGGCGCGCTGCGCGTGGGCACGCATCTCTTCGAAGTCGGCACCGCGGGCAGCGTCACGCTGGTGCTGCAGGCGCTGATTCCGGTGATGCTCGCGGCGCGGACGCGGGCGACGGTGCGCGTGATCGGCGGCACCGACGTGCGCGCCGCGCCGCCTTTCGACTACCTGCGCGAGCTGCTGCTGCCGCTGTTGCGCCGCGTCGGCGTGAGTGCGCGCGCCGAGGTCGTGCGCCGCGGCTACTACCCGCGCGGCGGCGGCGAGATCGAGTGCGTGGTCGAGCCCTCGGTGCTGCGGCCGGTCGACCTGAGCGAACCCGGCGGGCTCGCATCGATCGACATGTACTCGCACGTCGCCAACCTGCCTGCGCACATCGCGCAGCGAATGGCGTCTTCGGCGCGCGACGCACTGGCCCACCTGCCCGAACCGGCGCTGCACATGACGGTGCTCGACCCGGACCAGGCGATCGGCCCGGGCGGCGCGATCGTGCTGCGCGCGCGCACCGCCCACAGCCTGCTCGGCGCCGGTCGCGTGGCGCAGCGCGGTGTGCCTGCCGAGCAGCTCGGCGCCGAAGCGGCCGCCGAACTGCGCAGCGATCTCGGGTCGGGTGCGGCGCTCGACATCCACGCCGCCGACCAGCTGCTGGTCTACCTCGCGCTCGCCGGGCCCGGGTCGCGCTTCACGACGCGCGCTCTGACGAGTCATGCGCGAACCGCGATGTGGCTGATCGAGCGCTTCGTGCCGGTGCGCTTCGAGGTCGACGAGCAGCCGATGCGAACGGCGGTGCGGGTTGCGGCCGCGCCGGGCTAGTACGGGCAAGCACCCTGTTTCGCGCACCAGTGCACCAGGCGGGCGCCCGATGCCGCTGTGGTTCAGGGGCGCGTGCAGAAGTCCGAACACTCCCACAATCGCCCGGCTTCGAGCATCAGTCGCCAGCGCGCCAGCCAGGCGTCGACCGCAGCACCGGCGGCGCCGAGCTGCTGTTCGCTGGCGAGCCGCCTGGCCGCCAGCACGTCGGCGAGCGAGCCTTCGCCCAGCTGGTAGCCACGGGCGAGTCCCCGCGCGGCCTGATCGAGCTTGTCCTGCGCAAGCCGGGCGCGCTGCCATCCGCCCCACGCGAGCTGCGCTTCACGCAGCCGCAGTCCGGCGTCGGTTGCTGCGCGGCGCTGCGCCTCGTCGCGCAGCAACGCGGCGGCCGCCGCGCGCGAGCCGGCCGCGCGCGCGGCGGCCGCGCGGTATTCACCGCCGAACGGAATGCTGAACACCACCCCCACGAAATGCTCGTTGGCGTTGCGTGCCTGACCCACGCGCAGACCGACCGTGGGATCGGGCCGCCGCTCGAGCTGCTCGACGCGCAGCTGCTCCTCGGCCACCCGCAGCTCGCGGCGCGCCGATTCGAGTTCCGGCGCGTGCGCAAGCTGCGCATCGATCCATTCGGCGTCCTCGGCGGGCGAGGCCGGCGGATCGGGCAGCTGCACCGGCTGCGGAAAAGTCAGTGCCGGAAACTGTCGCTCGAGCGCCTCGCGCGCCGCCTGGGCGCGGCCTTCGGCCACGACGGCCTGGGCCTGCGCCTGCGCCACCGCAGCCTCCACCTGCACCTGCTCGATACGCGCGGCGTCGCCCAGGCGCTGGCGCTTCGCCACCGCGTCGGCCTGTGCCTGCAGCAGTGCGACCTGTTCGACCCAGACCCGTGCGGCTTCGCGTTCGCGCAGCCACGACCCATAGCGATCGAGCAGAGCGCGCGCCTGTTCGCGCCAGGCGAGGCTGCGCATCGCACGCGCCAGTTCGACGCGCGAGCCTCCCAGCCGATCGGCCGCGTCGCGCTTGCCGGGCCGGCGCAGCGTGCGCTCCAGTCCCGCCTCCCACTCGATGGTGTTGTCGGGCGACGCGTCGCGGATCTGCCGCTGCGCGACGCCCACGCTGCCGACCCACTCATGCGGCCCGGTCAGTGCCTGCCGGTGCGTTTCCTGTTCGGTGCCGATCGACTGGCTTGCGGCACGCCACGCGGGTGACTGCGACAGCACCGCCGCCACTTCGCGATCGGGAGGCAGCAGCGGTTCGTCGGTCGCGGCTGCGCTTGCCCGGGCATGAGCCGCAATTGCGGTCGCAAGCGCCAGCACGAGCGCGCGACGCGCCGCCGCGCGTCTCATGCCAACTCCTGCGCGAGTTCGTGGCGCGACAAGTGCCCGAAAGTGCCGAACGCTTCCACCGGCAACATCCAGTAGCCGCCTTCGACGTTCTCGAGAAGCACGCGCAGCGAGCTCACCAGCGACAGGCACAGCTCGCGCTCCAGGACCAGTTTCACTTCCACGCGCTCGGCGAAGCCCCGCACGCGCTCGTCGTCGGCCTGCAGCTGGACCAGCGGCCCGCGCGCCGCCACCCGATGAACGCTGAACTCGATGCGCCGGTCGGGGTGCTCGAGCAGCCAGTCGACGACCCGGTCTTCGGCGCTCGCCGGGATCAGCAATACCAGGCACACGAGGGGTGAAAGGGCTGTCATGTCGATACCTCCGCATCACGAGTGGGCGGCGGCGGCGCACCGAAGCGCCGGAACATCGCCGGCAACAGCAACAGGGTCAGCGCGGTCGATGACACCAGCCCGCCGATCACCACGATCGCGAGCGGGCGCTGGATCTCGGAGCCCGGGCCGGTGGCGAACAGCAGCGGCACCAGTCCGCCGGCGGTGATCGCCGCGGTCATCATCACCGGACGCAGTCGCCGCTTCGCGCCGTCGACCGCGGCTTGCGCAATCGGCATGCCCTGCGCGAGCAACTGGTTGAAATGGCTCACCAGCACCACGCCGTTGAGCACGGCGATGCCCAGCAGCGCGATGAAACCCACCGAGGCCGGCACCGACACGTATTCGCCGGCGATCGCGAGGCCGAACACGCCGCCGACCAGCGCCAGCGGGATGTTCGAGAGCACCAGCAGCGTCTGGCGCAGCGACCCGAAAGTGGAGAACAGCAGGAACGCGATCAACGCCAGCGCCACCGGAATCACGATCGACAGTCGCCGCGCCGCGCGCTGCTGGTTCTCGAACTGGCCGCCCCAGGCGATCGCATAGCCCCCGGGCAAATCGACCGCGCGCTCCACCGCCGCACGCGCCTCATCGACGAAGCCGACCAGGTCGCGGCCGCGCACGTTGGTCTGTACCACAGCGAAGCGTTGCGCCTGCTCGCGGTCGATGCGCACCGGACCGTCGGTGCGCCGCAGGCTCGCCACCGAGGCAAGCGGGATCGAGACTCCCGCGTCGGTCGTGAGCCGCAGCGCCTCGAAACCGGCCGGCGACGCGCGCAGCGATTCGCTGCCGCGGATCACGATCGGCGTGCGTCGGCCTGCTTCGTGCACCACGCCGATCGGCTGGCCCTCGACCCAGCGCCGCAGGTCGGCCTGGATGCGCTCGGCATTCAGCCCGACGCGGCCGGCGGCGAGGCGATCGATGCCCACCTGCAGGTATTGCACGCCCTCGTTGCGCACCGTCAGCGTGTCGGTGGCCCCCGGCAGCGCGGCGAGCACGCCCTCGATCCGGGTTGCGAGGCGATTCAGGGTGGCGAGCTCCGGGCCGTAGATCTTGACCGCGACGTCGCCGCGCACCCCGGTGAGCATCTCCGAGACGCGCATGTCGATCGGCTGCGTGAAGCTGACCACCAGGCCAGGAAAGTCTTCCGTCACCGCGCGCAACTCGCCGGTGAGCCATTCCTTGTCCGGACGGCGCCACTCGTCGCGCGGGGCCAGCACCAGGAAGGCGTCGCTCTCGTTCAACCCCATCGGATCGAGCCCGAGTTCGTCCGAGCCGCTGCGCGCCACGATGCTCTTCACCTCGGGTACGCGCTCGAGGATTTCACGCTGCAGCCGCAGGTCGAGCGCCACCGTGGTGCCCAGGCCGATCGAGGGGAGCTTCTCGATCTGCATGATGATGTCGCCTTCGTCGAGCTCCGGCATGAACGACTTGCCAAGGTGCACGAACATCGCGCCGGCGGCTGCGAACGAAACCAGTGCGATGCCCACGACCCAGCGCTCGTGCGCCATCGCCAGCGCAAGCACGCGATCGTAGGCACGCGCCAGGTGTCGCACCAGCCAGGGCTCGTGCGCCGGTGCGCTGCGCAGCAGCCACGAGGCGAGCACCGGCACCACGGTGAGCGACAACAGCAGCGACACCGCCAGCGCGAACACGATGGTGAGCGCCACCGGCGCGAACATCTTGCCCTCGAGCCCTTGCAGGCTGAGCAGCGGCAGGAACACGATGATGATGATCGCGATGCCCGAGGCCACCGGGGCGGCAACCTCGCGGGCCGCTCGATACACCAGGTGCAGCAACGGCAGACGGCGCGCCCGGTCGCCGCTGGCCAGCGCGGTCTCGACGTTCTCGATGACCACGACGGCCCCATCGATCAGCATGCCGATCGCGATCGCCAGGCCGCCCAGGCTCATCAGGTTGGCCGATAACCCGAATTGGCGCATCAGCAGGAAGGTGCCGAGCGCCGACAGCGGCAGCATCAGCGCGACCACGATCGCCGCGCGCAGGTTGCCCAGGAAGGCGAGCAGCAGCGCGATCACCAGCACCACCGCCTCGAGCAGCGCCTTGCCCACCGTGTTCACCGCGCGATCGACCAGCCCGCTGCGGTCGTAGAACGGCACCACGGTCATGCCGGCCGGCAGCGAGGGCGCCATCGCGGCCAGCCGCGCCTTGACAGCGGCGACCACCTGGCGCGCATTGGCCCCGCGCAGCCCGAGAACCAGTCCCTCGACCGCCTCGCCCTGGCCGTCGCGGGTGACCGCCCCGTAGCGGGTGAGCGCACCGATGCGGACCTGCGCAACGTCACCGACGCGCACCACGCGGCCATCGGCGGCATGGACCACCGTCTCGCGCAGGTCGTCGAGATCGTGCACCGCGCCTTCCGCGCGCACGATCAATGCCTCCTCGCCGTTGTCCAGCCGCCCGGCGCCGTCGTTGCGATTGCCGGCCGCGATCGCGTCTTCGAGCTGTGCGAGCGTGATTCCCCGGGCCAGGAGCGCCACCGGGTCGGGCACCACCTCGAAGGTGCGAACCATGCCGCCCAGGCTGTTCACGTCGGCCACGCCAGGCAGCGTGCGCAGAGCCGGACGCACCACCCAGTCGAGCACGCGCCGCTTCTCGTCGAGCGATTGCGGCCCCTCCAGCGTGAACATGTACATCTCGCCCAGCGGCGTGGTGATCGGCGCCAGCCCGCCGCTGGCGTTCGGCGGCAGATCGTTCATCACGCCGGCCAGCCGCTCGCCCACCTGCTGGCGCGCCCAGTAGACGTCGGTACCGTCCTCGAAATCGATCGTGATGTCGACCAGCGCGTACTTGGAGACCGAGCGCAGCATCACCTGGCGCGGAATCCCGAGCAGTTCCTGCTCGATCGGCATCGTGATCCGCGTCTCGACTTCTTCCGGCGTCATGCCGGGTGCCTTCAGGATCAACTTCACCTGCGTGGTCGAGACATCCGGGAAGGCGTCGATCGGCAGGCCGCGGTACGCGACCACGCCGGCCGCGATCAGCGCGACTGCCAGCACCAGCACCAGCAGCCGCTGGCGCAGTGCGAACGAAATCAGTCGGGACAGCATCGCCGCGCCCCGGCCTATTGCGCCGCCGGAGGTGCCGCGAACACCGCCTTGAGCGCCGCCGTGCCGTGAACGACCACCTGCGCGCCGGCCGCGATGCCGCTCACCGTGACCACGCTGTCGGCGCTGTGCACGACGCCGACCGGCACGCGCACGAAGCTGCCGGCCGCTTCCTGTACGAACACGACCGTCGCCCCGCCCTCTTCGACCACCGCCATCGCAGGCAACCGAACCGTACCAGCGCCCGGCATCTCGACAGTCGCCACGACCGTCTGCCCGGGCCGCAGGATGCCGTTGGACGCGCGCACCTCGGCGCGCACCAGCACGGTCTGGGTCGCCGCGTCCACGCTCTGGCCGAGCGCGATCACGCGGCCCTCGATCTCCCTGGCGTCGCGCGCCGCGCCGTCGCGGCCCGCCGCCGGCGACGCCTCGACCCGCACTGCGCGACCGGGCGCGAGTGCAGCCGCGTCGGTGGCCGGCGCCTGCATTTCGACCCACAACCGGTCGAGCGTCGCGATCCGGTACAGCGGCGCGGCCTGCTCGACGCGCTGCCCGAGCACCGCGTGCTGCTCGAGGACCACCCCCGCGATCGGCGCGCGCAACACGATCTGGCCACTGCCTGCGCTCACGCCCGCCTGCTCGAGCGCGCGACGGCGCTCGATCTGCTGCGCCTGCGCCTGCCGCGCCTGCGCGCGTGCGGCGTCGAGCCGCGACTGCGCGATCAGCCCCTCGGCGAACAGTTGCTCGTCGCGCTCCAGGCTGCGGCGCGCGAGATCCACCTGGCTGGTCGCCTGCGCGACGTCGCGCTGCAATTCACTCGCCTGTGCACTGCGAAGCACCGCCAGCGTCTGGCCAGCACGCACCGGATCGCCCACCGCAACCTGCAGCGACTCGACCAGCCCCGGCAACGGTGCGGCCACCAGTCGCTGCCGCGCGACCGGCACGACGACCTGCGCCGGATAGCGCGCGAACGACGCCGCCTGCGCGCCGTCGACCGTCTGTATACGGATGCCCAGCGCCTCGATCTGTCGCGCAGTGAGCGTGCGACGCTCGTCGGTCTGCGCCTGGGCCGTCGCCGCGACGCCGGCAACGACGAACAGCAGGAAGGCAGCGGCCCTCGCGCTGCCGGTGCCTCGTGATTTCGAGCAGGTCACTTCATTCCTCGCCTGATGATCGATCCGTCCGGCACTCGTCGCGAACGGGCTCGCGGCGAAGCTTCGCAGATCCTGGCTGAATCGAAGATGAATGCTGCGGTTCGCGGGAATGCCGCGCGCGGCGACGGCGTGCATGTGCCCTCGCGTCATCTCTGCAGCACGTACATGCCCGGCGCGTCTTCGATCGGCCTGTAGCCTCTCTTCGCTGCACCCATCGCCTCCGGCGCCGCCACGCGCGCGGCACCCGAGTGCGCGGCCAGCCATTCGGTCCACTCGTTCCACCACGACCCATGTCTGGCTTCGGCGTTTCGTGTCCATTCGTCCGCGCCCAGGCAAAGATCGTCGCTGCGCTTGACGGCGACGCGGTAGCGGCGATTCGCCCTGCCTGGCTCGCTGACGATCCCGGCGTTGTGTCCGCCGCTGGTAAGCACGAAGGTGACGTCGCCGCCGACGAGATAGTGGACCTTGTAGACCGAGCGCCACGGGGCCACGTGATCGCGCTCGGTACCGACCGCGAACACCGGGGTGCGGATGTTCTGCAGCGCCGCGGGTCGCCCGTCGACGAGGAAACGGCCTGCGGCCAACTCGTTGTCGAGATAGAGCCTTTGCAGATACTCGGTGTGCATCCGATACGGCATTCGCGTGGAGTCGGCGTTCCAGGCCATCAGGTCGATCATCGGCGCGCGCTCGCCCATCAGGTATTCGCGCACCCGGCGCGACCAGACCAGGTCATTCGAGCGCAGCAGCTGGAAGGCGCCCGCCATCTGGTCGGCCGACAGATGGCCGCGGTTCCACATCATGCTCGCCAGGTAGTGCATCTGGCTGTGGTCGATGAACAGCGCGAGTTCCCCCGGCTCGGTGAAATCGGTCTGCGCGGCCAACAGCGTGATCGATGCCAGCCGATCGTCGCCCCGGCAGGCCATTGCGGCGGCAGCGATGGCCAGCAGCGTGCCGCCCAGGCAATAACCGGTCGCGTGCACCTTGCGGCCCGGCACGATCGCGCCGATCGCCTCGAGCGCAGCCATGACGCCGAGCCGGCGATAGTCGTCCATGCCCAGATCCCGGTCTTCGGCGCCCGGGTTGCGCCAGGAGACGCAGAAGACGGTGTGCCCCTTGGCCACCAGGTAGCGGATCAGCGAGTTGTGCGGCGACAGGTCGAGGATGTAGTACTTCATGATCCAGGCCGGCACGATCAGCACCGGCTCGGCGTACACGGACTCCGTCGTCGGTGCGTACTGGATCAGTTCGATGAGATCGTTGCGGTACACGACCTTGCCGGGCGTCACTGCGACGTCCTTGCCGACGATGAAGTCTTCCGTCCCGACCGGCAGGCGGTTCGTTGCCAGGCGGCCGACGTCTTCCATCCAGTTGCGCAGGCCGTTGACGAAATTCATGCCTCCGGCTTCGACGGTCTTGTCGATCACCTCGGGGTTGGTCAGCGGGTGATTCGAGGGCGAAAACACGTCGAGCACCTGGCGAGCGCCGAACGAAACCATGTCTTCGTGGTGCGGACTCACCCCCGGAACCGCGTGCGTGACGTTGTGCCACCACTGCTGTTGAAGCAGGAAGGCCTGCGCCCAGAAAGCGAAGGGCTGTCTCTGCCACGCGTCGCCCGTGAATCGATAGTCGCCTGGCAGCGGTTCGATGCAGGCCGGCGTTTCGCGATCGGCGGCAACCGCCAGGGCGTGCGTGAGCAATCGCGCAGCCTTTTCGCCGGCCTTGGTGGCCAGTTCCAGCTGCTTGCCCGGCGCGATCGCCAGGTGCATCGACCAGTCGAACAGGGCCAGCGCGAGGGCGGCCGGCGACATGCCGCCACTCCCTCGGGCGCGTTGCGCCGTCCACATCCGGTCGAGCGCCCGGAAGCCCTCCTGCGTCTGCCTCGTGCCGGCGGGCACGGGCGGAATCGCCGCGGACTCGGCCGGGAGGTTCTGTCGGTGCGGTCGATTCATTCGGGTGGCTCCTTCGTCAGAATTCCAGGCTCAATGCGATCGATCCGAACGCATGGCGGCCGGCCTGTTCGTCGAACTCGCGCGTGCGCCAGACGCGCATCAGTGCCACCCGGATTCCGTGGCCCGCAACCAGCCATTGGCTGCTGACGCCGATCGCCGCCTGCGCGACCCAGGGGCGGCGACTCACGTGGTGGCTGTGGCGCAGCAGGTTGCCGTCGAGCGAGAAATCCCAGGCAACCGCCTTCGCTTCCAGATTCGCGAAAACGTGCGCGCCGGGCCGCGGGGCCAGCGCGGATTGCGGTCGTATCGTGCGCAGCGCCGAGGCGGTCGATGGCGGCCGGTTCTCGGATCCCGGGCGGATCGGATAGCTGCCGAAATCGTTCGGCAGGTTCCAGCCCGCCCGCAACTCGATACCGGCACTGGCAGCAGTCTCGATGTTGCCCAGGCGCAAGGCATGGCTTCCGATCACGTCACCACCCCATCCGGGCTGGATGGCGCCTTCGGACCACGGCTTGAACTTGCGCTCCATCGCGAGCTGGAATGCCGGTTCGTTGCGCAACTGATGATCCCAGCCACGGAAGCGCTCGATGCCGCGCACGCGATGCACCAGGTTCTGCGACTGCTCGGCCAGTGACCATGGGCCGATCACGCCCAGGGTCAACTCCCGTGTATCCAGCATCTCGTGAACGGCACCCTGCGGGTGCACGCGCCGGTTCCACGCCATACCCAGGTACGTCAGCCCGGCATAGGGGCGATCGTTGCGGATCAGATCGGCGCGGGTCTTGTCTTCGGGTGTGTACATCGCCTGGCCGACCCGCATGACGACGTTTTGCGAGGCAGACGCGGCACCGGCATTGCTCCAGAATCCGGGATTCGCCCAGCCGATGAAGCGGGTGTAAAGGCCGAGCGGTCCGGGCAGGCACTCCGGGCGCAGCCTGCCGCTCATGTCGCGCGAGACCAGGGCGAGCGCCACGCCGTTCGTGTAGTTGCGGTCGGTGCCGGCGAACAGGTCGTTCTCCAGGCGCACGGTGCCGCCGCGCCAGCGTACGGTCTGCCCGGGCGCGCACGCTTCCTGTCCGATCGGCGGCGCGGCGGACGCATGACCGGCGGCCGAGGCAAGCGCCGGGCAGGTCAGCAGCAAGGCGCGAACGCAACGTGCCGTCTTCCATCGGCAGGTGCGTCTGCCCGGATGGCGATGGCGCCGGCGCATCACGACGGGGCGCCTTCCGGCCACTGTTCCGTCTGACCGTGCACGGGCACCGTTACCTGCCAGCCGGGCATTTCGCGCAACGCATCGGCCAATGCTTGCGCTGCCAGCGGCTCTCCGTGCACCACGAAGGTTCGGGCGGGCGGCTTGCGAAAGGCGCCCGCCCACCTCAACAGTGCAGCCCGGTCGGCATGCGCCGACAAGCCATCGACGCTGTGGATTTCGGCGCGCACCGGGATGTCCTCTCCGAACATGCGCACCTGTTTCGCGCCTTCGACGAGGCGCCGGCCGAGCGTGCCCTGCGCCTGGAAGCCCGGAATCAGCACGCTGCACTCGCGTCGTGGAAGGTTGTGGCGCAGGTGGTGCCGAATGCGTCCCGCATCGCACATGCCGCTGGCCGAAATGATGATCACCCCCGAGCGGATCCGGTTGAGCGCCATCGACTCCTCCACGCTCTCGGTGAAATGCAGGTACGGCAGGTTCTCGCCGCGTGCGTGCCAGCGCGCGAGGTCCCTGGCCTGCTCATCGAACAACTCCATGTGCTTGCGGGTGATGCGCGTGGCTTCCGTGGCCATCGGAGAGTCGACGAACACCATCGGATGCCGAAGCCGCCCTTCGTACGCAAGGCGATGAAGGTGGTAGAGCACTTGCTGGGTACGGCCGACCGCGAACGCCGGCATGATGACGTTGCCTCCACGCTCGAACAGGGTTCGCTCGACGATGCCGATCATCTCGTCTTCGGTGGCGGACAGGTCCTGGTGCAGGCGGTTGCCGTAGGTCGATTCGACGACGAGAACGTCGGCCTCTTCGATCGGCGTCGGATCGCGCAGGATCGGACGCCCGGGCTGGCCCAGATCGCCGCTGAACACCAGCTTCGTGGTGCGGCCATGTTCGGTCACCGAGACTTCGACGATGGCCGAACCGAGGATGTGCCCGGCGTCGCGAAAGCGGCAGCGCGCGCCGGCGCCCGGCGCGAATTCCCGGTCGTAGTCCACGCTGCGCGCCTGCCCGAGACACTCGCGGGCATCCTGCAGCGTGTACAGAGGAGCCGGCGCGTTCTTGCCCCGCGATCGACCGGCTTCGCGCCTGGCGTCGCTCTCCTGGATGTGGGCGCTGTCGGGCAGCATCACGCCGAGCAGGTCCACGGTGGCCCCGGTCGCGTAGATCGGACCCTTGAAACCCGCGCGCGTGAGCCTGGGCAGCAGGCCGCTGTGGTCGATGTGCGCATGGCTGAGCAGGACGAAGTCGATGGACGCCGGATCGAAGGCAAAGGCCGCGCGGTTGCGCGCGGGCGCCTCGCGCCCGCCCTGGACCATGCCGCAGTCGACCAGGAACCTGGTGTCAGCGGTCTCCACCAGAAAGCACGAACCGGTGACTTCCCGGGCTGCGCCGAGAAAAGAGAGCTTCATCGGTCGATCGCTCCGCTTTGCGCCACGAACCCGTGGCTGGGCCCGGAAGAGGTCGCGGCAGGTGCCTCCCAGCCGCCGCCGAGCGCCTTGTACAGCGCCACCAGTTGCACCGCCGCAGTCGTATGCGCACGTATGCTCGAGCTCTCCGCCTCGTGCAGAAGACGCTCCGCTGCCAGCAGTTCGACCAGCGCGATGTCGCCTGCCGCATACCGCGCCCGCGCGTGTTCGTGGCTGCGGCGATTGGCATCCAGTGCGACGGCACGCCGCAGCAGCGTGTCCAGGCCGGCGTGATAGTCGCCCAGCGCCCGCTCCGCGTCGCCCAGCGCAGCGAGCACGGCCTGCACGTACGCCAGTGCGGCCTGGCGCTCGGCCGCCTCTCGGGCGCGGATCTCGGCACGAACGCGGCCGCCGTCGAACAGCCGCCACGAAACCAGCGGCATGATGGAGAAGCGGGTGCTGGCCGAGTCGAACCATCTGCCGGTGTCGAGCGCCTGGAAGCCGCCGCCCACGCCGATCGACAGCTTCGGGAACAGTTCGGCCGTGGCAACGCCGATGTCGGCCGTGGTGGCCGCCAGGCGCCGTTCGGCAGCCAGGACATCGGGCCGACGACGCAGCACCTCGACGCGCTCGCCGACCGGCAGCGCTCTGAGGGTGATCGACTCCGGCACGGTCTCGAGCAGCGACAGTTCGCGCTCGGGCGGCTCACCCAGCAGCACGCCGAGGCCCAGCACTGCGGCGCGCTGGCGCGCCTGGATGTCCGGCACCGCAGCACTGGCTGCGGCCCATTGGCCGTAGGCTGCGTCCACGTCCGCGACGGAGGCATCGCCCGCCTCCAGGCGCTTGCGAACCAGCTCGAGCGTCTGCTGCAGCGTGACCAGCATCGCCTGCTGCGCCCGCAACTCGTACGCGGTGCCGACCGCGGTGAACCATGCCCGTGCCACTTCGGCGACGATGCGCATGCGCACGCCCTGCGCATCGGCTTCGGTTGCCTGGACCCTGGCGTCGGCGCTTTCCAGCGCTCGCCGGTTGGCACCGAAGAGATCGATTTCCCAGGCTGCGTCGAAGCCGGCGTCGTAGATCGTCTGGGTTGCATCCAGGCCGGGAATCGTGCCGATCGGCAAGGGGCCGTTTTCACTCTGGCGCCGCCGGTTGACGCTGGCACCGGTCGTTGCGACCGGCGCCTGCTCCCCGGCTACCCGGTCGCGCAGCGCACGCGCCTCGTCGATGCGTGCCGCGGCCTGCCGCAGGTCCAGGTTCTGCGCCAGCGCGGTGTCGATCAGGCGTTCGAGCACCGGATCGCCCAGCGTCGACCACCAGCGCGCCAGGTCTGTCGGAGCGGCCGCGACCACGACCGGCTGGCTCCAGTCGCCGTCCGACGCGACGGGTGGCGGCGCGTGATAGTCCGGGCCGACTGCCGCGCAGGCGCCCAGCAACGCGCTGCCGAGCACGAGCAGGGCGGGAGACAGTCGTCGGCGTGCCCGCACGCGCGGCGCTTGCGCCGGAATGGCTTCGATGCGATCGGTGCTCGTCATTGCAGGCGTCCTCGGACGAATACGGTGGCCATCGTGAGCGTCACCAGGGCAATCACCGCCAGCGGCCAGAGGCTGGCCAGGATGTCGCTCGGCGGCAGTGCCTTGAGGAAACTGCCTTCCACGATGATCAGGAAGTGCGTGAGCGGGATCGCCTGGGCCAGCCACTGCAGCAGCGTCGGCATGTTTTCCACCGGGGTTGCGAAGCCGGACATCAGCACGGCCGGCACGCCGATGGCGAATGCGCCGAGGATGGCCTGCTGCTGGGTCGCGCTAACCGCGGAAATCATCAGGCCGATACCCACGACAGACAGGATGAACAGCATCAGGCTGAACAGGAGCAACCAGAACGAGCCACTGAAGGGAATCCGGAACAGCACGATCGCCGCGGCGATCATCAGCAGGCCGAGCACGGTGCCGATCGCAAGCGCCGGCAGCGACTTGGAAATGATGATTTCCGGCGTGGAGGTGGGGGAAACGAGCAACTGGTCGAAGGTGCCCAGCTCACGTTCACGGGCGATCGACAGCGACGTGATCAGGAGCGCGCTGAAGAGCGCCAGGATGCCGGTCAGGCCGGGGACGATGAACCAGCGGTAGGTCAGGTTCGGATTGAACCAGTTGCGTACCACGACCGGCGCAGCCATTGCGGTGTCGGGCGTGACCTCGGCGCCGACGTCGGCCGCAATGGCGGACAGATAACCGACGGCAATCTGGCCGGAATTGCTGCGCCGG
This sequence comes from Burkholderiales bacterium, assembly GCA_003577305.1. GTDB lineage: Bacteria > Pseudomonadota > Gammaproteobacteria > Burkholderiales > Burkholderiaceae_E > Zeimonas. The sequence continues at coordinate 79,851 of QEVL01000001.1, forward strand.
CCATCGACGAGTACCTGAACCCGGCCGGTTCCGCCCGCGGCAATGGTGCGGGAGAAGTCTGCGGGAATGTCGAGCGCGGCGATCACCCGGCCGCGATCGATCAGGTCACGCAGCGCCCGATTGCTGTCGACGCGACGCAGCTTCGTGATGAACTCGGCGCTGTCGAGCCGTTGAATCAGTTCGTGCGACCAGCGGCCGGAGTCCTGGTTGCGCACGGCGACATCGACATTGCGCACTTCCAGGGTCGCGGCGAAGGCGAAGACCAGCAGTTGCAGCAGCGGCGGCACGAAGACCACCATCCGGCTGCGCGGGTCGCGCAGGATGCTGAGCACTTCCTTGACGAACTGCGCGCGCAGGCGAGGGATGGCGAAGTAGCTGGAGCGTGTCGACACGGGTCACGCCTCCAGGTTCTTGCGCGTCGCGCGCTTGGCTGCCACGAAGAAGAACACGCCGATGGCCGCCATGGCGGCGAGATCAGGAAGAAATACCGCCCAGATGTCGCCGGCCAGAAACACCGTCTTCAGCGACGAGACGAAATAGCGCGCCGGGATCACCCAGGTGAGAACCCGGATCGGCGCAGGCATCGCATCGATCTCGAACAGGAAGCCCGACAGGATGAACGCGGGCAGGAACCCGGAGAAGAGGGCGATCTGCGAGGCGAGGAACTGGTTGCGCGCGAGCGACGAAATCAGCAGCCCCTGGCCCAGTGCGGGCACCATGAACATCGCGGAAAGCGCGAGCAGCGCCGGCAGCGAACCGCGAAGCGGCACGCCGAACACGACGATCGAGAGCGCCGCCGCCCCCAGCGTGGACAACATGCCGAGCACGAAGTACGGCAGCAGTTTGCCGACCAGGATTTCGACGACCGAGGCGGGCGTCGACAGCACTGCCTCCATGGTGCCGCGTTCCCATTCGCGCGCCACCACCAGCGCGGTGAGCATGGTGCCGATGATGGTCATGACGATGGCGATCGCGCCAGGCACCAGCGACCGGCGGCTCTCGAGTTCGGCATTGAACCAGTAGCGCGGCTCCAGCGCCACGGCCGCCGACGGTGCCTCGGTGCCCAGCCCGGCACGCCAGGTCTGCACCACGCCCTGGCTGTAGTTGGCGACGAAATTGGCGGTATTGGGTTGCGAGCCATCGGTGACGACCTGCACCAGCGGTTCGCCGCCACGCTCGGCCAGGCGACGTTCGAAGTCTTGCGGAATCACGACGAAGCCGCGCAGCGCACCCGAGACGACCTGCTCGGCGACCTCGCGCCGGTCACGCGCGAAAGTGACGTCCAGGTAACGCGTGCCGGCAAAGGCAGCGGCCAGCGCCTGTGCCGAGGCGCCTCGCGATTCGAGCACCACCCCTATGCGTACCTGGCGCGCATCCAGCGAGACGGCATAGGCGAACATGAACAGCAGCACGACCGGCAGCACGAAGGCGATCAGCAACGTGGACGGGTCGCGCAATGCCTGGAGGCTTTCCTTGTGGACCAGTGCGAGCAGACGTTTCGCATCGAAGCGGCGCATGTCCGGGGCCAATGCACGATCGGTGCGATGGGAAGGGCTGCTCATGCCGGGCGCCTCACGCCACTGCCTCGTCGGTCAGGTCCGCCGATTCCACCAGATGGATGAAGGCATCCTCCATGGTGGGATCGGGCCGCGCGACACTGACCGCGCCGCGCTTGAGCGCGTCGGGCGTGTCGAGCGCGATCAGCCGCGCGCGATAGAGCATCGCCACGCGGTCGCAATACTCGGCCTCGTCCATGAAGTGGGTGGTGACCATGATCGTCACGCCCTTTCTCGAGAGACCGTTGATGTGGGTCCAGAATTCGCGGCGGGTGATGGGATCGACACCGGAGGTCGGTTCGTCCAGGAACAGCACGGGAGGCCGGTGCATCAGCGCGCAGGCGAGGGCCAGGCGCTGCTTGTGACCGAGCGGCAGCGAATCGGGCGCGGCGGACAGCCAGGCGGCCAGGTCGAAGGTCTCGATCATTTCCTCGATGCGTTCGCGCCGCTTCTCGCCTTCCAGTCCGTACACGCCCGCCGCGAATTCCAGGTTCTGGCGGACCGAAAGCAGGCCGTAGAGCGAGAACTTCTGCGCCATGTAACCGAGCCGGGCCTTCGCCGCGCCGGTGGCACGGCGCAGATCCAGCCCGACGACGTGCGCTTCGCCGTGGGTAGGCTTCAGAAGCCCGCACAGCATCTTGAACGTCGTCGACTTTCCGGCACCGTTGGGGCCGAGCAATCCGAAGATTTCGCCCTTGCGTACCTCGAAGCTGACATCGTCGGTGGCGGTGAAGTCTCCGAAGCGCTTGGTCAGGTTGCGGCAGGAGACGGCGATATCCGATTCGAGCTCGACCGCGGGCAGGCGCTCGGCGAGAGCCGACGTGCCCCCCGGCCCGCCGCCCAGCAGATCGATGAAAGCGTCCTCGAAGCGCGCAGGCACCGTTGCCAGCCGCGCCTCGGCCCGATCCGCCAGAGCCTGGATCTGCTCCGTGTCCGAGCCCGCGCGCAAGACCACGCGCACACCGGCACCCTGGATCACGCCGTCACCGACAGTGTCGAGATCCAGCGCCCTGGCGAGCACGGCGCGACGCTGTTCGCCGACTTCTTCCAGGCGGAAGCTGCGGCCCGCCAGGCGCTCGGTCAACTCTCCGGGAGGTCCGTCGAAGGCGAGATGGCCTTCGTTGAGCAGCAGCACGCTGTCGCAGCGCTCGGCCTCGTCGAGGTAGGCGGTGGACCAGACCACCGCCATGCCCTCGTCGGTCAGCGCCTGGACCATGCGCCACAAATCCTGCCGGCTGACCGGATCGACGCCGACCCCGGGCTCGTCCAGCAGCAGCACGGCGGGCCGCGCCATGAGGGCGCAGGCCAGGCCCAGCTTCTGCTTCATGCCGCCGGAGAGCTTGCCAGCCAGGCGCTTCGTGAACGGACCGAGCCGGGTGAAATCGAGCAGTTCGGCAAAGAGGCTTGCGTTCCGATCGACGTCCATGCCGCGAAGCTGCGCATACAGGCGCATGTTCTCCATCACCGACAGGTCTTCGTACAAGCCGAAGCGCTGCGGCATGTAGCCGCTTGCGACGTGTATCGCATCGTTGTCTTGCACCACATCGAAGCCGGCCAGCGTGACGCGGCCTGCGTCGGGCACCAGAAGGCCCGTGAGAATGCGCATCAGCGTGGTCTTGCCGGCGCCGTCCGGCCCGACCAGACCCGTCAGGCGGCCGTACTCGATCCGCGCGCTCAGCCCACGCAGCGCGTGAACCGTGCCGAAAGACTTGTCCAGGCGGTCGATGACGACGGCAGCATCGCCACCGTCATCGCGCAAGCCCGTGGACCGGTCGGCGGCCGCGGGCATCTCAGCTGCCTTCCGGGCGCGCCCCGGCCGCAGGCCGGGCATCGACGTCCACGGTCACCGGCATGCCCTGGCGCAGCGCGGCATCGGCGTCTTCGACCACGATGCGCAGGCGATAGACAAGGTCGGTGCGAAGATCGGTCGTCTCCACCGTTTTCGGCGTGAACTCGGCGCGCGGCGAGATGAAGCCGATCCGGCCGTGATAGACCTTCGCCGACGAATCGCTGCGCACGCGTACCGGCGTGCCCGGCGCAATGCGCCCGAGATCCGGTTCGCCCACGTAGGCACGCACGTACACCGGCGCATCGAGGCTCAGGCTGTACACCGTGCTCTGGCTGGCGACCATGCTGCCCGGCTCGCGCACCCGGGCGATCACGGTGCCGGCGCCGGGCGCGAAGAGTTCGGCATCGGCCAGCGCGGTGGCGGCCTGCGCTCGCGCCGCCTCCGCAGCGGCCAGGCGCGCCTCGCCGGCGGCGATGTCTTCCCTGCGAAAGCCTTCGGTGGCCTGCGACAAGGCGGCCTGCGCCGATTTCACCGCGGCGACCGCCTGGTCGTGCGCTGCACGCGCGGCATCCACCGTACGCTGGCTGCTGGCGCCCGACGCGAACAGAGCGCTCTGCCGGCGAAAGTTGCGCTCGGCATCGCTGGCCACCGCCAGCGCCTTGTTCACCGCCTCCCTGGCCTGGGCGATCTCCTGGGGGCGCAGGCCGCGACGCAGTTTTGCCAGTTCCACCTGCGCCAGGCGCATCGCCGCGTCGGCGGCCGCGAGGGCTTCGAGATAGGGTCGGGCGTCGAGCGTGGCCATCCGTGCGCCGGCCGTGACGACGTCGCCTTCGTCGAACACCATCTGCGCCACCCGTCCCGGCTGCCTGAACGCCAGCTGCACCTCCCGGATGTCGACGTTGCCGTAGAGTTGCAGCGTGCCGCCATCAGTGCCGGTTCGCTGCACCCACAGGAAACCGGCGCCCACAGCAACGATGACGACGGCGGCAATGCCGAAGGCGCGCTTCGCACCACGAGAAGGGCTCTTCATCGCTTCGCTCCGAGGCCTCGGCGATAGATGGCGAACGCCGCAGGTGCGTCGCGGCGGATCTGTCCGACCCTGCCCGCCAGGAGCGACTGCAACACCAGCCCCTGGATGACGCCGATGAAGAGCACCGCGGCGGCATCGACGTCGAGACCGGCGTCGAACTCGCCCTGTGCCTTGCCCGCCTCGAGCAGGCCGTTCAGGCGCTCGCGATACCTGCGAACCAGGGTCTGCACCATCTTCTTGGCCAGGGTCTTGCCCGAGCGCTGCAGTTCTCCGAAGAGCATGCGCGGCACGCCGGGGTGCCTGGAGACGAAATCGATGTGCGCCATGAACATGGCTTCGAGCGCGGCGGCCGGCGATTCGGCGCCTTCTGCCGCCTTGTCGACGCGCGCGAGCAGGCGTTCGCTCACCCAGGACATCGCGGCTTCCAGGATCGCGTCCTTGTTCGGGAAGTGGCGGAACAGCGCGCCCTGCGTCAGCCCCATGCGCTCGGCAATTGCGGTGGTGGTGATCTCGGCCGGGTTCTGCTCGGCCGCCAGGTCGACCATTGCCTCGACCGTGGCCGCGCGACGCTCTTCGGCAGGCATGGGGTGAGCACGTTCGTTCACTGTTCGATGTCCTTGGAGTGAGTAATCTATTACTAGCTTAGCATGCTGATTCGATCCCTGCAACGAGGGCGGCCCGCCGAAGGTTGCTTCGCCGGTCCGGCTCAGCTAGGATAGTAATAGATTACTAACTCGCAATGATGGCCGGGCGATTCGCCCGATCAGGGCGCGACATGACCATGGAGAACCCGGATGAACACCGAAACCCTTCCGATCGAGAGCCTCTCGAACTCGGCCAGCTGGCAGGAAGCCGTCTCCGACGCATTCGCCGAAGCCGCCGGCACGGCCCCGTTCGCCGATGCTCTGCGGCAGTGGGCGCAGCCCTCGGCATCGTCCCCGGTCGCCGGCCAGGGCAAGGCGCGCAGGTGAGGACGGTGCGATGAAGACCCGCGGACGTACCGCATTGATCACTGGCGGCAACCGGGGCCTCGGAGAAGCCATCGCACGCGCGCTGCACGACGCCGGACATGCGGTGATCGTCACCCATACGCCGGGCAACAGCAGGGTCGCCGCGTGGCTGCAAGCGCAGGCGGCCGAAGGCTATGCATTTGCCGCCTATGGCGTGGACGTCTCCGACTACGAATCGACGCAGGAACTCGCGCGCCAGGTTCATGCCGATGGTCACCGTGTCGACATCCTCGTGAACAACGCGGGCATTACCCGTGATTCGACCTTGCGCAAGCTGGACAAGCCCGGTTGGGATGCGGTGCTGCGCACCAACCTCGATTCGATGTTCAACGTCACGAAACCGTTCATCGAGCCGATGATCGGGCGCGGCTGGGGACGCATCATCAACATCGCGTCGATCAACGGCAGCAAAGGGCAATTCGGCCAGACCAACTACTCGGCGTCCAAGGCCGGCGTGCACGGTTTCACCAAGGCGCTCGCCCAGGAAGTGGCGCGCAAGGGCGTGACGGTCAACACGGTTTCGCCGGGGTACCTGGCCACCGAGATGGTCTCCGCGGTGCGCGAAGACGTGCTCGGGCAGATCGTTGCGGCCATACCCGTCGGGCGCCTCGGCGAACCGGCCGAGATTGCCGCCCTGGTGGCGTTCATCGCCAGCGATGCCGCTGCTTTCATGACGGGCAGCAACGTCTCGATGAACGGTGGACAGCACATGTATTGAGCGGCGCAGCGCCGCGCGGGTGGCAATCGTCGCTGCGCTCTTTCTTGGCGGCTGCAGCGTCGTCGGCGAGTTCCGGCCTTCGGTCACGTGGCGAGCCGTTTCACCGGGCGAATCCATCGCGGCGCAGCGCGGCGACATCCTCACGACGGGGCAGCCGAGTGCGCTGACCACGCAGACGGTTCGCGTGACCGGCCTGGATCTCGACGCCTGCGCGACGCTCTCGTCGCCCGGCTGCGTTTCGGCATTGACCGCTGCCGGCGGCATCTCCGACGAGCGCCGCCTCTCGGCGCTCGCGGAACTCTGGCTCCAGCAGGCGATATCGGCATCCCTGCAGGCCGACCCGCGGGCCGGAGACGCCACCAGCGTCGCCCCGTGGATGGAAACCATGCGCTACGCCTATGCCTATCTCTTCTACACCAGGCGCGCGCCGGGCGAGCGCGCGTTCGAAGATCGGCAGACGCAGGTGCGCGACTGGTACAACTACGCCGCGCAGCAGGCGGTCGCGCAATTGTTCGGCGCACGCGAGACGAAGCCGGGCATCCAGGCGCAGGACAGCAGGGTTCGGTTCGGCGAGTGGACGCTGCGCGTCGAGTCGAAGGCACGCCTTCCCGGAGATGCCAGCGTTCCGGCTGAACTGTTGCCGGCATCCACGCTGGCGTTTGGCGGCTTGCGCAGCATCTACCGCCGCGACGGGTTCGGTGCAGCAATGGTCGCGGTCGCGGACATCGATCCGGTCGCGCGCAAGGCAATCGCCGATCTGCCGGCGAAGGACGAATGGCCGGCGTCTCGTCGGCGCGCGACGTTGCCTCCAGCCTGGAGCGAGATGCCCGCGCCGAACGTGACCGCCGTGTTTCGATTCGACGCACCGACGCTGGACCAGTTGCTTCGGACGCGTGAGGTCATCCTCGACGTTCATGACCCGCTCATGGAGAGCGAGCTGACCCTGCATGCCCACCGGGTGCCGCTGGCCGGCAATTTCACGGCAGGCTATGCCCTGTGGCTGGCGCGATCCGGGTTCAACCGGCAATCGCTGCGCACTCTGTTCGGTCGCGAACACGGAATCGACCATCCGCATCTGTACCTGATGCAGCCGTTCGATCCGGACCGCCGCATCGTTCTCATGCTGCATGGACTGGCCAGCAGTCCCGAGGCCTGGGTCAATGTAGCCAACGAGCTTCTCGGCGACGAAGGGTTGCGTCGCGAGTTCCAGATCTGGCAGGTGCATTACCCGACGAACATGCCGGTACCCGCCAACCATGCGGCGATCCGCCGGCTCCTTCACGAGGTTCTGCGCCACTTCGACCCGGAAGGGCGAGCCGCAGCATCGCGCGGTCTGATTCTGGTCGGGCACAGCATGGGCGGCCTCATTGCGCGCCTGATGGTGTCGACAGCCGACCGGGAGCTTTGGGATTGGGCGTCCACCGATCTCGGGATCGATCCGGATCTTCTCGATCGATCCCGCCCTTTGCTCGATCCGATGTTGCGCTTCCAGCCGTTTCCGGGCGTCGAGCGCGTGATTTTCATCGCGACGCCACATCGCGGGACCGCAGTTGCCGGCCACGGGCTCGCGCGCTGGGCGTCCAGGCTCGTCCGGTTGCCGTTGACGCTGCTCGAGGCCTTCGGCATCGCGTTTCAGGGGCGTGCCGAGGCGAGCGCAACGAGCGCAACCCGGGTTCTGGAGACGATTCCGACGAGTGTCGACCAGCTCGACGAACACGATCCGTTCCTGCGGGCCGCCGCCCGGCTGCCGATTTCGGATCGAGTGCGCTACCACTCGATCATCGCCCGACTGCACGCTGACGGCGAGCTCGAATCGTCGGACGACGGCCTCGTGCCATATCGCAGTGCGCATCTGGCAGGGGCCGCCTCCGAGAAGACAATCGTCTCGGGGCACAGCGTGCAGGAGACCGCAGCTTCGATTCTGGAAGTCCGGCGCATCCTGCAAGAAGACCTTGCTCCGGTGCCGCCTCGCCGGAATCCCTCGCCGTTTCCACCGGCCCGATCGGCCGATGGAACATTTTTCCGCCCCGTTCGTTAAAACCGATATCGCGGCGTTGACCAGTGGAGGATGTCCGCCTTGATGGCGGCGGAAGACAGCCAGCTGGTGCAACGAGCCCGGAACGGCGACGAGCGCGCGTTCGCCGAGCTGGTTCGCCGGCACCAGGACCGCGTCTTCCGCTTCGTGCTGCGGATGACCGGATCGCGCGACGAATCGATGGACCTGACGCAGGACGCTTTCATGAAGGCATGGCAGGCGCTGCCCCGCTGGGAGCCGCAGGCGCAATTCCGCACCTGGCTGTTACAGATCGCGCGCAACGGCGCGCTCGACCTGCTGCGCCGGCGCGGGACAGTGGACTTCGTGCCGATCGAGGAAGGTGTGGACTTCGCGGCGCAGCAGCCGGCGCCGGAAGAGCAGGTCGATCTGCGGCAGCGCTACGGGCTGCTCGATGCGGTGCTGCGCCAATTGCCGCCCGAGCATCGCGAGATCCTGCTGCTGCGCGAGATCGAGCAACTGTCGTACGCGGAAATCGCGACGACGCTGGAAATCCAGGAAGGAACGGTCAAGTCGCGCATGGCCCGGGCGCGGGCGGCGCTGCTCGAACGCTACCGACGTGCAACCGGGGAGCGCCGCGATGCATGAATCCTGCCCGAGGACGGTCGACATCTCGGCATACCTCGATCACGAACAAAGCGCGGTCGAGCGCGCACGGCTGCAGTCTCACCTCGCGACCTGCCCGCAGTGCGGCGCGATGCTCGCGGGCTTGCGAGGGTTGCGCGACGAGCTTCGCGAGCTTCCCGAGGAAACGCTCGGCTTCGATCTCTCCGAAGTGATTCGCGGCCGATTGGCAGCCACCGCCAGGCCCCGCCCGGCGCCGTCGCCGCGGCGGCGCTGGTTCGAGTTCGTGCCGATGGGGCTGGGAGCCGGTGCCGCGCTGTCGCTCGGCCTGTTCATCGGCACGGGGCTGACGGCGGGTTCGGCCGGCGTGGTCGCACCGCGAGTCGCTGCACTGGCGGTGTTCGATCCGGTTGCGCCGGGCAGCCTGTGCGCGGGCGCCGAAGCCTGCTTCGCTCGGCCGGCGGCGAATCCGGGAGGCGCGCGATGAAGGCGTCCACGCTGCGTCTGGCGCTGGCCCTGTCGCTGCTGGTGAACCTCGGGGCGCTCGGCGCGGTCGGCTACCGCATCCTGGGCACCGGTGCTGCGCCCCACGAGGCCGGCGCCGCCGACAGCTTTCCCGGATTGGCACGATACCTGTCGCTGTCGGCCGAGCAGCAGCGCCGCTGGCACGAAGCCGAGACCACGTTCATCGGACTGCTCGCCGACGGCGGCGACGAGATCCTGCGGCGTCGCAACCGCCTGATCGACGAAGTCTTCGCCGAAGCGCCCGATGCGGCCCGAATCGAGGCCGAGCGCGCGCGCATCGCGCAACTGCAGGACGAGCGCCAGCGGATCGTGATCGAGCAACTGCTGCGCGAACGCGAGATCCTCGACGCGGGCCAGCGCGAGCGGCTCGCGCAACTGCTGCGCAACCAGCCAACCGGCGTTTCGGGCTTCGAGCAGCTGCACCGTGACTGAACCGGCCGAGGCCAGGGGAACATTTCGCGTCGATCTTCGTTGAACGGGTCATGGCAGGCGCGAAAGGCGCGCCCGCCGCGCCACCCGAACACGGAGATGAAGCGATGAATTGCCACGACACTCACGACACGACCGGCACGTCGATCCGGATCCGCCGCAGCCTGGGCGCCATGCTGGCGGCTGCGGTGCTCACCGCCGGCGCGCTCGCGGGCACCGCAGCCTGGGCTGCGGCCGAGCATTCGCACGGGCACGACGCTCACGCGCTCGAGCTGAATGCCGGCAAGAAGTGGGCGACCGACGACCCGCTTCGCCAGGGCATGACGAAGATCCGCGACGCGGTGGACGCGAAGCTGCCGGCGGTGCATCGCGGCAAGATGAGCACCGCGCAGTACGCCGCGCTCGGCGGCGAGATCGACGCACAGATCGCCCACATCGTGCAGAACTGCAAGCTCGATCCGAAGGCCGACGAGGTGCTGCACGTGATTCTCGCCGACCTGATGGAGGGCAACGAGATCCTCCAGGGCAAGAAGGCGAAACAGAAGCGTAGTGCCGGCGTCGTGAAGATCGTGCACTCGCTCGAACAGTACGGCAACTACTTCGACCATCCGGGCTGGAAGGCACCGCAGGTCGCGCGCTGAGCGCCTCGCTCTCGTGCAGGGGGCCCGTGACAATGCGGGCTCCCGCAGCCCTGCGAGAGGCCATTCGGGCCGAGCGGCTTCGGGCTCCTCACCGCGACCTGTCGCGGACCGGCCGCTACCGGAAGTACGCCTTGCGCACGTACTGGTCGACCATCCGCTCGGTATTGAAGAACGATCCGTTCAGCGCGATCGCGTGGCGCATCACGTCGATGTAGCGGTCCTGGTCGCGATAGAACATCGGCAGGATCACCGTTTCGAGCTTGTTGTAGAGTGACTGCGCATCGAGCGCGCGCTCGTCGATGCCGCCGCCGTTCGCGGCGTTGCCGTCGCCGATCGCCCAGCCGGTGACGTTCTCGATGCAGCCCTCGACCCACCAGCCATCGAGCACCGACAGTTGCGGAACGCCGTTCATCGCGGCCTTCATTCCGCTGGTGCCCGAAGCCTCGAGCGGCGGCTGCGGGGTGTTCAGCCACAGGTCGACGCCGGCGACCATGCGCTTCGCGACGTCGATGTCGTAGTCGTCGACGTATGCGACCGCGAGCTGGCCGCGAAGCTGCGCGATCTGCGCGAAGATGCGCTGGATCAGCTCCTTGCCGCCGCCGTCGCGCGGATGCGCCTTGCCGCCGAAGATCACCTGGATCGGGCCGGCACTGCGGTGCAGCGCAAGCAGCCGTTGCAGGTCGTGGAACAGCAGGTCGGGGCGTTTCCAGGTGGTCGCGCGGCGCGCGAAGCCGATCGTGAACGTGTTCGAGAACAGCATGCTGCCGGTGCGCTGGTTGACCCAGGCGACCAGGTCCTGCTTCGCGCTCTGGTGCGCGGCCCACAGCTGGTGGCGCGGAATGCCGAGCGCGTAGCGCAGGCTCGCGTTGTCTTCGCGCCAGCGCGAGATGTGGCGATCGAGCACCTCGCGGATCGGTGGCGCGATCCAGGTGGCCGCATGCACCCCGTTGGTGATCGAATCGACCTTGTACTGGCCGAACATCTGGCGCGAGATCTCGCCGTGCCGCTTGGCCACGCCGTTCACGTAGTGGCTGTTGTCGAGCGCGAGGAAGGTCATGTTCAGCACGTTGTCGAGACAGAACTCGACCGCGCGCTCGTCGTAGGCGTGCCCGTAGTCGGTGAGCACCCGCCGCACCAGCGCCAGCGGGAACTGGTCGTGGCCGGCCGGCACCGGCGTGTGCGTGGTGAACACGCACATCGGCTTGACTGCCACTGCGATCTCGCGCGTCACCTCTTTCAGGCCGCGGCGCTTCATTTCCTCGTAGCCCAGTTCGAGCACGAGCAGCGCCGCATGCCCCTCGTTCATGTGGAAGCGCCGGACGCTGTCGTAGCCCAGCGCGCGCAGCATGCGCACGCCGCCGATGCCGAGAATGATCTCCTGGCACAGCCGGTAGCGATCGTCGCCCCCGTAAAGGTGGTCGGTGAGGCGGCGATCGGCCTCGGCGTTCTCGGGAAGGTCGCTGTCGAGCAGCAGTACCGGCACGCTCACGCCCCCGGTGCCCCCGACTTCGTGGCGCCACGCACGCAGCGCGACCTCGCGGCCCTCGATGTTCACCCGGGTGCGCGCAGGCACCTCGGTGAGGATCGTCTCCGGCGACCACGCCTGCGGCTCCTCGGTCTGCCTGCCTTCGGCATCGAGCCGCTGGCGGAAGTAGCCCTTGCGGTGCACCAGCGTGACCGCGACCATCGGCACGTCGCCGTCGGCGGCCGAGCGGATCGTGTCGCCGGCGAGCACGCCGAGGCCGCCGCTGTAGGTCGGCATCGCCTCTTCGAGGCCGATCTCCATCGAGAAGTAGGCGATCGTGTCGGGACCGAACATGATGGGAGTGTCGGACGCAGGTCTTGCCGGTTGACGTAATCCTGACAGGATGAGGCCTGGGGGCGGCTCGGGGCTTGCGCTCGGTCAAGTGCCTCGGTGCACTGGAAGGCCTGATATCTTCGCGGCGCATGGAACCCCTGCTCGTCTCGACCTCGGTGGTGGCGCTCGCGGAAGTCGGCGACAAGACGCAGTTGATCGCGTTGCTGCTGGCTGCGCGCTTCCGCAAGCCCGTGCCCATCGTCACGGGAATCCTCCTCGCCACGCTGGCCAATCACGGGCTGGCAGGAGCACTGGGTGCCTGGGTCACGACGGTGCTGAGCCCCGAGGTGCTGCGCTGGGCGCTCGGCCTGTCGTTCCTGGCGATGGCCGCGTGGACCCTGATTCCCGACGAGATCGAGCGCGACGAGGCGAAAGTGGCCCGGCACCTCGGCGTGTTCGGCGCGACGCTGATCAGCTTCTTCCTGGCCGAGATGGGCGACAAGACGCAACTGGCCACGGTGGCGATGGCAGCGCACTATCCGGCCCCGCTGGTCGTCGTGATCGGCACCACGCTCGGCATGCTGCTCGCCGACGTACCCGCAGTGTTCGTCGGCGACCGCTTCGCCGCGAAGATCCCGGTGAAGCGGGTGCACTCGATCGCGGCCGCGATCTTCGCGGTCATGGGGCTGCTGGTGCTGCTGCGCCTCGATACGGCCTGGTAGAGAGGTACCGGTCGGAATCGAATCCGGTCATCCCCTCCCGCGCCTTCGATCGGCGCAACTTCGGAGACATGCCGTTTCCGCACGCCGTCGCGCAGTGATCGTCGCGCCGTCGGCCGCATGCAGCACCAGCGCGCCGTTCGCGTCGATCGTGAACCGGTGCACCTGCATCAGCAGGTCGAAGAAGCGCTGCTCCTGCTGCATCAGCGCGGGCGCGCAGGCCATCCTCGTGGCCGCCGGCTTCGAGATCGTGAGGCCCTCCCCGGTGAGCGCATACGAGGCGATGTAGCGGTTGCACGAGCCGCTCCCCGACACGTGGCCGTCGGATCCGAAGACGAGCGTCGCACGCGACCCGTCGACGACACCGGCACCGCGCAGGTCTTCGACCGTCCACTCGGCGCCCTGGAGCAGCGCAGCCGGTTCGCCGCCGCAACCGTTCAGCGTGCGACCCGCGAACACGACGGTAACGACGTCCGGGTACGGCATCCCGGTCATCGAGTCGATACAGCGCCGCTCGAAGATCGTCGCCACCAACCCTAGGCCGGCGGCGGGTGCGCGAAAACGCGTGAAGCCGTCGCCGGACTCGACGACCGGCGTCGGCGCCTCGATGTGCATGCGGGCGTTGTCGGCCAGCAGCGTCATGGTATGAGCGGTGATGTCGAGCCGCCAGCCTGGCTCGTTGCCGGTGGCACGATACGGCAGCTTCGGCGCGCGCCGGGGCACGCACTCCGGCCACGACTGGCCACGCACGACGACCGTTGCGCGGTCGCCCTTCGACCACAAGCTCGTCGACGGATCGCCGAGCGCCTCGTAACGCGCCCCCGAGGCCGAGCGCACCGGCCGCAGGTCGAAAGTCTCGCCGCCGGCCTGCATGCGCATCGTGTCGCCCACCTGGCCGACCGTGACGCTGCGATCCCCGCAAACGAGCGTGCTCGCGAAAGCGAACGGCTGGACGCGTGCGGCGGGCGGCGCTGTGCCTCCCGTGTCGACACGAGTACCGACCCCGGTCGTGCAGGCGTCGAGCGCGAGTACCGCTGCAAAGGCCATGGCGAGTCTGAAGTTCATGAGGTCTCCGGAACGAGCGATCGTCGTCAGGCCTCCCGGTGCGATGGCTCGCGCCGCCCTACTTCACCGGGATCGGCGTTGCGCGATCCACCGGCACCGCGGTCACGGAATTCTGCGGCGAACCTTCGATCAACCGCTCCGCGTAAGTCAGATAGACCAGCGTGTTGCGCTTGCGATCGACCATGCGCACGATGCGCAGCTTCTTGAAGACCAGGCTGATGCGCTCGCTGAAGACCTCTTCCTGCTCGGGCAGTGGCTTCACGAACGAGATCGGGCCGACCTGGCGACAGGCGATCGCCGCCTCCGAGCGATCTTCGGCCACGCCGAGCGCGCCCTTGATGCCGCCGGTCTTGGCGCGCGACGTATAGCAGGTGACGCCCTGAACCTTCGGGTCGTCGTGCGCCTCGACGACGATCTTGTGGTCGGGGCCGATCCATTTGAAGACGGTGTCGACTTCGCCGATGGGCTCGGCCTGGGCAGTCACCAAAGGGGCGAGGAGCAGGGAGAGAAGGATTCGTCGCATCGGATGCCTGAACGAGTCAGCGGCTCGCCGCGACTATAGCGCCTTCGGTCCCGCGCCTCCGCGTTCCCGTGGCAGGGTGATAGATTCGCCCGACGCCGCGGCCAGTTCGGCCGGTTCACGCACCCGAGGAGTCCGAGATGGGCTGGTTCTCGAAGAAGGACGACGATTTCTTCCTCGCCACCGTCGTGCCGAACGACGAGGGCGCGCGAGTCGCGAAGTACCTCGGCGTGGTCAACGGCGAGGCGATCATCGGCGCGAACATCTTCCGCGACCTGTTCTCGTCGGTGCGCGACGTGGTGGGCGGGCGGGCGGGCGGCTACGAGCGCGCGCTCGCGGGCGCGCGTGACGCGGCGCTCGGGGAGATGATTGCCGCTGCCAGAGAGCTGGGCGCCGACGGCGTGGTCGGCATCGATTTCGACTACGAGGTGCTCGGCGAGGCGAACGGGATGATGATGGTGTCGGTCAGCGGGACGGCGGTGAAGATGGCGGCGGGGTAGTTCGTGGCATCGCCCAGGCGGGCGGACGCCGACCGGCGAAGCCCCTCGAACTCCGCGGCGTCCGGGGGCTCGGGCTCGCCGAGCGAGCCTGCGCGACCATGGTGTCTAACCCGGCAGCAAATACGACACCTTCGTTCCCTGCACCGAGACAATGCCGGTCGATTGCAGGTGCTCGAAGAGCCGCGAGAGCTCGTCGTCCGACAGCTGCTTCTGGAACAGCGCGCCGATCGAGTTCGTCAGGGTCGCGACGCTTCGCGGCAGGGCGGCCCCGCGCTGCTCGAGGTTCTTGACCACCACCGCCGCGCGCTCCGCCACCGGCTGGGACAGGCCCGATCGGGCTCGCGCAACGCCAGCTGGCCGAGCTGAAACGCGATGTGAAAGTCGAGCGCGTTCTTGCCGGGCGCCGAGACGCGGATGTACTCGGCCCTCGGCCCCATGCGCTGCAGCGTGCTGGCGATCTCGAATGAAACCCTGGACTGCCCGGGTCCGACGAACACGTGAACCCTGAAGTGTTCCGCATCCAGGACGGAGATTGCCGTCGGCTGCACGTTCTCGTAGTCGATCAGTACGTAGTTGGTTCTCATGCACCCCTCGATGGTCGGCCCCGGCGCACTACTCCTGGGATATCCGGCACGAATGGCAGCACGCCGGTCGCCGGCCAAGACCGCCCCGATCGGCGGCGCCGTCGGACTGATCGCTGTCCCGGTGCGAATAGCGCCTCGAGTCGATGTTTCCGGAATTCGAAGAATGCCGCCCCTCCCGAGGCAGGCGACCCGCGGATGGTCTCGCGCCCGCGTCAACTCGCGGCAAGGAGGGAAGTCAGCGATCGGCGCAATGCTTGCAGCTTTCCTTCGATGATGCCCCAGACGATACGGTCATCGACACTCGCATAGCCGTGGATCAGCACGTTGCGAAACCCGACGATCCTGGCCAGGTCGGGGATGTCGGCGGCCACCTCGGGATCCACCTGCCGCAGTCTGTTCAATGCCTCACCCACGATCTCGAGTTGGCGCTCCACGGCAGAACGCAGCATCTCGTCGGCCTGATACCGGGTGAACGACTTCCCTTCCGAGAAGCGCGACGCACGATCGGCCGCCTGCAACGCGTCCCAGATCAGCTTCTGCGCATCAGCGTGCATAGACCGGCCTGCGCTCGGCATTGATCCGGTCGCGGAAGTACGGATTGCGCAGACTGGCCGCAGTCACCAGGTCGACAGAGCGGCCAAAGAGGCTCTCGAGGCTTTCCTTGAGCGTGAAGAACGCATCGGCGTACTCGGCAGGCGGCAGGTCGTCGAATTCGACCAGGAAATCCAGATCACTGGAATCAGGATCGAACTGGTTCCGGGCCGCCGACCCGAACACGTCCAGACGCCGCGCGCCGGCGCGCCGACACAGGGCTGCGACCTCTTCGAGATTCTGGGCGATCGGGTTCGACACGGTTGCCTCCGAGGCCAATTATGCCTTTGCCCTGCTCCCCACAGCCAACCTTCGATCAGGCCGCCTTGCCCGATCCCGACCCCGCCGCTGCCGCCGACCCCGCCAGCTCCGGAAACTCCCCAAGCTTCTGATACAGCGTCGCACGCGCGATGCCGAGACGGCGCGCGGCCCGCAGGCGATTGCCGCCGGTGGCGCGCAGCGCCTCGCGAATCGCCGCGCGCTCGAGCACGTTGCGCAGCTCGCGCACGTTGCCCGGCCACGGCATGGCCGCGAGCGCGTCGAGCGCGTCACGGTCGATCTCCTTCGGAAGCATCTGGCGATCACCCGCACGTCGATGCGCGAGACCGCGTTCGAGCCCAGCGGCTCGACCTCGCGCTCCTGCAGCGCGCGCAGCAGCTTGGCCTGCAGCGCCAGCGGCATGTCGCCGATCTCGTCGAGGAACAGCGTGCCGCCGTCCGCAGCCTTGAACTTGCCGTCGCGCGCGCGTCGACGCCGCATGGATCGCCTGCGCGAGCAGCTCCTTGCCGGTGCCGGCCTTGTTCTCCAGGATGTCGAGCAGGATCGGCTTGCCGGTCTCGACCACGTGGCGCATCAGCGTGTTGGGCACCACCTCCTCGACCGGCCTGCCGATGATCTCGTCGGCGTTCGAGAAGCCGAGGCTGGCGATGTTGCGCTGCCAGCGGTCGTTCACCCAGACGATGCGCGCCGACTTGTCGACCACGAGGATGCCCTCGCACATCTCCGACAGGTGATCGAAGAAGGTCTCGGCCGCGAGCCGCAGCACGCGGCCCGAGTCGTGGAAGGCGTCGAGCGAGCGCGGCATCGGACGATCATAGCCGATGGGCATGGCTCCCGGCCTGCCGCGACGCACGGAGCCGGCGCCGCGCCGCGGCATTCCCGTCCCCTTCACTCCGGGCGGCCCGTCGAAGGCTTCGACCGCCGAGCTCGCCTGGGGGCTGATCCTCGCCGCGAGCAAGCGTCTCGTGCAGGCCGACGCCGGCACGCGTCGCGGACACTGGCGCGGCGACGCAGGTGGCGGCGGATATCCGCTGCCGGCCAACCTCGCGGGCGAACGGCTCGGCCTCGTCGGGCTGGGGCAGATCGGTGCACGAGCCGCACGGGCAGGCCAGGCCTTCGGGATGGACGTGCTCGCCTGGAGCCAGAGCCTCGACGACGCGCGCGCGGCCGAGGTCGGGGTGCGTCGGGTGACGAAGGAAGAGCTCTTCGAGACCAGCGCGGTCTCGCTTCACCTGGTGCTGTCCGCACGCACGCGCGGCATCGTCGCCGCTGCCGACCTCGCCCGGATGCGCCCGGACGCGGTGATCGTCAACACCGCGCGCGCGGGCCTGGTGAACCAGCAGGCGCTGATCGACGCGCTCGCCGCCTGGCTCGACGGCACGCCGATCCGGCTCGTCAACGCACGTTGATCACGCGCATGCCCTGCATCGCGCCGCCCGTGCGGTCGAGCACGCGAATCGTCACCTGGCGCGCGGCGAACCCCGCCGGCAGCGGCAGGCTGCCGCGCAGGTGCTGATAGCCGGCGAGCGACACCTCGACCGGGCCAAGGTCGATCGTCTCGTTGCGGCCGGCGCGATCGCCGGCCACCGCCAGCTCCATCACGCCGGCGAACGGCTTGCCGCCCTTGCGCTCGCGGGTGAGCAGCACGTGGTAGGCGAGCCGGCCGCCGTCGTTGGCGAACTTCGCGGCGCGCACCCCCACCGCACCGCCGCGCGGATCGGGGGGCAGCACCTCGTCGAACAACGCGAGGTCGGCGCGCAGCCGCTCGACCGACTGGCGCGCGTCGGCCAGCTCGGCGGCCAGCCGCTCGCTGCCGTCCTGAGCGGCCTTCGCCTCGGCAGTCGCCTTCTCGAGCGCGCCCTGCAGGCGCTGCCGTTGCGCATCGAGTTGGCCCACGCGAGCCTGCAGCTGCTGTGATTCCGCCGCAGTGAGCCGCGGCGGCAGGTATTCCTCCTGCGCGTAGAACAGCCCGCCCGCGCCGACGACGATGCCGGCGAGCAGCCACAGCAGCCAGGGCGGCACGCTGCGCGACCTGCGCCTGCCGTAGGCATGGCGCTCGAAGACTACCGGTCCGTCTCGTCTGAACAGTCCCATCTTCGCTCGGTTCCGTTGAAGGCTGAAGGAAGGCGCTCCGCCCTCGAAGGATAGACGATGCCGCTCAGCCCGGCTGTGCGCGCCTGTGCGCGAGCATTTCGCGCAGGCCGGCCAGCTTCGCCCTGGCCGCCTCGGCGCCGACCGTCGCCGAGGCCTTCGGCCGCGCATCGAGCTGCATCTCGGCGAGAAAGCGCGACGGAAGCTGGGCGTATCTCTCCCGCCCGCGCTTGCGCTCGCGGCACCAGGTGAGCGTGAGGCTGCGCTGCGCGCGGGTGACGGCGACGTACATCAGCCGGCGCTCTTCCTCGATGCGCACCGCCGCTGCATCCACCACGCCCTCCTTGCCGCGGCCGGAATCGCCGCGCCCCGCGGCAGCCTCGCCGGGCTCGCCGTCGTCGCCCCTCGTCGCTCGGGCCGCGGCCCCGCCGTGGTGCGGCAGCAGTCCCTCCTCGCATCCGACCACGAACACGTGCGGGAACTCCAGTCCCTTCGATGCGTGGATCGTCGTCAGCCGCACCGCGTCGACCTCGCCGTCCTTGCGATCGAGCTGCGACAGCAGCGACACCGCCTGCGCGAGCTGCAGCAGCGTCGAGCCGTCGTCTGCGGCGCGCTGCTTCAGCCAGTCGACGAAATCGGACACGTTCTGCCAGCGCGCCGCCGCGACCTTGTCGTCGGCGGTTGCGAACAGGTGCGAGCGGTAGTCGATCGCCGCGAGCAGGTCGTCGAGCACCTGCGCGGCCGGCTCGCGTGCGGCGCGCCAGCCGATGCGGTTCACGAAGTTGCCGAACTCGCGCAGCGGCTCGAGCTGGCGCGGCGCGATGCGCTGCTCGGCGCCCGTCTCGAACAGCGCCGCGAACATCGACGCGTGCCGCTCGCCCGCGTAGTTGCCCAGCGCCTGCAGCGTGGCAGCGCCGACGCCGCGCTTCGGCGTGGTGATCGCCCGGATGAACGCCGGATCGTCGTCATCGTTGGCAACGAGGCGCAGCCAGGCCATCAGGTCGCGAATCTCGGTGCGCTCGAAGAACGACTGGCCACCCGAGAGCACGTAGGGAATTTTCTCCTTGCGCAGGACCTGCTCGAACACGCGCGCCTGGTGGTTTCCCCGGTACAGGATCGCGTAGTCGGAGAACTTCGCGCGGCGCTCGAAACGGTGCGCCTGCAGCCGCATCGCCACCGACTCGGCCTCGGCCTCGTCGTGCTCGCAGGGCACCACCTGCACCGGGTCGCCGATGCCGTGCTCGGACCACAGCTTCTTCTCGTGCAGCTTCGGGTTGTGCGCGATCAGCCGGTTGGCCGCGGCCAGGATGCTCGCGCTCGAGCGGTAGTTCTGTTCGAGCTTGATGACTTTGAGCTCGGGATAGTCGGCCGACAGCCGGTTCAGGTTCTCGAGCGTCGCGCCGCGCCAGCCGTAGATCGACTGGTCGTCGTCGCCCACCGCGGTGAAGGCTGCGCGCGGGCCCGCGAGGAGCCTGAGCAGTTCGTACTGGCAGGCGTTGGTGTCCTGGTATTCGTCGATCAGCAGGTAGCGCAACTTCTCGCGCCAGGCCTGCGCCACATCGGCGTGCTCGCGCATCAGGCGCACCGGCAGGCCGATCAGGTCGTCGAAGTCTACCGACTGATAGGCGGCCAGCGTCGCCACGTAATCGCGATACGCGCGCGCGATGCCGTGCTCGAGGCCGTCCTTCGCTTCGGCCGCCGCCTGGTCGGGATCGACCAGCGCGTTCTTCCACAGCGAGATGCGGTGCTGCGCCGCGCGCGCCACCTTGCGGTCGGTCGTGCCCAGCGCCTGCTGCAGGATGTTGGCCGCGTCGTCGGCGTCGAGGATCGAGAAGTTGCGCTTCAGGCCCAGCGACTGGCCGTCGCGGCGCAGCATCTGCACGCCCAGGGAGTGAAAAGTGCTCACCAGCGGCCGCTGGCCTTCGGGCAGCTTCACCATCTTGCCGAGCCGTTCGGCCATTTCCTGCGCGGCCTTGTTGGTGAAGGTGATCGCGCCGATCGCCTGAGCACCGAACCCCGATGCGATCAGGTGCGCGATCTTCTGCGTGATGACGCGCGTCTTGCCGCTGCCGGCTCCGGCGATGACGAGACAGGGACCATCGAGATAACGGATCGCTTCGCGCTGCGCGGGATTGGGCTGTGCTGACATCGGGGGTGCTGCCGGGGCGGATCCGGATTCTAGCAACCCGTCGTCGCCGCGAGCCGGCCGGAATTTGACCCTCGCCGCCGCCCGGCATAGCCTTGCGCCGATGGAATTCCGCGACTACTACCAGAGCCTCGGCGTGGCGCGCGGCGCGTCGGCCGACGAGATCAAGAAAGCCTACCGCAAGCTGGCGCGCAAGTACCACCCCGACGTCAGCAAGGAAGCCGACGCCGAGGCGCGGATGCGCGAGGTGAACGAAGCCTACGCAGTGCTGTCCGATCCCGAGAAGCGCGCCGCCTACGACGAGCTGGGCAATCGCTACGGCGCGGGGCAGGAGTTCTCGCCGCCGCCCGACTGGGGCGCGGGCTTCGAGTTCACCGAGCGCGGCGGACCGCAGATGCACGAGGAAGCGTTCAGCGACTTCTTCTCGAGCCTGTTCGGTCGCGCCGGCCGCGCGCACGGAGCGGGCCGCGCCGGCGCGCACCGTATGCGCGGCGGCGATCACCACGCGCGGATCATGATCGAACTGGCCGACGTCTACGGCGGCGCCACCCGCGCGATCACGCTGCGCGGCGCCCGTCTCGACGAGGCCGGGCGCGTGGTCACCGAAGAGCGCGTGCTCAACGTGCGCATCCCGAAAGGACTCGCCGAAGGCCAGCAGATCCGCCTTGCCGGCCAGGGGGCGCCTGGCGTCGGCGGCGGTCCGGCGGGCGATCTCTATCTCGAAGTCCAGTTTCGTCCCGACCCGCACTACCGGGTGCAGGGACGCGACGTCTTCGCGACGCTGCCGATCACTCCCTGGGAGGCGGCGCTCGGCGCCACCGTCGAAGCACCGACGCCGTCGGGCCGGGTGCAGGTGAGCGTGCCTGCAGGCTCGCAGACCGGACGCAAGCTGCGCCTGAAGGGGCGCGGCATTCCCGGCGAACCGCCCGGTTCGCTGTACCTGCAGCTCGAAGTCGTCCTGCCGCCGGCCGACAGCGACAAGGCGCGCCGGCTGTACGAGCAGATGGCGCGCGAGCTCGCCTTCGATCCACGCCGCGGCTGAACACGAGCGGAGATGGGAACGATGACACCCGAGGACATCCTGACCGGCGCCGTGATCGACGAGGCGATGCTCACGCTCGACGAACTCGCACGCGCCTGCGCGGTGGAGCCGCGCTGGGTCGAGTTGCGCGTCGAGGCTGGCCTGCTGGCCTGCGCGGCGGGCGCGACGGGCCCGTGGCGCTTTGCGAGCGCACAGCTCGTGCGCGCGCGTCGCCTGGCGGCGCTCGAGCGCGACTTCGACGCCAACGAGGAGCTCGCTGCGCTGGTGGTCGACCTGATCGAAGAGGTGCAGCAGCTGCGCGCGCGCCTGAAGGCGGCTGGCGCGGACTGAGAACGTGTGAAGCGATCATCCGCTCCCGCGAGGCGCGCCGGGAAGCGCCCGCGCGGCCGCCGCGACACGGCCACCGCAGCGGGTTACTTCCGCTTACAGCGTTTACCACTGCCGGTCTGGCGGCGCCGGGGCGGGCGACCTACAGTGATGCCACCCTTCACTCAGGAGCACGTCATGCTCAGGAAACTCGCCATCGCCGGAATTCTCGCTGCGGCCGGCACTGCAGCTTTCGCGCAAGCCAACACGCCCGGCGTCGACCAGCGCCAGGTCAACCAGGAACGCCGCATCGAGCAAGGCGAGCGCAGCGGTGCGCTGACCGCACGCGAGGCGAACCGGCTCGAGGCGGGACAGGCTCGCGTGGGCCGCATGGAAGACCGCGCCAAATCCGACGGCGTGGTCACTGCGCGCGAACGCGCGCGCCTTCACAAGGCGCAGGACGTGCAGAGCGCGCGCATTGCGCGGCAGAAGCACGATCGCCAGCGCCGACGCTGAGCCGCCTCCGCAGCCCGCCCGCAGCCGGCGGCGCCCGCCGCCGGCTCTCAGATCTCCAGCGGGTCGACGTCGAGCTGCCAGCGCGCCGGCGAACGTAGTTCGCGCAGCGCGGGCAGCCATGCACGCAGGAACGCGTGCAACGGGCGACGCGAATTCGCCTCGACCAGCAGCTGCGCACGCTCGCGCCCTGCGAGCCGGCTCATCGCCATGGGCACCGGATCGAGCAGCGCGACCGCTTCGCCGCTCAGCGAATCTGCGGTCGCGCGCGCGAGCCCCCGCGGCGTCGCCGACGACTGCAGCGACTCGCCGAGCCCCCTGGCCTGCGCGAGGAACGCAAGCGCTTCGGCCTGCGTGGCGGCCTCGGCGCGCAACAAGACCTGGAAGCGGTACGGAGGCAGCCCCACTTCGCGACGCTCCGCGAGCTGCGCGTCGGCGAAGCCCGCGAAGTCGTGGCGCGACAGATAGTCGAACAGCGGGTGATCCGGGAAGCGCGTCTGCACGATGACGCGACCGCGCAACGGCGCGGCGTCGACGGCCGGTTCATCGCCAGCATCGCTCGATCCGGCCCCGCCGCGAAGCGGATCGCGCCCGGCACGTCCGGCCACCTGCATCAGCGTCGCGAACATCCGCTCGGGCGCACGGAAGTCGGACGAGAACAGGCCGCCGTCGCCGTCGACCGCGACCACCACGGTCAGGCGCCGGAAATCGTGCCCCTTCGCGAGCATCTGCGTGCCGACCAGGATGTCGACGTCGCCGCCGTGCGCGGCGTCGATCACTTTCTGCGCCGCGCCTCGCGTGCGCGCCACGTCGCGATCGAGCCGCGCGATGCGCCGCCCCGGAAAGAGTTCGGCCAGCCCCTCTTCGAGCCGCTGGGTGCCGCGGCCGAGCGCGGCGAGGTCGACGTTGCCGCAGTCGGGGCAGACGCGCGGCACCTGCTGCTCGGCGCCGCAATGGTGGCAGATCAGCCGGTAGCGCGCCGGCCGCGGTGCGCCGACCCGGTGCAGCACCCGGTAGGCCGAGCACTCGCTGCAGCGGCTCAGCCAACCGCAACTCTCGCAGGCGAGCACCGGCGCGTAGCCGCGCCGGTTGATGAAGACCAGCGCCTGCTCGCCGCGCGCGAGCGCAGCCTCGATCGCGTCGATCGCCTCCTGCGCGAGCTGGTGGCGCAGCGTGCGCCCGCGCAGGTCGATGCGCTCGAGCGCCGGAAGCTGCGCGCCGCCGACGCGCTCGGGCAGCGCCAGCAGGCGGTAGCGCCCGCGGCGCGCCGCGTGCCAGCTTTCGAGCGACGGCGTGGCCGAACCCAGCACGATCGGCACCCTGCGCTGCGAGGCTGCGACGATCGCGAGGTCGCGCGCCGAGTAGCGCACGCCTTCCTGCTGCTTGTACGAGGCGTCGTGTTCCTCGTCGACGACGATCGCCGCGAGCGCAGGCAGGGGCGCCAGCACCGCGAGCCGCGTGCCGATCACCACCCGCGCACGCCCTTCGACCGCCGCGAGCCAGTGCGCCGCGCGCTCGCCATCGGCCAGGTCGCTGTGCAGCACTGCCACCCGATGCGCCGGAAAGCGCGCGGCGACCTGCGCGGCGAGCTGCGGCGTGAGCGCGATCTCGGGTACGAGCAGCAGCACCTGCCAGCGCTCGTCGCGCGCCAGCACCCGCTCGAGCCAGTGCAGGTAGACCTCGGTCTTGCCGCTGCCGGTGATGCCGTGCAGCAGGTGCACCGCGAAGCCGTCGATGGCGAGCAAGGCTTCGAGCGCGGCACGCTGTGCGTCGTTGAGCGGCGGCGGCTGCGACGCGGGCTGCGCCGGCAGCGCTGTCGCGAAGCGTTCGCGCGCACGCGCGAACACCGAACCGCGCGCACGGGCAGCGGGCGCGGTACGCAACAGCTTCGGAATTGCGGGCAGCGCCACTTCGCCGAGCCCGCGGTGGTAGTAATCGGCGCAAAAGCGCAGCAACTCGAACCAGGACGGCGGCAGCACCGGCGCATCGCCCAGCACCGCCGACAACGGCCTGACCCGGGCCGCATCGATCTCGCAGTGTCGGGCCAGCCCGGCCACGAGCCCGACCCGCCGGCCCCGCCCCCACGGCACCACGACCCAGCTGCCCACCGCGACCGCCGCCGCCATTTCGGCGGGCACGCGATAGTCGAACAGCGACGCGCCCAGTTGTGCCAGCGGCACGTCGAGCGCGACGCGCGCGAAGCGATCGGAATGGGTATCGGACACCGGAAAAGCCTCGTCCGGGTGGCCGATCCTGTCGGCCAGTGAATGCTCCGAAAGGCCGAGGTTCATGAGACTTCGCTTTAAGTTACAACCCTAAGATTTGGCCTTGAAAGCGCTTTTCCGAGTCGTACACAAAACTTGTGGATAAAACTGTGGGCAAGCCGTCCACATCTGGCGCAAGTGCCCGCCAGATCACGATCTGTGGTCGTCTGCCCGTTTTTTGATCAACACCAATCCCTTGAAAATCAATGACTTGCGTGATCCGTCCGGATCGGCACCAAGACCCCGCGAATTGCCGAGCCTTGACTGGCCGACTGTGCATAAGTCAGCGGTTACCCGCTTTTCGAACCACATTTCCTGCCGGTTTGCAAGCCGCGCCGATACTGCCTGCGGCCTAAAGTGAGGACGCGCTCGCGTCAGTCTCGCGCAGCCGCCGGCTGTGGGCATGCACCGTCTCGACCAGCACCGCGACGTTGTCGGGCGGCGTGAACTGCGAGAGGCCGTGGCCGAGGTTGAACACGTGCCCGGCGCCGGCCTTGGGCGCCCCGAAATCGTCCAGCACCCTGATCGCCTCGGCACGCACCTGCCCGGGTTCGGCCATCAGCGCCATCGGGTCGAGGTTGCCCTGCAGCGCAACGCGATCACCGACCTGCGCCCTCGCCCGGCCGAGGTTCACGGTCCAGTCGACGCCGATCGCATCGCAGCCGATGCCGGCCATCTCCGCGAGCCAGCCGCCGCCGCCCTTGGTGAACACGATCAGCGGTTCGTCGACCCGGCGCCTCAGCGACGCGATCACGCGCCGCATCGGCTCGAGCGAGAAGCGCTGGAAGGCGCCGTCGGCCAGCGCGCCGCCCCACGAATCGAAGATCATCAGCGCCTGCGCGCCGGCCTCGAGCTGCGCGTCGAGATATGCTGCGACCGCGCGCGCGTTCAGGTCGATGATGCGCGCGAGCAGCTCGGGCCGCCGGTAGAGCATCGTCTTGATTTCGCGGAAGTCGTCGCTCGCCCCGCCCTCGACCATGTAGCAGGCCAGCGTCCAGGGGCTGCCCGAGAAGCCGATCAGCGGCACGCGGCCGGCGAGCGCGTCGCGAATCGTGCGCACCGCATCGGTCACGTAGCGCAGCTCGGCCGAAGGGTCGGGCACCGCGAGCTGGTTCACCGCCGCCTCGTCGCGCACCGGACGCTCGAATCTGGGGCCCTCGCCTTCGACGAAATACAGTCCGAGCCCCATCGCGTCCGGAATCGTGAGGATGTCGGAAAACAGGATCGCCGCATCGAGCGGATAGCGTGCGAGCGGCTGCAGCGTGACCTCGCAGGCGAGCTCGGGCGTCTTGCACAGCGCGAGAAAGCTGCCTGCGCGCTTGCGGGTCGCGTTGTATTCGGGCAGGTAGCGGCCCGCCTGGCGCATCAGCCAGACCGGCGTGTATTCGGTGGGTTCGCGCCGCAGCGCGCGCAGGAAAGTGTCGTTGGCGAGCGTGTTCACCCGGTCGATTCTACCCGGTGCCCAGCGCCCGAACGGTCGCCGAGCGGAACTCCATGTGATCGAGCACGGCAGTGAGGCCCACCGCGCCTGCGATCAGCTTCTCGTCGACCTCGCGCAACCGGATGCGCCGGAAGCGTGCGACCGACGCCATCAGGTTCGCCTGCGGCTTGCCGGGACGCTCGGCGTAC
The DNA here is from genome assembly GCA_003577305.1 of Burkholderiales bacterium. Lineage (GTDB taxonomy): Bacteria > Pseudomonadota > Gammaproteobacteria > Burkholderiales > Burkholderiaceae_E > Zeimonas. The sequence continues at coordinate 106,213 of QEVL01000001.1, forward strand.
AGCGAACAGCCGAGCCAGGCACACAGCCAGACGGCCAGCACGCTCCGGTCGAGCGCGCCGAACGCGTTCAGGCAAGCCGCTCCTTCACGGGCGCGCCCATGAATTCGTCGGACGTCCGCCAGTCAGGCCGGTACGGACGTCGTGGCGTGAGCTCGCGTGTGCGCCCAGGCCTTCGGCGTGGCCCCGGTGCGCGTGGCAAAGACCCGCCCGAGCGCTGCGGGGCTTGCATAACCCACTTCGCCGGCGACCTCCTTCACCGCGCGCCCCTGCTGCAGCAGATGCTGCGCCAGGCTGATGCGCCAGCGGGTGAGGTATTCGCCGGGTGCGATGCCGACCACCTGCTTGAAGCGCGCCGCGAAGCGTGCGCGCGACATGCCGGCCCGTGCGGCCAGATCCTCGAGGTGCCAGTCGCGCTGCGGCTGGTCGTGCAGCAGCGTGAGCGCCTTGGACAGCCGCGCGTCGGCAAGTCCGGCAAGCATGCCGCTGTTGGCGAGCGAGCGGTCGATCACGTGCCGCAGCACCTGCACCAGAAGCAGGTCGCACAGCCGGTCGAGCGCGATGCGCCGGCCGCAGCGCGCCGAATCGGCCTCGTCGAACAACTGACCGAGCGTGGTGCGCGCATCGGTGAGCGCCTCGAGCGGCAGCACCAGCAGCGGCGGCAACGCCGCCGCCAGCGGGTTGACCGAGCCGCCGGTAAAGCGGATCGCGGCACTCACGAAGTTGACCGCCGGCCCGGGCTCGGGCTGCAGCCGATGCACGAAGGGGCGCGGATAGAAGAGCAGGCTCGGTCGCGCCAGCTTCAGTGGTGTCCAGCCCTCGTGCAGGATCTGGGCGGATCCGCTGCGCAGCAGATGCAGGCGCCCCGCGTCGTGGGTCGCATTGAATGCCGCCGCCTGCTGCAGCGGGCCGCTGCGATCGACATGGGCGGCAACGCTGAAACGGGCGAGCAGATTCGACAGGCGATCCGGCATACCGAGATGATCCGTTGTCATTTCGGCATTCTATGTCACGCGGCGGCTCACCCGGGGATGTCCGTTGTCGGTGCGCCTGGCGCTGGCTTCAACTGCAGCGCTGGTGCCGCTCCTGCACGATCCGCAGCACCTCGTCGGGATCGCGCTGCCACCAGCGGGTGGACAGGATCTCCACTTCGTGAAACCCGCGATAGCCGCTCGCCTCGACCAGCGCACGCAACGCCGGCAGGTCGATCACGCCGTCGCCCATCATGCCGCGGTCGAGCAGCAGGTCGGTGGTGGGCACCAGCCAGTCGCAGATGTGATAGGCAAGCAGCCGCTCGGGGCGCGCGCGTTCGAGCACGCGGGCCAGGTTCGGATCCCACCAGACGTGATAGGCGTCGACCGCAACGCCGATCATGCCCGAGGGTGCGGCACCCGGGGGCACCGGATCGAGTGCGTCGCAGATGTCGAGCGCCTGGTCGAGCGTGTTCACGCATGCCCGGTCGGCGCAGTACATCGGGTGCAGCGGCTCGATCGCCAGCGGCACGCGGCCCGCGCGCGCGTGATCGAGCACCGCCGCGATGCCGTCGATCACCATCTGGCGCGCGCCGGAGAGATCCTTCGATCCGGCGGGGATGCCGCCCACCACCAGTACCAGGCAGCGCGCGCCGATCGTCGCCGCGTCGTCGATCGCGCGCAGGTTGTCGTCGATCGCCGCACGACGGCCCGCGGCGTCGGCTGCCGGAAACATGCCGCCGCGGCACAGGCCGGTGACGGCGAGTCCGTGCTGCCGGATCAGTGCCGCCGCCTCGTGCACGCCGAGTTCGTCGAGCTTGTCGCGCCACGGCGAGATGCCGCGGATGCCGTGGCGCGCGCAGGCCTCGATCATCTGGCGCAGGTTCCACTGCTCGCGCACCGTCGCGGTGTTCAGCGACAGCAGCTCGGCGCGCGGCGCCGCGGTCATCCGGTCACCCGCGCGTCGATGCCGTGCGTGGCCAGCAGCTGCGCCATCCGCGCGCAGGCACGATCGGGGTCTTCGAGCAGGCCGGCCGCGTCGGCGAGCCGGAAGAGCTCCGACAGATGGCGGATGTTGCGCGTCGACTGCTGGCCGCCCACCATCACGAAGTGATCCTGGTGCCCGTTCAGCCAGGCCATGAAGACCACGCCGGTCTTGTAGAAGCGCGTCGGCGCGCCAAAGATGTGCCGCGACAGCGGCACCGTCGGTCCGAGGATCTCGTGAAAGCGCGCGAGCTCGCCGGCGGCGAGCGCGCCGAGCGCCGCCGACGCCGCCGGCGCGATCGCATCGAAGATGCCGAGCAGCGCGTCCGAATGGCCGTGCTCGTCGCCGGCGATCAGCTCCGCGAAATTGAAGTCGTCGCCGGTGTACATCCGGATGCCGGGCGCAAGCCGCCTGCGCATCGCGATTTCCTTGTCCTTGTCGAGCAGCGAGATCTTCACGCCGTCGACGCGCGAGGCGTTGCGGTTGAGGATGTCGACTGCGACGTCCATCGCAGCGATCGGGTCGGCGTGGCCCCAGTAGCCGGCCAGCGCCGGGTCGAACATGTCGCCCAGCCAGTGGATGATCACCGGCTCGCGCACCTGCGACAGCAGCCGGTCGTAGACGCGGCCGTAGTCGTCGGGCGATTTCGCGCAGGCGGCGAGCGCACGGCTCGCCATCAGGATCAGCCGTCCGCCGAGCGCCTCGATCGCCTCCATCTGCTGTTCGTAGGCTGCGATCACCGCGCCGATCGACATCGACGGCTCGGGCGTGACGTGATCGGTGCCGCAGCCCGAGGCGATCCGCGCACCCGCGTGGTCGCGCGCCGCGTCGATCGAGCGGCGGATCAGTTCGAGCGAGGTGGGCCAGTCGAGCCCCATGCCGCGTTGCGCGGTGTCCATCGCCTCCGCCACGCCCAGGCCCAGCGCCCAGAGCCGCTTGCGGCAGGCGATCGTGGTGTCCCAGTCGATCGCGCAGTCGATCCACGGATCGACCGGCGACAACGGATCGGCGACGACGTGCGCGGCCGAGTACGCGATCCGGTTGAACGCACCGGTGGCGCGCTGCGGGTATCCCTTCGGGGCGGACAGCGTGAACCGCGCGAGCGATCCGTCGGCGGCAGGCAGCGACAGCGTGGGCATCGCTGCCCCCGTCACTCGGGCAGCGCGCCGAGGTCGACCCAGCGGCGCTCGCGCCAGGATTGCAGTCCGGCCTCGACCAGCTGCACGCCCTTGGCGCCCTCGCGCAGGTTCCACCGGAACGGCGCGTCTTCGACCACGTGGCGGATGAACAGTTCCCACTGCGCCTTGAACGCGTTGTCGAAGGCGATGCTGTCGGGCACCAGCTGCCAGCCCTCGAGGAAATCGATCGGCTGCGGCATGTCGGGATTCCAGACCGGCTTGGGCGTGTTCACGCGCGGCTGCGTGCGGCATTCGCGCAGGCCGGCCACTGCCGATCCGTGCGTGCCGTCGACCTGCAGCGTGAGCAGGTCGTCGCGGCGCACGCGCACGCACCACGAACTGTTGAAGTGCGCGATCACGCCCCGGTCGGTGACGAGGGTGGCGTAGGCCGCGTCGTCGGCGGTGGCCGCATACGGCTTGCCGTTTTCGTCCCAACGCTGCGGGATGTGCGTGGCGCCCAGGCACGAGACGCTCTTCACTTCGCCGAACAGGTTGTCGACCACGTAGCGCCAGTGGCACAGCATGTCGAGGATGATGCCGCCGCCGTCTTCCTTGCGATAGTTCCACGACGGGCGCTGGGCCGGCTGCAGGTCGCCCTCGAACACCCAATAGCCGAACTCGCCGCGCACCGAGAGGATGCGCCCGAAGTAGCCCGAGTCGATCAGCATCTTCAGCTTCAGCAGCCCCGGCAGCCAGAGTTTGTCCTGCACCACGCCGTGCTTCACGCCGGCCTTGCGCGCCGCCTCGTAGATCTCCATTGCCTCGGCCAGGTTGGTCGCCGACGGCTTCTCGCAGTAGACGTGCTTGCCGGCGGCGATCGCTTTCTTCACCAGCGCCGGACGCATCTGCGTGGTGGCTGCGTCGAAGAACACCGTGTCTTCGGGGTTGGCCAGCGCGCGGTCGAGGTCGGTGCTCCAGCGCAAGCCGCCGTGCGCCTTCGCGAGCGCCTCCATGCGCTCGGCGCCGCGCCCGACGAGGATCGGGTCGGGCATCACGCGTTCGCCGCTGGCGAGCGTCACGCCGCCCTGTTCGCGGATCGCGCCGATCGAGCGGATCAGGTGCTGGTTCATGCCCATGCGGCCCGTGACGCCGTGCATCACGATGCCGAGTCGCTGCGTGCCCATTGCCGATACCGATTTTGTAACTTGTTGGTTAATTAGTCTACGATCCCTGCACGCGGCGCGTCAAGAGAACTTGAAGCGCGCCGGGCGCCGCGATACCATCGATTTGTCACCATCTGGTTAACATCGTTCAACGCGCGGCCCCTCCCATGCCCAGGATCAAGACCACCGTCGTCGGCTCCTATCCGGTGCCCGACTGGCTCGTCGCAAACCCGTCCGAACAGGCGCTGCTCGACGCCACGCGCGTGGTGATCGGCATCCAGGAGCAGGCCGGCATCGACCTCGTCTGCGACGGCGAGTTGTATCGCTTCGACGTGAATCACCCCGAGACCAACGGGATGATCGAATACTTCGTCCGCCCGATGGACGGGATCACCCAGCGCTTCTCGTTCGACGATCTGATCGCCTGGCGCTCGGACAGCGGCATGAAGTTCCGCACCCGTCCGCCGGGCACCGTGGTGGGTCCGCTCGGCCACGGCAGCCTCGACCTGCCGCTCGCCTGCGCGCGCGCGAAGGCACTGGCCACCCGGCCGTTCAAGTTCACCGTCACCGGCCCGCACATGCTGTCCAAGACGCTGATCGATCGGCACTACCGCGACACGGCCGAACTGGCGCACGCGCTGGCCGACGTGCTCGCCTCGCAGGTGTGCCACCTCGACGCCGACGTGGTGCAGATCGACGAGGCGAACCTGCCCGGCCACCCGGAAGAGTGGGAATGGGCGGCCTCGGCGATCAACCGCGTGCTCGACGCCGTGCCCGGCGCGCCGGCGGTGCACCTGTGCTTCGGCAACTACGGCGGACAGACGGTGCAGAAGGGAAGCTGGGACAGGCTGATCCGCTACCTGAACGCACTGCATGCCGACCACGTGGTTCTCGAGTGCGCGCACCGCCCGCCCGAGGAGCTGGCGGTCTTCGCCGACCTCGACCCGCGCATCGGCTTCGGCCTGGGCGTGGTCGACATCAAGGTGACCGACGTGGAGAGCGCCGACGAAGTGGCCCGCGCGATCGAGCGCGCCGAGAAGACACTCGGCGCCGGCCGCGTGCGCTACATTCACCCCGATTGCGGCTTCTGGATGCTCAAGCGCTCGATCGCCGACGCGAAGATCCGGGCGCTGCGCGCCGGTCGCGACCGCTTCGAAGGGATCACGAGCCGCCAGGCGGCCTGATCCTGAGCGCGCACGAGCCTGCCGCGCGGGCGCGAACCGCGACCGCTGCCACCGTCTGCACTGGAGATTGCCATGCCCGCCCTGCCGAAGCGATTCGACGACGTCGAGGCGCTCGAATCCTTCATGAGCGAGGCATCGCCGGCGCTGGTCGCCGACCTGGAGAAGGTCGACGGCGACGTCATGGTGCTGGGCGTCGGCGGAAAGATGGGGCCGACGCTCGCCCGCATGGCGCGCCGCGCCGCCCCGGGTCGCCGCGTGATCGGCGTCGCACGCTTCTCCGATCCGGCGTTGGCCGCGTCGCTCGAACGCCACGGCGTCGAATGCATCGCCTGCGACCTGCTCGACCGGCAGGCGCTCGCACGCCTGCCCAACGTCGACAGCGGCGTGCGCAATCTCGTGTTCATGGCCGGGCACAAGTTCGGCGCCGCCGACAACGCGTCGCTCACCTGGATGATGAACGTCGGTGTGCCGATGATGGTGGCCGAGACTTTTCGCGAGATGCGCATCGTCGCGTTCTCCACCGCCTGCGTGTATCCGTTCGTGCCGGTGAACGGGCCGGGCGCCGACGAGCGCACGCCGGCCACGCCGCCGGCGGGCGACTACGCGAATTCCTGTGTCGGCCGCGAGAGGATGTTCGAGTACGGTTCGCGCAGATACGGGACACCGGGCCGTCTGGTGCGGCTCTCGTACGCGATCGATACGCGCTACGGCGTGCTCTTCGACGTCGGCTCCGCGGTGTTCGACGGCGCGCCGCTCGACCTCACGATGGGCTACGCGAACGTGATCTGGCAGGGCGACGCGAACGAGCAGTCGCTGCGACTGCTCGCGCACTGCACGAATCCCACCTCGCCCGTCAACGTCACCGGCCCCGAGCACACCAGCATCCGCTGGCTCGCCGGCGAGTTCGGAAAGCGTTTCGGACGCAAGCCCGTGCTGGTCGGCGAAGAAGCGCCGACGGCGTGGCTGGAGGACACCACCGAATCGCAGCGCCTGTTCGGCAAGCCGCGCGTGCCGATCGACGCGATGATCGACTGGGTTGCCGACTGGATCGAGCGCGGCCAGCCGGGCCTGGGCAAGCCGACGCACTTCTCGACCCGCGATGGGAAGTACTGAGCGCGACGGCGAGCACGGTGGGCCTGGCGCTGGCGACGCGGCCGGCGCGGCCGCAAACGCCGGCCAGGCCGGTGCCCTGCCGATCATCGCGCTGTGCGCGGCCGACCTGGCCGAGGCGATCGAGTTGTCGGCCTCGGCCTCGTGGAACCAGAACGAGGCCGACTGGCGGCTGATCTTCGCGCTCGGGCGTGCCTGGGGAATCCGCGCGGTCGACGCGCAGGGCCACGAACGCCTCGTGGCGTCGGCGGCCACGCTGGCCTACGGCAGCGAGTTCGCCTGGGTGAGCATGGTGCTGGTGCTGCCCGAGTTCCGCGGCCGCGGATACGCGTCGCGACTGCTCGCGCACGCACTCGACGAACTGGCCTGGCGCGGAATCGCCGCGATCCTCGACGCGACCCCTGCCGGCCATCCGATCTACCTGCCGATGGGTTTCATCGACAGCTGGGGGTTCCGCCGCTATCGGCGCGAGACCGCGCCGTCGACAGTGCTCGACGTGGCGCCGGCCCTCGACGTGCGACCGCTGAGCGACGCCGACTGGCCGTCGATCCTCGGCATCGACCGGCCCGCCTTCGGGGCCGACCGCGAAGCGCTGCTGCGCTCTCTCGCGGCCCGCCTGCCGGGCGCAGCCCACGTCGCCGAACGCCACGGCCGTGTCGTCGGCTTCGTGCTTGGCCGGGACGGCCGCGAGGCCGCGCAGATCGGCCCCCTGGTCGCCCGCGACCCGGGCGCCGCCCGCCCCCTGCTCGCCGCCGCCCTGGCCGCCATCGACGGCCCGGCCTACCTCGACCTCACCGATCGCCACGCCGGGCTCGTCCCGTGGCTGCAGGCCCGCGGCTTCGCCTTCCAGCGCCCCTTCACCCGCATGGTGCGTGGCCTGGAGACCGCCCCGGGCGACCCCGGCCCGATCGTTCTCGTCGCCGGTCCCGAGCTGGGCTGACGCAGCGCCGGCCTACTTGGTCATCCTGATCGAGCGGTCCAGGAACTCGTTGGTGTACACCGTCTTCACGTCGAACGGCTTGTCCAGCCCGATGTAGTCGCGCACCAGCTCGTAGTCGGCCTTCATCCGCCCGTCTTCGTGGATGCCCAGCGCCATTTCACGCGCGAACTTGTCGCTCATGAGCACCTCGACCAGTTTCCAGTTGGTGAGCTCGTTGTCGAACTTCAGCGCGCCGTTGGCGTCGACCAGCGCCTGCACGCAGGGCTCGGGCTCCTTCACGCAGGCCGCGAATGCCCGTTGCGTGACCTTGACGAACTTGCCGATCGTTTCGCGATTGCCTTCGAGGAACTTCGCGTTGACGATGATCGAATTGCCGTACGGGTTCAGGCCCGCGTCGCGCCAGGCGAGGAAACCCAGGTCGTCGCCGATCTCGCGCTGGAAGACGTGATGGATGTTGTAGAACGAGGTCGTCACGTCGATCGACTTCGCCTTGAGCGCGGCGAGCTTCGCGTTCGGATCGATGTTCACCCAGGTGACCGACTTCGGATCGATGCCGTTCGCCTTGGCGAGTGCCGGCCACATCGCGCGCGAGCCGTCGGCCGCCGGATTGCCGATCTTCTTGCCGGGGAAGTCCTTCACGCCCTTGATGCCCGAGCTCTTCAGCCAGTACATCCCCTGCGGCGAGTTCGCGTAGACGTTGTAGACCGCGACGGTATCGGCTCCCTTGCCCTTGGCGATCAGCACGCCGCCCATGTCGGCCAGGCCGATCGGGTTGGCGCCGGCGCCCACTTTCTGGACAGCGAGCGCCGAGCCCTTGCCCGGCTCGATGTTCAGGTCGATGCCCTCCTTCGCGTACCAGCCGAGCTTCTTCGCGTAGTAGTACGGCGCGTGGTCGCCGCCCGGAACCCAGTTCAGGATGAAGTCGAGCTTTTGCTGCGCCAGCGCGGGCGCCGAGGCGAAGGCGACAGCCGCGGCAGCGGCTCCGAGAATCGTTCGCGCGAACATGGTGTCTCCTGGTGTTTCGGTCGCGGCAGGGTGGGCGATGTTATCGATGCGCCCGAAGCGCCGTCAACGCGCCGCAATCGTTGACGATGCAGGGTCGCTGCGTTAGAGTAAATTAACTGTCTGGTTACATCATTGCGCAGTATAGCCGAGTCCACGGCACGAAATAAACAGCCCTCTCCCCGTCATGTCGCTTCACCGTTCGGACCTGCCCGCCGACGTGCTCGCATTGCTTCGGCGGGGCACCGTCATTCCCGCGCATCCGCTCGCCCTCGACGCCTCGCGCAGGCTCGATCCGGTGCGCCAGCGCGCGCTCACCCGCTACTACGTCGAAGCCGGTTGCGGCGGCCTGGCGGTGGGCGTGCATTCCACCCAGTTCGCGATCCGCGAGGCCGGGCTGTACGAACCGGTGCTCGGGCTCGCCGCCCGCACTGCCCGCGAGGCCGGGCAGCGCCCGCTGGTGATGATCGCAGGCCTGGCCGGGCGCACCGCGCAGGCGTGCAGCGAAGCCCGGGTGGCGCTCGGCCACGGCTACCACGCCGGCCTGCTTTCGCTGGCGGCGATGAAAGGCGCGTCGCTCGACGAAATCGTCGCGCACTGCGAGGCCGTGGCGCGCATCATCCCGCTGGTAGGCTTCTATCTGCAGACCGCGGTGGGCGGCGTCGCGCTTCCTGCCGATTTCTGGCGGCGTTTCGCGTCGATCGACAACGTCGTCGCGATCAAGATGGCGCCCTTCGATCGCTACCGCACGCTCGACGTGGTGCGCGGCGTGGTCGCCGCGGGCGCGGAGGACAGGGTGACGCTCTACACCGGCAACGACGACCACATCGTGCTCGACCTGCTGACGCCGTTCGCGGTGCGTCGCGGTGAGGAGCTGGTCACGGTGCGCATCCGCGGCGGCCTGCTCGGGCACTGGAGCGTCTGGACGAAGAGCGCGGTGGCCCTGCTCTATCGCATCCACGCGGCGATCGACTCCGGCCGCGTCGACGCGGAACTGCTGGCGCTCGATTCGCGCGTCACCGACTGCAACAGCGCGTTCTTCGACGTCGCGCACGACTTCGCCGGCTGCATCCCCGGCTGCCATGAGGTGTTGCGGCGCCAGGGACTGATGGCCGGCACCTGGTGCCTCGACCCGGCGGAAGTGCTCTCGCCCGGCCAGGCCGACGAGATCGACCGCGTCTGCCGCGAGCATGCCGACCTGTCGGACGACGCATTCGTTGCCGCCAACCTGTCGAAATGGCTCGCCTGACGGAGGCCCGCGCGATGGATCGGCTCCATACCCCGCTCGGCCGCTATGCGCTGGCAGTGCTGGCCCACCTCGGGCTGCTCGCGATCTGGTACCTGTTCGTGCGCCTCGGCGACGTGCCGAAGTTCGTGATGCCGTCGCCGGGGGCCACTTTCGACGCGCTGCTGTCGCCGAACTACGACTGGTGGGCCAACGTGTCGGTGACGGCCACCGAGATCTTCGGCGGGTATTTTCTCGCGCTGGTGATCGGCGTGCTGCTCGCGCTGGCGTTCACCTGGTCGAAGACGCTCGAATCGCTGTTCATGCCGCTGCTGGTCACGCTGAACATGATTCCGAAAGTGGCGCTCGGGCCGCTGATCATCGTCTGGTTCAAGTACGGCGTCTTCCCGAACACGATCATGGCGTTTTCGATCGCGGTGTTCCCGATCCTGCTCACGACCGCGCGCGGCCTGCGCGAGATCGAGCCCGAGCTGCTCGACCTGGTCCGCTCGCTGCGCGGCTCGCGCTGGCAGCTGTTCACCAAGATCCAGCTGCCCGGTTCGCTGCCCTACATCTTCGCCGGCATGAAGGTGGCGGCGATCCTCGCGGTAGCCGGCGCGATCGTCGGCGAGTTCCTCGGCTCGGACAAGGGACTGGGCTACCTGATGCTGCAGGTGCAGGTCACGCTCGACACGCCTGCGATGTTCATGGCGGTCGTGCTGATCACGCTGCTCGGCATGATCCTCTACGGCCTGGTGCTCGGCATGGAGCGGCTGCTGGTGCCCAAGGACGCGCGCGTCGCATGAGCACCGAGCCCTTCATCCATCTGCGCGCCGTCACCAAGGTCTACCGCACCGGGCGCAAGGAACACCTGGCGATCTCGGACGCCAGTTTCGACGTGATGCCGGGCGAGCTGGTTTCGCTGGTGGGCCCGTCGGGCTGCGGCAAGTCGACGCTGCTGAAGATCCTGGCCGGGCTGCATCCGCACGACGGCGGCGAGGTGCGCATCGGCTCGGCCACGCACCCGTTCGACCCGGCGCGCGACATCGGCATGGTGTTTCAGGCACCGCTGCTGCTGAAGTGGCGGCGCATCCTCGACAACGTGCTGCTGCCGGCCGAGCTGCTCGGCCTGCCGGCGGCGGCGGCACGCGAACGCGGCCGCGAGCTGCTCGCGCTGGTCGGGCTGGCCGGCTACGAAGACAAGTATCCCTACGAGCTGTCCGGCGGCATGCAGCAGCGCGCGGCGATCGCGCGCGCGCTGGTGCACGACCCGAAGCTGGTGCTGATGGACGAGCCGTTCGGCGCGCTCGACGCGCTCACGCGCGAGAAGATGAACCTGGAGCTGCTGCGCATCTGGAAGGAATCGGGCAAGACGATCATCTTCGTCACGCACGGCATTTCCGAAGCGGTGTTCCTCGGCACCCGGGTGGTGGTCTTCACCGCCGGGCCGGCGCGCATGGCCGACAACTTCGAGATCGACCTGCCGCATCCGCGCACGCTCGACATGAAGACCGGCGAGCAGTTCGGCGCCTATACGCGGCGCATCTACAAGCTGCTCGGGATGGACTGAGCCGGGCTTGGCGCCCTAGTCGCGCACCAGGTAGCCGAGCACCAGATCGGTCATGTGCGACAGGCGCTCCACCCGCGACTTCGGCGTCATCAGGTCACGGTCGAAGATCGTCGACAGCGTGTAGCGGTTGCTCAGGTAGAAGTACGACAGGCCGGCGATCGAGATGTACAGCTGCACCGGGTCGACGCCGGTGCGGAACACCCCCGACTTGCGCCCCCGTTCGAGCACCTCGGCGATCATCGCGACGAAGGGCGAGTGCCAGGTGCGCACCCTCGACGACTTCTTCAGGTGCCTCGCGCGATGCAGGTTCTCGGTGTTCAGCAGCGAGAGAAACTCGGGATGCGCGATGTAGTAATCCCAGGTGAAGGCAACCAGCCGGCGGATCGCTTCGGTGGGTTCGACCTGCGTCAGGTTCAGCTGGTGCTCTTCCTCGCGAATGCGTTGATACGCCGCCTCGAGCACCGCCAGGTACAGCCCTTCCTTCTGGCCGAAGTAGTAGTAGAGCATCCGCTTGTTGATGCCGGCGCGCCCGGCGATGCGGTCGACCCGCGCGCCGGCGAGTCCGTGCTGGGCGAACTCGTCGGTGGCTGCGCCGAGAATGGCCTCACGGGTGGCTTCGGGGTCGCGGCTGACCGTACGCTCCTTGGCAGGGGAGGGCTTGACCATGGCCCGGATGCTACCCGATCCTTCCGGCCCGTCCAGTAGACTGAGGCATTCGACACTGGCGAGGCACGCGACATGGACGAGCGCTCCGACGATCGACCCTTCAATCGCTCCGACTGGCGCCGGCTGCTGCGCAGCCTGCACGAAGACCCCGACCGCCCGGGGCTGCGCGAGACGCCCGCGCGGGTCGAGCGCGCCTGGGCGCACTGGACTTCCGGCTACGCGCAGGACCCGGCCGAGATCCTCAAGGTGTTCGAGGATGGCGCCGAGCAGTACAACGAGCTGATCGTGGTACGCAACATTCCGGTCTACAGCCACTGCGAACATCATCTTGCGCCCTTCTTCGGCACGGCCACCGTCGGCTACGTGCCCAAGGGCGCGATCGTCGGGCTGTCCAAGCTCACCCGCCTGGTCGACTGCTTCGCCAAGCGCCTGCAGGTGCAGGAGCGCATGACCCGCCAGATCGCCGATGCGCTGATGACGCACCTCGAACCCACCGCGGTGGGCGTGGTGGTGCGCTGCCGGCACCTGTGCATGGAGAGCCGCGGCATCCGGGCGATCGGCGAAGAGACTGTCACCTCGGCAATGCTCGGCGAGTTGCTCACCAATCTCGGGATGCGTACCGAGCTGCTGTCGCTCGAGCGCGGACGCTGACGCGGCGGCGGACGCAGCGGCCGATCCGCCGACCGATCGCGCGATGAGTGCGCCGCGCGCCGAGAACCAGGACATCGCGCAGCGTCTTCGCGAAGGCGCCGACCTGCTCGAGGCGCAGGGCGCGAATCCGTTTCGCATCGGCGCCTACCGCAAGGCTGCCGACACGATCGCGGCGCTGTCCGAAGACTTGCGCGTGATCTTCGAGACGCACGGGCTGCCCGGGCTCGACGCGATCCCGAACGTGGGGCCGGGCATCGCCGGCGCGATCGCCGAGATGCTCACCAGCGGCAGCTGGAGCCAGCTCGAGCGGCTGCGCGGAACGATCGACGCGGTGCGCCTGTTCCGGACGATTCCGGGCGTCGGCACGCAACTCGCCGAGCGGCTGCACGAGCACCTCGGCGTCGATACGCTCGAAGCGCTCGAGGTCGCCGGTCACGAAGGGCGGCTCGCCACCGTTCCCGGCGTCGGCCCGCGACGCGCCGCCGCGATCCGCGATTCACTCACCGCGATGCTCGATCGCTCGCGGCGCAGGCGCCGCGGCCCCGTGCCGCCGCCGGGCGTCGAGCCTGGCGTCGGCCTGCTGCTCGAAGTCGATCGACGCTATCGCGACGACGCCGCGGCCGGCAAGCTCCCGACGATCGCGCCCGGGCGCTTCAATCCGCAGGGCAGGGCGTGGCTGCCCGTGCTGCACGCGAGCATCGACGGCTGGCACGTCACTGCGCTGTACTCGAACACCGCCCGCGCGCACGAGCTCGGCCGGGTGTTCGACTGGGTCGTGATCTACTTCCACCGCGACGCGCAGCCCGAGCTCCAGCGAACCGTGGTCACCGAAATGCGCGGCGTACTGGCCGGCCGCCGCGTGGTGCGAGGTCGTGAAGCAGAGTGCCGCGCCTGGTACCTCAGCCAGCCGGAGGCGGCGCGATGAAGCCTGCGCGCATCAGGGTTTCGGTGGCACCGCGCGCCGCGGCAATCGTCGCGGCGGCACCGTCGAGCAGTTGCTCGCGCGACTTGCGCAGCCGCGCGACGCCCTCCGATTGCGCCGCCAGCGCGGTGGCCGCGGCAACCCTCGGGTAGAGGCCGGGCTCGTCCATTCGCGGCACGATGCGCTCGTCGGACAGGCCCGCGTCGCGCGCGACCGCAGCCAGCTCGCGCGCCGCGGCGATCGCCATCGAGTCGGTGATCGTGCGCGCGCGCACGTCGAGGACGCCGCGAAAGATCGCCGGAAAGCACAGCGAGTTGTTGACCTGGTTCGGGAAGTCGCTGCGCCCGGTGGCGACGATGCGCGCGCCGGCCGCGCGGGCCTCCCACGGCCAGATCTCGGGAGTCGGGTTCGCGCAGGCGAACACGACCGCATCGCGCGCCATCGCCCTCACCCACGCCGGCTCGATGGTGCCCGGCCCCGGCGCGGAAAATGCGAGGCAGACATCGGCGCCGCGCAGCGCATCGGCCACGCCGCCATTGATCGCGTCGGCATTCGACTCGGTGCAGATCGCCCACTTCTGTGCGAACGCGGCCTGCTGCGCCTCGATGTCGGTGCGCCCGCGATGCAGGGTGCCGCGCGAATCGCAGGCGACGATCTGGCCGGGCGCGACGCCTGCCGCCCCGAGCAGCCGGTAGGTGGCGGTGTTGGCCGCACCGATGCCGACCATCGCGATGCGCACCCGATCGAGTCGCTTGCCGACGACCTCGAGCGCATTGACGAGCCCGGCGAGCGCAACCACCGCGGTGCCCTGCTGGTCGTCGTGCCAGACCGGGATCTTCATTCGCGCACGCAGCGCGTCGAGAATGCGAAAGCACTTCGGCTGCGCGATGTCCTCGAGATTGATCGCGCCGAACGAGGGTTCGAGCATCTCCACCGCGCGGACGAACTCGTCTTCGCTGCCGCTGCGCAGGCACAGGGCCACCGCGTCGACTCCGCCGAGGTACTTGAAGAGCAGCGCCTTGCCCTCCATCACCGGCAGCCCGGCCTCGGGGCCGATGTCGCCGAGCCCCAGCACGCGGCTGCCGTCCGAGACGACCGCGACAAGGTTGGCGCGGTTTGTGTACTCCCAGGACAGCTCCGGGTCGCGCTCGATCGCCTTGCACGGCGCGGCGACGCCCGGGGTGTACCAGAGCGCGAAATCGGCAGCCGAGCGGACCGCACACTTGGGCAGCGTCTGCATCTTGCCGCGATAGAACGGGTGCAGCCGCATCGCCTCGTCGGCGGGCTGGCTCGCCTTCGCCAGTTCCTGGCTCTCGTCGCTCATCGCGCTCTCTTAACCCGGCTGCCGCCGCCTGCTTCACACGCGCTCAGCCGCCCAGCACGATCGGGGACAGTGCCGCCGCGACGATTCCGAGTGGCGCGACGTAGCGCAGTGCGAAGTGCATCACGCGCGTGCCGGCCGGGCCGAGGTCGAGTTCCTCGGCGAGCATTCGCCGCGGCGCAGCCCAGCCAGCGAACAGCGCGATCGCCAGTCCGCCGAGCGGCAGCATCAGGTTCGACGTCAACTGGTCGAGCAGGTCGAAGAAAGTGGCGCTCGAGGCCATCCCCAGGCTCGCCAGCGGACGCCAGTCGGCCCAGACGTTGAACGACAGCACCGTGGCGATGCCCGCCGCGAAGCAGCTGGAAGCGGTCGCCGCCACCGCCACCGTGCGGCGCCATTTCAGCCGTCGCATCAGCAGCGAGACGACCAGTTCGAGCAGCGAGATCGCCGAGGTGAGCGCGGCAACGCACAGCAGCACGAAGAACGCGATTGCCGCGGCCGTGCCGAACGGCATGCCGGCGAACGCCAGCGGCAGGGTCACGAACACCAGCCGGGGGCCGCTCGCCGGATCCAGGCCGTGCGCGAAGACGATCGGAAACACCGCCAGCCCCGCGAGCAACGAAATCACGGTGTCGGCCGCCACCGAGACGATTGCCGCCTGCGGGAGGCTGATCCCGGCGCCACTGTAGGCCCCGTAGGTGATCATCATGCCCAGCCCCACGCCGATCGAGAAGAAGCCCAGCCCGAGCGCCTCGAGCGCGGTGCGTGCGCTCAGGTGTCGCAGGTCGAACTCGAACAGGAAGCGCAGCGTCGCGCCGAGATCGCCCTCGACGATCGACCAGGCTGCCAGCAGGAACATCAGCGCGACCAGCAACGGCATCAGCACCTTCGCCGCGGTCTCGATGCCCTTCTCGACGCCGCGCACCACCACCACTGCACCGGCCGTCATGAACAGCGCATGCCAGCCGAGCATCCGCCACGGCGAAGCGAGGAACGCGTCGAAGCGCGCGCCGACCGCCTCGGGGTCGGCGCCGGGCAGGCCGTACAGCGCGGTCTCGACCGCGTAGCCGAGCGTCCAGCCGCCGATCACCGCGTAGAAGCTCAGGATCAGGTAACCGGTGAGCACGCCCAGAACGCCGGCCGCGGCCCACCGTCGGCTGGAACCGGCCGCTCGCGCCAATGCCGCGATGCTGCCCGACGCGTCGGCCCCGCCGCGTCGCCCGATCGCGAACTCGGCCAGCATCAGCGGCACCACGACCAGCACCAGGCCCAGCACGTAGAACAGCACGAAGATGCCGCCGCCGTTGGCGCCGACTTCGTACGGGAACTTCCAGATGCTGCCGATGCCGACAGCCGATCCGATCGTCGCGAGAATGAAACCGATCCGCCCGGACCACTTCTCGGGTTGCGCTGACATTCCGGCCCAGTCTGCGATGCAGACGGGGACTCTACCCCAGGAGTCCGCCGGAGTTGCGCGGACCTCGCGCGAACCCCCTGCCGGCGGCTCGCGCGCGCCATTCAGCTGCGCCAGTAGTTGTTCGCCGCCGCGACGGTCTGGAAATTGATCGCGATCACCTGCGACGCCGCGGTGAGGCTGTCGGCGTTCTCGGCGTATTCGGGGCGCAGTTTCTCGCGCACCTCGCCCGACGGTTGCGTGTACTTCACGCCCATCCGCGAAAGCTTGATGGCCAGTTCGAAGCCCTCCTGGGGGCCGCTGGTGATCAGGCTGGTCAGCCACTTGTCGGACATGTCGTCTCCCGGTTGTCAGACGCGAGTCTAAGGTGTCGCGACCGCCAGCGTGCAAGAACACGCGTGCGCGAGTACGGTTTGCAAGCGCCGCGCGGCCGCCGGCGGTTCATCGGTTATCGTTCGCCACGATGCGCAGCGAAGACGACGATACGGCCACGCGAGCGGGCGCCGGATGAGCCCCACGCATGCGCTTCGACTGCTCGGCCGCCAGGCCCGCTGGGCGCTGCCCGCCGGCGTGTTCGCCGGCGTGGCTGTGCCGCCGCTCGCGACCGCGCTTCGCCCGCTGCTCACCGCTGCAGTGATCGGCACGCTGACCGCGGCGCTGCTGCGCCTCGACTGGGGCCGGCTCGCCGAAGCGATGCGCCGGCCGGCACTGCCGGCGGCGATCGGCGCGTGGCAGCTGGTCGCTTCGCCGGTGCTCGCCTGGGCGGCAGCGGCGCTGGCCGGCTTCGCTCCAGAAACCCGCCTGCTGCTGGTGCTTCAGGCCGCCGCCCCGCCGATCGGCTCGGCCGCGGTGTTCGCGATGATCGTCGGGCTGGACGGCATCCTCGCGGTCATAGGCACCGTCGTCACCACCTTGCTGCTGCCGCTCAGCCTGACCGTGCTGGTTGCGCTGCTGCTGCCGCAGGCCGGCGTGCAGGTCGACCTCGCCGCGTTCTTCGTGCGCGTCGCGCTGCTGGTCGCAGCGCCGTTCGCGCTCGCGTGGGCGCTGCGCCGCGGCCTCGGCGCCGTGCGTCTGGCCCGGCACGACGAGCTGCTCGGCGGGGTGAACGTGGCGCTGCTGCTCGTGTTCGCGATCGCGGTGATGGACGGCGTGACTGCACGCCTGTCGAGCGAGCCCGCATACATCGCGAAGCTGCTCTGGCTCGCCTGCCTGGCCACCGCCGCGCTGCACCTGGCCGGCTACGCGGTGTTCCGCCGCGCCGGCATCACCACCGCCTACAGTGCGGCACTGATGAGCGGCAACCGCAACATGGGCCTGATGCTGGTCGTCACCGCCGGCACCGCGGGCGACGCGTTCTCGCTGTACGTGGGGATTGCGCAGATCCCGATGTACTTCGCGCCGCTGCTGCTCGAGCCGTTCCTCAGGCGCAGCCTGCGCCAGGGGCCCGGGCACCGGGGATCCTGAGCCGCGCATCCCCCGCCTTCGACGGGAGGGCGCGCGAGGCGCTGCGCAGACCGCCGGCGCCGCTCGCGCCGCCGCCCGTCGGCGCCCGTTGCGTGTGCCCGTCGGAAACGCGCGCCCGCCGTTGGCGCCCCTGCGAGGCCTGCCTACCATGCGGGGAGTCCGACCCGATCCGACTCCATGCGAATCAAGGCCTCCTCGTGCCTGCCCAACCGGGTGCGCCTGCCCGTCGAGAAGCTCGAACACGGAATGTTCGTTGCCGAGCTCGACCGGCCGTGGCTCGACACGCCGTTCCCGCTCGAAGCACTGTACGTGCGCAACGATGCCGAGCTGCAGACCTTGCGCCGGATGTGCCGATACGTGGTCGTCGACATCGAGCGCTCGCGCGAAGACGTGGCCGCGCGGCTGCGCGAGGCGCTCGCCCGCGCCATGGGTGACCGCGGGGGATTGCGCGCCCTGATGACGCGGACGTTCAGGGCCTTCTTCCGCCGTGGCGCGCACGACGAGCGCGCGGCACGCCCGCGCCTGCCTCGCGCCGAAGCAGAGGCGCAACCGCCGCGGGCAGCCCCCGAAACAGGCGTGGGCGAAAGCGACAGCGGGCTGCCGAGCACCCTTGCGGCCACGCTTCATCTGCCGCGCGGGACGACGCTGCGCGCGTATCCCGAGCCCGTGCCGCTCGAACAGGCACTGCCGCGCGCGCGCGAATCGTGGACGCGCGGGGCCGAGACGCTGCGAGCGCTGCTCGAAGACCTGCGCAACGACGCTCCCGGCAGCCTGCGCGACGTCGCGAAGGTGGCCGACGACCTGGTCGAGAGCATGGTCGAGACCCCCGACGCGATGATGTGGGTGGCCAGGCTGCGCGACCAGGACCGGAGCACCTATCATCATTGCCTGAAGGTCGCGATCCACCTGATCGCGCTCGGCCGCCAGATCGGCTTTCCGCGCGACGACCTCGTACGGCTCGCGCAGATCGGCATGCTCGCCGACGTCGGCAAGATCCGCCTGCCGCGGGCGCTGCTCGAAAAGCCCGGCATGCTGACCCCGCCCGAGCAACTCGTGGTGAGGCGTCACGTGCGCATCGGCATCGAGACGCTGCGCAAGAGCATGATTCTCGACCGCAAGGTCGAGGAGGGCATCGCGCAGCACCACGAGCGGCTCGACGGCTCGGGTTATCCGCTCGGGCTGCAGGGCATGGACATCGGGATCTTCGGTCGCATGGCCGGAATCGCGGATTGCTTCGCTGCGCTGATCTCCGACCGGCCGTATGCGAAGGCCGCAGCGCCCCAGGAGGCGCTGATGCAGATGTTCCGCTGGTGCGGCACCTCGTTTCACGCGCCGCTGTTCGAGCAGTTCGTCCAGGCGATCGGCGTCTTCCCGGTCGGCAGCCTGGTCGAACTGTCGAACGGCGAGGCGGCGATCGTGATGGCCCACAACCGGGTGCGCCGCCTGGAGCCGCGTGTGCTCGTGCTGGCAGGTCCCGATCACGTGCCGCTCGCGGCGCCCTTCGAGCGCGACCTGCTGACAGGGCCGGTCGACGGCGCGGGCAAGCCGATTCGCATCGCCGGCGGACTGCCGGCCGGCGCCTACGGGCTGCAGCTTCGCGACTACTATGCCGACGCAAGCGCATCGCCCGAAGGACACGCGCTTGCAGCCGCATGAACGCGCCCGGGGGCGGCTCGCGCCCGCCGGACTGCTGCGCCTGCTCGAAGAGCAGCTGGCACACGCCGGCGGTGCGCGCGTCGCACTGCTCGTCATCGCGCTGAGCCCTTCGGACCGGCAGCTGGCGATTGGCCGCGGTGTGGCCGTGCGCACCGTGCTCGGCGAAGTCGCCCGCCGCGTCGAGAGCCTGCTGCGCAGCGACGACCGTTACGCCTTCGCATCGCGCGAGGAGCTCTGGGTGCTGCTCGTCGGCCTGCCGAGCGAACCGCTGGCCGAGCTCGCCGCCCGTACGCTTCTCGATCGTCTGCGGCGGCCGATTGCGGTGCCATCGACTTCCGGCAGCGCCGGAGCAATCCATCTTCAGCCGTCGATCGGCGTCGCGTGGACGTCGGGGCCGGCAGGGCTCGACGCGTCGTCGATGCTCGCGGCCGTGACCGGCGCCGCGGCCTCCGGCCAGGGAATCCGCCTGCGCCGGCTGCGCGGCGCGCGCGACCACGCGCCGAACCAGGCGCAACTCGAGCAGGAGCTGCTCGAGGCGCTCGACGGCAACGAGCTGGAGGTTCACTTCCAACCGCAACTCGACCTGCGCGATGGCCGGTGCAGCTCGGCCGAGGCGCTGATCCGCTGGCGGCGCCGCGACGGCAGCGCCGCGGATCCGGAAGCGATCGTGGCCATCTGCGAACGCCGCGAACTGATCGTGCCGCTGACCCGATTCACGTTGAACACCTCGTTGCGCCGCATGTCCGAATGGTCCGGGCTCGGCCTGGACATGTCGGTCGCGGTCAACCTGTCGGCCGCGACGCTGTCGGATCCGACCCTGCCGCTGATGGTGTCGCAGGCGCTCGAGACCTGGGGCGTGCCGGCAAACCGGCTCACGCTCGAACTGACCGAAAACGCGCTGATCCGGAACCTGCGGGTCGCAGCCGAGGCGATGAAGCAGATCCACGATCTCGGTTGCCGGTTGTCGATCGACGATTTCGGCACCGGATACTCGCCCTACACCTACCTGCGCCAGTTCTCGTTCCAGGAGCTGAAGATCGACCGCTCGTTCGTCCGGCACATCCACTGCGACGACGGCGATCGGCGGATCGTGCGCTCGCTGGTCGAGCTCGCGCACGCGTTCGGCATGCACGCGGTCGCCGAAGGCGTCGAGGACCAGGAGTCGCTGCTGGCCCTGCGCGCGCTCGGTTGCGACCTGGCGCAAGGCTGGCATGTCTCGGCCGCGCTGGCGGCCGACGACTTCGCGAAGTGGTGCCTCGCTCGCCGCGATGCCGCGATGAAGCGGCAGGCTGCGGCGGCCCAGCCTTGAGCGGGCTCTAGCCGCCGCCAGCTCGCTTCGGTACCGCGATCTGATAGATGCCGTGGCACGCGTTGCACTTGCCCAGCATCTCGCCGACCTGTCCCATCGTGTGCTTCGGGTCGCCCAGCGATTCGGCGTCGAGCGCGATGGTGTCGAAGCTCGTGTGCACTGCGCCCGCCAGTTGCTTGAACGTGTCGGGTAGTTTGGCCACCGTCTCGGATGGAATCTCGTTGGCTGCGCCGCTGCCCATGGTTCGCGCCGCAGCGGCCACGGACTTCATGTCCTCGTCGGGCAGCGCCTCGCTGATCGTCTGCAGCACGGCGAGAAAGTTGCGCATTTCATCCAGGACCAGGTGCCGCTCGGCATCGGTGAGCACCAGTGCCATGCGGTCATCGGCCGCCGCCGCCGGCGCCGCCGATCGCGCCGGATCGAGGAACGGCGCAAGGATTACAGCGAGCAGCGCACCGAAGGCAATGAGGGCGACAGATCGGATCGAGTGTCTCACGAGCTTGCTTCCCCTGGTCACCCGATCGTTGCTTCGGCGCGATCGCGCTCACCCTTGTTGTCTTCCCATTCGACGACCAGTCGGTCGCCGGCCTTCACACCGCGCACCCGGAACCCCAGCAGCGGGTTGCGGGAGATGGCCGGCCCCCACTGCGCATCCACGACCTGACGACCGTTGATCGTCGCCGTGACCGTCTGGATGAAGTGGGCCGGAGAGACCTTGCCGGTGGCCGGATCCTTGCGTTGCCCCGTTTCCATCGGGTGCATGATCAGGACCGCGATGTGGGCCGTTCCGTCGACGATCCGGGCGCGGATCTTCATGCTCGATGCCATTCGATGCTCCTCGCTGCCTTCGATCGATCAGCCGCCGCAACCACCGATCGTGACCTTCACCTCGCGGGTTGCGAACCAGGTCTTGCCGCCGGCCCTGACTACGGCCTTCACCATCGAGGTCTGGCCGGCCTTGAAACGCGTGTTGATATATGGCTCGGCGCCGTTGGAGAGATCGAAGTGTGCGAGCAGCGGGAACGGGTTCTTCTCGACCAGCAGCGAAATCGACTCGGCCCCTGGGATCGTGGTGGTGACCTCGATCGGGATCAACACGCCGTTCTCGGCAGTCTCGGGCGCCGTGATCACGATGTCCGGACTCGAAGCCGCGTCGGACGCACCAATGGCGGCGAGCACCGCGCCGGGCGACTTCGCGGCAAAGCCTTCCGTATGGCGCGGTGCGGCCGACGCCTCCTGCGAGGGCAGCAGGCCGGCAGCCGCGACGAGCACCAGCGCACCGCCGGCCCCGCACTCCTTCAGTATTCTCCTGCGAAGCTCATCCACTCGATTCGACTCCTTCTGCAAACCCGCCCGAGTCAGCGGGCGGAGGGCACCGACATCGGGTACCCGTTGGAAAGCACGGTCATGAAGACCTCCAGGTCGACGTAGGCGGGATCGCCTGGGGCGAGCGCCTGCGTGCGCATCTGCCCGTGGCAGCGCGCGAAACGCTGCTGGATCGATTCGAGCATGCTCACCGGCGTGCGATAGGTCGGGTAGTGCGCCGCGTCCGCAAAGGGTGTGGTAGGCGTCTCGCCGCGCAGCCTGTGCCCCATGATGCTGCCAGGGACATGGCACGAAGCGCAGGCGAAATTGAGCTGACCGGTCTTCGCGTAGAAGAGGGTCTCGCCGCGCCGGTACGCCGCCATCACACGGGCGTCGCCGATGTCCACCCGGATCGGCGTGCCCGCCGACAGAGACTTGAACCAGACCGAGATCTCGTTGTTGGCCACCGATCCCTGGGGCACCTTCTCGCCCGGTGCGGCGGCAGCACAGCTCTCGATACGATCCTCGACCGTCACGACGCGGCCCAGCGCTGCATCGTATTTCGGATAGCTCGCCGCGAGACCGGCGAGTTTCTCGCCGCCTTCTCCGAGGCAGCTCAGAAAGCGCGGGTCGCGCCGCGCCAGCGCAGTCGCGCGCGCCGCGCCGGTGTCGACCGCGAAGTGTCCCGGATGCAGATCGACCCGATCGAGGTCCATGAACTTCCAGTTGAGCCTCCACTGCTGCTCCGGATCGCCCACCCAGCCGGCGTGGCGCTGCAGCGCCTGTTCACTTCTCCAGTACTGGATCGTGTCGCTGAAGCCGACGTCGCCCTCGAAGCCGCGCGCCGGATCGATCTGCGCATGCGGATACGTTTCGCGGTACGGCTCACCATCGGCCGAGGCCGTGCCGGCTGCGACGCCGATCGCCAGCACGATGGGACTCGCAACGCAAGCGAAGTGGATTCGATTCATCGTGAAGCCTGCAGGTACGCGACCACGTCGCGCAGCTCCTGATCATCGAGAATGGCGTTGGTGCCGAACGGCGGCATCAGCGTGTCCGGGATGCGCGCGCGCATGTCGTAGACGATGGCGTAAGTCTCCGCGTCGCCGCGCCCCGTGCTGCCGTAGTGCGACAGATCGGGCCCGCGACTGCCCGGCTGCGTGCCGCCCTTCATCACATGACAGGCGAGGCAGTTGCCCTTGT
Source organism: Burkholderiales bacterium (assembly GCA_003577305.1). Taxonomy (GTDB): domain Bacteria; phylum Pseudomonadota; class Gammaproteobacteria; order Burkholderiales; family Burkholderiaceae_E; genus Zeimonas. Next base: position 129,389 of record QEVL01000001.1, read on the forward strand.
CGCGCGCGTGAGCGATCCGCATGCCGCGCGTCGCGTCACCCGCGAGCGGGCCCTCCAGCTGCTTCGCCACCGGCTTGCGCGTGGCCACCTTGCCGCACGGCAACGTATAGCTCAGGCAGGGGAACGCTGCGAACTTCGCGGCCGGGGTCGCCCCGGTCCCTGCGGCCGGCAATTGCGCACCGGCTGGCGACGCGGCACCGGCTGGCGACGCGGCGGCCGCTGGCGTTGTCGTGGCCGGACTCTGCGCGCAACCGGTCAGCGCGGCGAGAGCGAGGGCGATCACGCACGCTGCAGCAGACTGCTTCATCGCAAGCCTTCCGTCAGAAGGTGTACGTCAACTGCACGCCGAAGCGCGCCCCCACCGAGTCGGACACGATGCGCGCGTTGCTGGTCTGGATCTCGCGCAGCGCCGGCGTGCCGCCCAGGTAGACCTCGTTCGGCGCCTTCACGTCGCGAAGCTCCAGGTTTACCGTCAGCCGCGTCTTCGGGTTGTGCCGGTAGTTCACGCCGAAAGTCACGCCCTGGATCTTGCGATAGTCGGCGTCGTTCCAGGTCGGAGTTCCCAGCGTGCGGTACAGCTCGTCGTTGCGCCAGTAGCGCACCGAGAAATCCCAGGTGGCATTCAGGTAGTAGCCGTAGTCGAGCGTGAAACCGCGCGCCTTGTTGCCCTTCTCCGCGGCGATCTGCAGCTGCCCGCCGAAGGCCTCGTCGATGACGTTGCCGGTGGGCGTATAGAAGATCATGCCGTTGGCGTACATCAGTTCGGCGCCGAGCCGGTGCCGGCCGCGGCCCGCACCGAAGATCTCGCCCAGCGCCTTGACCCCGAAACCATGACGAGTGAAGTCGAAGTCGTCACTGAGCTTGCCGTCGGGCGTGATCTCGAAGTTCCGCGTGCCGCTCTGGCGGTAGGCGTACAACTTCACGCCGTGCTTGTTCGGCCCCATGCCACCGGGCAGGTCGTACTCGGAGGAGAAATAGAGGTTCAGGTCTTTCGAACTGTTGTAGTCCCGAAGATCGTGCACGCCGCTGCCCTGGCCGATCATCACGGCGTAGGTGTTGGTCCACTTGCCGGCCTTGAACGCATCGAAAAACTGCACGCCCCAGTCACGCCCGAGATCACTGTCGTAGCCCGAGAACGACGACGTGCCGTCGCTCTGTCCATGTATGGGTTTCGTGCCCTTGGTGTTGGTCCGCACGAAGCGCTCGAGCTGCACTCGGGTGATGAAGTCAGTGGGCCAGATGTAGTTGATCGCGTCGATGCCCTGGTAGATCTCCTCGGGGCCCGGCTTCTTCATCAGGCCGACGCGCACCCGCACCCCCGGCACGTAGCTGAAGGTCATCGTGGCGTCGGTGACCCCGATCAGGCGCGCCCGTTTGGTGTCGAGCGGATCGTAGGTAGCGCCGTTCATGCCGGCGTTGGCCATCAGGAAATAGTTGATCCGGGATGGAATCAGATTGCCACGCACCCCCAGGCCGAGATTGTCCAGGTTGAAGTCGGACTGCCTGTCGTGCAGTTCCGGGCCGACGCGGCAGTTACCGTTGTAGCTTCCGTTGAGCAGCGAGAACTGGTTTGGCCCGACGTCGCGCAGGCCCTCGAGCTTGTCGCAGCCGAAGAAGTTCGTGTACGAGGCCTGGACCACACCGAACAACCGGTGCGTGGCGGTGGGCGGCTCCATCGCCTGCAGCATCACCCAGTCGGCTGCGGCTGCCGCTGTGGCGATTGTCGATAGCACCGTAGCCGCTGCGACCCGACCGGCCGCCTTCTTCAGATCGATCTTCATCGGTCTCCCCCTCGTGCGCGGTCGTCGCCGCGCTGCATCGAACCGTACCGAATCGAAGCTAACGCGCGCGCACCCGGGGCGAGGTGCCCGGCTGCCCCCTGAAATGCGCGTGGCACGCAACGCAACCCGAAGTCATGGTCCCGAAGTGCTGCGCCGCCGTGACCATGTCGCCCTTCTCGGCCGCCTCGGCAAGTCGCCGAGCACCGGCTTCGACCGCCTCTTCCATCGCTGGCAGGACCGACAGCGCCTGATCGGACACTTTTTCGATGGGCAGGTAAGGCAACATGCCTCCGCGCGGCAGTCGGTGATCGGCGATGCGACGTGCTGCATCCGCCGCAAGGTCGCCGTTCTCCACCGCGAGTGCACCGGCGACCGCCTGGTAGTCGGCGAGGATCTCCTGCATCACCTGACGCAGCGTGAGGTGGTCGCTCTGGCGCGGGTGCTTCAGTGCCACCTTCATCAGGAACTGCTTGATCTGCGGCGACAACGCGTTGGCCTTCTCGACCAGCTCGGGCGTCATCACCGCCATCTGCTTCTGCATCAGCTCCATGCCGCGCCGCATCTCGGCCATCTCCGGCGCCGGCGCCTGGGCGCGCGCCAGCGACAAGAGCCCTGATGACAGGCCTGCGAGGGCGACCGCGACACCCAGCATGGACGTGCCGCGGATCAAGGAGCGAATCTTCATCGCGGTGCCTCCTCGCAGCAATGGAATCCGTCCTCGATCGCGACGGTGACGCTCTTCAGGCCGGCCGACGTCGGCGTTCCGGCTAAGATGATCGGAATCAGGAGAATCACGCGCGCCTTCATCGACCCCTCGGTTTTTCGGCTACTCCTGGCACAGGCTAGGCGGCAGCGGTTTCCGGAGTATTGCCGCCAGCTCGCGTTTGTTACGATTTGTTTCAGGGACAGCGTCATGACCGGCAGCCGCAGACGCATTCTGGTGGTGGACGACGACGAGGGTTTGCGCGACTTGCTCACGCGCTACCTCGCAGCCAATGGCTACGAAGCCGACGGCGTGGCCGACGGCGCGGCAATGAAGCGCCATCTCGCGGCGCACCCAGTGGACCTGATCCTGCTCGACGTGATGCTGCCCGGGGAAAGCGGCCTGTCGCTGGCGCGCACACTGGCGGCCGAGGACTCCCCGCCGATCATCATGCTGTCGGCGCGCGGCGAGGAGATCGATCGTGTCGTCGGTCTGGAGGTTGGTGCCGACGACTACCTGCCGAAGCCGTTCAGCCACCGGGAATTGCTGGCGCGGATCGCAGCGGTGCTGCGGCGCCGGAGCGCGCCGACACCCACAGGCCGGCTGCGCCGCTTCGGTCCATTCGAGGTCGACCTGGAAGCCCGCCGACTCGCCCGTAACGGCCAGCAGGTCGAGATCTCGGGCGCGGAGTTCAAGCTGCTCGAAGTGCTGCTCGAGCACCCCGATCGCGTGCTCAGCCGCGACGCGCTGGTCGAACTGCTCAAGGGCTACGAGCGCGCGCCGTTCGACCGTATGGTCGACGTGCGCGTCACTCGGCTGCGTCGGCGGATCGAACCCGATCCGACACGCCCCATCTACCTGCGCACCATCTGGGGCGAGGGCTACCTGTTCTCGCCGGGCGCCAGGCCCTGATGCGCCCGCGCACGCTGTTCGGCCGCGCCACGCTGGTGATCGCACTGGTGTCCTTCGCGTTCCAGGCGTTCACCATCGCGGTGATCACCTGGTTCGCGCTGATGCCGCTTGGCCGCCACGCCACCAGTGACCTGGCGGCGCTGATGATCGACACCGCCCGCTCGTGGGCAACCGAGTCTGCGGACGAGCGCGCCTGGCTGCAGGAGCGGATCTTCCGGGTGCATCGCCTGCAGGTGCAGGATCCTCCCGGGCCGGCGAGCGCCTTCGCGCGGCAGCTGCCTTACTTCCAGCTGCTCGAGACCGCGTTGGGCGGTCGGCTCGGGCAGCGCATCGAGCTGCTCGCAAGCCACGCGAGCGACGGCGAAAAGTGGTACTGGGCCGACCTGCCGATCGACGGCGCCAGCGTGCGTGTCGGTTTTCCGGCGAGCCGGGTCGACGTGCGACCGTGGCTGGCGATGATGCTGATCCTCACCGTAGGAACGGTGGTCGCGCTGATCACCTCGGCGTGGCTCGCGCGATGGCTGATCGCGCCGCTGTCCGGGCTGGTGCTCGCAGCGCAACGCGTGGGCCAGGGCCGGCGCCCCGATCCGTTGCCGGAGTCCGGACCGACCGAACTGGCCACGCTGGCCCGCGAGTTCAACCGGATGGGAGAGCAGGTGGAGGAGCTGCTTGCCAACCGGACCACGCTGCTGGCTGGCATCTCGCACGACCTGCGCACGCCGCTGGCGCGCATTTCGCTCGCGCTGGGAATGATGTCGGAGAAGCCCGATCGCGACCTGCTCGAGCGCGTGATGCGCGACGTCGAGGGCATGAACGAGCTGATCGCACGCTGCCTCGAAGTGAGCCGCGATTTCACCGAGCAGGAGACGACCGAGTTCGATCTGTGTGATCTGCTCGTTGAGGTCGCCGGCGAGCGTGCGCACGAGGGCACCGAGATTCGCGGGCACAAAGGACCCGATTGCCGCGTGCGCGCGAAGCCGCTGGCGCTCAAGCGCATCCTCGCGAACCTGGTCGACAACGCGCTCCGCTACGGGGGCGGCGGCCAGCCGATCGACATTGAATATCATCTCCTCGACGGTCGGGTCGACATCTGCGTGCTCGACCGTGGGCCTGGCATTCCGGAGTCGGAGCGCGAGGCCGTATTCCGGCCGTTTCACCGGCTCGAGCCCTCGCGCAGCAGTGCCACCGGCGGTAGCGGCCTGGGCCTGGCCATCGTTCGCCAGCTGGCCGACGCCAATGGCTGGAGCGTCGACCTGTCACCGCGCAACGGCGGCGGCACCACCGCCTGCGTGCGCGTTCCGCTCGCCGACGCCGGCATCGTGCCGCGTCGAGATCCGGCTCGCCGCTGACGCGCGACCTTCTGCGGCGGCTCGGTTACCTTGCGCGCCCCGCCCGGCGATCCGGTATGCTGCGGCGCCGCCCCATCCGCAAGGCCCGATGTCCTACCTCGCCAATCTCTTCGCGCGCAGCCGCCGGCTGTTCATCGTGCTGGTCAGGGTCATGCTGCCCGTGATGATCGTGGTCCGGGTAGGCGAGGAGTTCGGCTGGATCGACGCACTGGGGCGCGGAATCGCTCCGGCGATGTCCTGGATCGGCCTGCCGGCCGAAGCGGGCATGATCTGGATCGCCGGCGTGTTCGTCGGCGTCTATGGCGCGATCGCGGCGCTGATCGGCCTGGCGCACGGGCTGGAGATGACGGCCGGCCAGTTCAGCGCGCTGTCGGCAATGATCCTCTTCGCGCACGCGCTGCCGGTCGAGCAGGCGATCGTGCGCCGTGCCGGCGGCAACCCCTGGGCAACCGGCGCACTGCGGCTCGGCGTCGCACTGGCCTACGGCGGCGCGGTTGCCTGGGGCAGCCGCCTCACCGGCGTGCTGGCCGAGCCGATCGCGTTCGACTGGCTGCAGGGCTCTGCGCTGGCCGGCGATCCGGCCAGCGCCGGCCTGACCGGCTGGGTGCAGGGCACCGCTTTTTCGCTGGCACTGACGTTCGCGATCATCGTCGCGCTGCTGGTCGTGCTCGACCTTCTCGAGCGCACCGGGCTCACCCGGCGCATCACCGGCGCGTTGGCGCCGCTGCTGCGTGTCTCGGGGCTGGATGCGAGTGCCGCGCCGGTCACCACCGTCGGGGTGCTGCTCGGGCTCACTTACGGCGGTGCGCTGATCATCGAGGAAGCGGAGCGCCGGAGCTTTCCGGCGCGCACGCGCTTTCTCGCGCTCGCATGGCTGTGCCTGTCGCACGCGCTGATCGAGGACACCGCGTTGCTGGTGGCGCTGGGTGCCGACGCCTGGGTGGCGCTGATCGGTCGCGTAGCCGTGACGCTGGCGGTGGTCGCGCTGCTGGCGCGAATGCTCGGCCCGGACGACCACGCCGAAACGGGCTGGCATCCGCAGCCGAGGTGAATGCGGGGCCTCAGCGCGGCGGCACCTCGCCGCCGATGTGCGCGACGAGCGCACTGGTGTCGAGCGTGCCGAAGCCCGCGCGGCGCGCCGCCTGGAACTGCCCGCGCACCAGCGATGCGATCGGCGCCGGACGGTCGACCTGCTGCGCCAGCGCCAGGAAGTAGCGCAGATCCTTGTCCATCAGCGCCAGCTGGAACTGCGCGGAGAAGTCGCGCCCCAGCATTTTCGGGAGCTTGGCGCGCAGCAATCGCGCGGCGACCGGCCCCTCGGAGAGAATCGCCTGTGCGGCCTGCGGATCGACGCCTGCCGCCTGCGCGATCGACACTGCCTCGGCGAGCGCAGCGGTCATCGTGCCCGCCAGCATGTTGTTCACCAGCTTGATCGTCGCGCCGGCGCCGCTCGGGCCGACGTGCAGCGCCATGCGCCCCATTGCGTCGAGCACCGGTCGCACCGCTTCGAAGGCCGCGACGTCACCGCCGACCATGAAGACCAGCTCCCGATTGCGCGACTGCGGCACGCTGCCCGACACCGGCGCATCGAGATAGGCCAGGCCGCGCGCCGCAGCGGCCTGCGCCACCTCGCGCGCGATCGCCGGCGTATTGGTGCTGGAATCGACCACGATCGTTCCGGGCGCGGCGCTGGCGACGACGCCGCCTTCGGCGAGCATCACCGCGCGTGTCGCCTCGTCGTCGGAGACGATCGACACCACGAAGCGCGCACCCTGCACCGCTTCGGCGACCGATGCGCAGACGCTCGCGCCGGGGCGGGCGAACGCACGCGCGCGCTCGGCGCTGCGATTGAACACTCGCAGCGGGAAGCCTGCCGCGAGCAGGTTCGACGCCATCGGCGCGCCCATCGCGCCGAGGCCGATGAAGGCAACGGTTTCGGGCATCGGAGTCTCCGCAAGGGGTGGGCGTCGATTCTAAGCGCGGTGGCTCCTGGTGCATCATGAGGCGATGGATTCCCGAGCGGCTCGTGTCGCATGCCTACGTTCCTGCTGAAGCGTGTAACCACTTTCGTCGCAACGCTCGCAGTTGCGTCGCTGCTGGTATTCGCGGTGCTCGAACTGCTGCCCGGCAACGTGGCGCAGGTGATCCTCGGCGACACCGCGACGCCCGAGTCGCTGGCCGCGCTCGAACACAGGCTGGGGCTCGACCGCCCCGCAGCCGAACGCTACCTCGGCTGGGTCGGCGGGTTGCTGCGCGGCCAGACCGCGCTCAGCCACGCGTACGACACGCCCACTGCCGAGCTGATCCTCGAGCGGCTGCAGGTCACGCTGCCGCTGGCGGCGATGGCGATGGCACTGACAGTCTCGCTGGCCCTGGCGCTCGGCATCCATGCCGCAGCGCATCACGGGCGTCGGGGCGACGTCGGAGTGATGGCGGCCAGCCAGCTGGGCATCGCGATTCCCAATTTCTGGCTGGCGATCCTGCTGATTCTGGTATTCGCAGTGAAGCTGCAGTGGGTCGGCGCCGGAGGTTTTCCGGGATGGCGCGAGGACGAAGGCGGGGGGATCGTCGCCGGGCTGGTCGCGCTGGCGCTGCCCGCAGTGTCGCTCGCCGCGGTGCAGGCCGCGATCCTCGCGCGAATGACGCGCTCGGCGGTGCTCGAGGCGATGCACGAGGACTTCGTGCGTACCGCGCGCGCCAAGGGCCTGGACCGACGCGCCGTGCTGCGCCGGCACGTGCTGCGCAACGCGATGATTCCGGTGCTCACCGTGATGGGGCTGCAACTCGCCAATCTGATTGCCGGAACCGTCGTGATCGAGAACGTGTTCGTGCTGCCCGGCATCGGCCGGCTGGTCTTCCAGGCGATCGCCAACCGTGATCTGGTGGTGGTGCGCGACGTGGTGATGTTCCTGGTGGCGATCGTGGTGGCGATCAATTTCGCGGTCGACCTGCTCTACGCGCTGGTCGATCCGCGCCTGCGAGCGGTCGACGCATGAGCCGGCACGGCGACTTCTGGCGCCGCGCACGCCGCCACCCCGGCTTCGTCGTCGGCACGGCGCTCAGCACCCTGCTCGGACTGGCCGCGCTCGTCTCGCTCGTCTGGCAGCCGTGGCCACCGGCCGAGATCGACATCCCCGGTCGGCTGCAGCCGCCGGGCGAGGCGCACTGGCTGGGCACCGACAGCCTCGGGCGCGACATCGCCTCCCAGCTGCTGGTGGGCGCGCGGAGCAGCATCGTCGTCGGCGTGCTGGCGGTGGCGATCGGGCTGGTCGCCGGCGTGGCGCTCGGCGCACTGGCCTCGGCGCGTCGCGGCTGGGTCGAGGAACTCGTGATGCGCTTCTCCGACGTCGCGTTCGCGTTTCCCGCGCTGCTGTCGGCGATCATGCTCGCCGCGATCGCCGGCCCCGGACTGCCCACCGCCATCGTGGCGATCGGCATCTTCAACATCCCGGTGTTCGCGCGGCTGACACGGGGCGCGGCCAATGCGGCCTGGGCGCGCGAGTATGTGCTCGCTGCGCGCGCTGCCGGCAAGGGCCCGTGGCGCATCACGCTCGACCATGTGCTGCCCAACATCGCCAACGTGCTGATCGTGCAGGCGACCGTGGCCTTCGCCACCGCGATCCTCGCGGAGGCGGCACTGTCCTACCTCGGACTGGGCGCGCAGCCGCCAGTGCCGAGCTGGGGGCGCATGCTCAACGAGGCGCAGGCGCAGATGTTCCAGGCGCCGCTGCTGGCGGTGTGGCCGGGGCTGGCGATCGTGCTCGCGGTACTCGGGCTGAACCTGATGGGCGACGGGCTGCGCGACCTGCTCGACCCGAAGCTCGCGCGCAGGCGCTGAACGCACGGGCACCGGATGGACGCCGACGAGCCGCTGCTCCGGGTGCGCGACCTCCGGGTCACGCTGCGCACGCCGCGCGGCCCGGCCGACGCGCTGCGCGGCGTGTCGTTCGCACTGCATCGGGGCGAGACCGTCGGCCTGATCGGCGAATCCGGATCCGGCAAATCGCTCACCGGCCTTGCGCTGATCGGACTGCTGCCCGAGGAGGCGCAGGTTGCCGGCTCGATGCGCTTCGCAGGCCGCGAGCTCGTCGGGCTGGCCGAGCCCGAGTGGTGCCGGCTGCGCGGCGATCGCATCGCCATGGTGTTTCAGGAGCCGATGACCGCACTGAACCCGCTGCATCCGGTGGGCCGGCAGATCGGCGAATCGCTGCGGCTGCACAAGGGGCTGGATGCACGCGCCGCGCGCGCCGAAGCACTGCGCCTGCTCGAGCGCGTGCGCATGCCGCGGGCGGCGCGCCGGCTCGACGCCTGGCCGCATCAGCTCTCGGGCGGCCAGCGCCAGCGGGTGCTGGTCGCGATCGCCCTCGCCTGCAAGCCCGACCTGCTGATCGCCGACGAGCCGACCACGGCGCTGGATGCGACGCTGCAGCGCGAGGTGCTGCAACTCATCGCCACGCTGGTACGCGAAGATCGCCTGGCGCTGCTGCTGATCAGCCACGACCTCGGGCTGATGGGCGAGAACGTGCAGCGCTCGATGGTGATGTACGGCGGCACCGTGGTGGAGAGCGGTCCCACTGCCGACGTGTTCCGCCGCCTGGCGCACCCGTATACCCGCGGCCTGTTCGCCGCGCGACCCCGGATCGGACTGCCGCGCGGCACCCGGCTGCCGACGATTCCGGGGCGCGTGCCCGAACTGGCCGACCTGCCTGCGGGCTGCCCGTTCGCCGACCGCTGCGACCGGGTCACCGACGCGTGCCGCGCGGCGCCGCCCCCGCCGGTGCCGGTCGCGGGCGACAGCGGGCACGTTGCGCGCTGCATCCACCTGGACACGTTCGCATGACGCGGCTGCATCCTTTCGAGGCACGCACGTGACGCCGCTGCTGCAGGTCGAAGGCCTGGCCAGGCAGTACCGCCTGCCGCGCCAGCGGCTGCTCGGCCCGCCCGAGCAGGTGCAGGCGCTGCAGGGCGTGAGCTTCACGCTCGAGGCCGGCCGCAGCCTGGGCGTGGTCGGCGAATCGGGTTCGGGCAAGAGTACGCTGGCGCGGCTGGTGGTGGCGCTCGAAGCACCCAGCGCCGGCACGGTGCGCTTCGAGGGTCGCGACCTGCACGCGCTGCGCGCAGGCGAACTGCGCCGCGCCCGCGCCGGCTTCCAGATGGTGTTCCAGGATCCGTTCGGTTCGCTCGATCCGCGCCAGCCGGTGGCACGCATCGTCGCCGAACCGCTCGAAGCGCAGCGCATCGGCACGCCGGCCGAGCGCCGCGAGCGTGCCGGCGAAATGCTCGCGGCGGTCGGCCTGCGCACTGCCGACCTCGACAAGTATCCGCACGAGTTCAGCGGTGGCCAGCGCCAGCGCATCGCGATCGCGCGCGCGCTGGTGACGCACCCGAAGCTGATCGTCGCCGACGAGCCGGTGAGCGCGCTCGACGTCAGCGTGCAGGCACAGGTGCTCAACCTGATGCAGGACCTGCAGGATCGCTTCGGACTGAGCTACCTGCTGATCAGCCACGATCTCGCAGTGGTCGATCTCGTCTGCGACGAAATCATCGTGCTGTACCAGGGGCGCGTGGTGGAGAGCGGCCCGACCGAGCGGCTGTTGCGCAATCCCGAACATGAATACACTCGTCGTCTGCTCGCGGCTGCGGCGGGCGGCACGCCGCCGAGCGCGCACGGCGGCGCTCGAGCCCACGCCGCCGCAGCCGATTCGCGTCCGGAGAATTCACGATGACCACGATCGATCGCCGTTCCGTCCTGCTGCTGCCGGCGGCAGTCGGCGCCACGCTTGCCGCGGCGCCGCTGCTCGCGCGGGCGCAGGCAGGCAAGTCCAGTGCGGTGCTGGCGCTGGTGCTCGAGCCGCCGAGCCTCGACCCGACCGTCGCGGCGGCCGCCGCGATCGGCGAGGTGGTGCACTACAACATCCTCGAAGGCCTGACGAAGATCAACTCCGACGGCTCGGTCACGCCGCTGCTGGCCGAGAGCTGGTCGGTGGCCCCCGACGGCAGGAGCTACACCTTCCGCCTGCGCCGCGGCGTGAAGTTCAGCGACGGCGAGGCCTTCGACGCGGCCGCGGTGAAGTTCAGCTTCGAGCGGGCGAAAGCGGAAGGCAGCACCAACAAGGCCAGGCGCGCGGTGTTCGACAACATCAGCAGCATCGGCACGCCCGATGCGCACACCGTGATCCTCACGCTCGACAATGCGGACGGCAATTTCCTGTTCCGCATGGGCGAGAACACCGCGGTCATCCTTCATCCGAAGACCGCTGCGCAGGCGGCGACCCGCCCCGTGGGCACCGGCCCGTACCTGCTGCAGGACTGGCGCAAGGGCGCGTCGATCACGCTGGCCGCCTGGCCGGGCGCGCGCGCCCAGCCGAGACTGAAAAAAGTGACGTTCCGCTTCATCGGCGACCCGGCCGCACGCGTGGCCGCGCTGCTCGCCGGCGACGTCGACGCAGTGCCGCGACTGGATGCGCCGCAGTCGGTGAAGCAGTTGCAGGCCGACCGGCGCTTCGTGGTGGCAATCGGCGCCACCGCGGGCAAGGGCATCATGACGATCAACAACCGGCGCAAGCCGTTCGACGACGTGCGCGTGCGCCGCGCGCTCACGCACGCGATCGACCGCAAGGCGTTCATCGACGGCGTTCTCGACGGCCACGCGCGCCCGATCGGCAGCCACTTCGCGCCCACCGACGCCGGCTACGTCGACCTGACCGGCATGTATCCGTACGACCCCGACAAGGCACGCGCGCTGCTGAAGGAAGCCGGCGTCGCCACGCCGCTGAACGTGACGCTGACGCTGCCGCCGCCGCAGTATGCGCGCAAGGGCGGCGAAGTGATCGCGGCGATGCTCGCGAAGGTCGGCGTGATCGCGAAGATCGAGAACGTGGAGTGGGCCCAGTGGCTGAGCGGCCCGTTCAAGGGCAACTTCGACCTGACGATCGTCAACCACGTCGAGCCGCTCGACTACATGCAGTACGCGAACCCCGACTACTACTGGGGCTACGACAGCAAGGCGTTCCGGGACCTGGCCGCCAGGCATGCGGCCGAGACCAACCCGAAGGAGCGCAACAGGCTGTTCGCCGAACTGCAGCGGATGCTGGCCGTCGACTGCGTGAACGTCTACCTCTTCAACCCGGCGCAGATCGCCGTCGCGAAGAAGGGCTTCGAGGGCCTGTGGGCGAACCAGCCGATCGCGGTCGACGACCTGGCGGGGATGGGGTGGCGGTGAGCAGGGATCAGCTTACGGCCCGTCGTGTCGATCAGGCCCCGACTTGTTCGAACGAGCACTGCGGCAAGCCGGCGCGCGACTTCGCGTGTTCGACGGTGATGCCGCAGATTTCGCCCTCGGCATCAAGGTCGAGGATCGTGTTCTCGTCGAGATCCCGCGACTCGGCCACCGCCACTCGCCGGAACTCGATGTACAGCGTATCGGTGTCAGCGCAGTACTTGATCTTCATGGCGTGGCGGCAGCGCATTTCCGGTGCTGGCTCCTTCCTGCTTCTGGTCGGGGCGGTCATGCCGACCTGCCGGACACCCGGATCATGTGATTCATCACCGCCTCGAGTCGATCAACGATCGGGTGGAATGAATACGGAAACTGTCTCCATGTACTGCCGAAGACCTTCCTTGCCATACTCCCTGCCGATTCCCGATTCCTTCGCCCCGCCGAACGGCACAAGGGCGTCGGCGCCGGTGTGATGGTTCACCCACGAGACGCCTGCTTCAAGGCGCGCAGCAATCGACGCAGCCCGATCGATGTCGCGCGACCAGACTGAACCGCCTAGACCAAAGCAGGTATCGTTTGCTCGCCTGACGGCATCCTCGACCTCCTTGAACCGCAGTATGGGCAGGACAGGGCCGAATGGCTCCTCGTCAACCAACCGGGTACCCTCGGTGATGTCGGCGACCACCGTGGGCGCGATGAAGTAGCCAGCGCGGTCGAGCGCATGACCGCCGGCGAGGATTCGCGCTCTATCCCTGGCAACGTCCTCGAGTATTCCCTTCACAATCTCGTATTGAGGACGGTTCTGCACCGGTCCGAACTGGACGTCGGGTTCGAATCCGTCGCCTACGCGCGCCGACCCCGCGAGTTCCGCAAGCGCGTGGCAAACTTGTTCGTAGACCTTGTCTTGGACGTACAAGCGCTTGATCGCCATGCAGACTTGTCCGCTGTTGGCAAATGCGGCGGCAAAGATCTTTGGTATCGCTGTCTTGAGATCAGCATCGTCAAGGACGATTGCGGCATCGTTGCCGCCCAACTCCAGAGTCAGACGCTTTAGATTGACTGCTGCTGATGCCATCACGCGCTTGCCGGTCGCCACAGAGCCGGTGAAGGAGATCTTGTCCAGGCCGGTATGCTCGCTCATCCATTGTCCGAACTCGTTGCCGCCAGCGAGCACGTTCAGAACGCCACGCGGGAAGACGTAGCGCGCGAGCTCACCGAGTCGGAGCGTGGCAAGCGGCGTGTATGGGGACGGTTTCAGGACAATCGTGTTGCCCGTGTACAGTGCATGGGTGATCTTTGGCACTGCCAGCACGATCGGCATATTCCACGGCGTGATGGCGCCGACCACGCCCAGCGGACGAAAGTGCAACTCCACGCGCCCTGTCGAGTCGTTGCGGAGCAATTCCTTTTCAAGAACGATGGACGTCAAACGCTCAATCTGAGCGGCGGCCCGCTGTACCTCGTCCAGTGCACGCGCCAATGGCTTGCCTTGCTCGAGCGTAATCAAAGCGGCCAACTCGGCCTGATTCTCGCGTAGCACTCCCGCCAGTCGGCACAGGAGCTCCCGTCGTTCAGTCGGCGTCGTGGCAGCCCACTGTGGTTGGGCCCGGCGCGCAGCAACGACAGCCCGGTTGAGTTGATCACGCGATGCCTCTGGACAAGTGGCGCAGGCGTGTCCAGTGGAAGGGTTGACTACATTGAACGAAGATTCATCGCCCTCCAGCTGGCCGTCGATCAGATGCATCACCGGCCGCACACGCAGGGTCATGGCGGTGCTCGCTGCAGACAGGAAATCAGCGCATGTTTCTGCCATGGAATTCGGTATGGCGGGTCGGGTGGCCGAGATTTCTCGTGGATCAATCACGTGGCTGCCGCGCGCAAGTACGGCAATCGGCTGCGAAAGGCCGGCGCGAGACTCAGAACCGGAACATCCTTCTGAGGTTGCCGCTCAGGAACTTCCTCTTGTCGACGTCATCGATCGTCAAGCCGTCGATATCCGTGAGTACCTTGCGCGCGTAAGGCGCCTGAGCGAGTTCGTACGGGTAGTCGGTCCCGAAGCACAGATGATCCGCGCCAAGAGTTTCGAACGCCGCTCGAATGACCGGGCTCCAGCCGCCGATTCCCGCGGAGTCGAACAGAACGTTCTTGCACTTGCTTTCGAAATCGGCTACGAGCCCAAGTTCCTCTGCTTGACGGATCGACAGCCCGTGCCGACGATAGTCTTGTGGAATCTCGATGTGCGTCGGCTGATGCCACGCCAGCATACGTCCCTTGATGGTCGGAAAGCCGCCGCCGAGATGCGCCATCACGATCTTCAAGTCCGGGAAGCGCGGGAGCACGCCGTGCAACAGTTCCACGAAGGACTTCAGGATGTCGTACTCTCGCGAGATCGTCGTGTACATGTCATAGCGATTACCGCCCCAGAGATCCGTTCGGATGGTTGGATGAACGAAGATCGGCATGTCGAAGCGCACCGCGCTCTCGTAAAGCGGGTCGAGGACAGGATCATCGAGCGTGATCTCTCCATAGGAGGAAACGAGGGCGAGACCGAACAGGCCGAGTTCATTCACAGAGCGTCGGATCTCGTCGGTATTTCGTGCCGCGTCGTCCAGAGGGTCGATGTGGATCATTCCGCGGAAACGTTCGGGGTAGTTGCGCACGACCTTGCCGTAACCGGTATTGCAGACCCTGCAGAATTCGTAGCCGTTGGAGACGAACGAGCCAGTGCTGAGAATTGCTGCGTCGATCCCGGCTTCGTCCATGTAGCGCAGATCCGCTTCGATGTCGGTCATCACCTGATACGCCTTGCGGAAGCGCTGTAGCGTGACCGAGAAATCGTACTCACGCGTCTTGCCAACATGCTGCAGCGCTTCGGCGGGGATGTAGTGATGCTGCATGTCGACGACCATTTCGGATCCGATCATTTTCGTCCCGCTCCTGTTGCGTCTGGTTCGGATGGCTGTGGAATACAGGGAAGCACCGCAAGATCGTCGCTGTCGCACGCAGTCATCGATCCACTGCGAGGTTGAACGTCGGGCAAGCAGTTGAGGCTGGCGGCCAGCGCCTTCGAGCGGTGACTCGAGCCCACACGGCGCGAGGAGCCCCTGGCCGAGACGGATCGTGGCCAGATTGCCAAGCCGACTCCACCGGCCTCGAGAAAAGCGAGATTCGCACAGGGATCGCCGATCACACTGGAGAAGCCGATGATCATCCTTTCGCTACCAGTTCACGCGGCAGACCGAGCCCCATCTGAGCGATCACGTTGCGCTGGATGTCGGGCGTGCCCCCTCCGACCAGGTGAAACCAGATCGACCGCAGGTGAAACTCGATACGCCCGTGCAACGGTGCCTCGGGCCCACGAACAAGTGCAGCCGGGCCGAGGATCTCGGCGCCGAGATCGGCGAGCCTCCCGAGCAACTCCGCCGTAAGGAGTTTCACCATCGATGATTCGGCCGCCGGTACACGGCCCTGGTCGTAGAGCCAGGCGACGCGGTAACCGAGCCAACGTGCCGCGACGATTTCGGCACGCAGCTCGGCCAGCCGCCAGCGAAGCTCCCGCGCAGCGAAGAGCGCACCGGAATTGAGCAGGCGAGCCAGCTCGTCGCTCAGGCGAAGTAGCGTCCCGGTCCGTGCGATGCCGGCTCGCTCGAAGTTCAGTGTGTAGCGCGCGAGGTTTCGCCAGCCCTGGTTCGCCTCGCCGACCAGCAGCCACCCCGGAACCCGCACGCCGTCGAAGATCTCCTGGTTAACGCTCCAGCCACCGATGGTGCGGATCGGGCGAATCGTGAGTCCGGGCGATCGCAGTGGCACAAGAAACAGGCTGATGCCCTCGTGGCGGCTGTGCGTCGTCAGGTCCGAACGCGCCGCCACCAGGCCGTAATCGGCATCCTGCGCCCCGCTCGTGAAGATCTTCTCGCCTTCCAGGATCCAGTCGTCACCGTCCGGTCGTGCACGCAACCGCAGCGCGGCGGCATCCGAGCCCGCATCGGGCTCGGTCAGCATCCAGACCCCGGTCAGCTCGCCGCGCGCGATGCGCGGCAGGAAGTACTCCTTCTGGCGCTCGCTGCCGAAGGCCAGCACCGACTGGCCGACGAAGGCGACCGATGTTCGGTAGCGGGAGATCGGAGCGAATGCGTACTCGAGTTCCTCGTAGAAGATCGTCGTGTGCAGGTGGTCGAGCCCCAGGCCGCCGTAGGCGGGCGGCCAGTGCAAGCCGATCCAGCCCTGCTCGGCGAGCCTCGCATGGAAGCCAGCATGGTGTTCGGTCCCGCATTGCTCCATTTCGGCGAACAGGGCAGGCGTGACCTCGCGGCGCGCAAACGCGCGCACCTCCTCTCGGAAGCGCCGCTGCGCTTCAGTGAACGAGAATTCCATCGTCGGCATCGTCCTCGGCGATGCGCTCGCGCAGACGTGCCGGCCCCTCGATCAGCTGCTCGAGCTGCCGGGCACGGCGAAAGTAGAGCTGGATGTCGAACTCCTCCGTGAAGCCATAGCCGCCGTGGGTCATCATGGCCGCGTAGGTTGCCTGGCGCAGCGCACGGCCGGCCACGAGCTTCGCCATGCTCGCCATGCGGCCCGATCGGTGCCCCGATGCGCACGCCCAGGCTGAGTAGCGCACGAGTGCGCTTGCCTGCTCGAGCGCCACTGCGGAATCGGCCAGCCGGTGCTGAACGGCCTGGAAACTCCCGATGGGCCGCCCAAACTGCCGGCGTTCCTTGGCGTAGGCGACCCCGATCTCGATCGCCGCCCGCGCCGCGCCCAAGGCCCAAGCCGCGGCGATGGTGTTCGCATCGTCGACGACCGTCTGCCAGTCGTGCCACGCGCCCACGATGAGCGGGGCATCGGCGCAGGCCAGGCGCGCTGCCTCGATTCGCCAGACGCGCTCCAGGCTCGTCAGCCGCCGTGCGTGCGGCAGCGGGCCGAGTTCGGAGAGCGGGACGAGTCGCCACGCGGCGCGGTCACCGCCCTCGCGCGCGACTACGAGGATCTCGTCGGCCACGTCGCACGCTTCCACCAGATACGCCTGCCCGGCGCCATTCTCGTGTCCGACCGGATCACCGATCGCTGTAGCCGCGACGCGGCGGCCGGCGACGAGTGCGCGCATGCGTGCGCCCAAGCGCTCACCTGCACCAAACGCGAGCAGCGCGCGCGCGGCAAGCACGATGCTGCTCACCTGCAGGGTGGGAACGAGCGCACGCCCCATCTCTTCCGCGACGAGCGCGAGATCGAGCAGCGTGCCACCGCTGCCGCCATATTCCTCCGGCATCGCTACGCCGAGATAGCCCAGGTCGCCCATGCGACGGTACACGGGCAGGAACGCGCCAAGGCCGTCGCGCTCGACATCGCGCAAGCGCGTACGCGGGAATTCATGCTCGAGGAAGCGCCGCACCGCGTCGCCGGCGATCCTCTGGGCGTCGCTGGGCTCGAAGTTCATCGCGCCGGGTCCGAAAGCACCAGTCGCAAGTCGACCGCGGTGACGCCTTCGCCCAGGGCATGAACGCGAAGCGGATTGATTTCCATGCTCGTCAGGCGCTCACCAAGGTCGCCAGCCAACTGCCCCATCGAAACGATGGCGCGCGTCAGTGCGGGCAGGTCTCGCGCAGGCGCTCCCCGGAACGCGCCCAGCAGCGGCGCCGCCTTGAGTTCGGCGAGCATGGCGCTCGCATCCGGGAAATCGACTGGCAAGAGGCGTGCACTGACGTCGCCCAGCACCTCGACCCACGTCCCCCCCAGACCGACCAGCATGACAAGCCCGAACTGCGGGTCACGGTGTACGCCCAGGCTCATTTCCAGGCCCGGTGGGGCCATGCGCATGACGAGCATTCCCGTCCTGCGCGCGTCTGGCCGGCGCCGTTCGAGATCCGAGGCAATCGCTTGCCACGCCTCGCGAACCGCTTCGGCCGCGAGCAGCCCGAGGCGCACCCCGCCGGCGTCGGTCTTGTGCGCGATATCGGGTGATTCGACCTTCAGTACGACGGGGTAGCCGATCGCATCGGCCGCGGCCACTGCGTCGTCGACTGTCGAGACCAGCCTGCAGGGAGCCAAGGGGATTCGATACCTCGCAAGCAGGGCGCCCGCGGTTCCAGGTCCGTACAGACCGGGAGCCATTCCGGGCGCGGCCTCCGGAGCCCGCAAAGCCGTTCGTCCTGTCCGGGCCCGCCGGACGCCCTGCGCCTCGGCGCTCGCACACAGCGCGGCGACCGCGCGAAGGGCACGGTCGGTGCCGTGAAGAAACGGTATCCCGGAGTCGCTGACGAACTCGCGCGCATACGGCGTCATGGAATAAGCGGTCTCGGCGAAGACGACGACCGGCTTGCCCGAAGCGTCATGTATTTCCTGCAGCAGCGCCGGTCGACGGTTTCGCTTCTCGTCCGGCGCGTGCTCGTGCACCAGCAGGACGTCCACCTCGGGGTCCGCGGCGAGTTCGCGACCGAGCTGCGCGTAGATGGACTGCGTTCCGGCCAGGTAGCCGCAGTCCAGGGGATTTGCGATGCGGCAATCGAGCGTCGGCGCGACGCGCTTCAGTCGCTGCTGTGTCTCCCGGGATGGACTCGCGACCGACAGGCCGCAGCTGTCCGTCTGGTCGAGCACTTCGCTGCGCAGTGCGCCCGAGAACGTCAGCACGGCAACCCGCTTCCCGCGCGGGCCGAGGCCCGAAGCGAACAGGCGCGTCGTTTCGACGAGGTCATCGAGGCTGTGGCAGCGCGCTACACCGTAGTGCCGGCACAGCGCGTCGAAGACGCGATCCGAGCCCGCGAGCGCTCCGGTGTGGGTCAGCGTGGACTCGCGCGCGCGCTCGCTGCGTCCCACCTTCATCACGGCGACGTGCTTGCCCGCCTCCAGGGCCATCTCCAGCACGGCACGGAACTTCTCGGGTTCACGTACTCCCTCCAGAAGCAGTGCGATGGCTCGCGTTTCGCCGTCGCAGGCAAGGAAGCGCACGTAGTCGGCGACGCTCAGGTCGGCCTCGTTGCCGCAGGATACGAGATAGCTGAATCCGCCGCCACGCTCGCCGCATGTGCGCAGGAACGGATACAGGAGCGCCCCCGACTGGAACACGGCGGCGATCCCTCCGGGTTGCAACCACTCCAGCACGCGCAGCGGGTAGGTGACGAGTTGCTCGCGTACCGAGATCGTACCCAGGCAGTTCGGACCGCAAATGCGCAGACCCGAGCGCTCTGCCAGGCGCGCGATCGCGTCCTGTCGCGCGCATCCATCCGTGCCCGACTCGCCCCAGCCCGTCGCGTAAACGGTGGCACTTCTCGCCCCCGCGGAAGACGCCTCCTCCAGGATTCCCATGACATGCTCAGCAGGAAGCAGCACCAGCACGTGCTCCGGAACCGAAGGGGTCTGTCGCAGGCTTCGATAGCAGGGCTCGCCGCCGATTTCCCGATGCGCCGGATTGACAAGCCAGCAGGGCCCCGCGAAGCGCCCGCGGATCTGCTCGCGGAACACGGGCAACCATCGGGAATTCGGTGAGGCCCCGACGATCGCAACCGACGCGGGGCGCAAGACCGGCGCTGGATCTCGCCAGCTGGGGACGGTACCGCTCACTTCTTCCAGTCGTAGGACTCGAGGCCAGGCCGGTAGCTTCGATCCTGCTTGAACTGAAGCGCTCCCTGATGCCAGGTCTTCTTAGACACGACGTCGAGTTCCGCCCATTTCGCGCTCTCGAACGCGAGCGCCTCCTCCAGTGTAAGCGTCTGATCTACGCGAAACACCTCCTTGCAGTACGCGAGCACGGTCGGGTTCTTTTTCTTCAACTCGTCGGCAAGGCCCAGCGTCGCCCTAGGGAGCTGTTCGGAAGGCACCACGTCGTTGATGAGCCGGATTTCCGCGGCGCGACGCGCGCCAATCGGCTCCCCGGTCATGATGAGATGGAGGGCATCCCGCGGAGCGAGCAACTGGCTCACCAGCTTGGTCACCCCCCCCGCGGGGATGATTCCCCAGTTGACCTCCGAGAGCCCGAACTTGGCGGTCTCGCTGGCGATGGCGAAGTCGCAGACGGCCAACCAGGCGAAGGCACCGCCGAAGCACCAGCCGTTCACGGCGGCGATGGTCGGCTTCGGCAGAATGCGAAGCCGGCCGAACATCCACTCGAAGGCCGCTTTGCGGGCGGCGGTACGGCCACCGGGCTGGCCCTCCGGGTCGTAGAAGTACTCCTTGATGTCCATGCCGGCGCAAAAGCTGTCGCCTGCACCCGTGATGACGAGCACGCGGGAATCGTCCGCTTCGACTTCGGCCAGGGCGCGGCACATGTCGAAGTGCATCTGCGGATTCATCGCGTTCTTGGCCTGCGGGCGGTTCAGGGTGATGGTCGTGACGTCGTCGGCCCGCTCGACGAGAATCGTTTCGTAGGTCATGCCTCCCTCCCGGTTGCGCGCTATGGCTTCTTGACGCCAAGCTTCGAGGCCATGGCAGCGGTGGCTTCGCGGTCCGTTCGCAGGAACTCCTCGAGTTTCGGGCCCTCGAGCACGTGCCCCATGTCGAGCCCGTTCTTCGCCGCCACCTCGAGGTAGGCACTCGTGCGCGCCGCATTCGCGAAGGCCTCGGACAACCGGCGCGCCACGGGTTCGGGCAGCGCATGGGGTCCATATGCATAGACCACCGCGGACGAGCTGTACGGGTAACCCTGTTCCATGAGGGTCTGGGCGTCGGGCGCGACGTCGAAGCGCTCGGTCTCCATGGATGCCAGCACTCGCATCGCCCCGGCGCGGACATGGGGAGCCCAGCTTGCCGCCGAAAACGCACCGGCGCTCACATGCCCCCCAAGGAGCGCCGTGACCACGGGCGCGTCGCCCTGAAACGGTACGAGTGTCACATCCAGGCCTTCCTGCGCAGCCAGGAGGCGAAGGATCAGGCTGAGCTTGGTTCCTGCACCTGGCGTGCCGATCGACACATTGCCTGAACTGCGCCGCGCCGCGCCGATGAAGTCCTTCAGACTGCGCAAGGGGCTGTCGGCCTTCACGATCAGCCCGACGCGCATGCGCCCAACAGTCACCAGCGCCCGCGTGGTCTCGATCAGGTCCGCGCGCGAACCCTGGAACAAGTGCGCTGCGGTGAAAGTCGTGCTCGGCGTCAGGCCGATCGTATAGCCGTCCGGTTCGGCACTCGCCACGGCAGCCGCCGCAATCGCTCCCGATGCACCGGTGCGATTCGCGACGATGACCTGCTGGCCAAGGGTCTTGCTGGCTTCGTGGGCGAGCGCCCGGGCAAGTACGTCGGTGGTGCCGCCCGCAGCGTATCCGACGATCATGGTGATCGGCCTTGCCGGGAATTCGACCTGCGCGGCAACCCCCTGCGGGAAAATAGAAACAACGGAAAGAGCAGCGAGCCACAGCATCCGCCAGTCCATGATGACGCCTCCTCCAGTTCGGGTTCAGTGACCCGGTCTCGCACCTAATGGGCCTTCACGCCGGATTCCTTGACCACGCGTGCCCAGAGCGGGATCTCTTCACGCACCTGACGGGCGAGCGCATCGCGGCCGTCCGCAGCGGGGGAGAGCCCCATCGATGCAAGCCGTTCGCCCGCATCGGACGACGCGACGACCTTTCGCACGGCCGCTTCAAGCCGCACCAGGACGTGTTCCGGCGTCTTCGCCGGGGCGAAGAGCCCATACCAGACAGTGACATCGAAACCCTTGAGGCCCTGCTCGTCGAGAGTGGGGACATCCTGCAGGCTCCGATCGCGCGCAGGACTCGTCACGCCGATCGCCCGGAGCCTTCCCGAGCGAATGTGCGGCAACGACGTTCCCACCACATCGAACATCGCATCGACCTGCCCTGACATCAGGTCGGCGAGCGCGGGCGCGCTCCCCTTGTATGGAACGTGCGTCATCCGGAATCCGGCCATGCTCCTGGCCATCTCTGCGGCGAGATGCAACGGCGTTCCGGTACCGGGCGAAGCGACACTGATACCATCGGCCTGCCGGTTCGCCCAGGCGACCAGTTCCGGAACGCTGTGCACAGGCAGTGAGGGATTGACAACGGCCACGAGCGCCGACGTCGCCACGCGAGAGATCGGCGCGAAGTCCCGCTGCGGGTCGTAAGGCAGGGACGGATAGATGCTCGGATTGATCGTAATCGCACCACCTGCTCCGAGCAGCAGCGTGTATCCGTCCGGCTGGGCGCGCGCGACCGCCTCGGTTCCAACGATTCCGCCCGCGCCCGCCTTGTTCTCCACGACGACCGGCTGCCCCAGTTCCTCGCCGAGTTTCTGCGCCACGAGCCGCGCAACCAGGTCGTTCGCGCCTCCGGGGGCATATGCAACAACGATGCGAACGGGTCGATCCGGATACTTCGGCTGCGCACCGGCAGAAAAGGCCATGGCCACCAGCCCGGCGAGAAACAGCGAACATGCCGCGCGCCTGACCCCGGCCGGCCGTTGCCGCGCCGGCATCGCCGCACAACTGGCTGCAGGGATTGCCGACATGCGAGCCTTTTCCCTTGCTCTCCGCGTTTCGGCACAAAGTTCCACAAGTTCTCAGGAATGGACCACTGTTCCACAAACTTTAAGGTAGGATCAATCGTCGCGTCAAGAGCCGTCGCAATCATCCAGAGGAAGGAATGAGAACAGCCGCAGCAGGCAAGCGCTCCGGAGAACAGGGGCACGAAGACGTCCCCAAGGGCGTAGCCGCCGTCGAGCGCGCCCTGCGCCTGCTCGAGGCGTTCGATGCGCCGACGCGCTCGATCGGACTCACGGAACTCGCCGAACGGGTCGGGCTTCCGAAAAGCACGGTTCTGCGGCTGATCGGATCTCTGGTGGCACACGGCTTCGTCCAGGTCACTTCGGACGGGCGTCATCAACTCGGCTCCGCGGTACTTCGCCTGGCGGCCGTCTACCAGAAGACGGCTCGACCCGAGGACCTCATCCGGCCAGTGCTCGAACGACTCGCTGCGGCGAGCGGCGAGAGCGCGTCGATGAACATTCGCGAGGGCGAATTGCAGGTATGCCTCTATCGGGTCGATTCGGCCCACGCATTGCGCGACCACATCCGTGCCGGCCAGTGTTTTCCGCTGGATCGCGGATGCTCGGCCCAGGTTCTTCGGGCGGCGTCGGGCGAAGCGGGAGCGCGCTTCGACAGAGTTCGCTCGGAGATCGTCGTCGTCACGCACGGCGAGGTGTTTTCCGGGACCTCCGGGATCGCAGTACCGGTGTTCGGACTGAACCAGGTGCTGGTGGGCGCACTCATCCTCTCGGGCCCGACCAGCCGATTCACGCAGCAGGCGGTCGCGCAGATGAAGAGGCTGCTGGTCGAGGCCGGTGGGTCACTGACGCAGCAACTCGGCGGCAACCCGGCCGCGTTTCGGATGCACTACCCGGGAAAGAGCGCGCGTCGTTCCGGTAAAGGGCGAAGCTGACGCCCGTCGTGCCGCTGGAGACCATCCATGCGAACAACCGCGGTGCAGCCGTGCCGCCGCACGCGCACTCAGCGTGACCGCGAACGTGACGCGACGCTTCGAGGCACTTCGGTTTCCCCGCCGCGCTCGTCCGGGGCAAAGCGCCGGACTTCGCGAAGCGACCACCCCCGCTCGCTGTCGTTTGCGACATCCCGGGCGGTTCTGCCGGCGGCGGCGTCATCGTCGCCGCGATTCGCGCGGCCGCCTTGCGCAATGCCGGCAGGTGGCGCATGCAACTCTCGATGCTCTCGCGTGACGACGGTGCGTGCACCGCGACTGCGACCCGCCGGTCGGTGTTCGATTTCCTGCGCAGCGAACTGCGCGAGTTAATGCCCGAGGCAACCTGGGTTGCTGCCGGAACCGGGCGTTTCCGGTGGGAGGTCAACCAGTGGTGCCTGGAAGCAGGCGGCCATTGCCGCACCGGACTGGAGGACAATGTCAAATTCGATCCGACGAGGTTGGCTGCGAGCAACGCGGAACTCGTCAGGAAGATCGCGGATGCTTGCAAGGATTACGGTCGACATGTGGCCAGTCCTGCGGAGGTACGCCGGTTGCTCGGCCTTCCACCCGCAGCTGCGAATCACTGATCACCACCCGTCCGATCAACCCACCTGCAGGTGCAATCCGTGTCGGCAAATCCTCTTCCGCACTCTCGCGATTCGGGGGCGGGTTTTGGGGTCGCGACATTGATGAACCAGGCGCGCGCCGCGCAGCGAGAACACGAGCGTTGCAGTCAGGGGCAGGTCGACGAGGCCGCACTGGCGGCCGGATGGGCGATCATCGAGCCCTCGCACAACCGGGAGCTGGCGGAGATGGCAGCCCCGGAGACGGAGCTCGGAAACGTCGAGGACAAGGTTCTGAAGGACCACCGCAAGACAACGGGTCTGCTCCGTGATCTCCGGGGACTCCGCGCCGTCGGGGTGATTTCCGAAAATCCGGTGCGGGGATTGATCGAGATCGCGCGGCCGGCCGGAGTGGTGGCCTGTTCAATATCACGAACGCCATCGCGAGCATCCACAGCCGGATGCACACGATCGGTGGGGAGCAATCTACTTCCGCTGCCTGAACTTCCTGAGCGCCGCCAGCTGCGCGATCGCCGCCGCCAGCTCGGCCTGCGCCTTCGCGTAGTCGATCGCGCCGGTGCGGTTGGTCAGCGCCTCTTCGGCCGCGCGCTTGGCTTCCTCGGCTTTCGCCTCGTCGAGGTCGTGGCCGCGGATGGCCGTGTCGGCCAGCACGGTGACGCGGTTCGGCTGCACCTCGAGGATGCCCCCGGCCACGAACACGAATTCTTCCTCGGCCTGGCCGGCGACCTTGATGCGCACCGCGCCCGGCTTGATGCGGGTGATCAGCGGCGTGTGCTGCGGGTAGATGCCCAGTTCGCCCGCCTCGCCGGGCAGTGCCACGAACTCGGCCTTGCCTTCGAAAATCGAGCGCTCGGCGCTCACCACGTCGACGTGAATCGTGTGCATGATGGCCGCCTTACTGCAGCGTCTTGGCCTTCTCGATCGCTTCCTCGATCGTGCCGACCATGTAGAACGCCTGTTCGGGCAGGTGGTCGCATTCGCCGTCGACGATCATCTGGAAGCCGCGGATCGTGTCTTTCAGCGCGACGATCTTGCCGGGGGTGCCGGTGAACACCTCGGCCACGTTGAACGGCTGCGACAGGAAGCGCTGGATCTTGCGCGCGCGCGCCACCGCCAGCTTGTCGTCCGGCGACAGCTCGTCCATGCCGAGAATCGCGATGATGTCGCGCAGCTCCTTGTAGCGCTGCAGCGTCGCCTGCACCCGGCGCGTGGTGTTGTAGTGCTCCTCGCCGATCACGTGCGGATCGAGCTGGCGCGAGGTGGAGTCGAGCGGGTCGACCGCCGGATAGATGCCCAGCGCCGCGATGTCGCGCGACAGCACGACCGTGGCGTCGAGGTGGCCGAAAGTGGTGGCCGGCGACGGGTCGGTGAGGTCGTCGGCCGGCACGTAGACCGCCTGGATCGACGTGATCGAGCCGGTCTTGGTCGACGTGATGCGCTCCTGCAGGCGGCCCATCTCCTCGGCCAGCGTCGGCTGGTAGCCCACCGCCGAGGGCATCCTGCCGAGCAGCGCCGACACTTCGGTACCGGCCAGCGTGTAGCGGTAGATGTTGTCGATGAACAGCAGGATGTCGCGGCCCTCGTCGCGGAACTTCTCGGCCATCGTCAGGCCGGTGAGCGCGACGCGCAG
>QEVL01000016.1 GCA_003577305.1 Burkholderiales bacterium
ACTACCCATGAGTCGACTCGCTTCTTCTCCAAGGCTTCGCTCCGACGCCGCGCACGGCGCGGCTCGGAACGATAGTTTACCTATTTACGGATAAGTTCTTATCGTCCCGTATCGCCACGTTCCGACTTGGTTCGACGCATCGCCCGATGAACGGGCTGCCCTCTTCGGAGCGATCGACGCAGTGTGCGCCGAGGTCGACGCACGTCTGCCAGCCACCGGCTTCAACTTTGGCATCAATGTCGGGCAGTCGGCAGGCCAGACCGTCCCTCACCTTCACCTTCACGTGATACCGCGGCGCGCTGGTGACGTACCGGATCCGCGCGGGGGTGTGCGTTACGTCATCCCGGAGAAGGCCAACTACCTGGCGGCGGAGAATAGGCCGCCAAACATCCTGCGCGCCAGGGAGCCGCGGATACTCGAAACGCTGCTCACGACCGGTGGCGACAATCCTCTTCTGATCCAGCTCGAACGCGATCTATCCGACGCGCGGTCGCTGGACGTCGCAGTGGCGTTCGTCATGCCGAGCGGTGTCGAGCGGCTTTACCCACATTTCGAGGATCTTCTCGAGCGCGGCGGCGGCCTTCGGCTATTGACGGGTGACTATCTCGACGTCTCCGATCCGAACGCGCTCCAAAGGCTCGTCGACTTGCGCGCACTCTACGGCGAGGAAAAATGCCAGCTGAGAGTGTTCGAGAGTAAGGGCAAAAGCTTTCATCCGAAGGCCTACGTGGTCTCGCATGTCGGAGGGAGAGGCGCGGCCTACGTCGGAAGCTCGAATCTTTCCGCATCGGCCCTCGTAGATGGAATCGAGTGGAACTACCGCATCCTTTCTTCGCGCGATGCCGATGGTTGGCAGCAGGTGAGCGACGCGTTCCAGGCCTTGTTTGGCCACCCTGCGACGCGAGAGCTGGACGAATCGTGGCTCTCCGAGTACCGCCGCCGCAGACACGTGCCGAGCGATCGCGGGACTGATGCCGAAGCGGAAATTGAGGTGCCGCCTCCGCCGCCGGCGCCCAACGTCATCCAGACCGAGGCGCTCGTGGCATTGGCCAAGACCCGGGACGATGGCTATCGCGCCGGTCTCGTCGTCATGGCAACGGGTCTGGGCAAGACCTGGCTCGCAGCGTTCGACAGTGCGGATCCAAAGTACCGGCGTGTTCTATTCGTCGCGCACCGGCAAGAAATTCTCAGTCAGTCGATCGCGACGTTTCGGCGAATTCGGCCAAACGCGTCGATCGGCCTATATATTGGGAGCGAGCGAGCACCCGAAGCGGACATCCTGTTCGCATCGATCCAGACGCTAGGTCGGAACGAGCACTTGCGGCGCTTCGATTCGAGGGCCTTCGACTATATCGTCGTCGACGAGTTTCATCACGCGTCGGCGCCGACGTACCGACGCCTGATCGATCATTTCGAGCCGCAGTTCCTGCTCGGTCTAACCGCTACCCCTGAGCGTACCGACGGCGGAGACCTCTTGGCGCTGTGCCAAGAAAACCTGGTCTTTCGTTGTCTGGTGCCGAGAGGAATCGAGGAAGGGTTGCTTTGCCCCTATGACTATTTCGGCGTCCCCGACGACGTCGATTACGCGAACATACCTTGGCGTAGCACGCACTTTGACGAAGAAGCGCTGACCACGGCGGTCGCCACTCAGCGTCGAGCCGACAATATTATCGAACAGTGGCGCAAGCGCGGTGGTAAGCGGACCCTCGCCTTCTGCGTCTCGCAGCGTCATGCCGACTTCATGCGGCGCTGCTTCTCTGATCAAGGCATAGCCTGCGCGGCAGTGCACGCCGGACCATCGGCCGATTCCCGCTCGGTTTCTCTGGAGCGTTTGGCGGCTGGAGACTTGCAGGTGATCTTTGCCGTCGACATGTTCAACGAGGGAGTCGACGTTCCTGCGATCGACACGGTGATGATGCTTCGGCCCACCGAGTCGCAGATCGTCTGGTTGCAGCAATTCGGTCGCGGCTTGCGAAAACACGGGGACAAGCGGCTGACGGTCATCGACTACATCGGCAACCATCGCAGCTTCCTGCTCAAGGCCCGCACGTTACTAGAACTCGTGGGCGGGGGCGATCGCGCGTTGTCCGCAGCGCTCGAACGGATCGAAGCAGGGACTTACGAGCTGCCGCCCGGCTGCGAGGTCACCTACGATCTCGAGGCCCTGAACATCATGCGCGCGCTGCTTAGGATACCGGCCGATCCGGCTGATGCACTGCGCGAGTACTACTTAGACTTCCGAGAGAGAAACGGCGCGCGGCCTAGCGCCTCCGAGGCCTTCCACGACGGCTATCTCCCGCGCACGGCGCGACGGGCTCACGGATCGTGGTTTGGCTTCGTCTCGACCATGGGCGACCTGGAAGGCGAGGAGAGGCAAGCACTCGATATCGCGCGGCCGTTCTTGGAGGCGCTGGAATCGACCAAGATGACGCGCAGCTTCAAGATGCTCGTGCTCCTGGCGATGCTGAACACCGACACGCTTCCCGGCAGCGGCATACGAATCGACGACCTCAGCGTCGAGTTCGTCCGACTCGCCCGTCGCAACCCGAAGCTCGCCGGCGACCTCGGGGCTGCCGTCGACGACGGCAGTGACGCACGGATTCTGATCGAGCGGAACCCTATCGCGGCGTGGACCGGCGAAGGCGCAGTTCCGGGGGGTGCAGCATTCGCGTACTCGGCGAACGTCTTTCGCTATCGGCAATCGATTCCGGATTCAGCACGAGCGGGATTCCAGCGACTCGTTCGGGAGCTCGCCGAATGGCGGTTAGCCGAGTATCTGTCGCGCACTGACGAGACGCCGTTGCAGAACGCGTTCACGATGAAGGTCAGCCATTCGGCCGGACAACCGATTCTCTTTCTGCCGGATCGCTCGAAGGTTGCGGGCATCCCCGAGGGTTGGCAGTCGGTGTTGATTAACGGCAGACCCCATCGGGCAAACTTCGTGAAGATTGCCGTCAACGTCGTGCGTGCGGCGGATAGCGACGACAACGCACTGCCGGCGATCCTTCGCGGATGGTTCGGTCACGATGCGGGGCGCCCAGGAACTAACCACGCCGTAATTTGCGAGCATGTCGAGGGCGAGTGGGTCATGCGCCCGGCCACGCACCGCGGTGACGACGAGGCGGAGGTGTTCAAGCGCTATTCGCGCGAGCAGATTCCCCGCCTATTCGGCGACCAGTTTTCGGAGGCGCGCTGGAACTCGGGCTTCGTATTGATTACTCCGGAGAATCCGAGGTACGTCATCCTCTTGGTGACGCTTCACAAAGGAGACATGGCAAGTCAGTTTCAGTACGGCGACCGCTTTCTCGCGTCCGACTTGTTCCAGTGGCAGAGCCAGAATCGTACAAGGCAATCCGGCAAGCACGGTACGTTGATAAGTGATCACGCGACTCTGGGCGTCTCGGTGCACTTGTTCGTCCGTTCCGAGAAGAAGCGAGCGGGTGGCGCCGCAGCACCGTTCGTCTATTGCGGGCCTGTGACGTTCGTGGATTGGGATGGCGAGGCGCCCATTACGGTGCGTTGGCGGTTGTCGCAGCCTTTGCCGACCCGTTTGATCGCCGAGTTCAAAGTTGCGTCGTCAGGGGAGTCCCCGGACTCGAGAAATGGATAAGACGCTCTCGTTGCCCGGAGTCGATAGCGAAGGGGCAGCCATTGCCGCGACGAAGGCGGGGCTCTCGGCATTCTGGGATTGGTTCGATGACTCTGTAGTGATCGATCGCCATGGCAGGCCGGTAGTGGTCTATCGTGGCGAATACGGAGCGCCCGACTTGGCCCCCTTCTTGAGTACGCGACTTGGCTCCCTTTCGTTCGGGGACCGTGAAACGGCGTTGGGTTATGCCCGTCATCCAAACAGACTGGGAGAGATTCCAACATATCCGAGGGTTCATGCGGCGTACTTGGCAATTGGGAACCCGGTCGTCAACCAGCCGGACGATCCGTTTATAGAATTGACGACGCTCGAGGCTGTACTTGGACGGAACAACGCTGAGCGAATCGCGAAGAAGCTCGCTACATGGATCATGCAGACATCGCCTTGGGTGAACGGCGAAATTCGTGCGAAGTCAGTCGAAGAATTTCTTGATACCCACCCAGACGCGCTTGCACGCCTGTATGTTCAGGCCTTTCCGCTTTTCGACGACCCGGAGGAAGTTGCCCATATGAAGGCGGCCGGTTTTGACGGGGCGATCTACGGAGGTGCGGGGCTGAATGCCGGCGCGGTCGAGTATCGGGTATTCGATGCGGACTCTGTCCGGGAAGTGCCGTCAGAGGTCATCAGCGGTCTAACAAGTTCGCTGCGTGACTATTGGAGGAATTGCCGATGACGCGCTGGGCCGCTCTTCTAGCTTGCGTAATCTCTTTGGACGCATGCGGCGCGACGATCTATCTATGCAAAGCCTATAGCCGCGGGTCATTCTGGTCGAGTGACTGCTGATGGCTGGAATGCCGCATTCGCTGACCTCCAACCGACTACTGCCGCCTACACCGCGCTCGAAGGCCGCACCTTCCGCGCCAGCGCCCTTACCCGCGGCCCCTGGGACCCCAATCACCAACACGCCGGCCCCCGATCGCCGTCGTCTGCCGCGCCGTTGAGCAAGCCGCCCACGAGCACGGCCCCGCCGAATCGGCGCTCTACGACGCCCAAGTCCTGATCGGACGCGCGACGCAGAGCCTGGTGGTGCGGCTGCGATCGTCGTGAGCCATTGACGAAGAATGGCACTGCTCACGCTCTCGATGGCATGTCGTGGCGAACGCGAAGCAGATCGCCAATGCGGTAGCAGGGTCTTACGGCAAGGACGCCGGAGACGGCCTGCTGAAGTTGCTGGCGGGTCACTGGGGCGCGGTCAAGGCGCTCACCGATTCGGCGAAGAGCAAGTCCGTCGCCGGTGAAGACAAGGCGATGAACGATCTCGGCATGAACGCCGGCGCGATCGCGAAGTTCCTGGCCGGTGCCAACCCCAACTGGAAAGAGAGCGACCTCGATTCGGCGCTGCTGATGCACGGCGGCGATCACCGCAAACAGGTCGACCTGATGATGTCCAGGGCGCCGAAGGGCGAACAGGGTGCGGCGTGGACCGAAATGCAGCACCACATGGACATGATTGCCGACGCGCTCGCTGATGGCATCGCGAAGCAGTTCCCCGACAAGGCGAACTGAGCCGGACAAGACCGCCCGCGCGCATCGGCCTCACCGATGCGCCGGAAGCGGCCGCGTGATCCAGATGAACCCGCACAGCAGCACGAACAGCACCGCCGAACCGTAGAAGAGGTCGTTGGCCGACAGCGTGTAGGCCTGCTGCTCGGCCATCTGCTCGATGGCCTCGAGCGCCTGGGCGGGCGACAGGCCGAGCCCTTGCAATCGGGCGAACGCGTCGGCGGCGCCGATGCTGTCGCGGCTCACTGCCTCGGCCAGGTGCGCGTGGTGCATCGAGGCGCGGTGGTCCCACAGCGTGGTGGAGATCGATGTGCCGAACGAGCCGGCCAGGATGCGGAAGAAGTTGCTCAGGCCGGAGGCGGCGGCGATGCGCTCGGGCGGCAGGCCCGAGAGTACGATGGCCACCAGCGGCACGAAGAAGAACGCCACCGCCACGCCCTGCACGATGGTCGGAATCACGATCGAGACGAAGTCGGCCTGGGTGTCGAAGAGCGAGCGCAGCCACAGCACCAGTGCGAAGACCACGAAGGAGATCGTGGCGAGCAGGCGCGCGTCCCACTGGCCGATCTTGCGGCCGACGATCGGCGTGAACACCGCCGCCAGCAGCCCCACCGGCGCGAGCGCCATGCCGGCCTGGGTGGCGGTGTAGCCGAGGTATTGCTGCAGCCACAGCGGCAGGATCACCACGTTGCCGAAGAACAGCGCGTAGGCGAGCGCCAGCGCGGCCACGCCGGCCGAAAAGTTGCGCCCCCGAAAGAGCGACAGGTCGATCACCGGGTGCTCCTCGGTGAGCTCCCAGACGAGAAAGACGACCAGCCCGACGAGCGCCACCAGGCCCAGCACGACGATGGTGCCCGAGGCGAACCAGTCGAGCTCCTTGCCCTTGTCGAGCATGATCTGCAGCGCGCCCACCCAGAGCACGAGCAGCGAGAGGCCCACCACGTCCACCGGCAATTTGCGGCGCGGCGTCTCGCGGTGCCGGTAGATTGCCAGCGTGAGCGCGGCGGCGAACAGGCCCACGGGAATGTTGATGTAGAAGATCCACGGCCACGAGATGTTGTCGGTGATCCAGCCGCCCAGCAGTGGGCCGGCCACCGGCGCGATCAGCGTCGTCATCGACCACATCGCGAGCGCGGTGCCCGAGCGGTGCCGCGGGTAGCTCGCCAGCAGCAGCGTCTGCGACAGCGGCACCATCGGCCCGGCCACGGCGCCCTGGAACACGCGAAACGCGACCAGCCACTCGATCGAAGGCGCCAGGCCGCACAGCCAGGAAGCGAGCACGAACAGCAGCACGCTCGCCACGAACAGGCGCACCGTGCCCACGCGCTGCGTGAGCCAGCCGCTGAGCGGCACCGAGATCGCGTTGGCCACGCCGAAACTCGTGATCACCCAGGTGCCCTGGCTGATACTCACGCCCAGGTCGCCCGAGATCGCCGGAATGGAGACGTTGGCGATCGAGGTGTCGAGCACGTTCATGAACGTGGCGAGCGACAGCGCGAAAGTGCCCAGCACCAGCGCACCGCCGGTGAGCGGCGGTGGCGTGCCGTTGCCGCCGGCCGCGCGCGCTTCAGCGGCCGGAGGCGGCGCGTCGGCCAAGATTGGCCTCGATGATTTCGCGGATCATCGCGTCGGCTGCGTGAGCTGCGCTGGCCGCGCCGCCTGCCGGCGCCGGGCCGGCATCGGCCTGCGCCAGCGCGGGCGGCTGCGTGCGCGGCGCTTCGGCCAGCAGCGGGCCGCTCTGGTCGTGCAGGTCGATCTTCACCTGCATCGACAGCCCGACGCGCAGCGGGTGCTCGCGCAACTGCGCGGCGTCGAGCGCGATGCGCACCGGCACGCGCTGCACCACCTTGATCCAGTTGCCGGTGGCGTTTTGCGGCGGCAGCAGTGCGAAGGCGGCGCCGGTGCCCGCGGCCAGCCCGGTCACGCGGCCGTCGAACTCGACCTTGCCGCCGTAGAGATCGGCGGTGAGCTTCACCGGCTGGCCGATGCGCACGCCGCGCAGCTGCACTTCCTTGAAATTGGCCTCCACCCACACCTGGTCGAGCGGAATCACCGCCATCAGCGGCGTGCCCGCCTGCACGCGCTGGCCTACCTGCACGCTGCGGCGCGCCACGTAGCCCGAGACCGGCGCAGGCAGCGTGGTGCGCTCGAGCGCGAGCCAGGCTTCGCGCACCGCAGCGGCCGCGCGCAGCACGTTCGGATGCTCGCGCACCGGCGTGCTGCCGGTGAGCGCCTGGTTCGCCTCGAACTGCCGGCGCGCGACGACGACCGCCGCGCGCGCAGCACTGGCGGCCGCGGCGGCCTCGTCGATCGCGCGCCGCGCGTGACCGAGCTCCTCGCCGCTCACCGCGCCGCTGGCGCCGAGGTGCTGGCGCCGCTGCAGGTCTTCGCGCGCGCGTTCGAGCTCGATGCGCGCGCGCGCTTCGTCGGCTTCGCGCTGCTCGATGCCGGCGCGCAGCGTGGCGTTGGCGGCGTCGAGCGAAGCCGCTTCGCGCACCGCCTGCGCGAGCTGCGCCTGTGCCTGCGCGAGCGCCACGCGTGCGTCGGCCGGGTCGAGCAGCGCGAGCGGCTGGCCCGCCTCGACCCGGTCGGTGTCTTCCACGTTGATGGCGAGCACCGTGCCGGCGATCTGCGGCGTGATCTGCACCAGGTGCCCCTGCACGTAGGCGTTGTCGGTGTCGACGTAGTGCTGGCCGACGAGCGTCCACCAGGCGCCGTAGCCGGCGCCGGCGAGCAGCACGACCAGCGCGACCAGCGCCAGGCCGATGCGGCGCCGGCGTCCGCGCTTGCGGGGCGAGGCAGGCGCGGTGCTGGCGGTCTCGTCACTCACGATGGGTCTCCGATCGATCGCTGCGTTCACTGTCGTTGCCGCGGTAGCCGCCGCCTAGCGCGCGCACCAGCGCGAGGTCGAGGTCGACCCCGCGCGCGGCCAGTTCGATGCCGTTGCGCCGCTCGGCGAGCACGCCCGACTGCGCCGACAGCACGGTGAGGTAGTTCGCCAGTCCGGCGCGGTAGCGCTCGAGCGCGAGCGCATCGGCGGCTTCTGCGGCGGCGCGCGCGGCGTCCTGCTGAACGCGCTGGCGTTCGAGCGAGCGCAGCGAGGCCAGCTGGTCGCCCACTTCGCGCACCGCGCCGGCCACGGCGGCGTTGTAGCCGGCCACCGCCGCATCGAGGTCGGCGGTCTTGCCGCGCAGGTTCGCGCGCAGCCGCCCGGCATCGAACACCGGCAGGCGCAGCGCCGGGCCCACGCCCCAGACGCGGCTGCCGCCTTCGAGCCAGTGCGTGAAGCCCAGGCCCGAGAAACCGACGAAGGCGGCCAGGTTCACGTCGGGATAGAACTCCGTGACCGCCGCGTCGCGATCGCGCAGCGCCGCCTCGATGCGCCAGCGTGCGGCGACGATGTCGGCGCGCCGCCCGAGCAGGTCGGCGCCGATCGGCCCGGAGTACGCCTCGCGCGCCGTGGCCGGCATCGCGGGCGACAGGTCGGCGAGCGCCTCGGCCGGCTGCAGCGTGAGCGCGGCCAGCGCATTGCGCGCGAGCGCGGCCTGCTCGTCGAGCGCCTCGGCCTGCCCGGCCGCCTCGGCCACCGCGCGCTCGGCCTGGCGCAGCTCCACTTCGGTGTCGAGGCCCGCGCGCGCGCGTTGCGCAACCAGCTCGCGCAGCTGCGTGCGCTGGCGCAGCGTGTCGGCGGCCAGCTCACGCAGCGCCACCACCCGCGCGAGCTGGAACCATGTGCGCGTCACTTCGGTCGAGAGCAGCACGCGGGCCGCCTGCAGGTCGGCCTGCGCGGCGCGCGCCTGGCCGAGCGCGGCGTCGAGCAACGCGCGGTTGCGCCCGAACAGATCGAGTTCCCACGCGGCGTCGAGCCGCACCGAGTTGCTGGTGAGCACGCTGCCCGCGATCGGCGGCGGAAAGAGGTCGTGCTCCGAATAGCGTTGGCGCGAGGAGGCGAGCGAGCCCGACACCTGCGGCTGGCCTGCGGCGTCCACCGCCTGCGCGAGGCTGCGCGCCCGTTCGAGGCGGGCCTTCGACACCGCGAGCGTGGGGTTGTCGGCGAGCGCGCGCTCGACGAGCGCATCGAGCCGCGCGTCGCCGAAACGCTCCCACCAGCGCTCGCCGGGCCAGTCGAGCCGGGTCGTGTCGGCGGGCGCCACGCCCAGGCTGCGCACGTCGATCGGCGCGGCGGCCGGCTCGATGCCGGCGTGGCTCGCACAGCCGGCCAACACGAAGAGCGCCCCGGCTGCGGCGCATCCGCGCATGCGCGTCATGATTGGCGCTTCGGGGTGTCTGCGGCAGCGCGCTCGTGCCGGCCATTGTCGATCATGCGCACCAGGTAGGCGCGCAACTGCTCGAACTCCTTTCGGTCGAACCCTGCGAGGTGGACGTTGTTGGCGTGCGCGAGCCCGGCCGGCACCTGTGCGGCCGCCTGCTCGCCGGCAGGCGTGAGTTCGAGCACCCAGACGCGCCGGTCTTCGCGCGAGCGGGTGCGGCGGATCAGGCCCTTGGCCTGCAGCCGGTCGAGCGTGCGCGTCATCGCGCCGGCATCGAGGTCGAGCGCCTGCGCAAGCGCGGCCGCAGTGCGCGCCCGGCCGCGGGCGATCAGCAGCAGCGGCCCCCACTGCGCATCGGTGAGGTCGTATTCGGCCATCGTGCGATCGATGCAGTGCGTGAACGACATCCTGAGCTGGCGCACCAGGAAACCGACGCTCTCGCCCGCCGGGTAGGTGGCCGCGTCGTAGAAGGGTTTCGCGGAAGTCATGCGGCAATATAATTGCCTAGGCAGCTATCGTCAAGTCGGCCCGATCAGCCGGCCCGATCGGGCGCCGGCGGCTCGCATGCGCCCGCGGCCCGCCTTATGATCGACCGATTCCCGGCACGACACCCGGACCATCAACGTGACCCGCCCGCAAGAACTCTCTGCCCCCTCGGCTGCGTACGCCGCGCTCGACGCCCGCAGCTTCCGCGCCAGCGCACTCACCCGCGGCCCCCGGGATCCCGGCCACCAGCACGCCGGCCCCCCGATCGCGCTGGTCTGCCGCGCCGTCGAACAGGCCGCGCACGAGCACGGCCTCACCCACGTCGCGCGCCTCACCGCCAACCTGTTGCGGCCCGTGCCGATCGGCGACGTCGTCGTCGAAGTGATGACCGATTACGTCGGCCGCAACGCCGGGCACTTCTCCGCGCACCTGCTTGCGGGCGGCAAGGAGGTGGCGCGCTTCACGGCGCTCGTGCAGCGCGAGTCGGCCGCGAAGTTGCCGGCCGACCTTCCCGGTCATCCGTTGCCGATGGCGCCGCGCACGCCGGAAGAGTCGCCGGTGGTCACGTTTCCGTTCGCCGGCGCGCAGCTCTGCTACGCCGATCTGGTCGAGACGCGCGCCGCGCAGGGCATGTTCTGGAAGGGGCCGTGCGCGATCTGGTTTCGCCAGCGTCATCCGCTGGTAGAGGGCGAGACGCCGAGCCCCTATCAGCGCGTGCCGGTGGCCGCCGATTCCGGCAACGGCATCAGCGGCGTGCTCGACTATCGGCGTCACAGCTTCGTGAACTCCGATCTCACCATCAACCTGCTGCGGCGTCCGGTCGGCGAGTGGATCTGCCTCGATGCGCGCACCGCGCTCGGCCCCGACGGCGGCGGCCTGGCCGAATCGGCGCTCTACGACGTGCAGGGGTTCATCGGGCGGGCGACGCAGAGCCTGGCGGTGCGTTTGCGGTCGGGCTGAGCGCGTTCGGCCTCGCATGGCGCGCCGTTTGTGCCCGACAGCGCCTCACTTGCTCAGTAGCCCCTGTCCGACAATTTCCGGGCCGCTCACAGCTGGAATTGCGCCATTCGGCCGCCCATCCAGAAGCCTGGATACATCTTCTGAATAATCGAACCGCGCGTTCAGACGAATTCAGGTTTGCCGATGGGAAACATGGTCCAGCAGACCGCCCTTATTCTCGGTGTCCTCGCTGCCGGCTTCCTTGGCCCCGCTCTGGCGATTGCGGCGCTGGTGTTGCGACGGCGCCGCGCTCGGGCGCGCCGAAGGACGCCTCTCTCGGAGGATATGTTGCGTCCTCCAGGCCATACGTTGCGGAAGCAACTCGACGACGCCAGCATCGACCTGCAGTGGGATGTATTCCAGCTCGTGACCATACCCCTCCTGACCTTGGCCATCCTTCTGGGGCAGGGCCACCTGCATGGCGACCTTCGAGCAGTCATGCATCTGGCGCCGTTGTTCGCAGTTGGGGTCCTGGCATTCATCGGGTTCATGGTGAGGAAGCTCTGGAAAGCCGGAGAGCGACTGGACCGTCTCAGAGCCGGCCTCGATGCCGAGCTCGCTGCAGCTCAGGAGCTCGACAAATTGATGCGGCAAGGTGCGATCCTGTTCCACGACTTTCCGGCGAACGACTTCAACATCGATCACGTCGTAGTCTCCGGCGAGGGCGTTTTTGCGATCGAGACGAAGGGCTTCACCAAGCCCAATGGCGGACGGGGCAAGGCGGACGCCACCGTCGAGTTCGATGGAAGCATCCTGCGGTTTCCGGGCTGGACCACCAAAGCGCCGCTGGAACAGGCTCGAGGACAGGCCACCTGGCTGGCCAAATGGCTCGGCGAGGCAGTCGGTGCCCCGATTCGAGTGCTTCCAGTCCTTGCCCTGCCGGGCTGGTATGTGAAGCGTACCGGCCGTGGCGATGTGCGGGTCTTCAACGGCAAGGAATTGGCCGGACTCCTGAAGGCACGTGGTGCGCAGTCTTTGTCACCGCAGGACGTACAACGCGTCGCGCATCAGCTCGAGCAACGATGCCGTACCGTCGAACCGATGCTGTCAGAAAGAATGCGGGCGGCGTAGTGCGCTTCGACGGCAAGCTCTCGAGGTGGAACGACGACCGCGGCTTCGGTTTCATCACTCCGACCCTGGGCGGCGACGACGTGTTCGTCCATGCTTCGGCCTTCCCGCGAGACGGGAAGGCTCCGCGCCTGCATGAGACGCTCTCGTTCGAAGTCGAATTGAACAAGGAGGGCAAAAAGCGCGCTACCAGGGTCCGTCGTCCTGGCAGTTCCCGGTCAATCGTATCGCGCGAGCGCGAGGCCCTGCCATCGAGCCGGACGCGCAGCCTTTCCGGTCGCGTAGTGGGTGTCGCGCTGGCGGTTGCGATCGGCGTTTTCGGCTTTTCGGAGTATTCACAGAGAGTGGGCCGCGGATCTGATGTGCCATCGGCTGCCCGGCTCGCGGCGCAGGAGGACCGTTCGAGCGCGCCCGTCTTCCAGTGCGACGGTCGAACTCATTGTTCACAAATGACCTCGTGCGCCGAAGCCAAATACTTCCTCGCGAACTGCCCGGGCACGAAGATGGACGGGGATCGCGACGGGATCCCTTGCGAGCAGCAGTGGTGCGCGGGCGCCTATTGACTGCGCCTCTCGCGCTCGCGCAAGCAACGCCAACGCGCCGGAGCGGTGAGGACATGGTTGCAGGCGCCGGACAGGGGTGCCGAACGCGGTGTTGAGCACGCTGACCATTCGCCGCATGTCCTCGACCATCGGCGCTACAGACGGCGAGGCATGGCGCCGCATAGTCTCGGCATTGCCTCATCGTGGACATCCATCTTATATATTGCTAGCATGCAATACACGGCAGCCGTCCTGCTCGCGTACGCTAAGGAAGTCCGGGACGACGGCTCCATCGTGGAGATCGTGATCTGGGAGGTTCCCCGACCCTTGCCGCCATGCTCGCATCGATACAAGTATCGCCTGTATTACGGCTTGTCGGGTGAGTGTCGAGTGCGATACGACAACGAGCGCGGCAAGGGTGATCACCGGCACTTCGGGGAGCAGGAGGGCGAGTACGCCTTCGTGTCGATCGAGCAGTTGCTCGACGATTTCCGTTCCGACGTTGAGCGTTGGGGGTGACCATGAAGGCGATCATCGAGGTATCTCGCCGGGGCTCGGTGTTCCGCTCGGCGGCGCAGCAGGTCAGGGCCGCGCGTCGCGGCGGCTCGACGGACTTCCGGCTCGGTTTCGAATCGGCACGATCACTGTTCGCCGAGTTGACGCCTGCGCGGCTCGACTTGCTCGCAACTCTGCGAGGCCTCGGACCCTGCAGTGTCTACGCGCTCGCCAAGGCGGCGGAGCGCAACTATTCGAACGTCCATACGGACGTGTCGCGCCTCGAGGAACTGGGTCTGGTGGAGCGTTCGGAAGATGGCAGCGTGTCGGTGCCGTTCGAGTCGGTGGAGATTCGGGTTCCGCTTGCGCAGGTGGCGTAGCGCGATCTGGCCTTTTCGCGGACGGTTCGCCCGTGCCGGCCCCGTCGAGTCAAGTGGCGTACGTCGAGATTCCCGCGTAACGGCACTGTGTACCGATACGCATCGCCGGTCGCGCGCCCAGTAGCATCTGCCGCTACCGCCTGCGAAGGCGGTGTCGAACCCGATGCAGGTGTCGGCCGCACGCGGACCGCTCCAGTTGCGATCTATACCACTAAGTGGCATAATCGCTCGGCCCGATGAGGAGAGTCTTCAAGACCCGCTTCTTTGGTCGATGGGCCCGAAAGTCAGGCCTGTCGGATCGTGCGCTGTGTCGCGCGCTGCAAGAGATGGCCAGCGGCCTGATCGATGCCGACCTCGGGGGCGGTCTCGTCAAGAAGCGGATCCAGCTGGCCGGGCGCGGCAAGCGGGGCGGGGCCAGGACGCTCGTGGCTACCGACAAGGCCTGTCGCTGGTTCTTCCTGTTCGGATTCGGGAAGAACGAGCGGTCGGACGTGAGCAGCGACGAGCTCGAAGCGCTGCGCGAACTCGCTGCCGATCTGCTGGCCAGGACCGCAACGCAGCTCGATGAAGCGGTCGCTGATGGGGCCTTGCAGGAGATATGCCGTGGTGACCAAGCGAAAACCGAAGAGCCGGATACTCGAGGCTGTTCATGAAACCGCCAGCGACCTGCATCGCCTGCGTTTCATCGACAAGCGCAAGATGCAGGCGTACGACGCGCTGTGCCTGTCGCCGGTGCCCGAATACGACGCAGCAAGGATCCGCGAGCTGCGCGAGAGCCTGCGTCTGAGTCAGTCGGTTCTGGCGGCAGTGCTCAACACCAGCGTCTCCACGGTTCGCAAATGGGAGATCGGCGACAAGAAGCCGAGCGGACCGTCGTCGAAGCTGCTCGATCTCATCGAACGCAAGGGGCTCGAAGCGGTGCTGTGAAGTGCCCCCACCGGGCCCGATCGGCAAGCGCGCCCTGCACCTCGCCGATCAGCCGGCGCGAAACCATGGCGGTGCGCAGCGCCTGCGCGTTCGGCAGCCCGGCTTCTTCGGCGCGCACTGCCCGGCCGTCGAGCCACACCGAAATGGCGGCCGGGTGCGCGCCGCCCGGCTCGTAGCGCAACTCCACGCGTGCGTCGCGCCGCGCCTGCTTCGCCGCGCGCAGTGCCAGTTTGCGCGCCAGCACGCCCCCGGCGCGGTCCACCTTGTTGAAGTCCTTCCCCGACCAGGCGCCGCCGCCGATCGGCACCGTCGGTCCGTAGGCATCGATTACGAGTTTCTTTCCGGTCGTGCCGTTGTCGCCGTTGGGCCCGCCCGCGACGAACATGCCGGCGCCGTTCAGCGCGATCTCGGGCATCTCCTTGCCGGCGCAGGCGCGCGCGACCGCTTCCTCGGCGATGCGCCGCAGCGCCAGCCAGTCCGAGCCCACGTGATGGTTCAGCGAGATCGACACGCGCTGCGGCTGCCACTTGCGCCCGTCGGTGCGCACCTGTGCGAGCACCTTGCCGTCGGGCCCGATCTGTCCCGCGCCGCGCTGCGCCCTGAGCCGGAACAGCTCGCGGCCGATCCGGTTGGCGAGCCAGTGCGCCGGCGGCAGCTGGTGCGTCGCGGCCATCGTGTTCGCATAGCCCACGCAGATCGCCTGGTCGTCGCAGAGGTGGCGCTGCTCGCGCTCGCCGGGCTCGAATTCGCCGAAGCACAGCGCGGTGTCGATGCGCAGGCTCTCGGGGTGCGGACCCCAGAGGTGGCCTGCGGCGTCCTCGCCGTAGCCGGCCTCGGCATAGCTGCGGCGCACCAGCGCCGCGATGTCGAGCGCATCGAGCACCGAGCGGTGCGCAGCGATGCGTCCGGTGACGAAGACGCGATCGAACACGCAGGCGATCTCCACGCCGCACTGGCCGAGCGCGTCGCCGCGCATCACGTGTTCGACGATCGCGTCGGCGGCGGCATCGCAGAGCTTGTCGGGATGCCCGGGCAGCACGAACTCGGCGGACTCGGTCCAGGCCGGGTCGGTGTCGCCGGGAGCGATGGGTGTCTCGATGGTCGATCTCACGTCGGTGTCCTCGTGGATGTCGATGTGTCGTTGTGGATGTCGATGCGGTTGCCGATTCCCGCGCGCTTCAGGCCGGCAGGCGCAGCACCGGCGCGCCGATCGCTTCGGCGAAGCGGCCGCTGCCCGCGTGCGTGATCGCCGCGACCAGGCGCACGCGGCGGCGCTCGAGCTCGGCACGGTGGTCGTGCGGCACCGCGCCCACCCAGCCGTCGGTGACGACCAGCGCGCGCTTCGCGCCGGATGCAAGCAGATGCCTGGTGACCGCGTCGATGTCGGTGCCGCCGGTGCCGAGCCGCACGCCGGCGCGCAACTGCGCGTGCGTGAGCGCGCCGATCGCGGTCGAAAACCCCCAGACGACCGGCTCGACCAGGTCGGCGCAGCTCACCAGCGCCGCATAGAGCGCGGGCAGCACCTGGTCCATCGAGCCCGAGACGTCGAGGTAGACGCGCACGCGCTCGACCGGACTGCGCTGGCGTGCGATCGATTCGCCGGCCACGAGCAGCGGCTCGGCGCCGAGCAGGCGCTGGAGCGCGGCGCGGCGGTCGTGGCCGGCGTCGAACGGCGCGAGCGTCGGCGTGGCACTCGCGTGGATGCGCTGCGCGAGACCGTGGCCCGCGCGGCCGGCGGCGCGCGCGATCGCCTGGCGCAGCACGCGCACCGTCCGCGCGCGGCGCACGCCCGGCGGCAGGTGCTCCTCGCGCAGCTCGGCGCCCTGGTCGCGGCCGCTGCGACGCGCGAGCATCGGCCAGCGCGCGACGATGTCGCGCACTTCGCGCAGCGCCTCGGGGTGCAACGACGCATCGGGTCCGTCGTGATTGCCGAGCAGCGGCGTGCCTTCGACCGCCAGCCCGGTGCCGGTGCGTGCGAGCAGGCGGTACAACTCCTCGGTGGTCACCGATTCGTCGCTGTAGAGCCGCCAGTGCGTGTGCGACAGCGCATCGCACGCGCCGGTGGGCGGGCGGCTGCCGCCGGCGCGCTTCGGCCGCCAGCCGGCGGGCGGGGCGAGCAGTCGCGCCGGACCTTCGACGCCGTCGACGAACTGCGCGAAGAAGCCGGTGTGGCGCGGCTCGGGGAACAGCCGGCACAGCTGCGCGTTGATCAGGCAGTCGAAGGCCCAGTTCTGCGCCGGCGTCACGCGCGGGTAGAGCCGCGTGTGGCCGAGCAGCACGTGGTAGAGCTCGTGCAGCACCAGCATGGCCAGGTGCTCGTCGGTGCGGCAATGGCGCGCGACGAACGCCGGGTTCACCAGAAGCCGCGAGCGCGTGCCCGTGCTCACGCAGGCGGTGGGCACCTGCGCCGACGCCTCGATCGACAGCAGCGAGAGCAGCTTGCCGAACGCCTGGTGGGTGACCGGCACGCAGGCGTAGATGCGGTCGCGCAACTGGCGCACGATGCGCTCGCGCGCAACGGCGGTGTCGGTGTCGTCGACGGCGGTCATGCCGGATCTCCGGTGTCGTCGCTGGCGGATGCCGGGGCGCCGAGCGGCAGGTAGTAGTCGAAGTCGGTCGAGTCGACCCAGCTGCCGGGCGCGCCGCCGAGGAACAGCCCGGCGCTCGGCGCGCGCGAACGCACGAACAGGCCGCCCGCGGTGCCCGCGAGCAGCCGCAGCGCGGCGAGCGGCTCGAGGCGGCACGCTGCGGCGCGTGCGCGCGACTTCGCCGGACGTGCGAGCAGCAGCAGCGGCAAGTCCATCGGCCCGAGCGCCTCGATGTGATCGAGGAATTCGTCGTGCAGTGCGGCCGTCGACAAGGCCTCGCAGGCGCGGCGCGCAGCGTCGAGCGCCTCGGGCGCCGCGCAGCCCGCGCGCAACAGCGCGACCGCGTCGAGCAGGTCGATCGGCACGCTCGAGCCGATGCCTCGCGCGATGTCGCGGCCGCAGGGCCGGTGCGCGCATCCGTCGTGCAGCAAGCCGACGAGGTGCACGCGCGCGAACAGCACGCCGCTCGGGCCCGAGGCGCGGGCGGCGCGCTGGCCGTTGCGGGGGCGCGGCGTGCGCGAGCGCGAGTCGCCGGCCGTGTGCAGCGGCCGCAGGTCGATCACGCTGCGCGGCGGCACCGACATGTTGTGCAGCGCTGCCGTGCAGCGTGCCGCGGAATCCCGCGCGTTCATGCCGCGAGCTTCGCCGGTGCCGCGGCGGGCCGGCGCCTGCGGGGCGGCACCGCGCGCGGCTCTCGCGCGGGCCTGGCCGGCGGCGCGAACAGCCGTGCAAGCTTCGCGTCGCGCGCGATCACCGCGGCTGCGTCGAACGCCGCGTTCTCCACCGCGAACAGCGTGTAGAGCAGGTTGCCGAGCGAGGCCTGGCGCTCGTCGGCCGGGTCGAGCTTCACGATCGCCGCGAGCATTGCGTTGAAGCGCGTGAGCTCGGCGTGCGTGAGCTGCAGGCGGTGCGCCGGGTCGCGCTCGAAGTCGAGAATGCGGCCCAGCGGCGCGGCCAGCATCTCGAGCGTCGGCGCGTTGACCGCGTCGCGCTCGGCCAGGCGCGGCAACAGGTGGC
Source organism: Burkholderiales bacterium (assembly GCA_003577305.1). GTDB lineage: Bacteria > Pseudomonadota > Gammaproteobacteria > Burkholderiales > Burkholderiaceae_E > Zeimonas. The sequence goes on from QEVL01000016.1 coordinate 17,926, forward strand.
GCGCGAGCAGGTAGCGGCCGGGAAGGTCCTGCGCGGCGAACGCGTCGGCCACCAGCGCCGAGAATGCGGTGCGCGACAGCGCGCCCTCGGGCAATGCGAGTGCGAGCGCCACGCGACGCAGCGGGTCGGGCTCGCCGCGCAGCCGCGCGAGCGGCGAGTCGAGCGGCTCCCCGGCCAGTTCGACCGCGTGGCGGTGCAGCGCGAGCAGCGCCGACTCGGCGGGCGCGCGCCCCTGCGCGCGCTGGGGCAGGCCCCAGCGCAGCGCCTCGAGCGCGGAGTCCGCGATGTCGGCGGCGTCGCGGCCAGCGGCCGCGAGCACCTCGCGTGCCGCGTGAACGAAGTGCGTCGACCGGCGCAGTATCGCGGCGCGGCGCCCCGAGATCGCGAGCTTCGCTTCGGTGAGCGGCGCGACCAGCGCGTCGACGTAACCGGTGACCCAGGCGTCGAACCACTCGACCGACAGCGCAACGCGCTCGCGCGTGGCGGCGACCAGCGCGGGCAGGCCGTCGTCGCCAGCAGGCGATGCGTCGCCGCCCGCCGGCGCGTCGTCGCCGTGCGCGATCAGCAGCCTGCGTTCGGCGGGCTCGAGTTCCGCGAGCGACGGCAGCGCCACCACGAACGCGAAGCGGTCGGCGAGCGCCGGATCGAGCGGCTGCGAGCCCAGATACGCGTCGTCGGGATCGCCCGCGTCGTCGAATGCGGCCGGCGGGTTCATCGCGGCCCAGCGGTAGCGCAGCGATTCGAGCGCCACGCCCATCGCGCGCCGCTCGTGCACGATCGAGAACAGCTTGTTCTGCACTTCGGGACGGCAGCGCGAGATCTCGTCGAGGAACACCGACTGCGCGCCCCACAGCGTGGCGGGCGTGCGCAGGTACTGCAGGCCGTCGCGCGCTTCGTTGGGCACGGGGAAGCCGAGCAGGTCGTCGAACGACACCAGGCTCGCGTTGTAGTGCCGGTGATCGAGCTTCAGCGCGGCGGCTGCGCGGTTGAGCAGCGCCGACTTCGCGCTGCCGTGCGGACCGATCAGCAGCATCGGCGCTTCCGAGGCCAGCGCCGCGAGCACGATTGCGTCGAGGTGGTCCAGCCCGTACAGGCCGAGTGCGCGCAGCGGGCGCGCGACGCGCGGCGCTTCGGCCGCGCGGGTCTTCTTTGGCATGACTGCCGCTCCTCTTTAGCGGATTCGGCGAAGCGCCCGGGACCGCAAGCCGGATCAAATCCCCCGGACCCGTGACGTGGGTCAGGCGTTGCAGCCGGACAGGCGCCCGGCGGCGAATCGATCAGGAGTCGTGCTCCACGACCGGCGTGGCAGGGGTTCGAGAAGCTGCTGTGCCCTGCGTGGAGAGCGTCATGACGTCACCCGTTTGGTTGCCGTTGTCGTGGCCGCATCCGCTTTCGCGAGCCACCTTGCCCGGGGAGGCAGGTTGGCAGGGGAATCCCCTTCGTGATGCGAGAGCCGATTATCGCCGATCGCGCGGCCGCGCTCAAGTACGGCGCCGACCACCGCAAGCAGGTCGATCCGACGATGTCCAACGCGCCCGTGACGGAACAGGTCGCGGCCTGGACCGGGATGCAGCATCATATGGACGCGATCGCCGACGCGCTGTCCGATGGCATCGCGAAGCAGTTTCCCGCCAGGGTGAACTGAGCAACCTGCTCGCGATCGTGAAGACCCGGCTGCTGTCGCTCACCGTCGTGCTGGCGATCGGCTTCGTGCTGCTGGTGTCGCTGCTGCTCGGCGTGCTGCTGCGCGCGGTGCTCGACTGATTGCGCTCAACGCATCGCCTTGCCCACCATCTGCAGGATGTCGTCGAGCGGGTTGCCGTCGCCGTTCAGGTCGAGGATCGACGCGAGGCCGCCCGGGCCGCCGCCCGGCTGCCGGGACGGCTGTGCCGCGACGCTCGCGCCCTGTTGCCTCGCCATCAGCCCGGCGACCACCATCGCCAGCATCGGCAGCATCTTCTTCAGCAGCGAGGTGTCCAGCCCGGTTTGCGTGGATGCGTTCTGCGCGACCGCGCGGCTCACCTCCCTGGAGCCGAAGATCTGCCCGAGCACGTCGTTGCCGCGGTCGAGGTTCGTCGGCTCGGACGCGAGTACTTCGTCGAGCAGCCCGCCGCCGCCGAGTTGCCCCAGCAGGCCGCCCAGGCCCTCGAGGCCCGACGGCTGCGCCTGCGCCTGCCTCTTGAATCCGCCGAGAATCGCCGGCAGTAGCGCTTCGGTGCCGCTGGCCGCCTGCGACTCGCTGACGCCCAGTTCGCGCGCCATCGACTGCAGGCCGCCCATCTGGGCAAGGATGTCGGTGAGTTGCATGATGAACTTGCCTCCTTGTTCCAACCGTCAGCGACCGGCCTTGCGCTTCTCGTGCTCGCGCTGGCAGTCGATGCAGCGCTTGGCGGTCGGGTAGGCGAGCAGCCGCTCGTAGGCGATGTCGGCGCCGCAGTCGATGCACTCGCCGTAATTGCCGGCGGCGATGCGCTGGCGCGCGCCGATGATGTCGCGCACGTCCTGAAGGTTCTGGCGAATGAGCGGATCGTCCACCGTCGCGAGCCTGGCGAGCAGCGCTTCGTCGGAAGCTTCGTCGACGCTTGCGCCGAGCGTAACCTCCTGCCGCTCTTCGTCCTGGCCGGAGAACAGCGAGCGGATCTCGCGGAACTCCCGGGTCCACCTCTCGTTCATCATCGCCTCGAGGTGTTCGATCTGCTTCTGGTCGAGTCCGGGCATGTCCGCTTCCCTCCGAGTGTCCGTTCCGCGCGGCTGCGCGGCTTCACGCCATGCTAACCTCGGACGATTCTATCCCGCCGACGCTCGGCCGCCGCCGGCAGCCCGCTGCCGCGACCGACGCGCCGGCCCTCCCGCTGGGGGAAGCCGATGGTCGAACTCCTCGTACCGGTCGATGGCTCCAAGCCGGGGCTGCGCGCGGTCAGGCACGCGATCAGGCTGGCCGAAGGCGGCCTGCAGGCCCGGGTGCTGCTGCTGAACGTGCAGCCCGAGCTGCCGCGATCGCGTTCGCGCGCGGAAAAGCGCAGCGACATGCTGCGGCAAATCGAAGCCGCCGACGAAGCGGTGCAGCCTGCGGTGACGCTGCTCGAGCGCGCCGGTGTCGCGCACGAGCGCTGCCTGCGCAGCGGCGCTCCGGCCGAGACGATCCTCGAGCTCGCGCGCGAGAGGCAGTGCGCCGCGATCGTCATGGGCACGCGCGGCCTGGGTGCCGTGGCCGGGCTGGTGCTCGGCTCGGTCGCGGCGAAGATCGTCCAGCTCGCTCCGGTGCCGGTCACGCTGGTCAAGTAGCGATCGCGTGTCGATCCGCGACCTCGGTTTCCCGCTGCGGCCGCGCGCAGGCGCCCGCCGATGCGGGAGCCCTGCGCCGCTCGATTTCCGACGCCGCGCGGGCTGGCCGAACTGATCGAGTCGCCACCGGTTTCGACCGGCCTGGCCGTCAGGACGGGATCTTCAGCCCTCGTGCCACTGCGGGGCGCTCGACGAACGCCGCGAGCGCGCGCGCCACTTCGCGGAAGTCGCCGAAGCCGACCAGGTCGCCGGCCTCGTAGAAGCCGACGAGGTTGCGCACCCACGGGAAGATCGCGATGTCGGCGATCGTGTAGGTGTCGCCCATGACCCACTTGCGGCCGGCGAGGCGCTTCTCCAGCACCCCGAGCAGGCGCCTCGACTCGGCGGCGTAGCGGTCACGCGGGCGCTTGTCCTCGAACTCCTTGCCGGCGAACTTCGTGAAGAAGCCGAGCTGGCCGAACATCGGTCCGATGCCGCCCATCTGGAACATCAGCCACTGCAGCGTCTCGTAGCGCTCGGCGGGGTCGGCCGGCATGAACGATTCGCGGCCTTCGCGCGCGCGCTTGTCCGACAGGTAGATCAGGATCGCCCCCGATTCGAACAGCCCCAGCGGCTTGCCGCCGGGACCATCGGGATCGATGATGGCCGGAATCTTGTTGTTCGGGTTCAGCGACAGGAATTCAGGCGACATCTGCTCGTTCGCCTGGAAGCTCACGGCGTGGGCTTCGTAGGGCAGGCCGGTCTCCTCGAGCATGATCGAGGCCTTCACGCCGTTCGGCGTGGGCCACGAATAGAGCTGGATGCGGTCCGGATGCTTCGCGGGCCACTTCTTCGTGATCGGGAAAGCGGAGAGATCGGCCATGTCCCGCTCAGCCGAGCTTGCCCAGCGTGCCGGTGGCCTCGGCGAGCAGGTAGTAAAACGTCACGCGGCTCTTGCGCCGCTCGCCCTTCATTTTTTCGACCACCGTCTTGATGCCGGCGTCGGCCGCAGCGGCGTCGAGTCCGAGCTTCTTCGCGGCGAAGCCGTCGCGCACGGCGGCCAGTTCCTGCGGATCGGAGGTCGCGACGAGCGACGAGTCGACGTTGCGAAGCGCGATGCCGCAGTAGTTCACGATCGTCTTGACCGCGGCTTCGTCGACATTGGCGGTGTACTTCCTGATATCGGCTGCGTAGTCGCTCATTCGGAGTCTCCGGAAAGTGTGCGTGGGAGTTGCTGCAACGCGGCGGGCGATGGCCGAGGCGGCGAGCCGCCCCGACCGGCGCCCCGGCGGCTCCGATCATACGTCAATCGACGAGCAACGGCCGCAGCTGCGCCACTTCGCAGTCGGTTTCCGTGCCGCGCCGCTCGATTACCGCGAAATCGCCGTCGGCAAGCGCCAGCAGGGAGTGATGCCAGACCCCGCGCCGAAACGTCACCCCGCAGTCGCCGGCGGCGCGAAACGCAGCGAGCGTCGCGGCGTCGGGCGCTGCCTCTCCGAGTGCGACCACTACCACGAACGGGGTGCCCCCGAGGGGCAGGAAGGTCTGGCTGCCGAGCCGGTGCCGCTCGAGCTCCCGTATTTCGATGGGCGAGCACGCCGCGCTCGCGCGAAACACGCTCAGCGACGGGCGCCCCCCGTCGTCCAGCACATCGGGCTCGGGCATCTCGACGCGCGTCGAGGTGCCGGCATTGATGCTGCGCCCTTCGCGGCCCTTGCTCGTCACCACGTCGCCGTAGGGCGCGAACGACTCGACCGTGAGCGGCCGAAGCGCGAGCCTGGGCGCGCCGCTCAGAAGTTGATTCCCAGCCATTCGCGCACCTGCGCGTGCAGGTCGCCCGCGAAGTCTTCCGGGCTACCCTCGGCGGTGATCTGACCCAGGCTCATCACGTAGATGTGGTCGGACATCGCCACCACGCGGCGCACGTTGTGGTCGACCAGCAGGATGCCCATGCCGGACTTCGCGAACGAGTCGATCCACTGGAACACTTCGGCGGCGACCCGCGGCGACAACCCGATGCTCGGCTCGTCGATCAGGCAGACTTCGGGCTGCACCATGTAGGCCTTGGCGAACTCGAGCGACTTCTGCTGGCCGCCGGAGAGGTCGCCGGCCTGCGCCGAGAGTTTTTCCTTCAGCACCGGGAACCGCTCGAGCGTGTCGGCGTAGCGCTGCTCGATCACCGCGCCGAACTGCCGGCGACGGCCTTCGAGCGCGAGCCGCAGGTTCTCGGCCACCGTCATGTACGGGAACAGGCTCGATTCCTGCGGGATGTACCAGAGCCTGTCGTCGATCATCGTGTGCGGGGCCTTTCCGGAGATGTCGCGTCCGGCGAGCGTGACCCGACCCGATTTCGGGCGCAGGAAACCGCACAGGGTTTTCATCAGCGTCGACTTGCCCGCGCCGTTCAGTCCGATCAGGCCGCTGATGCGCCCGGCACGCACCGTGAGCGAGACGTTGCGCAGCACGTCGATGTCGCCGAGGTAACCGGAGGTGACGCCCTCCATCGCCAGCAGGACGTCAGCCATGTGCCTGCCCCTCGCCGCCGGCATCGACTTCCTCGCCGAGGTAGGCCTCGATCACTGCCGGGTCGTTCAGCACGCGCTGCGTCGGGCCGTCGGCGAGCACCTTGCCGGCATTCATGCAGACCGAACGTGGACACAGTTCGACCACCACCGGCATGTCGTGGCTCACCAGGATGAAGGTCTGGCCGCTCTCGTTGCGGCGACGGATGAACGCCGCCATCGTCTCCTTCATCGTCGGGTGCACCGCGGCAAACGGTTCGTCGAGCAGCGCGACACGCGGCGGCACCATGAAGCAGGCCCCGAACTCGAGGAGCTTCTTCTGGCCGCCCGAGAGCTGTCCTCCGTCCAGGTGCATCACGTGGCCGAGCTTCAGTTCTTCGAGCAGCTCGACCGCCCGTCGCTCCGCCTGCGCTTCGTTCAGTCCCATCGCAATCCCGCAGACGAGCAGGTTGTCGAAGGCGCTCACGCGGTTGAACACGCGGGTCATCTGGAACATGCGCAGCACGCCCAGCCGGGTGAGCTGCGTCGGGTTCAGGCCGAGCACGCTGCGGCCTTCGAGCTGCACCTGTCCGGCGTCGGCGCGCATGTGGCCCGAGAGCAGGTTGAGCAACGTGGTCTTTCCCGAGCCGTTGGGCCCGATCAGGCCGAGCAGTTCTCCCTGGGCGACGTCCATGCCGACGCGATCGACCGCGCGCAGGCCGCCGAAGCGCTTCTCGACGCCACGAATCTCGAGCAGCGCCATCACGTCCCCTTCGCTGCGCCCGGCGCGGTCTGGCGTCGCCGCACGGCCGCTTCGCGCACCAGCCCCCAGAGGCCTTCGCGGAAAAAGCGCGCGAACACGATCACCAAGGCCGCGAACACGATCATCTGGATGTTGCCGACGTCGCGCAGCATCTCGGAGGCCACGTAGACCAGCACCGCGCCGATCAGCGGCCCCACCAGCGTGCCCATGCCGCCGATCACCACCATCGCGATCACTATGCCGGTCTGCGCGATCATGCCGAGCTCGGGACTCACCAGCTGCGCGAAGGTGCCGTAGAGGCCGCCGGCGAAGCCGCAGATCGCGCAGCTCACGAGAAATGCCAGCGTCTTGGCGCGCACCACGTCGATGCCGCGGCTCGCCGCGCCGATCTCGTCGTCGCGGATCGCCTGCAGGAAGCGGCCGGTGGGCGAGCGCAGCAGCAGGAACACGCCGATCGTCACCGCGGTGAGCGCGGCGAGGAACAGGTAGTAATTTCCCAGGCGGCTGTCGGTGAGCGCCGGCACATTCAGGCCCTGGTCGCCGCGGGTGAAGTCGATCGAGTTGTAGATGACCAGCCGCACGATCTCTGCGAACGACAGCGTGGTGAGCGCAAGGTAGGGACCCGAGAGCCGCAGCACGATCCGCCCGAGCAGCAGTCCGATGAGGCCGGGCACCACCAGCGACATAGGCAGGCCGACCCACAGTGGCACTTTCCAGTGCCACGCCAGCAGCGCCGTGGTGTAGCCGCCCAGCATCGCGAAGGCCGCCGGGGCGAGCGAGAACTGTCCGGTGTAGCCGGCGAGCAGGTTCCAGCCCATGGAGAGCATCGCGAAGTACATGCTGACGATCAGCACGCCGAGCCAGTACGGCGAAGTGACCGCCAGCGGCACGAGCGCGAGCACCGCGAGCACCACGAGGGACAGGCGCGTCTCCTGCGTGAGCTTGCTGCGCAGGAAATTCGGATGACGGGGCGCCTGCACGACCTAGACCTCGCGCGTCCGTTCGCCGAACAACCCTTGCGGGCGCAACAGCAGTACGAGGATCAGCAGCACCAGCCCGAAGGTGTCGCGGTAGTCGTACGAGATGTACACCGCGCCGAAGCTCTCGAGGACGCCGAGTGCGAGCGCCGCGACGATGCTTCCGGGGATCGAGCCCATGCCGCCGATCACGACGATCACGTAGGACTTCACCGCGGGGAAGATGCCGACGTCGGGCGCCGGGTTGATGATGGGCGCGAGCAGGGCGCCCGCGAGCGCGGCCAGCACACCCGAGGCCATGAAGATGATGCTGCTCGCGCGCGCAGTGTCGATGCCGGCGATCGAGGCGCCGAGCCGGTTCTGCGCCACGGCCTGCACCTGCCGGCCCCACAGCGAGCGCTTGATGAACAGCGCCAGCCCCGCGAGCAACACGATCGCCAGGCCGGCAGTGATCAATTTCTGGCCGCTGAGCATGAACGGCCCGAGCGCCATGCGCGTGACCTCGGACAGCGCCGGACCGCGCACCGGGTAGGGCCCGACGATCTTGTCGACCAGGTTGATCAGCAGCAGCGACAGGCCGAAAGTGACCACCACCGCGTATTCGTCCTTCATCAGCGCCCACGAGCCGTAGCCGGCGTACAGCGGACGCATCAGCCAACGCTCGGTTGCCCAGCCGAGCAACGCGCCCGAGGCGGCCGCCACGGGGAGTGCGAGCCACGGGGAGACGCCGAGCGCGAGCGAGACCAGCGTGTAGGTGTAGGCGCCCACCATGTAGAACTCGCCGTGGGCGAAGTTCACGACCTTCAGGATTCCGAAGATCATGGTGAGGCCGACCGCCATCAGCGCGTAGAACAGTCCGATGATCAGCCCGTTGACGAACAGATCGAGAGCGAGCAATCGAGTCTCCGCGCGGCGCGGCGGAGTCTTCGCCCCGCGCGGCCGCTTCGTGGCTGGCGGCCGCGCTGTGGCGCGGCCGGGCTTGTCGTCACTTCGCGGGCTTGAGCACCTTGTCGATCTGCAGCGGCTGGCCCGGAACCTGGATCAGCGTGGTCTTGCTGACCGGCTGGTTCACCTCTGTGAGCTGGTAGGTGACATAGGGGATGTCGACCCACTGCTGGTACTTGTAGCCCGGCTCCTGCGAGAACGAGAATTTGCCGCGCGCGCCCTCGAACTGGATGCCCTGCAGCGCCTTGATGATCGCGGCGCCGTCGGTCGACTTCGCCTGCTCGATCGCGCGAGCGACCAGCAGCACCGAGTCGACCCCCTGGAAGATGAGCCGGTTCGGCTCGGTCTTCGCCTGCTTCTGGTAGATCTCGCCGACCTCCTTGCCCAGCGCCGGCATCGGCATCGCCGGGTGGTACAGGCCGAAGGCCAGCATGTACTTGCCGGCTTCCTTCACGTTCTGCCAGAAGTCGGGATAGTCGGCAATGCCAGCGCCGTCATAGAAGGCGGTCTTCGCGCTGGGTGCGACGCCCTGCTCGTAAAACTGGTTCATCAGGATGTAGGCGGCCGGCGGCAGCATCACGTTGACGACCAGATCGGGCGGATTCGCGCGCAGCGGCAGCACCGCGGGCGTGAAGTCCTTGCCGGCGCGGTCGAGCGCGACGTACTTGTACTGTATCTGCGGCGCCATCTGCTTCAGGAATTCGCCGAGCAGCTTCGCTTGCCCGATGCCGTAGTCGGTGTTCTCGGCGAACGCGACCACGCTCTTCACCTTGAGCGCCGCGATCGTCTCGGCCATGGCCGACGAGACGCGGGTGTTGTAGTTGCCCGGGTTGAAGACCTCGGGATAGCCCTTCGTGCGAATGTCGTCGGACCAGCAGTTGGTGTTGACGTACGGCGTCTTGTAGCGATGAGCGACCTCGATCTCGGCCAGGCAGACCGAACTCTGGTGACCGCCGGTGACCGCGACCACCTTGTCGCGCGTGATCAGCTTCTCGGTGGCGGCGCGCCCTTTTTCGGGGATGCCCTGGTTGTCTTCGTAGACGACCTTGAGCGGGCGCCCGAGCACTCCGCCCTTGTCGTTGAGCATCCTGACGGCGATCTCGACACCGTCCTTCACCTGGGTGCCCTGCACGACCGAGCCGGGGGGCGACTGGGCAATGCTCACGCCGATGACGATCGGCTCGGCCGCATACGAGGCGGCAGCCAGCGCGGTCGCCGAGGCGGCGAGCGCGATCCGGAACAGGTTCTTCATGGTGTTCTCCTTCAGGGGGTCGTCTTCAGCAGGTCTTCGAGGCGGGCGGCGACGTTCAGCACGCGCCAGTCGTCGCCGCGCCGGCCGGCGATCTGCACGCCGATCGGCAGGCCGTTGTCGCCGCGGCCGCAGGGCAGCGTGAGTGCGGGCATGCCGGTGAGGTTGAACGGCATCGTGAGCGCGGTGACGGCGGTGTGCAACGGGATGTCGCGGCCGCCGATGCGCGCCGAGCCGGCTCCGGAGCGCGGGGGCTCGATGCGCAGCGTCGGGGTGACCAGGACATCGACCTCGCGCATGGCGGCGGCAAACATTGCGGCGAGCACCGCGCGCCCGCGTTGAGCGCGCACGTACCAGGTGGCAGGCAGGAACTGGCCGACTTCGAGGCGCACGCGCACGTCGGCGCCCAGCGTTTCGGGGCGCTCGACCAGCCGTTGCCAGTGCAACTCGGTTGCCTCGCTGCACAGCGTCACGAACTGCAGCGCGGCGCTGCGTTCGACACCGGGCAGGTCGATCGGGACCAGCGCAGCGCCGTCGTCGCGCATGCGCGCGAGCACGGCGCGCACCGCACGCGCCACGTCGTCGGCCAGCGGGTCGTAGAAGTAGTTCTCGGGCACCCCGACGCGCAGGCCGGCGAGCGGTGCGGGAGCGGCGACCCGCGCCGGTTGGCCGGCCATCACCGAGAACATCAGTGCTGCGTCGGTCACGCTGGCGGCGATCGGCCCGATGTGGTCGAGGCTCGCGCCGAGCGTCTGCGCGCCCTCGCGCGCAATCGCGTCGAAGCTCGGCTTGAAGCCGACCACGCCGCAGCAGGAAGCGGGCAGGCGGATCGAGCCGGCGGTGTCGGTGCCGATCGCGAGCCTGACGATGCCAGCCGCGACCGCGGCGGCCGAGCCGCCGCTCGAGCCACCCGGGGTGTATCCGGCTGCGCGGGGATTGGCCACCCACCCGTGGTGGGGGTTTTCGCTGGTGATGCCGTAGGCGAGTTCGTGCAGATTGGCAGTGCCGACGACGAGCGCGCCGGCCTCGCGCAGTCGCGCGACCGCGAGTGCATCGTGCGCGGAAGGTGCCGGCGCCGGTCCGCCGCTGCCGTTGGTCTGCGGAAAGCCGGCGACCGGCATCAGGTCTTTCACCGCCACTGGCACGCCCATCAGCGGCATTGGCGCCCCGCCGCGCAGGCGTTGTGCCGCGACCGAGGCCGCCGTGTCGAGCGCGGCGGGTTCGGCAAGCGCGATGAATGCGTTCAGGTGTTTCTGCCGCACCGCTTCGGCAAGCGCCGCCTGTGCCGGGGCTGCGGCGCGCTCGGGCGCGGCACGGCAATCGCGCGCGATCGCGGCTGCGCCGCCGGCATCGTCGGAGGGTGGCGTGCCGCCGTCGGCGACCACCGCCGGCGGTTGCGAGAGGTAGCCGAGCTCGGGCTCGGGCCGCAGCGCGTCGAATACGTCGAGTTCGGGCAGGTTGACGCGCAGCCGTTCCAGCCACGCGGCATGCCGGTCGACGTGCGGGTAACGGCCAAGGCGCGCGATGCCGTCTACGGATAGCTCGAAACGCTCGAGGAGGTCGGTCATCTGCGGGTGAGCTGCGCGTTCGCGCGATTGTCGGGAATGTGGATGTGTACCCTCGCGCGCTACGCTATAGTGCGCGGCAGACCGGTCGGACTGGTCTGACCAGTTTGCGGCCATGGTGCCCAGAGAACCTTCGGCTGTCAATGTCGATCATGACCACCGTCGAACGCGTCGCGCAGCAGCTTCAGACGCGGATTCGACGCAAGGAGTGGGCGCGTCGGGGCAAGCTTCCCGGCCAGCGCCAGCTGTCCGAGGAACTCGGCGTGAGCCGCGCCTCGCTGCGCGAGGCGATCACGATGCTCGAGAGCCTCGGACTGCTGCGCAGCGAGGCGGGGCGGGGCGTATTCATCGTTCGACCCGGCGAGAAGACCGCGGATGCGATCCGTGGGCGCTGGCGTTTCCAGGGCCGCTACGCGCTGCGCGACGTCTACCTGGTGCGCAACGAACTCGAGGAACTCGCCGCGGCAATGGCTGCGGGCGCAATCACGCGGGCGGGTCTCGCACGGCTTCGAGTCACGATCGAGCGCATGCGCGCTGCTGCCGACGCGGGCAACTTGGTGGGGATGTCGGAGGCCGATCGGGCATTTCACGCGCACATCTTCGAGATCGCCGGCAGCCCGATGCTGCGCGACATCGCGGAGGGCATCGCCGACGTCATCGAGAGCAGCCGGCAGCTGGCTTTCGCAGACCGTGAGCGGGTGCGCGAACCGATCGACGAGCACCTGCGGATCGTCGAGGCGCTGGCCACGGGAAGCCCGAAGGCGGCGCGCGCGGCGATGCGCGCGCACATCCGCAACGCCGCCGATCGCGTCGGCCTCGCGCTCGGAATTCCCGGAGCCTGACAGGAAACGCGCATGCAGCGCATCCTGGTCACGATCGAGCGCGCCCCGTGTTCACCGCTCGGGAGGCACGGCCTCGCTGGCCGGCGAGCGTGCCGCTTCGGCCAGCACGTAGCGCAGGCACTCCTCGACGCCGGTTGCCGACAACGCCTCGCCGGGTCGCGGCGTGAGCGCGAGCACCGTGGCGTCGCCGTCGCGCCGCGTGTCGCAGGCGCCGATCTTCGCGCACTCGCCCGACGGACAGGACCACCAGCTCGTGCTGCGACAGGCGCACACCCGGTCGAAGACGTCCTGCTCGTCGCGAGTGGCGTTCACGATCCGGACCAGCAGTTCGTTGCCTTGCCTTTCGATCCTGAAACCCATCTCTCCTCCTTCGCGGCCGCGGCCGCCGCCGCTTCGTGCGCGGCATCGGGCTCACTCTATCCCCCCGCGCCGCCATGTCAACCTGCGGATCCGGCCTGCGTCGGCTCCGGTCGTTGCGGGTCGACGCGTCATCGCGCAGCGGCACCGCGCGGCGCCGCCGCTGCCCGGCGTGCGGCCGCTCCCCCAGCCGCGCAGCCGCTATCATCGGCGCCGAGCCGGATGTGCGACGATGCAGACCGTAGCCGTCATCGACTTCGAGACCACCGGCATTTCGCCCGACGCGGGCGCGCGTGCGACCGAGATCGCCGCGGTGCTGCTTCGCGACGGCCGCGTCGTCGACCGCTACCAGAGCCTGATGAATGCGGGCACCTGGGTGCCGCCGTTCATCGAGCAGCTCACCGGGATCAGCAACGCGATGGTGCGCGCCGCACCGCCGGCGCGCACGGTGATGCGCGAAGTCGCCGACTTCGTCGGCGTGCATCCGCTGGTGGCGCACAACGCGTCGTTCGACTGCAGGTTCTGGGACGCCGAGCTCGGCCGCATCGGACGCAGGCGGATGCAGGAGTTCGCCTGCACGATGCTGCTCGCGCGGCGCATCTATCCCGAGGCACCGAACCACAAGCTGGGCACGCTGGTGGAGTTCGCGGGCCTGCCGGTGGCGGGCCGGCATCACCGCGCGCTGGCCGACGCCGAGATGGCGGCCAGCCTGCTGATGAGGCTCGAGCAGGAGCTCGAGCGACGGTTCGGGCTCGGGCCGATCACGCACGAATTGCTGCGCGAGATCCAGTCGTCGTCTCGCCACGCGATGCACGAGTGCATCGCCCGGCACGGCGGTCGCGTCCGACGCGTGTAACGGCGACCGAGCCGCGCACCGCGACGGCCCGCGCTCAGCGCGCTGCCAGCCGCCGCAGCTGCAACGTCCACGCGCCGAGCCCGGCGATCAGCGCCGCGAAACCGATCCAGCCTCCGAGCCACGGCACGCGCGAAGCGAGCGCGAGCACCAGCACGCCGAGCATGGCCGCGACGACGCGCCACCCGGTGCGATCGGCGCGGGCCGACGCGCCGCGCGCCAGCAGCCAGTCGCCGACCGCGATGCCCGTGCTGGCCCAGGCCACCGGCAACAGCGCGAGCCAGGCGAACACGAGCAGCAGCGCGAGCGGAACGCCGATGATGGTCACGAGCAGCAGCACGGCGGCGATCGGCGCGCAGACGAGCGCCACGAAGCCGAGCACCAGGCTGAAACCCGGCCGGCCGCGCAGCGATTCCGAGACCGAGGCGCTGAGCCGCGGCGTGACGGCCACCAGCAGCGCCGCCAGCAGCATCAGGCCGGTGGTCCAGAACAGGCCGGCGCCCCGGCGCATCTCTCGCGCTTCGGACGACCACTTCGCCAGGTCGGGGCCGACGCGCACGATCTCGCCGACGACCTGCGCGGCAGGGTCGCGCTCGAGCGGCTCGGTGCTGCGATACCGCAGCGTGCCGGCGATGCGCGCATTCGGCCCGATCTCCAGCGTGCCGGCGACCGCCTCGACGTCGCCGCCGATCGGCGCGTCGATCAGCAGGGTTCCGGCGCCCGCGCTCAGGTGGCCGTTGACCGCGCCGCGCACCGCGATGCGGCCGGCCGCCGCGCCCAGGTTGCCGGCGATCTGTGCCTTCGGCCCGATCTCGATCTCGCCGCCGGCGAGTCGCGCGTTGCGCGCCACGCGCCCGACCAGCGAGAGTTGCCCGGCCGCCGCGTGCACCGATTGCCCGACGCTTCCGCCGATGCGGACCTTGCCGCCCGCCGCGACGACGCCGCCGGCGACGTCGGTGTCGACGTCGACGCTGCCGCCAGCGGCGATCAGGTCGCCTGCCACGGGCGCGACCTCGGTGACGGTGCCGCCGGCGACGAAACGGTCGGACGCCGGCGGCGCGGCGCGCGCGAGCGGCGCGCCGCCGGCAATCGACAGGGCGACGAACGACGCAGCGACGGTCGCGGAGCGCATGGTTTACTCCCCACGGTGTGGGCCGTTGTCGCCACGATACACCCGCGCCGTCGTCGTCTCGAGTCGGGGTCGATGCGCCCGGCGGGCGGAGCGTTCATACTCCCGACCGAGATCCGGCCCGGAGACACGCCATGTACGACCGCATCCTCGTCCCCATCGACGGCAGCCCCACCTCCGAGCGCGCGCTCGCCGAGGCCGCCGGGCTCGCCCGGCTGTGCGCCGCGAAGCTGCGCCTGCTGCACGTGATGGATCCGCTGATGTACATCACCGGCTACGAGCGGCCCGACGTGTTCGTGCGCGAGATCGAGCCGGCGCTGCGCAAGGCCGCGCAGGACCTGCTCGCCAAGGCGCGCGAAAGCGTCACCGACGAACGGGTGCAGGTCGAGACGGCACTCGTCGAAAGCCAGGGCGAGCGGGTGTCCGACATCATCGTCGAGCAGGCGAAGGCCTGGCCGGCCGACCTCGTCGTGATCGGCACGCACGGCCGGCGCGGGGTCGATCGGGTGCTGATGGGCAGCGATGCCGAGCAAGTGGCGCGCCGCTCGCCGGTGCCGGTGCTGCTGGTGCGGATGAAGTAGGCGCGCCGGGCCCGGCGGGCCGGCGGAGCGCCCTGCGGGCTTGACTCTGCTTTCGGACCAGTCCAGACTGGTCTGCATGAAACCCACTCTCGTCGCTGCCGAACCCGTCAGCGCTTACGACGCGAAGACTCACCTGCCCAGGCTGCTCGAGCGCGCCGCGAAGGGCGAGCGTTTCGTGATCACGCGCCACGGCAGGCCGGTCGCGCAACTCATCCCGTTCGAAGATGCCGATGCCGCCGCGATCGGCCGCGCGCTCGAGAGGGTGGAAAAGATCCGTGCGCAACTGGCGCGACAGGGGGTCACGCTCGCCGGTGCGCTCGCGCAGGGCGAAACCGTGCGCGAACTCGCGCACGCGGGCCATCGCTACTGACCACTCCCGCCCGGGCAGCCGATGGCCTTCGTCATCGACGCTTCGGTGGTGCTCGCGTGGCTGCTGCCCGACGAGCGCAGCGAGGCCGCGCAGCGCCTGCTGCGGCGCGCCGTCCACGAGCGGCCGCGCGCGCCGTCGCTGCTGATGCTCGAAGTCGGCAACGCGCTGCTGCAGGCCGAGCGGCGCACCCGCCTGTACCGGGCGGCGCGACTCGAATTGCTCGATGCGCTCACCGCCTTGCCGATCGCGCTCGAACCGGTCGCCGCCGACGCCATGTTGCGCGCCGGCGGGGCCTGAATGCGCGCGGCGCGGACCCGATCGTTCAGCCGTTGCTGCCGCTGATGTAGTGCTGCAGCTGCTCGATGACGAACTGCTGTTCCGAAATGATGTCGCGCACGAGGTCGCGCATCGACAGCACGCCGACCAGCTTGCCCTCGTCGATCACCGCCAGGTGGCGTACGCGGTGCTCGGTCATCAGCGCCATGCAGTTCTCGTTGCTCTCCTGCGGGTTCACGTACATGACGGGCGTCGTCATCAGCGCGCTCACCGGCGTCTCGCGCGAATCGCGGCCCATCAGTGCGCCCTTGCGGGCGTAGTCGCGCTCGGTGACGATCCCGACGATCTTCTCGCCGTCGACCACCACCAGCGCACCGATGTCGCGGTAGGCCATCGCTTCCAGCGCCTGGCGCACCGTCGCCGACGGCGCGATCGTGTGAATGACCTGGTCGGGCTTCGAACGCAGGATGCTCGATACCGGTTTCATGGCTGCCTTCGGAGATTGTCGGGGCGCCGGCGCGCTGCAGGGAGGCAGCGCTCGCTCGCGGTCTGCGGCTGCCGGGTCACGAGCGCAGAGTCTGACGCGAGCGCGCCGTTGCCGCAACCGTCCCGATCAATGCCTGTCGATCGCGATCGGCCGATCGCGGCGCCGATGGCCGATCGCCGCGCCGCGCGCCGATCCGCTGCGCGACGCCGGGGCGCGGCTGGATGGCGCGCCGGTTTCCGGTCATGATGCGCGCGCATGAACTGGATCTTCCTCGGCATCGTGCTTGCCGCCTTCGCCGTCGCCGGCTGGCGGCAGTTCGCGCACGTGTCGGTGGCAGGCGCGCCGTCGCCGATGGAGGTGCTGTCGAGCTCGATGATCTCGTCGGCCGGCGGCGCCGTGGAGCTGGCGATCGGCCTGGTCGGCGTGATGGCGCTGTTCCTCGGGCTGATGAAGGTCGCCGAGGAAGGCGGGCTGCTCACCGTGATCGCGCGCCTGATCCGGCCGCTGATGACGCGGCTGTTCCGGGAGGTGCCGCCCGAGCACCCGGCGATGGGGGCGATGATCCTCAACCTCTCGGCCAACGCACTGGGCCTGGGCAACGCGGCGACGCCGTTCGGCATTCGCGCGATGCAGGAGCTCGACCGGCTCAATCCGCGGCCCGGCACCGCGACGAACTCGATGGCGTTGTTCCTCGCGATCAACACGTCGAGCGTCACGCTGCTGCCCACCGCGGTGATCGCGCTGCGCGCGGCGGCCGGCTCGTCGGACCCGGCGGGCATCCTGCCGACGACCCTGTTCGCATCGATCTGCGGGACGATCGCGGCGGTGCTCGCGGCGCTCTGGCTGGCGCGCTTCTTTCCGGTGGGCGCCCCCGACGCTGCCGCGGCCGGCATCGACCGGCCCTGGATTCGCGACGGCGCGCAGCGCGAGGCGCTGCCGGCGGACCCTGGCGCGTATCCGCCCTGGGCCTCGGTGCTGGCGATCGGCGGCCTCGTCGCGCTGATCCCGCTCACGATCGTCTGGGGCAAGACGCTGTCGCCGTGGATCGTGCCGGGCCTGATGGCCGGCTTCCTGCTCTTCGGCGCGCTGCGCGGCGTGCGCGTCTACGAGGCGTTCGTCGAAGGCGCGAAGGAGGGCTTCCGGGTGGCGGTGCGCATCATTCCGTACCTGGTCGCGATCCTGGTGGCGGTCGGCATGCTGCGTGCGAGCGGCGCGCTCGATGCGACCGTGGCCGCGCTCGGCCACTACACCGCGAAGGTCGGGCTGCCGCCCGAGGCGCTGCCGATGGCGCTGCTGCGCTCGCTGTCGGGGTCGGGCGCCTATGGCGTGATGGCGTCGATCATCAACGACCCGGCGATCGGCCCAGACAGCTACACCGGCTACCTGGTGAGCACGCTGCAGGGCTCGAGCGAGACGACCTTCTACGTGCTGGCGGTGTACTTCGGCGCGGTGCAGGTGCGCCGCGTGCGCCACGCGCTGGCCGCAGCGCTCGTCGCCGACCTGGTTGCGGTGATCGCCGCAGTGGTGATCTGCCGCTGGCTGTTCGCGTAGCGACTGCTGAACGCGTGCCGGAATCCGGTTACACTCGACACGGCGCGTGGGGTCGAAGATGGCCCGCGCGCATCTGCTGGGGGTGCCGCGCCGCAGATCCGTCTGCGGCGCAGCTGAGACCAAACCCTTCGAACCTGATCGGGGTAATGCCCGCGCAGGGAAGCCGCCATGACGACGATCGCCCGCAACACCGCCCTGATTCCGCTGTCCGCCGCCGACCGGCTGTTCGGCTGGCGCGACCACGCCGCGCTGTGGCTCAGCCTCGGCGTGGGCCTGCTGGTGATGCAGGTGGGCGCCTACCTGGTGCCGGCGCTCGGCACGCAGGCGGCGCTCGCGGCGATCGTCGGCGGCTCGGTGATCGGCGCCGGCCTGCTCGGCTGGACCGCGAAGATCGGCTGCGACAGCGGGCTCTCCAGCGCCGGCCTGATGCACGCCACTTACGGCAGCAGCTTCGCGCGGTTGCCGGTGGTGCTGAACATCGCCCAGCTGATCGGCTGGACCACTTTCGAGACGGTGGTGATGCGCGACGGCGTGCTCGGAATCGCGAGGCAGGCGGGCGCGATCGCGCCGCTCGCCGACCCGGCGACAGCAGCCCCCGGCGTCGGCGATGCGACCGCGACGCTGCCGCTGCCCGAAGTGCTGGTCACGCTGGCGTTCGGCCTGCTGCTGGTCGGCCTGCTGACGGGTTCGATGGTCGGGCTGGTGCGCAAGTTCATCGGCCGCTTCGGGCTGCCGCTGGTGATCCTGTCGCTGCTGTGGCTGTCGTGGCAGTTCCTCGGCAAGGCGCAGGCGATCGGCTGGTCGACGGTCTGGAACCGGCCCGGCGACGGCGGCATGAGCACGCTGGCGGCGCTCGACCTGGTGATCGCGATGCCGATTTCGTGGCTGCCGCTGGTGGCCGATTTCTCGCGGCACGGCCACGACGGCCGCAGCGCGCTGCACGGCACCTGGCTCGGCTACGCGGTCGCCAACGTCTGGTGCTACGCGCTCGGGGTGCTGGTGGCGCTCACCACGCCGTCGCCCGATCTCGTTTCGGCATTGCTGCTCGCGCAGGGCGGACTGGTCGCGCTCGGCCTGATCCTGATCGACGAAGTCGACAATGCCTACGGCGACCTGTACTCGGCATCGGTGGGCGGCCACAGCCTGGCTCCCGGCTGGAGCACGCGCCGCTGGGCCGTGCAGCTGGCGGTGCTGTGCACCGCGCTGGCACTGGTGCTGCCGATGCACAGCCTCGAGCCGTTCCTGCTGATGCTCAGCTCGGTGTTCGTGCCGCTGTACGGGGTGATTCTCGGGCGGCTGGGCGGCCGGGCCGACGTGCCGTCGCTGGTGGGCGCAAGGCGTGTGGATCGCAGCGCGGTCGTGATCTGGGTGCTCGGCGTGGCCGTCTTTCACCTGCTGCCGCAGGTCTCGACGCAGCTCGGCTCGGCGCTGCCGACGCTGGCCCTGACCTTCGTGCTGGCGCGCCTGACGCGCAAGACCTGATTTGACAGGCCCGGCGCCATCGGCTTACCTTTGCCCCGGTCTCATCGCGCCGATTTGAAGATCAGCTTGCGGGCGCGTTACAAGTACGGCTAAAGCGGCCAGGCCCACGACCGATCGAGCCCGACCCGCAAGCAAGCCGGTCGGGCTTTTCGTTTCCAGCACAGCTTCCGTCTCGCAGACTTGAACCACGCCCTCGAGTCACAGATCCTGTCGCCGCCGCCTGGCTCGGCAGGCATCGTCACGCCGCAGCGGATGCGCTTCGAGCAGCCGCTGGCGTTGCGCAGCGGCGCATCGATCGCCGGCTACGAGCTCGTCTACGAAACCTACGGCACGCTGAACGCCGAGCGCTCGAACGCGGTGCTGGTCTGCCACGCGCTGAACGCGGGCCATCACGTGGCCGGTGTCTACGCCGACGACCCCGACAACCTCGGCTGGTGGGACAGCATGGTGGGGCCGGGCAAGCCGGTGGACACCGAGCGCTTTTTCGTCGTCGGCGTGAACAACCTCGGCAGCTGCTTCGGGTCGACCGGTCCGATGAGCATCGACCCGGCCACCGGCAAGCCCTACGGTCCCGATTTCCCGGTGGTCACCGTCGAAGACTGGGTGCACGCGCAGGCGCGGCTCGCCGATGCGCTGGGCATCGGGCGCTTCGCCGCGGTGATGGGCGGCAGCCTGGGCGGCATGCAGGCGCTTGCGTGGACCACGCTGTATCCGCAGCGCGTCGCGCACTGCGTCGCGGTGGCGACCGCGCCGAAGCTGTCGGCGCAGAACATCGCGTTCAACGAGGTCGCGCGCCGGGCGATCATCACCGACCCCGATTTCCACGGCGGACGCTTCTACGATCACGGCGTGGTGCCGGCCCGCGGACTGCAGGTGGCGCGGATGATCGGCCACATCACCTACCTGTCCGACGACGTGATGGGCGAGAAGTTCGGCCGCGCGCTGCGCCGCCACGTGACCGACACGGTGCTGCGCAACGACTACCGGTTCACCTTCGACGTCGAGTTCGAGATCGAGTCGTACCTGCGCTACCAGGGCGAGAAATTCTCGGGCTACTTCGACGCGAACACCTACCTGCTGATCACGCGCGCGCTCGACTACTTCGATCCTGCGCTGTCCTGCGGCGGCGACCTCGCGCGTGCGCTCGCGCCGGCGCAGGCCGACTTCCTGCTGGTGTCGTTCACCACCGACTGGCGCTTCGCGCCCGGACGCAGCCGCGAGATCGTCGAGGCGCTGCTCGCCAACGGGCAGCGCGTCACCTACGCCGAAGTCGACGCGCCGCACGGGCACGACGCGTTCCTGCTCGACGACCCGCAGTACATGGCGGTGATGCGCAGCTGGTTCGAGCGCGTGCACCGCTCGGTGCGCGCGCCGGGAGGCGCGCGATGACGACGGGCGCGGCGGCGCACGGGCCCGGGGGCCAGGGAAACGGCCTGCGCGCCGACCTCGCGCGGATCGCCGACTGGATCGCGCCCGGTTCGCACGTGCTCGACCTCGGCTGCGGCGACGGCGCGCTGCTGGCGTACCTCCAGTCGGCCAAGGGCTGCAGGGGATACGGCGTGGAGATCAACGACGAGCAACTGCTCGCCTGCATGCGCAAGGGCGTCGACGTGATCCAGCAGGACATCGAGGCGGGGCTGGGCATGTTCCACGCGCCGTCGTTCGACGTGGTCGTCCTGTCGATGGCGATCCAGATGACGCACCAGACCGAGCGCGTGCTGCGCGAGATGAGCGAGGTCGGCCGCGAAGGCATCGTGTCGCTGCCGAACTTCGGTCACTGGACCCACGCCTGGTCGCTGCTGCGCGGGCACATGCCGGTGTCGCGCGAGCTGCCCTTCGAGTGGTTCGACACGCCGAACCTGCACATGTCGACGGTGCGCGACTTCGAGGACTTCCTGCGCCGCCTCGGGCTGGTGATCACCGGCCGCGTGTTCCTGCGCGATGGCAAGCCGGCCGGCTGGCTGCCGGCGCTGCGTTCGACGCAGGCGATCTACCGTTTCAGGCGGGGGTGAGTCGCGCCGCTCAGCGCACGTCGGCGTACTCGGGCGTGCGCGCGATCACCACCCGCACGTACGAGCAGGTCGGCACCAGCCGGATCCTGCCGGCGCGCGCCCACTGCACCACCGCGTCGACCAGCCGGCGCGCGAAGTTGCCCCCGCGCATGGCCGGATCGACCCAGGTGTGGTCGACCACCGCCACGCCGTCGGCGAGCGAGTAGGTGAGCTCGGCGATGCGCCGGCCCTCGCGTTCGATGAAGAACTCGCCGCGACGTCCATCGGACTCGTGCCGGATCGGATCTTCGACGGGGGGTGCGGTCATGCCGGATTCGGATGGCGTGCAATCGGGAAGGGGAAGGGCCGGATCGGTCAGCCGGTCGGCGCAAGCCGCAGCAGCCGGCCGTCGGTCTCGTCGGTGAGAAGATACAGCAAGCCGTCGGGCCCCTGGCGCACGTCGCGCACCCGCTCGCCGAGGTCGGTGAGGAGCCGCTCCTCGCGCACGATGGTGTCGCCGTCGAGTTCGAGGCGCGCGAGCAGGCGAAACTTCAGCGAACCGACGAACAGGCTGCCCTGCCAGCCGGCGTAGCGGTTGCCGGTGCAGAAGGCCATGCCGGAGGGTGCGATCGACGGTGTCCATTGCCACAGCGGCGGCGTCACGTCGGCGCGCTCGGTGCCTTCGCCGATCTTCGAGCCGGTGCCGTATTCGCGCCCGAAAGTGATCACCGGCCAGCCGTAATTGGCGCCGGCGCGCTCGATGTTGACCTCGTCGCCACCCTGCGGGCCGTGCTCGTGCGTCCACAACTGCCCGGTCGCCGGATGCAGCGCCGCGCCCTGCACGTTGCGGTGGCCGTACGAGTGGATCTCGGGCAGTGCGCCGGCGCGTTTCACGAACGGGTTGTCCGGCGGCACGCTGCCGTCGGGGCGGATGCGGACGATCTTGCCGTAGTGGTTGTCGAGCGTCTGCGCGCGATCGCGCTGCGAATAGCGGTCGCCGAGCGTGACGAACAGCGTGCCGTCGCGCGCGAACACCAGCCGCGAGCCGAAGTGGTTGCCGCCGGAGGTGCGGTCTTTCTGGGCGAAGATCACGCGCGCATCGCGCAGCGCGGGGGCCGTGCCGTCGACGAATCGGGCGCGCGCGACCGCAGTGCGCGCGCCGCCCGCTCCCGGCTCGCTGAACGAAAGGAAGACCGCCCGATCGCGCGCGAAATCGGGGCCGAGTGCGAGGTCGAGCAGCCCGCCCTGGCCGCCGGCCTGCACCCTCGGCACGCCGGGCAGCGGTGCCGACATGCGGCCGTCGGGCGACACGATGCGCAAGCGCCCCGGGCGCTCGGTGACCAGCATGCGGCCGTCGGGCAGGAACGCGAGCGACCATGGATGCTCCAGGCCGCGCGCCAGTTCGACGACCTCGATCGAGCGTGGGGCGGCTGCCAGTGCGGTCGAGCGCGTGGCGGCCGCGCCGAGCACGGGCGTTGCCGCCAGCGTGCGCAGCAGCCCGCGACGGCGAAAGTCGGGGCCCGGGCCGCTCATTGCGGTCGCCGTTTCTCGTCGAGCAGCCGCGCGAGGCGCGCGCGCAGCTCTTCGGATGCGAGGCTCTCGCGGTACGCGTCGGCCATCGACGCCATCGCCGCGCGGCCGGCCTCGCTCTCCAGGCCGGCGCGCGCGAGCGCGTGCAGGTGCTGCTTCATCTGCGCGACCACGCCGGGTGCGGTGCGCGAAATGTTGTCCAGGTAGGCGTCGACGCGCGTGCACAGCGCGTCGCGCGGCACCAGGTCGGTGAGGAAACCGATGCGCAGCATCTCGTCGGATTCGATCGTCATCGCGGTGAGCATCAGCTTGCTCGCTGCGGGCAGGCCGAGCCGCGTCAGGTAACGTCGCAGGCCGCCGGGGTAGTAGTGCAGGCCGAACTTCGCGGCCGGCATGAACATCTTCAGTCCGGGCGAGCCGATGCGGAAGTCGCAGCACAGCGCGAGGTCGGTCGCACCGCCGTAGACGCTGCCGTTGAGCGCCGCGATCGTCGGGAACGGCAGCGTTTCGAGCGCGTCGAGCATGCGCTCGAAGCGCGCGTCGAGTTCGTCGACGATCGCCTGCAGCGTGTAGCCCGAGCTGAAGGTCTTCTCGCCGGCGCCGGTGATCACCAGCGCGCGCGTGCCCCCGCCGGTGGCCAGCTGCTCGAACAGCGCGAGCAGCGCGTCGACGTCGGCCGGGTCGAGGCGGTTGTGTTCGGCCGGACGGTTCAGCGTGAGCCGCACGAGGTTGCCGGCGCGCTGCGCGAGCGGGGCGCCCGCGTGCGCGGCGAGCGGTTCGGCGGCGACGCCGGCGAAGCGGTCAGCCACTGCTTTCGTCTCCGGTGCGGATGAACGCGGCGACCTGCGGCGTGCGCCGCAGCGCGGCGAGTTCCTGCGCATCGGGCAGTTGCGGGCGGTCGCGATCCTTGTCGACCAGGCACAGGAAGCCGAGCGGCGAATCGGCGTCGGCCCGGAACTGGTGCCAGGCGAGCGGCGGCACCCTGACCAGGTCGTGCGCCGCCACCGCATGCACCTGGTCGCCGACCAGGCAGCGGCCGCGCCCGCGCAGGATCATGACCGCGTGCGCATGCCGATGGCGCTCGAGCGTGGAGTAGCCGCCGGGCGCGATCTCGAAGTAGCGCCATTCGCAGGGCAGGTCGTGCTCGTGAAACAGCACCTGCCGCGTGATGTCGCGAAACGGCGCGCTGCCTTCTTCCTTGTAGCGCGCGAGGTCGACGCGCTCCCAGCGGAAGCCGGGCTGCGCCTTGCGGATCGGGGAGTCGGTCATGATCAGGATTGCCGCGCTTCGAAGGCCTGTGCCACCCTTGCGGCGAATGCGCCGGCGCGCGCCGGCATCGCGTCGCCCGCGGCCAGCAGGTTGCCGCCGATCAGCAGCATCGTATCGGGTCCGTAGTCGTCGAGCATCTCCGCGACCCGCTCCACGCTCATGCCGCCCGCGGCCACCGGCAACGCCGGCGCGTGCGCGCCCAGCGGCGCGCGAGCGGCGGCGGCAATTGCCAGGCAGTCGTCGCGCGGGTAGCTGAAGCGCCCGCCCCAGTTGGGAAAGATGGTCGCGTCGGCGCCGAAGAGCCGGAACAGCTGCCCGAGCAGCAGCGGCGCGGCGATGCGGGCCTGCCCCGCGAGCGCCGGGTGCGCGAGCAGCAGCACGCCGGCCTCGGCGCGTACCTGTTCGACGAAGCCGGGCACGCCGAGGATCATCGGGCAGGCGAGCGCGGCCGCGACGCCTTCGTCGCGCAGCAGCGCGAGTTGTGCGGCCAGTCGCCGCGGGCCGCCCGACAGGCTGGGCGCGTAGACCGAGCGATGCCCGGCGAGCGCGTCGCCGTCCTGCGCTTTCTCGCGGTTGGCGCGCTCGATCGCCGCCTGCACCCGCGGCACGCGCTGCGCGAACGGCGCGCAGGCCTGGTCGGCGATGCCGTGGTCGTCCTTGATCACGTCGATGCCGGCGCGCGCGAAGGCGTAGGCCAGCGCGGCCAGCGCTTCGGGCGCGAGCCCCTGCGGCTTGAGCGCGGTGCAGCTCAGCGGCCGGCGGGTGCCTGCAGCGCCCACTGCGGCGCGCCAGCCGTCGATGCCGTAGCGCGGCCCGGGCAGCGCGGCGAGCATCGGCGCCGGCAACTGCAGGTCGACCAACCCCACGTCGGGCTGCAGCGAGCAGTTGCCGAACAGCACGTTCATCAACTGGCCGGGTTCGCCGCCCACAGTCTCGGCAGCGAGCGCGATCTGCACGTCGAAGCTTCCGGGCGCATCGCGCACGGGTTCGATCGACTGCACCTTGCCGACCACTTCGCTGCGCACGCGCGCGTCGCGCACCGCCTCGGGCGGCATCTCGATCGACTGCTCGATCGCGAGCGCCTGCGCGCGCGCCTCGATCGCCCCGGAAGGGCATCGGATGCGATAGCGGGCCGACATGCGCTCGGACGACATGCGCCAAGCATAGCGCGCGGGCCGGGCGGATTAGGACGTCGGTGGAATTGCGGCCGCAACGCGGCGTCGATAGCTTGGGCGCATGGCTACGACACCGATTTCCCGCAACCCGCTCCGCGGCCGAGCCGTCCTCGTTCGCCGCGCCGTCGCCGCGGCTGTCGCCTGCGGTGCGGCGATGGCGCCGGCGCTGTGCGCGGCAGCGCTCGCAACCTGCTCGCCGGCCGGCGGGGCGCCCGCCCGCGCCTCGGGCGCCGGGCTCTCGTTGGGCGGGGCGATCGGCCCCGGGGTGGGCGGCAGCGGCGTCGACGCCTTCGTCGCTCGGCTGGCCGGCGAGCCGGACGCGCCGCCGCCCTCGGTCTGCGGGGTCGCGCCACCTGCGACGGACGCGGCCGCGCAGGCGCAAACCGGCAGCGAACCGGCCAGCCTGCCTGCGTCGGGCATCGATCGGGCCGCCGGCAATCCGGTCGACGTGGCCACCGGCAACAAGTACCACCGCCAGGTCGACGTCGATCTGCCGCATCCCGAGTCGAGCTCGCTGTCGTCCGAAGGCCCGGCTGCCGCGCTCGGCATCGGGCAGCACGACTCGCTGCTGTTGCGCTTCGCGCGGCACTACAACAGCCGCAGCGATTTCGCGTTGTCGCTCGGGCGCGGCTGGAGCCACAGTTTCGACACGCGGCTCGCGCGCGTGCTGCGCGGCCAGCGCGTCGAATTGCAGCTCATCCAGGCCGACGGCCGGCGCACGGTCTTCGAGCGTGGCGCCGACGGCGGCTGGGGCACCGGGCGCGTCGCCGACGGGCTGATCGAAGAGAACCCCGCCGATGCCGCGGCGAGCTTCGTCTGGCGCTGGCCGGGCGGGCGCCGCGTTGTCTTCGACGCGCAGGGCCGGCTCGCGTCGATCGTCGCTGCCGACCTCGACACGATTCGCCTGCGCCGCGACGAGGCCGGCCGGCTGGTCGAGGCGAGCGACAGCTCGGGCCGTGCGCTCGGCTTCGAGTATTCCGGTGCGCACCTGGTCGCTCTGCGGCTGCCCGACGGCCAGCGCGTCGAATACGGCTACGACGAGCACGGCCAACTGGCCACGGTGCGTTATCCCGATGGCCGCACGCTGCGGCATCACTACGAAGATGCGCGCGCCTTCCACCTGCTCACCGGCATCACCGACGCCGACGGGCGCCGCAGCCGCTACGCGTACGACGACGCGCGCCGTGCCGTGCTGTCGCAGGCCATCGGCCGATCCGAAGCGCAGGCGCTGCGCTTCGCCTACCGGCTGCCGCCGCGCGCCGGCGCGCCGGGTTCGACCACCGTCACCGTCGGTAATCAGGTCAGCCGGTTTCGCTGGGTCGAGCGGGCGGGCAGCGGCGCGGCGCTGCTCGCCACCGACGGCGCCGGCTGCGAACAGTGCCCGCCGATGGGCGTGCGCGCTTCGCTCGATCGCGACGGGCGCATCGTGTCGATCGGATCGATGACGATCCGCCACGATGCGCTGGGCCGCGTGGTCGAGCGGCGCGTGGCCGCGGGCAGCGGCGCGGCTGGCAACAAGGCGGCCGGCAGGGAAGCGGCCAGCTCCGAAGCGAGCGACTGGGTCGAGCGGCTGCACTACGCGGAGCCCGACCCGCTGGCCGGGCCGACGCGCATCGAGCGCTCCAGCGTCGTCGCGGGCCGCACGCTGGTGCTCGCGATCGGCTACACCCGCCGCGGCCAGGTGGCCGCGATCGACGTGGCCGGGTTCGCGCCGGGGCGCGACGCGCCCGAAGCGGTCTCGGCCGCGTTGCGGCTGCAGTATGCGGAGTCCGGGCCCGCCCTCGGCAAGCTGGTGGCGATCGCGCGCGACGGCGGCAGCCAGGGCGTGGTGCGCACCGTCTTCGTCCACGATGCGCAGCGCCGGCTCGTGCGCATCGGCCACGCGGCAGTGCTCGCGCACACGATCGAGCGCGATGCGATCGGCCGTCCGATCGTCGAACGCCTGCCCGACGGCAGCCAGCGAACGCGCGCGTTCGACGCCGGCTGGCGCCTGGCCTCGAGCAGCCAGCGCGGCGCGGGCGTGCGCTTCGAATACGACGATGCCGGGCGCCCTCGGGCGGTGGAATGGTCGGGTGGCGAGCGCTGGACGCTGCGGCTGCGCAGCGACGGCGTCGAGATCGAGTCCAATCACGGCTGGCGGCGCAGCTTCGCCGCCGGTGGCGAACGCGCGGCTCCGGCGCCCGCGGCCACCGCGGCGCTTCCGGTGGCGATCGCGAGCGCCACGCCGGGCCGCCAGACGATCGTCGACGCGGCGGGCGCCCGCACCGATTTCCTGTACGACGACCTCGGCCGGCTGGTCGAAGTGCGCTCGGCGCGCACGGGTTCGCGCCGGCAAGGCTACGACGCGCTCGGGCGGCTCGCGCGCATCGAGCACGCCGACGGCCGCCTCGATCTGCGCCGGCACGACTTCGCCGGCCGCGTGATGCGCCGCGAGCAGATCGCCGGCGACGAGCGCATCGTCACCCGCTTCGGCTACGAAGGCGGGCGACTCGTCACGATCGATCATCCGGTGCAGCGCTCGGTCGCGCGCCACGATGCGCTCGGTCGCCTGGTCGAACTCACGCACGAGCGCAACGGCGCCAGTTGGCGGCAGGCGTTCTCCTACGATGCGCGCGGGCGCCTCGCCACGCGCGAGTTGCCCGATGGTTCGCGGCTGCTGCAGGCCTACGACGCGCAGGGCCGCGACGATGCGCTCGGCCTGCTCGCGCCGGGGGCCAGCGAAGTGCGCTGGCTCGCGCGGCGGGCGGCGCCGCGTGGCGGCGAGTCGCTCGCGCTGGAACTGGGCAACGGCATCCGCTTCGAGCGGCAACTCGACGGCGCGGGGCGGCCGGCGTCGATGCGCTGGTTGCGCGCCGCCGCGCACTCCGAAGAGGGCGCGCCGGCCGCGCGAGCCTGGAATGCGCTCGATCCCGGCACGCTGCCGTTTCGCAGGCTGCGCTGGCATCGACTCGGGGTGCCGCTGTCGATCGATCACGAGTTCGGCGAGGATCGCTACGGCTACGACCGCTTCGGGCGCCTGATCGTGCGCGAACGTCACGCGCCCGATGCAGCGCCGGATGCCGCGCCCGAGCACGTCGAGTACTTCCTGCACGACGCCCTGGGCGAGCGGCTGGCGGCGCGCAGGCGCGACGGCAGCGACTGGCACGCGCCCGATCCGCGGCACAACGCGCAACCGGATGCATCGGGGCGCCCCACCCGCCTGGGCGCGCTCGCGCTGCGCTACGGCGCGCAGGGCCGCATCGTCGAGGCGCGCGGCGAGCAGGGCGCCACCCGTTATGCCTACGACGCATTCGGCGTGCGGGCCGCGCGCAGCGGGCCATCGGGCGAACGCGGGTTCCTGCATCACGCGGGCGCGCTGGTGGCCGAGACCGATGCCGAGGGGCAGCTCGCGCGCCAGTACCTGCGCTGGCGCGGGCAGCTCGTCGCGGTGCTCGAGCATCGGCGAGCTTCCGGCGGGCGGCGCGCAGCGCCCGACTCGCTCACCTGGATCCACGTCGACCATCTCGGCGCGCCGATTGCCGCCACCGACGAAGCGGGGCGCGTGGTGTGGCGCGGCGACTTCGACGCGTTCGGGCGCCTCGCGCGCGAGCGCGGCGGCTTCCGGCAGCCGCTGCGCCTGCCAGGCCAGTACTTCGACCCCGAGACCGGCCTGCACGACAACGTGCTGCGCAGCTACGACCCCGATGCCGGCCGCTACCTCGAGCCCGATCCGCTCGGGCTCGCCGCCGGGCTGAATCCGTTTGCGTACGTCGACGGCAACCCGCTCGTGGCAACCGATCCGCTCGGCCTGCTCCTGTTCGCGTTCGACGGCACCGGCAACGGCCCCACCGGCCAGAACGGCGAAGACATCTCCAACGTGCGCAAGTTCTTCGAGCAGTCCGACGATCCCCACAAGTGGTACATGGCCGGCGTCGGCCGCGACGACCCCGGCAGCGGCATCGAGGGCGGGGCGCTCGACCTGATCGACGCGCGCAGCGCGCGCGCCCGCGTCGACTGGATGCTCGGCACGCTCGACGCGTTCCTCGACGACTCCTGGATCGGCAAGTCCGCCCCGATCGACGTGATCGGGTTCTCGCGCGGCGCCGCGATGGCGCGCGACTTCGTCAACCGGGTCGCCACATTGATCGACGCGCGCCATTACCTGGCGCGCGGCATCTGCGTCGACCTGCGCTTCCTCGGCCTGTGGGACACCGTTGCCCAGTTCGGGCTGCTCGGTTCGGGCAACGCGCGCTGGCAGCTGGCCATTCCGTCGGCGGTGCGCGCCGCCTTCCACGCGGTGGCGCTGAACGAGCGCCGCGCGCTGTTTCCGCTCGAGTCGGCGCTCGGCGGCGGCGGCTTCGTGGTCGAGCGCGGCTTCATCGGCGACCACTCCGACGTGGGCGGCGGCAACGCCGAGGGCGACCTCTCCGACATCTCGCTCGCCTGGATGACGCAGATGGCGCGCTCGATGGGCGTGCCGGTGCGCGAACTGCAGTACGCCGACCGCTACGTCGCCGACCCGCGAATCCACGCCCGCAACTACAGCGGCATGGGCGACCGCTACGTCTACCGGCGCGATGCGCGCGGGCGGATTGCCGCCCGCACCACCCAGCGTGCAGGCGCGATCGGCGGCATGAGCTGGCGCGACACCGCGGCCTTCCTGGTGCCCTACACGCGTCGCGGCATCGACGGGCGCGGCCAGCCGTCGATCGTCGGCAGGGTCGACATGCGTGCCTATGCCGCGTGGCTGAAGGCCTCGTACGGCATCGAGATCGGTTACTGAGCGCGCCCGGGCGCGGTGCCGCGGCCGGCGCGCGGGTTCAGCCGGTTTCGGGACCGAGGCCGCAGTAGCGGCCGCCCACGTAGACGAGCGGGCGCCGGTTCGCGGTGCGCACCCGCTCGACGCGTCCGATGAACAGGAGGTGGTCGCCCGCGACCTGCGTCGAATGGGTGCGGCACTCGATGTAGGCCGCGCACCCGTCGATCAGCGGCATCCCGCCCAGGCCGGTGTGCGTCGCGACGCCGTGGAACTTGTTGCGCACCGGCGAGGCGAAGCGCCGCGAGATCGCGGCCTGGTCTTCCGCGAGGATATTCACCGCGAAGTGCCCGGCGGCTTCGAACGCGTGCCGGCTCGAACTGCGCGTGCCCAGCGACCACAGGATGAGCGGCGGATCGAGCGACAGCGAGTTGAACGAATTCACCGTCAGGCCGACGTAGACGCCGTCGGCGTCCAGTGTGCTGATCACGGTCACGCCGGTGGGAAAGCTGCCGAGCGCCCGGCGCAACGCGGCCTGGTCGATGGCGGGGAGGGTTCGGATCGTCATTTGCGGCCGATGCTATCCGAATCGGCGCGCCGATCGGCGCCGACCCCGCCGGGCGGCGGCGACACACCCGGATAATTGACGTTGACGTAAACGTCAATTAACGTCGCAGGCTTGCCCGCCTCGCATCGCCCGCCCCTGCGGGCGATACTGGCGACGACACGCCTTGCGCACGGGATCACCGCCATGACCGACCTGTCCGACCAGAAGAAGCTGGCCGCCTACCGGCTGAAGAACAAGGTGCGCTTCGTCACCGCCGCGTCGCTCTTCGACGGCCACGACGCGTCGATCAACATCATGCGGCGCATCCTGCAGAGCCGCGGCGCCGAGGTGATCCACCTCGGGCACAACCGCTCGGTGCGCGAGATCGTCGATTGCGCGCTGCAGGAAGACGCCCACGGCATCGCGGTCTCGTCCTACCAGGGCGGGCACGTCGAGTTCTTCAGGTACATGATCGACCTGCTGCGCGAGGCGGGCGCGTCGCACGTGAAGGTGTTCGGCGGCGGCGGCGGCGTGATCGTTCCGGACGAGATCGACGAGCTGCAGGCCTACGGCGTGGCGCGCATCTACAGCCCCGAGGATGGCCAGCGCATGGGGCTGCAGGGGATGATCGCCGACATGCTCGCGCGCTGCGACGTCGACCTGTCGCAGTACGCGCCGACCGACCTCGACGCGATCGTTGCACCGGCGAAGGGGCCGCTCGGCGCGTCGCGCCGCGCGCTGGCGCAGGCGATCACCGCGCTCGAACTGGGCCACGTCGCCGGGCGGCTCGACGAGGCCGGCTTCGCCGCCTGGCGGCGCGCGCTGCACGAGCGCGCCGAGGCGATCGGCACGCCCACGCTGGGCATCACCGGCACCGGCGGGGCCGGCAAGAGCTCGCTCACCGACGAGCTGGTGCGCCGCTTCAGGCTCGACCACGACGACCGGCTGCGGCTGGCGATCGTCTCGGTCGATCCGACGCGCCGCAAGAGCGGCGGCGCGCTGCTGGGCGATCGCATCCGCATGAACGCGATCGACCATCCGAACGTCTACATGCGCTCGCTCGCCACGCGCGAGGCCGGCAGCGAGATCAGCCGCGCGCTGCCCGACGTGATCGCGGCCTGCAAGGTCGCGGGTTTCGACCTGATCATCGTCGAGACCTCGGGCATCGGCCAGGGCGACGCGGCGATCGTGCCGCTGGTCGACGTCACCCTGTACGTGATGACGCCGGAGTTCGGCGCCGCGAGCCAGCTCGAGAAGATCGACATGCTCGACTTCGCCGACTTCGTCGCGATCAACAAGTTCGACCGCAAGGGCGCGATGGACGCGCTGCGCGACGTCTCCAAGCAGTACCAGCGCAACCGCGAGGCCTTCGCCCGGCGCCCCGACGAGATGCCGGTCTACGGCACGCAGGCCTCGCGCTTCAACGACGACGGCGTGACGGCGCTCTACCAGGGGATGCTGCCGCGGCTCGTCGAGTTGGGGCTGAAGATCCCGCCGCGCGCCGACGGCACGACCGCCGGCCGGCTGCCGAAGGCGGCGCTGCGGCACTCGTCGGGCCAGGTGGTGATCGTGCCGCCGCAGCGCGTGCGCTACCTCGCCGAGATCGCCGAGGCGGTGCGCGGCTACAAGCGGCACGCGCGCGAGCAGGCGCGCATCGCGCGCGAGGCGCAGCAATTGCACGAATCGGCGCGCATGCTGCGCGAGGACGACGGCGAGAAGAGCGGCGCGCGCAAGACGGTGCAGGCGCTCGCCGAACAGCGCGAGGAGCGGCTCGACGCCGCTTCGAAGAAGCTGCTGGCGATGTGGCCGGCGATGCGCAAGGCCTACGCCGGCGACGAATACGTGGTGAAGATCCGCGACCGCGAGATCCGCACGGCGCTCACCTGGACCTCGCTGTCGGGCACGAAGATCCGCAAGGTGGTGCTGCCGGGCTACGAAGACCACGGCGAGCTGCTGAAGTGGCTGCTGCTCGAGAACGTGCCGGGCTCGTTTCCCTACACCGCCGGGGTGTTCGCGTTCAAGCGCGAGAACGAAGACCCGACGCGGATGTTCGCCGGCGAGGGCGACCCGTTTCGCACCAACCGGCGCTTCAAGCTGCTCTCCGAGGGCATGCCGGCCAAGCGTCTGTCCACCGCGTTCGACTCGGTGACGCTGTACGGCCACGATCCCGACCTGCGCCCCGACATCTACGGCAAGGTGGGCAACTCGGGCGTGAGCATCGCCACGCTCGACGACATGAAGGTGCTGTATTCGGGCTTCGACCTGTGCGATGCGGCCACCAGCGTGAGCATGACGATCAACGGCCCGGCGCCGACGATGCTCGCGATGTTCATGAACACCGCGATTGACCAGCAGGTGGAGAAGTTCGGCCGCGACAACGGCCGCGAGCCCACCGACGACGAACTCGCGAAGATCCGCGCGTGGACGCTCGCGACGGTGCGCGGCACGGTGCAGGCCGACATCCTGAAGGAAGACCAGGGGCAGAACACCTGCATCTTCTCCACCGAGTTCAGCCTGAAAGTGATGGGCGACATCGCCGAGTACTTCGTGCACCACGACGTGCGCAACTTCTACTCGGTGTCGATCAGCGGCTATCACATTGCCGAGGCGGGCGCGAACCCGATCAGCCAGCTCGCGTTCACGCTGTCCAACGGCTTCACTTTCGTGGAGGCCTATCTCGCGCGCGGCATGCACATCGACGACTTCGCGCCCAACCTGAGCTTCTTCTTCAGCAACGGCATGGACCCGGAGTACACGGTGATGGGGCGCGTGGCGCGCCGCATCTGGGCGGTGGCGATGCGCGAGCGCTACGGCGCCAACGAGCGCAGCCAGAAACTGAAGTACCACTGCCAGACGAGCGGGCGCAGCCTGCACGCGCAGGAGATTGCGTTCAACGACATCCGCACCACGCTGCAGGCGCTGATCGCCACCTACGACAACGCCAACAGCCTGCACACCAACGCCTACGACGAGGCGATCACCACGCCCACCGAGGAGAGCGTGCGCCGAAGAACGAGAACCCGAACCAGGGCAGCTTCATCGTCGACGAGCTCACCGAGCTGGTGGAAGAGGCGGTGCTCGCCGAGTTCGAGCGCATCGCCGAGCGCGGCGGCGTGCTCGGCGCGATGGAGACCGGCTACCAGCGCGGCCGCATCCAGGACGAGAGCCTGCACTACGAGCAGCTCAAGCACACCGGCGAGTACCCGATCATCGGCGTGAACACGTTCCGCAACCCGCACGGCGACCCGATCCCGAAGACGCTCGAGCTGGCGCGCTCCACCGAGGAGGAGAAGCGCTCGCAGCTCGCGCGGCTCGCCGACTTCCACGCGCGCCACGCCGCCGAGGCGCCGGCGATGCTGCAGCGGCTGAAAGACACGGTGATCGGCAACGGCAACGTGTTCGAGGTGCTGATGGACGCGGTGCGCTGCTGCTCGCTCGGCCAGATCACCAACGCGCTGTTCGAGGTGGGCGGGCAGTAC
Source organism: Burkholderiales bacterium (assembly GCA_003577305.1). GTDB lineage: Bacteria > Pseudomonadota > Gammaproteobacteria > Burkholderiales > Burkholderiaceae_E > Zeimonas. Next base: position 51,844 of record QEVL01000016.1, read on the forward strand.
CGGCGCAACATGTGAAGACGATCGGCACGATCAGCGGCCTTTGACGGGATTGCGGACGTCGATGCCTTCGAACTGAAGGAGACCCGTGTCGGCAGAGTAGATCCGTCGCACGCCGTGTTCGCGCATGAGGGCGACGGTCCGGATGTCGAAGAAGAGATTGCCGCTCGGGCTGCGCAGTTCGGCAATCACTTCGGAGAGCACGGACCGGTGCCGTGGGCCCGCGGAGAGCACGGTAAAGCGGGTGCTGGTCAACATCGGGGCCAGGAACGAGAACGCGCGCTCATGCTGAGGAGCGTCGCGGTTGGCGGCATACAGAAGAACGTTGGTGTCGATGACCCCCGACATCAGGATTCGATCGCGGACTCCAGCGCGTCGCGATCGGCGATGTCGACGCGCGGGGCGCCCATCCGGAAGCGGGGCAGTTCGAAGCGGGCCGTCGCCTTCGAGCGTCTCTTCTGAAGACCCTCGGCGAGCAGTTCGTTGACGATCTCGGAGATCGAACGTCCTTCCCGCAGTGCCAGCTCGCGGACGGCCTGCATGCAGCCTTCTTCGAGGATCAGCGTGGTTCGTTTCATGCGCTCATTCTCGCCGTGCGCCGGCGCCCGCGGCCGCCGCGAGAGGGGCGCGGCGCCGCGCGCGTCCCGGGCTACCGGATTGCGCGCCGCTTCAGACGGCCGCCGCCTGCGGCTGGCCGCCCGGGTGCGCCGCGGCGATCGCTGCCGCAGCGGCAGGTTCCGTGTTGCCGGCGGCGGTGCGCGCCTCCAGCGAAGCCAGGAACCGCCAGACGAACAGCAGCGTCACCGCCAGCAGGCCCGGATAACCGATGCCGGCGAGGATGTGCGGCAGCCAGGATTCGCCCGCTCGAACCGTGGGCAGGTTGAAGCTGAGCAGGCCGAGCGTGATGATCGCGCCGAAGATCCACATCGCGAGCAGCCAGGTGCCCGCCTCGAAGCCGCCGAGCGTGCGCCCCCAGCCGGTGGCCGGCCGTGCCGAGGCAGCGCCGGCGAGCGCGCCGGCGCTCGCCGCGGCTCCGTGCCCGGCCGGGCGCGTGGCGCGTGCGCCGAGCGTGAGCAGGTCGTAGACCACGACGATCGCGCCGATCGCGAAGACGAAGCCGAACACCGGCACGAGGATCTGGTAGGGCAGCATCGCGCGGCGCAGGTCGGTGCCGAACCAGTCGAGCCCGAGGATGCGCATCTCGTAGACCTGCACCGTGCCGCCGAGCGCGAAGGCGAGCGACATGCCGAGCATGCCGAGGAAGAGCAGCCAGAAGCCGAGCTTGCCCAGGCGCTGGTCGAACTTCCCGATGCCGTGCACTGCCGGAATCGCGAAGTAGGCCGCGGCCAGGCCGAGCATGCCGAAAGTGCCGAACAGCGCCAGGTGCGCATGGCTCGGCGTCACCCAGGTGCCGTGCGACCAGGCGTTGGTGAGCGCGAAGGTCATGCTGAACCCGAGGATGCCGGCGCCCACCTGTTCGAGCACCACCGAGCCGAGAATGAAATAGAAGGCCGGCGCGTTGGCGAGCGGGTGCCGGTCGTGGTGCGCGTCGAGGTAGATGTGCCAGAAGCAGAACACCAGCGGCAGCGGTTCGAGCGCGCTGAACAGCGACCCCCAGAACTGCCAGAACTCGGGCGTGCCGATCCAGAAGTAGTGGTGCGCGTTGCCCAGCAGGCCGGAGAGCCACACGAGCGTGACGCCCCAGAACACCGCATAGCCGACGGTGCGCACGTTCGCGCCGAACATCAGCACGATCAGGAAGCCGACCAGGCTGATGTGGATCACCTCCCAGACGCCTTCGACCCAGTAGTGCACCACGAACCAGCGGAAGTATTCCTGGCCGTCGAGCCGCTCGACGAAGAACATGCCGAACACCCACACCACGGTGAGCGCGCTCACGCCGATCGCCAGCCCCCGGTGGATCTCGTTCCACTGCTTCATCGCCGGGAAGGTGCGCAGCACGATCGTGGCGAGGATCGCGAAGCCGATCAGGATCACGACGTCGGCGCCGCGCCCCGCGTCGATGTACTCGAGGCCCTCCTGGAGCCAGGGTTGGCCGGCCCACCAGCCGGCGATGCCGCGCTGTGCCAGCGTGAGCGTGAAGACGTTCCAGGCGACGACCACGATCAGTGCGTAGAAGAGCAGCTTCACCAGCCAGGGGGCGGCGAGTTCGCGCTTCGACAGCAGCGGCCCCACGTAGAGGATCGTGCCGATGAAGCCCGAGAGGATCCAGAGGATGCCGAGATTGGTGTGCTCGCTGCGCGCGACGTTGAAGTTCAGCGCTCCGGAGAGCAGCGCCGGCTCGACCCGCTGCGCGCCGACGATGAGCCCGAACACCACCTGCACCGCGAACAGCACGAGCATCAGCACGAAGAAGCGGTGGCTCAGCCGCTGCGTCTGGTATTCGGTGCGCATCATTTCCTCGCGAGGCTGCGGATGTAGGCCACGATCGCTTCGCGCTGCTCGTGCGTCGTGAGGGTCTCGTAGCCCGGCATCACGCCGGCCGCGAATCCGGCTGCGATGCGCGCGTCGGGCTGGACGATCGACTGCTCCAGGTACGCGTCGTCGGCGGTCACCGTCGAGCCGTCGGTGAGCTTCGACTGCGAGCCGTACAGACCGCCCCAGCCCGGACCCACCTTGCGCTGGGTGTCGGTAGCGTGGCAGGCGAGGCAGCCGAGGTCCTGGACCAGCTTCGCGCCCTGCGCGGCCGGGTCGGCCGCGCTCGCGCCCGCCGCGGCGCCGGCAGGAGCCGGCGCCGCGGCGGAAGCGGACGCGGATGCTGCCGCCGAAGCGGTCGCCGCGGTCGCGGCGACCGCGGGCGCGCCGATGGCACCGGCAGCCGCGGCGGCGCGCGCGGCGGGCCACGGTGTCGGCGGCCAGCCCTCGGTGTTCATCGCCGAGGTGTACCTCAGGAACGCGATCAGCTGGCCGATCTCGTCGCGCGTGAACGGCAGGTTCGGCATGAAGGTGTTCGTGCCGCCACGGCGCTCGATGCGCTCGCGCGCGGCCGGATAGCGCTCGAGGTAGTCGTCGAACGAATCGGTGCCGGCGGCCGCAGCGACGGCCGGGTTCTGCAGTTGCACCCGGATCGCGGCAGCGGTCGGCCAGGCGCCGGCCGAGGGCAGGAACGCGGCCAGCCACGCCGGCCCGGCGCGGCGATACAGGTCGGTGAGGTCGGGCCCGAAGTAGGCGCCGTTGCCGACGATCGTGTGGCAGCCCATGCAGTTGTACGCCTGGAAGACGCGCCTGCCCTCGACCGCCGAGTAGCGGTCGAACGACACCTCCTGCGGGAGCGCCTGCTTGCGCGGACCGACGAAGGAGAGGATCGAGAGCGCCGCGAACAGGACCGTCATGAGGCCCAGCACGGCCAGCGCGATGCGCCGTCTGCGCGGCTCGTCGTTGCACACGATCAGCGCTCCTCGTCGAGTTCGTGCCCGGCCTCGTGCTCGAACAGCTCGCGCAGGCTGCCGATGAAGACCTGGAAGACGTACACCGCGAGCACGAAGCCGAGCGCGAAGTACAGGTACCAGGCCAGTGGCGATTCGGGCCAGTATTCGAAGTCGCGCCAGAACGGCCACGACAGCAGCAGGCTGATTGCGCTGGCCGCGATCGAGATCAGGAGGTCGGTCGAACGCTGCGTCATGGGCGAGGCTCGCGACTGGTTGGAACACGGCTCGAAATCGAGCACGCGGGGATGGACGCAAAAGATATATACAAAATATACCAATTGCAATCGAATGGATTTCTCTTGGTCGCGCGCAACCGTCGACCCTTTCCGCGGCATCCTCGCGATCGATCCTGCTGCCGGTGAAGGCGGGCGACGCGACGATTCACGATATGCAATGCACTGCGCGTGAGGGTTGACGCCGACTGCGATGGAGAGGAAAGTTGCTTTCTCTTTACACCCCGACCGTCCGTTGACGGTGCACAAGAAAAGGGTGACGCATGGCTGCCAAGCCGATCAGCATCATCGTCGTCGCTGGATCGAGGGAGCGCCTGCAGATGGCCGCGATGATCGCGGCGGTCGGGGCGGTGAGCGGGAACCCGGTCACGGTGTTCCTGTCGATGAACGCGCTGCAGTACTTCGTCAAGGGCGACCGGACGGCCGCACCGCCCGAGGGCCGCTTCGGCGAGCTTCTCGACGCGAAGAACGCGCCGCCGTTCAGGGCCATGTTCGAGCAGGCGGTCACGCTGGGCGACGCGAAGATCCATCCGTGCTCGATGGCGATGGACGTCATGGGGCTGGAGCCCTCCGCGCTCGAGCCGTGGCTGGCCGAACCGCTGGGCCTCACGAAGTTCCTCGGCGACGCGGCCGATGCGCAGATCTGGTCGTTCTGAACGATTCGCCGACACACGAGCGAGGAAGGAGTCATGGCCGAGAAAAGGGTGATCGACGCGCGCGGAAGCTTCTGCCCAGGTCCGCTGATGGAACTGATCGCCGGCATGAAGATGGCGCAGGTCGGCGACGAGCTCGAAGTGCTCTCGAGCGACAAGGGTTCGGCCAACGACATTCCCGAGTGGATCCACAAGGCGGGGCACGAGCACATCGGCACCCGCGAGGAGGCCGGTGTCTGGCACATATCGGTCAGGAAGGTGAAGTAGGAAAGACGCAGGAGAGGCGGGCTGAAGCGACGGCCAGATACACGAACAACCGGAGGACGAAGAAATGCGCATCCTGATCATCGGCGGCGGCATGGGCGGTACGATCCTGGCGAACAATCTCGCGCGGCGGCTGGCGCCCGAACTGAAGACCGGCAAGGCAAGGATCACGATGCTGTCGGCGTCCGAGCGGCACTTCTACCAGCCGGGGCTGCTCTACCTGGCGTTCGGGCGCGTCACGCCCGACGAGCTGTACCGCGACCAGGCGAGCCTGCTCGAGCCCGGCATCGAATTCCTCGTCGACCCCGCCGAGCAGTTCCTGCTCGACCAGAACCAGGTGCGGACGAAGAGCGGACGCACTTTCGACTACGACATCCTCGCGATCGCCACCGGATCGCGCCCGGTGCCCGAGCTGATCCCCGGCCTGGCGGAGAACTCCGAAACCTTCTATACCGAGGAGACCGCGCTGAAGATGTTCAGGCGGCTGCGCGAGTTCGAAGGCGGCCGCGTCGTGATCGCGGTGGGCGTGCCGCACAAGTGCCCGATGGCGCCGCTCGAGATCACGTTCATGCTGCACGATTACTTCAAGGACCGCGGCATCCTCGACAAGGTGAAGCTGCACTACACCTACCCCATCGGCCGCGTGCACAGCCTGGAGAACGTCGCGAAGTGGGCGGCGCCCGAGATGGCGCGCCTCGGCATCACCTACGAGACGCTGTTCAACATCAAGGAAGTCGACGGAACCGCGAAGGTGGTGCGCAGCGAAGAGGGTTCCGAGACGCCGTTCGACCTGCTGGTCTCGATTCCCGCGCACCGCGGCATGGAGGTCATCGAGAAGAACAACCTCGGCACCGGCGGCTTCATCCCCACCCATCGGCACCAGCTCAACATGGAGGGTCGCAAGAACGTCTACGTGCTCGGCGACACGACCAACCTGCCGATCAGCAAGGCGGGCTCCACCGCGCACTTCGAGGCCGAGGCGCTCGGCGAGAACATCGCCGCGATCGTCAAGCTCGGCGCGCCGGTGCGCGACTACGACGGCAAGGTGTTCTGCTTCATCGAGGCCGGAAAAGACCGCGCCACCTACGCGATGTTCGACTATCTCAATCCGCCCGACCCGAAGCCGCCGACCAAGGCCATCCACTGGTTCAAGATGGCCTACAACAAGCTGTACTGGACTTCCGCACGCGGCCTGCTCTGACCACCGGGAGGACCGAAGATGGACACGCAGACCGGTGAACCGCGCGCGCTCGACGGCGAGATCGAGCGCCTGGTGGCGGCGGCGGGCGACGCGCTCACCGACGAGATGGTCGGGCGCCTCGCGGGCACCGCGGCCGACGCGGCCGAACTGATGGACCAGATCGCCCGGGCAGGGCTCGCCCGGGCGATTCCGGCGCTCGCGCAGATGGCGCACAACGGCGACCTCGAGCGCCTGGGCCAGCTCGCGCGCGTCTACAGCTCGGCGCAGGACTCGCTCACCGACGAGATGGTCGGGCGTCTGTCGGCCACGATCGGCGACGGGCTGGCGCTGATGGACCAGGTCAACCGCGCCGGCCTCGACCGCGCGATTCCCGCGCTGGCCGAGATGGTGCACAACGGCGACCTGCAGCGGCTGGTGAAGCTCGCGCGCGTCTACGGCTCGGCCGAGGACGCGCTCACCGACGAGATGGTCGGGCGGCTCACCGAAACGGTGGGCAATGGCCTGTCGCTGCTCGACCGCTTCGCACGCGGCGGCGCCGACCGGGTGATCGGCATCCTCGAGCGGCTGGAGAGCTCGGGCGCGCTGCAGAAGCTCTCGGAGACGCTGCCCGAGCTGACGGAGCGGATGTCGCGCATCCAGTCGATGCTCGGGGCAGTGGAGTCGGCGGCCGAGCGCACCCGCAGGCTGCCGCGCGCGCGCGGGGGCCTTGGCGGACTGTGGGAGTTGATGCGCGACCCCGAGGCGCAGGAGACGCTGCGCTTCCTGCTCGCGGTGGGCAAGGAGTTGCGCGGCACGCTGGCGGCGCCCCCGCGCTGACCCGGTTCAGGGCTTGCGCCGGTAGATCACCCAGTACACCAGCGCCACCAGCACGCTGCCGCCCAGCAGGTTGCCGGCGATCACCGGCACCAGGTTGCCGGCCATTGCGGGCCACCCGAGCACGTCGGCTCCGGGTAGCGCGCGCAGTGTCGGGTCGGCCGCCAGCAGGAAGATCGCCAGCGGAAAGAAGAACATGTTGGCGATCGAGTGCTCGAAGCCGAGCGCCACGAAGGCGGCGATCGGCGGAACGATCGCGACCGACTTGTCGACCACGCTGCGCCCCGCGGCGGCCATCCAGACCGCGAGGCACACCAGCACGTTGCACAGCGCGCCGCGAGCGAAGGCGACGTCCCAGGGCAGCGCGGCCTTCGCCGCGGCGACCTCGACCGCCTTCTTCGCGACCAGCCCGCCGTTCAGCGAGCCGGTGTCGGCCAGCAGCACCAGCACCGCGAGGCCGGTGGCGCCGGCGAGGTTGCCCAGGCACACGACGAACCAGTTGCGCAGCAACTCGCGCGTGCCGACCTTCCCTTCGGCCCAGGCCATCGCCAGCAGGTTGTTGCCGGTGAACAGTTCGGCGCCGGCCACCACGACCAGGATCAGCCCGAGCGAGAACACCACGCCGCCGAGCACGCGCGAGGTTGCGAACGACAGCGTCGGATCGCTCGCCACCAGCAGGAACGCGATCGATCCGAGGCCGACGAAGGCGCCGGCCAGCAAGGCCAGCATCGACATCGAGCGCAACGGCAGCCGCGCCTTGACCACGCCGATGGTTTCGATGCGCGCGGCGACTTCGTGCGGCGAGAACGCGTCGGAGCCGAAGATCTCGCCGGCCATCAGCGGGAATCCGGGCGGGCGTGCGGCGGGGACGGTGGGTGCGATCGCTGGCGCATCGCGCAAGCTTACGCGATCGGCGCCGCCGGGCGGGTGCCGGCGCTGCGCTGCAGATCGCGACTGCCGCGACGCAATATGTGCGTCGCAACATTTCTAAAAAGATCTACAAAGCGTCGATCTTTGATTCAGATCAAGGATCCGGGGGTGCCTGTGGCTCAATTATGTATTCCGGTACCGGAATGCGTATTTTGACCTGCGAGGAGAAAGCGATGGCGACCGAATCCCCCCACGTGACCGAGGCCGGTCTCGACGAGATCCTCGAGTACTGCAACACGCTGCGCCAGGCGCCGATCCCCGCCGACGATGCGCTGCCGGAGGGATTCACCGGCACCATCGGGCACTTCCCGGTCTACTTCCCCGAGGAGATCGCGCACTCCGCGGGCCTGCTGCCGGTGGGCATCCTGGGCGGCGGCAACAAGCTCGAACTGAAGCACGCCGACGCCCACATGGGCTCGTTCATCTGCTCGATCTGCCGCTCGACCACCGAGATGGGTCTGAACGGCGCGCTGGCCAACCTGTCGGGTTTCGTCACGCACCCGATCTGCGACGCTGCCAAGCACCTGGGAGGCATCTGGGCGCGCAACTTCCCCGAGCAGCTCGCGCAGATCCTGTACCTGCCGCAGAACGCGAACACGCCGGGAGCGGTGCGCTACGTCGCCGCCGAATACCAGCGGCTGCGCGCCGAAATGGAGAAGAAGGCCGGCCGCACCGCCGACGACGAGAGCCTGCGCGCGAGCATCCGGGCCTACAACCGCAACCGGCGGCTGCTGCGCGAGCTCTATGCGATCCGGCGCGACGAGCCCTGGAAACTGAGCTGCACCGAGTCGTACCTGCTGCTGCGCGCGCGCACGCGCATTTCCTGCGAAGAGCACACCGCGCTGCTCGAGAGCGCGATCGCCGGAATCCGCGCGCGCAACCGCCAGGCGCAGGACAAGCCGCGCGTGGTGTTCGTCGGCGGTTTCTGCGAGCAGCCGCCGCTCGAGATGCTCGAGGCGATCGACGACAACTGCTACGTGGTCGACGACGACCTGCTGATCGGACTGCGCTGGCTCACCGAGGACGTGCCCGAGACCGGCGATCCGGTCTGGGCGCTCGCCGAGAGCTTCATCGAGCGCTCGGCCGCCAGTCCGGTGCAGCACGACGAGCGCAAGAGCAAGGAAGGCTACCTGATGGACATGATCGCGTCGAGCAAGGCCGACGCCGCGATCGTCACCGCCGCGAAGTTCTGCGAACCCGGCCTGGACGAGCAGGTCGCCTGGTCCAAGCACCTCGACCAGGTGGGCGTGCAGTACCTGGTTCTCGAGTTCGAGGAAAAGATGACCTCGTTCGAGCAGATGGCGATGCAGCTCGAAACCTTCGCCGAGTCGCTGCTGTTCGCCACCGCCTGACCGGAGACACGAGATGACCACAGCCACCGTCGAGAAACCCGCCGCGGGCGCCGCGGCAGCGCCCGCCGGCGCCGAATTCAACGCGCACCTCGAAGGCCAGCAGATGATGAAGGCCTGGTACGCGAACCTGGGGCTCGCGCGCGAGCGCGGGCAGAACGTCGCGAACGTGTTCGTGATGGGCAACGCGGTCGAGATCCTGCGCACCTTCGACTTCCAGCTGGTGTTCCCCGAGATCAACTCGCTGCAGACCGGCGTGCGCAAGGTCTCCGAGGAATACCTGCGCGACTCCGAGGACTACGGCTACTCGCCCGACGTGTGCTCGTACGTGAAGGCCGACGTCGGCCTGATCCTGCGCGAGCAGAAGCACCCGGCAGGCACCATTCCGAAGGCCGACATCGCGATCGCCTCGAACATGTGCAGCACCTTCATCAAGTGGGGCGAGATCTGGGAGCGCATGCTCAAGACGCCCACTTTCGTGCTCGACCTGCCCGGCCAGCGCGGCGGCAACTGGCAGGTGCGTCCCGGCGACGCGCAGCACATGGCCGATGCGCAATGGGTCGAGGCGCAGTTTCGCGACCTGATCTCGCGCTGCGAGAAGATCACCGGACGGCGCTTCGACATGGACCGCCTCGCCGAGGTGCAGGATCGCGTGAACCGCATGGTGTTCCACTGGAACAACGTGATGGCGCTCAATCGCACCTGCCCGGCCCCGTACAACGCGATGCTCGACGGCCTCACCTACATCGGCATCATGAACGTCTACCGGGGCACCGAAGAAGGCGTCGACTACATGCGCCGCCTCGAGGAGCAGTTGCGCGCGAAAGTCGCGCGCGGCGAGGGCCGGGTCGCCGAGGAGCGCTTCCGGCTGCTGTTCTCGGGCACGCCCTGCTACGTGTCGATGCGCCGGCTGGTCGAGCTGTTCGAGAGCTGGGGCGGGGTGTTCGCCTACTCCGACTACCTCACCTTCGCCGCCGGCGGAATGGACGCCGGCGAGATGGTCTACGACACCTCGCGGCCGCTCGAGAGCCTGGCCGAAATCACGGCGCTGGCGGCGCAGCGCGGCCTGTCGAACCAGTTCTTCGCGCACGAGCGGCTCGCCCAGCAGCTGCGTGACTACGACGTCGACGGCATCGTGTTCCACGGCATCAAGAGCTGCCGTTTCGTCTCCTCGGGCATGGCCGACACGCGCAACTACCTCAACAAGCGGCTGAACATCCCGAGCCTGTACATCGAATCCGACCTGATCGATCCGCGCTACTGGTCCGACGCGCAGATCAAGAACCGCGTCGACGCGTTCTTCGAGTCGCTGCAGCAGCGCGGCGGCGCGGCGCCCGCACCCGGCAGGCACGCCGACATCACGAGGGAGGCCCGGTCATGAGATACGTCGGCGGAGTCGACGTTGGATCGACGCAGACCAAGGCGGTGATCCTCGACGAGAACGGCAAGGTGGTCGGGCGCGCGCTGCTCGACATGGAAACCAGCATGGTGACGATCGCGCAGGACGCGTTCAAGGCGGCGCTGGCCGACGCCGGCATCGAGGAGGCGCAGGTGGCGCGGGTGGCCAGCACCGGCTATGGCCGCTACAACGTTTCGTTCGGCCACGAGCAGGTGACCGAGATCAGCTGCCACGCGCGCGGCGCGGTGGCACTGTTCCCGGGCACGCGCACGGTGATCGACATCGGCGGCCAGGACACCAAGGCGATCGCGGTCAAGCCCGACGGGCAGGTGGCCGACTTCACGATGAACGACAAGTGCGCGGCAGGCACCGGGCGCTTCCTGGGCGCGGCCTCCTACGCACTCGAGATGTCGCTCGGCGAGCTCGGTCCGCTCGCGCTGCAGTCGCAGAACCCGGTGCGCATCACCACCACCTGCACCGTGTTCGCCGAGTCGGAGATCATCAGCCACCTCGCCAAGGGCATCCTGCCCGAGGACGTGCTGATGGGCGTGCACCAGGCGATCACCAGCCGCTGCGTGTCGCTCGCGCGGCGCGTCGGCGTGCATTCGGAAGTGACCTTCACCGGGGGCGTCAGCCGCAACGTGGCGATGGTCAAGCTGATCGAGGAGGCGGTGGGCATGAAGATCAACGTGAGCCCCGACGCGCACTTCTGCGGCGCGCTCGGCGCGGCGCTGGTCGCCCGCGAGCACGCCTTCGGAACCGCCGGCCTGCCGGCCGAAGCGCTGGCGTAGGAGGATCAAATGCTCTACGTTGCTGGACTCGACATCGGATCGACCTACACCAAGGCGATCGCGCTCGACAGCGAGCGCAAGGTGGTGGGCACCGCGGTGCGGCGCACCGGCTTCAAGCTCGCGCAGGCCTCCGAGGCGGTCTTCGAAGACCTGCTGAAGAACTGCGGCCTGGAGCGTTCGCAGGTGGTCTACGTGGGCGCCACCGGCTACGGTCGCTACACCGTGCCGTTTCGCCACGCGCAGATGACCGAGCTCACCGCGCACGCGCAGGCGGCGGTGCACCTGTTTCCCGACACCCGCACCATCCTCGACATCGGCGGGCAGGACATCAAGGCGATCAAGGTCGACGGGGGCGGGCGCGTGAAGGCGTTCCGTCTGAACGACAAGTGTGCCGCCGGCACCGGGGCGTTTCTCGAGAAGACCGCCCGCTACCTGGGCCTGACCACCGAGGACATCGGCCCCTACGCGATGCGCGCGACCTCGCCCAAGGCGATCAGCAGCGTGTGCGCGGTGTTCGCCGAATCCGAGGTGATCAACCACCTGTCCAACGGCATCGCGGCCGAGGACATCATGATGGGCGCGATGATCTCGCTCGGCGGGCGCGCGATCCAGCTGATGCGCCGCGTGGGCCTGGAGCCGGGCTACATGCTCACCGGCGGAATGACGCGCAACGAGGCGATGGTCGCCGCGCTCGAGAAGGCGCTGGGCGACAGCTTCCACGTCGCGCCCAACGGACTGGGGCAGCTGAACGGCGCCTACGGCGCGGCCTACCTGGGGCTGCGGCGCGTCGAGAAGCTGCTGGCCGAAGGCAAGCCGATTCCGCCCACCGCCGCGCAGCAGGGGCAGTCGACGGCCAAGGCGGTGCGCCGCTGGTCGGCGATGGCGGCCACCCGCAAGCGCTTCGAACCGTGCCACAGCGGGGACGGATGCACGGTGCACGCCAAACGTCCTGCCGACGCGGCCGCGCAGGCTGCCGCCTGACGGTCACGACCGGCGATCGCACGCCCCCGGATCGACAGCAACACTCACGGAGGTTGCCATGACCTACGTCGTCACCGAAGCCTGCATCAACTGCAAGCACACCGACTGCGTCGGGGAGTGTCCCGTCGACGCGTTCCACGAAGGGCCGAACTTCCTGGTGATCAACCCCGACCTGTGCATCGACTGCGGCGCCTGCGTGCCCGCCTGCCCGGTCGAGGCCATCTACGCGGAGCCCGACGTCCCGGCCGGGATGGAGAAGTACGTGGCCCTGAACGCCGAACTCTCGAACGACTGGCCCGGCATCTCCCGGACGCACGAGCCGCTGCCGGACGCCGATCACTGGGCCGGCGTGAAAGACAAGTTCGCCGAACTGCAACGGCATCCCTGAGACCGGCGCGCCGGACACCCCGAGGAGACTCACGATGGAATCGATCAGCAACTACATGCAAGAGGACCACGTCCTGATCGACGGCATTGCGGAACGCGCCGCCGCGGCCGCTGCCGCCGGCGATCTCGCCGCAATGGAGCGCGACGGAACGCTGTTCCTGCAGCGGCTCGAGCGCCACATCGAGATGGAAGAGAACCTGCTGTTTCCCGCATTCGAGGAGCGCACCGGCATGACGGCGGCCGGCCCGAGCGTGACGATGCGCGAGGAACACGTGCAGATGAAGGAGGTCTTCCCGCAGATCCGCGCGGCGATCGAGGCGAAGGATGCCGCCGCGTACCAGCGGGCCATGCAGGCGCTCACCGAGATGCTGATGCCGCACAACATGAAGGAAGAGCAGATGATGTATCCGATGCTCGACGATGCGATGGGCCCGGATGCGGCGGGGCTGCTTGCCGAAGTGAAGGAGATGGCCACCTGAGGGGCCACGGACTGGTTCGGGCGCCGGCCGCAGCGCTCACCGGGGGCGTCCGGGCCGGATACCGGTATGCTCGCGCGGATCGGATGCCGCGCGAGCTGCGATGAGGTACGGGGTCACCGAAAGGCTGTCGAACCGGGTGGTGCTCGGGCTGCTGCTGGGCGGCCTGCTGCTGCTCACCCATGCGGTGGTGCAGCCCTTCGTGGTGCCGGTCGTCTGGGCGATCATCCTCGCCTACACCACCTGGCCGCTGCTGGCGGACATCCGCCGACTCCTCGGCGGGCGCCGCACGCTGGCCGCGGCGGTCATGACCGCACTGCTCACCGCGGCGTTCGCGCTGCCCACGTTGTGGCTCGCGCTGCTGCTGCGCGCCGAGATGGCCGACGCCTACGCGGCGGTGGCTGCGCTGCTGGCGAAGGGGCCTTATCGCCTGCCGGACGTGGTGGCCGGGTTGCCGGTGGTCGGCGGCTGGCTGCAGGGGCTGCTCGACCAGTTCACGGGCGATCCCGACGCGATCCGCCACCAGCTCGCCCGCTGGGTGGAGACGCGCGCGGCCGAGGTCCTTGCGATCGTCGGGGGGCTGGGCCGCAATGTGGCGAAACTGGGCTTCGCGCTGGTCACCGTGTTCTTCCTGTATCGCGACGGCGAGGACGTGCTCGCGCAGGCGCAGCGCGTGCTGCACCGTTTCCTCGGCGCACGCGTCGATCGCTACCTGGCGGCGGTGGGCAGCATGACGATGGCGGTGGTCTGGGGGCTGGTGGCGACCGCACTCGCCCAGGGGTTCTTCGCGGGGATCGGCTACTGGTGGTTCGGCCTGGAGGCGCCGGTGCTGCTCGGTGCGATCACGACCGTCGTCGCGTTGCTGCCCTTCGGCGCGCCGTTCGTCTGGGGAAGCGCCGGCGTCTGGCTGATCGCCAGTGGCGAGACCTTCGACGGCGTCGGCCTGCTGCTCTGGGGCGCGCTGGTGGTGAGCTGGGTCGACAACCTGGTGCGTCCGATGGTGATCAGCAGCGCAACGCGGATTTCGTTCCTGCTGGTGATGTTCGGCGTGCTCGGCGGGCTGGCGGCGTTCGGCCTGGTGGGCCTGTTCATCGGCCCGGTGATCCTGGCGGTGCTGATGGCGGTCTGGCGCGAATGGATCGAAGAGTCGGCCGGCCCCGAAGGCCAGCGCGCAGACTCGCCGGAACAGTGACCGGGCAGCTCGTTCAGCCGCGCGCCAGCACCAGCGCGAGCGCCACCGACACCCCGTACAAATGTGCCGCGCCGATCGTGGCGCCGATCGCAGGCAGCAGCTGCCGTCCCGGCCTGCCCTCGCCGTGCAGCGCCAGCTGGCGCGCGGCGAACAGCGATGCCGGCGCGGCGAGCAGGCCGACGAGCGCGGCCGGCGGCAGCACGCCGCCGGCGGCGGCGAACACGAGCACGAGATAGGCCGCGGCGACGAGAACCAGATAGGCGTGCGCAGCGGCTCGGGGCCCGAGCCGCACGACGAGGGTGTCCTTGCCGGTCGCCGCGTCGGCCCTGCGATCCGGAAGACCGTTGGCGAGCAGGATCGCGGCGACCAGCAGCGCCATCGGCGCCCCGGCTGCCACCGGAACGGGCGACCAGCTTCCGCGCTGCGCGAGATCCGAGCCGACCGTCACCAGCAGCCACGCGGCGGCGATGGCGGCTTCGCCCATGCCTCGGGCCGACAGCCGCAGCGGCGGTGCCGAGTAGGCGATCGCCAGGGCGACCCCGAGCATGCCGAGCCACCACAGCTGCGGGCGCTCGCTCAGCGCGAGCCCCCCGCCCAGCGCGGCGCCGAGCGCGAGCAGCAGGTAGCCGTAGAGCGCGACCGCGTGCGCCCGCAACATGCCGTCCTGGATCATGCGGCTGCCGCCGGTGAAGGGCGACAGACGCTCGTCGTTGGCGGCGTCCGCGTCGCGGTCGTGAAAGTCGTTGACGACGTTGGCGCCGGCGTGCACCAGCAGCGCACCGGCCAGCGTGGCTGCGCCGATGCCCCATCGAGGCGGCACGCCGTCGCCTGCGGCAGCGGCCAGGCCGACCAGCACCGAGACGGCGGTGACGCTCAGGAACTGCGGCCGGATGGCCGCAAGCCAGATCGCCGGCGAGCGCGCGGCCGCCAAGCGGTCCTCAGGCCGTGACGGCGCCCTCGGTTTCGGGCACGCCCTGCCAGAGCATGTCGTAGCCGAGTTCCTTGCTGTCGGAGCACATTTCGCCCACGGCCGCGAACTTGGCCTTGAAGAGCGCGTCGGCGTGCGAGCGCTCGTGCTCGTCGAACGAGCGCCAGTAAGTGACGATTGCCAGGTCGTGGTCGGAGTCGCGGGCGCTGCCCATCGAGCCTTCCTCGGAGGCGAAGCCCGAGAAGCGGAACACCTGGCCGCCGATGAAGCCGCCCTTGTCGCCGCCGTAAGTTTCCTTGACGACGTTGCACATTTCGCCGATCGCGAGTTCGACGTCGTCGACGGTGACCCCGGGCTTGAGCTTGACGGCGTTGAACATCATTTTCGCGCCGAAGGGGATGGTGATCGGTCCGTACATCGTAGTCTCCTTCCAGAGTGCTGACGGGTGAGCGGTCCGCGGGCGCGGCGACGGGGTTCGCACCCGAATGCGCGCCGGTCCGGCCGCTCGACCGCGGTTCGTCGGATACCCGGGGGCAGTATACGGCGGGCCCGAAAACCCTGCTCCGGAACGGGTCGAAGATGCCGCACGCCGGCCACGCGGCGCGCAGGCCTCGACCGATCACGCTCAGCCGATCACGTCGTAGAGCGCCTGCCTGATCGGAGCCGGCAGGTGGCCCGCCAGGGGCTCGGCGCCACTGATGCGACGACGCGGCCCGAGGCGGCCGCTGTAGACGAGCATGCCGTCTTCGGCGATGGTCACGATCAATCGTCTCGCGTTCGAACCGGTCCACTCGAAAGCGAGCAGGCCCTGGTCGTCCGCGGTCGGGGCAGGCACCGCGACGGTGACCGGAAGCAGTCGCGCGAACTCGCGCGCGTAGTGAATCAGCCGTAGCGCCACCGGCGAACCGGACCAGCGTTCGAACAGCGTGCGTTCCGCGGCCCAGGCGAACTCGCCGAGCGCGGTGTCGAGTTCGTGCAGGCCTTTTTCGACCAGTCGCGCGCGCGCGCCGGCGGCCTGGCGCGACATGCGCAGCGAGTCGCTGCCGACGCCGATCGCGCCGGCAGCAGGCACGGCACGATGTGCCACGCGGACGGTTTTCATTGATACGTCTCCGCCAGGCGCTCGGTGATCAGGCCGAAGAACGCCCGATTCTTGATTTCGTGCAGCTGCTGCAAGGCTTCGCGCAGGCGCCCGGCGATCTCCTCGTCGGCGACCTGCGGGCGGTTCCTGCACACGTCGACGTCGATGATCAGCGGGATCTCGCTCTCGCTGCGGCCGCTCGCGTCGGTGGCCTGCATCACGTCCACCGTCGTGTCGTCGATGCCGGTGGCCAGCCGCAGGTGTGTCAGGAAGTCGAAATACGCCTGCGAGAACCCCTTGGGCGCGCGCGGCGCCGCGGTCAGGTAATCGTCGAAGTCGAACGACGGCGAGACTGGCAGGCGAAGATCGTTGACGTAGCGCAACCTGATGCGCTCGATCTCCGCCGGGGCGACCGCGCGTCGCCAGGTTTCGAACAACGCCAGGTAGCGCGCCGAGAAGGCGTCCCAGCCGTCGTAGTCGCCCACCCTGGCCATCGAGAGCCCGTCGGTCCAGACCAGCACCACGTCACGCCCATCGGCGCCTTCGCAGCGCCAGCCGACCTGCGCAGCGGCAGCGCCGAAGTCGAGCCGGCTGCGCCGCTCGTCGGGCAGGCCCAAGGCCTCGGACGCGAGGCGAAACGGCTGCGAGCGCGGGAAATCCGCGGCGATCGAATCACGCCATTCGGTGACTCTGGACAGCGTGCAGCGAGCCGACCGGATCTCGATGATCGCCTCGCGGATCGGGGGGTGCGCCAACAGTCGGATGACGGCCATGAAGTCGGGGAAGTCGACATGCCGGGATTCATTCTAGTATCGGTTTAAGAAAAATTACTATCCTGTTGTTTTTGAATGACAATTTACTAGAACTCCAGCTGCGGTGCAGCAAACGCGAAAATGCGGCGGGCGGCGTTAAGCTTCGGTTCGGCCCCGGGGGCGCAGGCTGCGGTTCATCTGCCTCGAACCGGAAACCGACCATGACGGACGTAACGACCACGAACGCGCCGGCGCATTTCTCGCGCTGGCAGATCCGCCTGCACTGGCTGACGCCGCTGCCCGTCGTGATCGCCTACGCGGCGATCGAAACGAAGGGCCTGGCACCCAAGGGCACCGCCGCCCTGGCAGGAAGCCGCGGCGCGAATCGGCCACCGGCTGATGTACGCGGTCTTCCTCGCGCTGCCGGTGCTCGGCGTGCTGGCGCTGGCCTACGGCGGCAAGCAGTGGTCGCTGCTCGGCTTGCCGGTGCACGACCTGGTGACGCCCGATCGCACCATCGGGCACACGCTGAAGGAAATCCACGAGACCCTGGGCAAGGCAGGCTACTTCGTGGTGGGCCTGCACGCCGCCGCTGCACTGTTGCATCACTACGTGCGCCACGACAGCGCGCTGATCGGCATGATGCCGCGCACCTGAACCGGTGCGCCGCCGGCGCGTCGCCCGCGCCGGGCCGCGCGCCAGCGGTGCCTGCCGGTCAGTGGCGGATGCAGATCTTGCCGAACTGCGCGCCGCTCTTCAGCCGCTCGAACGCCGGCACCAGTTCGTCGAAGCCGAACACGCGGTCGACGACCGGCGCGACGCGGTGCTGCCCGATCGCGCGGCACATCTGTTCGAAGTCGTCGCGCGTGCCTACGGTGACACCCTGCAGCCGCACCTGGCGCGTGACCACGTGGCCGAGCGAGGCCTGCATCGCCGCGCCCGAGAGCACGCCGATCATCGAGATCGTGCCGCCCGGGCGGATGCAGCGCAGCGACTGCGGCAGCGTCTTCTCGCCGCCGACCTCGACGATCTGGTCGTAGCCGCGCCCGTCGGTGAACTCGCGCGCGGCGCGCGCCCAGTCGGGCGTGCGCGAGTAGTTGACCGTGGCGTCGGCCCCCATCGCAACCAGGCGCGCGATCTTCTCGTCGCTCGACGAGATGACGGTGACGTGTGCACCGAACAGCTTCGCGAACTGCAGCGCGAACAGCGCCACGCCGCCCGAACCCTGGATCAGCACGCGCTCGCCCGGGCGCGTCGTGCCCAGCACCGCCAGCGCGCGCCAGGCGGTGAGGCCGGCGCAGGGCAGGCAGGCCGCCTGCTCGTGGTCGAGCGCCGCGGGCACGCGGGCCACCCCGGTTTCGGGCAGCACCATGAACTCGCTCATCGTGCCGTCGAGCGGCCCGCCGAGCGATTGCGTCAGTCGCGACAGGTCGGGATCGCCGCCGATCCAGCCGGGAAAGAACATCGGGCAGACGCGATCGCCGACCGCGACGCGCTCGACGCCGGCGCCCACCGCGACCACTTCGCCGACGCCGTCGGACAGCGGCACCAGCGGCAGCGTGCCGGTGAAATTGCCGTAGCCGCGGTCGAGCACCACCAGGTCGCGGTAGTTCAGCGACGAGGCGAGCATCTTCAGCAGCACCTGGCCCGGACCTGGCGAGGGGTCGGGGCGGGCCGCCATGCGCAGGTGCCCGATGCCCCAGTCGCCTTCGATCTGGTGGACGCGCACGATGGTTCCTCCGTCAGGGGGTCGATCGCGTGACTTTATACGTCAATCCGGCCCGCCGCCGGCCATCGGGTCGCGGCGCGAGGCCGCGGGTGCGCAGGCAGGGGGCGCGGGTTGACAGCTGCCCGCAGGGTTCATAAGATATACGCAGCATAGATCTTAAACCCGGTTCTCCGGCCTCTTCTTCCTTCCGCCTGCTCTCCGCGCCATGACCCACGTCGTCGGCGAAGCCTGCATCAAGTGCAAGTACACGGATTGCGTCGACGTGTGCCCGGTCGATGCGTTCCGTGCGGGCAAGAACATGCTCGTGATCGACCCGGACGAGTGCATCGACTGCGGGGTCTGCATCCCCGAGTGTCCGGTCAACGCGATCACGACCGAGGAAGACGTGCCGCAGTCGCAGCTCGAATACATCGCGCTCAACGCGGAACTGGCGAAGCAGTGGCCCACGATCACCAGGACCAGGGCCTCGCTGCCCGACGCCGACGAGTGGGCGAAGGTCGAAGACAAGAAAGAGCTGCTCGACAGGAGAGGGGAAAGCGACGGATCCTGAACGGGCGAGTCGCGGACAACGCGTCGTTTCGCATATCCTGTCGCACGTTGTCACCGGCAGGATCGCGCTGACCGATCCGACGCGACAGGAGAATCCGGATGCGCCTGACCATGATGACCGATTACGCGATGCGGCTGCTGATGTACGTGGCCCAGCATCCGGACCGCCTGTGCACCATCGCCGAGGTCGCGCGCGTCTACGACATCTCCGAGGCTCACCTGATGAAGGTGACGCATCAGCTCGGGCTGCACGGCTGGATCGAAACCGTGCGCGGCAAGGGCGGCGGCATGCGGCTCGCGCATCCGCCCGACCGAATCAACCTGGGTGCGGTGGTGCGCAGCATGGAGTCCGATTTCCAGCTGACCGAGTGTTTCGGCACCGGCAACCAGTGTTCGCTCACCGGCAGCTGCAAGCTCACCGGCATCGTCCAGGAGGCGCTGCAGGCTTTCCTGAAGGCCTTCGATTCGCGCACGCTCGCCGACATCGTGCCCTCGGGCAAAGGCGGCGAGACCGGCGGCATCCGCGCGCGCCCGATCGTCCGCGTGCGGCCGATCGCCCGGACAGGCAAGGCGCGCGTCGCGTGAGCGCGCGGGCCGTGTGATGCCGCGCGCGGCGTTACGCAGTTGCGCGCGACGATCTCGCCACGCTGTCGCGCTACGCGGCGACCATGGAGGCACGCGTGGACACCTGGCGCTTCGCCACGGTGGCAGATCGGCGCGAACTGGCGCCGCTGCTGCGGCAGTTCCGCGTGACCGTCATTCCCGACGGGCTGGGCGGCTACGGGCACAACGCCGCGCTGCTGGTGGTCCGGGGTCTCTTCCTCGGCAACCTGCTGCCGATGACCGCGGTGGCGGGAATCCTCTACCAGGAGGCTTCCGCGCGCCTTTGCAACAGCTACCGGCTCGACGAGCAGGAGTTCGTCGGGCAGCTGCTGGTCGGGCTTGCCGGCGCAGCGGCCGCGGCCTGGCTGGGCCGCCTGGCGTGGCGCACGATGCGCGCGGCGCGCGCGAGCCTGCGCGGGCCGGCGGGCGCCTGAGCGCGCACGCGCATGTTCAGCTATCGCCATGCGTTCCACGCGGGCAACCACGCCGACGTGCTCAAGCACGTCGTGCTGGTGCAACTGCTGCGCCACCTGGCGGCGAAGGACACGCCGTTCTGGGTGATCGACACGCACGCAGGGGCCGGGCTGTATTCGCTCGAGGGCGAGTGGGCCGCGAAGCGCTGCGAATTCGTCGACGGCATCGGCAGGCTGTGGGCGCGCAGCGACGCGCCTGCGCCGGTCGCGCACTACCTGGACGCGGTGCGCGCAGTGAACCCGGACGGCGTGCTGCGGCACTACCCGGGCTCGCCGTTCATCGCGCTCGCGCATCTGCGCGCGAACGACCGGCTCCGGCTCTTCGAGATGCATCCGGCGGAAAGCGGCGTGCTTGCCGGCAACATCGCCGAGGCCGGCCGCGAGGCGGCGCGGCGCACGCGGGTGCAGGCGGGCGACGGGTTCGCCGGACTGAAGGCGCTGCTGCCGCCACCGCCGCGGCGCGCACTGGTGCTGCTCGATCCCTCGTACGAGGACAAGCGCGACTACGCGCGCGTGGCAGCGGCGCTGCACGATGCGCTCGTGCGCTTCGCCACCGGCTGTTATGCGATCTGGTATCCGCAGGTGCAGCGGCGCGAGCCCGCGGCGATGGTGCGCCGGCTGGTGCGGATGCCGGGCCTGCGCTGGCTGCACGCGACGCTGGCGGTGCGCGCGCCGTCTCCGGACGGGCTGGGCCTGCACGGCAGCGGCATGTTCGTCGTGAATCCGCCGTGGACCCTGCAGCGCGCGCTGCACGAGTCGCTGCCGTGGCTTTCCGATGCGCTGGCGCAGGACGACTGCGCGCGATGGTCCCTGCAGTGCGCCGACGAAGCGGCGCCTGCGCGATCCGGCTAGGGCCTGTTCACACTACGATCGTCCCCGCGCCGGGGCCTGCCGGACCGCCAAACGAGGCGCCGGCGACGCGCGTGGCGGTGCCACGCAAGGAGCCGGCAACGAA
>QEVL01000017.1 GCA_003577305.1 Burkholderiales bacterium
AGATCGTCGAGGTAGGACTCGAGGGAAGCCATGCCAAAACATACGCAAACTTCGACAAAGCATCAAGAGTTTTGCATATGATTTGGGTTACTCCCACTCGATCGTCGCCGGCGGTTTTCCCGAGATGTCGTAGACCACGCGGTTGATGCCGCGCACCTCGTTGATGATGCGGGTCGACACGCGCCCGAGCAGCTCGTGCGGCAGGTGCGCCCAGTGCGCGGTCATGAAGTCCTGCGTCTGCACCGCACGCAGCGCAACGACGTAGTCGTAGGTGCGGCCGTCGCCCATCACGCCCACCGACTTCACCGGCAGGAACACCGCGAAGGCCTGCGACGTGGCGTCGTACCAGTTGCGTCCGTCGGGGGCACGGGTGTTGCGCAGCTCCTCGATGAAGATCGCGTCGGCGCGGCGCAGGAGATCGGCATATTCGCGCCGCACTTCGCCCAGGATGCGCACGCCCAGCCCCGGCCCGGGAAACGGATGGCGGTAGACCATCTCGCGCGGCAGCCCGAGCGCCGCGCCGAGCTCGCGCACTTCGTCCTTGAAGAGATCGCGCAGCGGCTCGAGCAGCTTCAGGTGCAGCGTCTCGGGCAGCCCGCCGACGTTGTGGTGCGACTTGATCTTCGCGGCCTTGCCCGACTTGGCGCCGGCCGACTCGATCACGTCGGGGTAGATCGTGCCCTGCGCGAGCCACTTCGCGTTGGCGAGCTTCGCCGCCTGTTCCTGGAACACGTGGACGAACTCGCGCCCGATGATCCGACGTTTCTCCTCGGGATCGGCCACGCCCGCAAGCTGCGTCATGAAGCGCTCGGCTGCGTCGACGTGCACGAGCTTCACGCCCATGTGCCGCTGGAACGTGTCGATCACCTGCGCACCCTCGTTCAGGCGCAGCAGGCCGGTGTCGACGAACACGCAGGTGAGCTGCTCGCCGATCGCGCGGTGGATCAGCGCCGCGGCCACGCTGGAGTCGACGCCGCCCGAGAGCCCGAGGATGACCTCCTCGGTGCCCACCTGCGCGCGGATCTGCTCGACCGCCTCGCCGATGTGATCGCCCATCACCCAGTCGGGACGGCACCCGCAGATGTCGAGCACGAAGCGCTGCAGGATCTTCGCGCCCTGCGGCGTGTGCGTGACTTCGGGGTGGAACTGCACCGCGTAGAAGCGACGTTCCTCGTCGGCCATGCCGGCGATCGGACACGAATCGGTAGAGGCCATCAGCCGGAACCCGGCGGGCATCTCGGCGACCTTGTCGCCGTGGCTCATCCAGACCTTCAGCAGTCCGTGGCCTTCGGCGTTGCGGGCGTCCTCGATGCCTTCGAGCAGCCGCGTGTGGCCGCGCGCACGCACTTCGGCGTAGCCGAACTCGCGTCGCGCGCCCGGCTCGACGCGCCCACCGAGCTGCTGGGCCATCGTCTGCATGCCGTAGCAGATGCCGAGCACCGGCACGCCGAGCGAGAACACCGCGTCGGGAGCGCGCGCGGTGGATTCCTCGTGCGCCGACATCGGGCTGCCGGAGAGGATCACCCCCCTGGGTGCGAAGCTGCGCACGAACGCCTCGTCGACGTCGCAGGGATGGATTTCGCAGTAGACGTGCGCCTCGCGCACGCGCCGCGCGATCAGCTGCGTGACCTGCGACCCGAAGTCGAGGATCAGGATCCTGTCGTGCATCGCCCGCTCATTCGGCGCGGTAGTTGGGGGCTTCCTTCACCATCTGCACGTCGTGCACGTGGGACTCGCGCATGCCGGCGAGCGTGACCTCGATGAACTGCGGGCGCGCGCGCATGTCGCCGATCGTGGGGCAGCCGCAGTAGCCCATGCTCGCGCGCAGGCCGCCGCACAACTGGTAGATGATCGCGACCACCGACCCCTTGTAGGCCACCCTGCCCTCGATGCCCTCGGGCACCAGCTTGTCGATGTTGCCGGTGGGATCCTGGAAGTAGCGGTCGGCCGCGCCCTGCTGCATCGCGCCCACCGAGCCCATCCCGCGGTAGGTCTTGTACGAGCGGCCCTGGTACAGGATGACCTCGCCGGGCGCCTCCTCGGTGCCGGCGAACATCGAGCCGAGCATCACCGCGTCGGCACCGGCGGCGATCGCCTTGGCGACGTCGCCCGAATAGCGGATGCCGCCATCGGCGATCAGCGGCACGTCGCTGCCTTCCAGCGCGGCGGCAACGTCGCTGATCGCGGTGATCTGCGGCACGCCCACACCGGCGACGATGCGCGTGGTACAGATCGAGCCGGGCCCGATGCCGACCTTGATCGCGTCGGCCCCCGCGTCGATCAGCGCGCGCGCCGCCTCGGCGGTGGCCACGTTGCCCGCCACCACCTCGACCGACGGGTACTGGCGCTCGAGCGCACGCACCCGCTCGATGACGCCACGGCTGTGCCCGTGCGCGGTGTCGACCACGATCACGTCGACGCCGGCGCGCGTGAGCAGTTCGGCACGCTCTTCGGAGTCGCCGCCCACGCCGATCGCGGCGCCCACGCGCAGCTTGCCCTGCTCGTCCTTGCAGGCCTCCGGGTGCTCGGTGGCCTTGAGGATGTCCTTGACGGTGATCAGGCCGCGCAATTCGAACGCGTCGTTGACCACCAGCACGCGCTCGAGCCGGTGGCGGTGCATCAGCGCCTTGGCCTCCTCGAGCGAAGCGCCTTCGCGCACCGTGACCAGCCGCTCGCGCGGCGTCATGATGCGGGCGACCGGCTCGTCGAGGCGCGTCTCGAAGCGCAGGTCGCGGTTGGTGACGATGCCGACCACCTTGCCGCCGTCGACCACCGGCAGCCCCGAGATGCGGTGCTGCTGCGTGAGGTTGACCACGTCGAGCACCTTCATCTGCGGGGCGATCGTGATCGGGTCGGCGACCATGCCGGCCTCGTGCCGCTTGACGCGTGCCACCTCGGCCGCCTGCTGTGCGGGTCCGAGGTTCTTGTGGACGATGCCGATGCCGCCTTCCTGGGCGATCGCGATCGCCAGGCGGGCTTCGGTGACGGTGTCCATCGCCGCCGACACCAGCGGAATGTTCAGCGCGATCCGCCGCGTGAGGCGGGTCTTCAGGGAGGCGTCGCGGGGAAGGATTTCGGAGAAGGCGGGAACCAGCAGGACGTCGTCGAACGTCAGCGCCTTTTTTGCCAGTCGCATGGGACCCTCGGGCACAAAAACCAATTATACAGGCGGCCCGGCGCCGGCCCGCCGGGCCGTGTGCACCTGCCTTTCGTCGGCCGGCCTCCGGCGTCGCCGCAGGCGGCAGGGACAATCGGATGCACCGCCGCTGCGTCGATCCACCGCCATGTGCATCTCCCGCCGCCCGAATCGTTCCGCCCGCCTGCTCTTCGCCGCGGCCGGCCTGCTGCTCGCGGTGCCGGCCCTCGCCGGCACCTGGCAGTGGCGCGACGCCGCCGGCCGGATGGTCTACTCCGACCAGCCTCCGCCGCCGAGCGTGCCGATTTCGCGAATCCTGCGTTCGCCCACGCCTGCCCAGGAGGCCGGGCCGACGGCCACCGCGTCCGCGGCCGCCGCCGCAACCGCAACTGTCGCCCCGGCGTCACGCAGCTGGATCGAAAGGGAGCAGGCGTCGCGCAAGCGCGCGCTCGAACGCGCGGAGACCGAGCGCAGCCGGGACGCCGAGCGCGAACAGGCCGCTCGCAACGCACGTGCCTGCGAGGACGCGCAGACGACGTTGCGAACGCTCGAGAGCGGCCTGCGGGTGTCGTTCGTCGACGCAAACGGCGAGCAGCAGGTGCTCGACGATGCCGAGCGCGCACGCCGGACCGAGGCGGTGCGGCAGGAAATCGCACGCAACTGCAGCAAGGCCAGCTGAGCGAGGAGCCCGGGCGACACTAGGATTCGTTCGGACCGCGACCGGCGCGCCACTTGCCGTGCGGCTCGAGCGCGCGGCGCTTGTCCACGCGTCGGCGTCGCGCCACTTTCGGGTCGACGACCAGGCCCGCGAGCAGCTCGACGCGGTCGCCCGCGTGCAGCAGCGCCCCGGCGTCGCAACGCTCGCCGTAGATCGCCGGCTGCAACTCGCCCCGGGCCAGCCCTTCGACGACCCCGGCAGCGCTTTCGTCGGCGCGCAGCGCAGCCAGCGCGTCCGCGACCCGCGAGCCTTTCGACAACCCGAGCACGCGGCGCCCGATCGTCTGGTCGGCCTCGACCCAGACGAGTTCGATCTCGATGTCCGCTGCCGCAGCGGCGGCGCCGACGCCGGCCCCGGACTCAGCGACCATAGAGCTGCTCGGCGCGGCGCACGAACGCCTCGACGAACGAGCGTGCGATCTGGTCGAACACCGGCGCCAGCGCGCGCCCGAGCAGGCCGCGGGCAAAAGCGTAATCGAGCGAGAAGTCGACCTTGCAGGCGTCGTCGCGCAGGCTGCGGAACCGCCATTCACCCTCGAGCCGCGCGAACGGGCCGTCGCGCAGGCGCATCGAGATCGCCTCGTGCGGCCGGATCAGGTTGACCGTGGTGAAGCGCTGCCGCAGGCCGCGGTAGTCGATCACCACGGTGGCGAGCACGCCGGCGTCGTCCAGCCGCGCGACCTCGGTGCCGCCGCACCACGGCAGGAACCGCGGGTAGTCTTCGACGCGCTCGACGAGTTCGAACATCTGGCGGGCGCTGTAGGGCAGCAGGACTGACTTGCGGACGGCGTGCACGGGCGGCGTGGCCTGTGGTTGCGGGTTCCTCGGGGCATTCCGGGGCACAATGCGGCCTTGCCACCGCCCCGTGGCGGATTTTAGACAATGAGCATCGTCCAGAACAAAAAAGCCACGCACGACTTCTTCATCGAAGAACGGATCGAGGCCGGCATCGCGCTCGAGGGCTGGGAGGTCAAGGCGATCCGCGCCGGCCGCGTGCAACTGAAGGAAGGCTACGTGATCGTGCGCGACGGCGAGCTGTACCTGATCGGCGCGCACATCACGCCGCTGCCCGAGGCGTCGACGCACGTCAAGCCAGACCCGGTGCGCACGCGCAAGCTGCTGCTGCATGCGGCGCAGATCGCCAGGCTCATCGGCAAGGTCGAGCGCGCGGGCTACACGCTGGTGCCGCTCGACCTGCACTATTCGCGCGGCCGGATCAAGGCGGAGATCGGGCTGGCCAAGGGCAAGAAACAGCACGACAAGCGCGAGGTCGAGCGCGAGCGCGAATGGCAGCGCGAGCGCCAGCGTCTGCTCAAGCAGGGGCGCAAGGGCTGAGTAACGTGTGAAGCCCGGGCGGCGTGCGGCGGTTGCTCAGCGCGCCACCCAGCGCGCGTGCGCAGCGAGCCGCTGCAACTGACGCGGCCGCCGCTCGGCGGGCGGCACCGACGCGAGCAGGCGCAGGAACAGCATCGCGGTCGCGAAGGCGTCGCCGGCGGCATTGTGGCGCTGATCGACCGGAATGCCGAAGTGCGCCAGCCAGTCGTCGAGCGCACGCGCGCCCGTGCCCGGATGCAGCGCCGGGGCGAGGTCGGCCAGGTCGATCCAGGCGTTGCCGATCGGCACGCCGAGAAACGCCCGGGCCGCGCGCATCAGGAACGCGCGGTCGAACGCCGCGTGAAAGGCCACGAGCGGCGAGCGGCCGGCGTAGTCGAGGAACTGCCGGCAGGCCTCTTTCGGGTCCAGTCCCGACAACTGGGCCTCGGCGCCGATGCCGTGCACCAGGATGTTGTGGCGCTCGCTCGCGCTGGGCTGGCGGATCCTGACTTCGAGGCTGTCGGCGACCACGATGCGCCGGTCGTGCACCGCGACCGCGCCGATCGACATCAGCCGGTCGCTCGACTGGTCCAGGCCGCTGGTTTCGACGTCGAGCACCACCCAGCGCTGCGCACCCTGTCCATGTCCGGCGAGCGCCTCGGCCGGCTCGCGACCGAGCCAATGCTCGAGCCAGCGCAGCGCCCGGGAACCCATCACGAGCCCTACCCCGGATAGTCCAGCGCCAGCCGCTGCTGGAGCAGGCGCGCCTCGCGGAAGGCCTCCTTGAGGATGCGACGATCGAGTGTCGACAAGGTGCGGGTGTCGAGCACGTTCGGGTTGCCTTCCTGCCCCGCCTGATCGCTGTGCTGCGCACGCAACCGCAGGCTCTGCAGGAACTGGAATGAGTCGATCCAGTTGCGCACCTCGCGCGGCAGCGCCACCGCGGCCTCGGCGAGCGCCTCGAAGCGCTGCACGGTGCCGGTGGCACGAATGTCGTTGGCGAGCGCGAGCAGCCGCGCGGCATCGACGAACGGCACGGTGCCGTTCATCTTCAGGTCGACCGTCACGGCTTCGCGTCCGAACAGCGTCTCGAAGACGCCCGACGCCCAGGATTGCGGCGGCCCGTTGCGCAGCGCGTTGTCGCTCATCTGCTTGAGAAAGCGCGGGACCGCGGCCGCCAGCGGTGCGACGTGATCGCGAAGCGCGAGCGCCAGCGACGGATCGCCCGCCAGCGCCCGGAAGTCGAAGAAGATGTTGGCATTGAGCAGGCTCTGCGGGTCGCCGCGCTCGATCCAGCCCTCGAACAACGCCTTCCACTGCGACAGGGTCAGGCACCACTTCGGGTTGCCGGCCATGATCCCGCCCTTGCACAGCGGGTAGCCGCAGGCATCGAGCCCCTGGTTGACCGCCTGGGCGAACACGAGCAGCGCATCGATCGACTCCGCGAAGTCGTCGGCCACGATCAGGCCGTTGTCCTGGTCCGAGGCGATCGTCTGCTCCTCGCGCCCTTCGCTGCCCAGCGCGAGCCAGCAGACGCGCTCGAGCGGCACCCCGTGCTCGGCGGCCTTCAGTTCGATCAGCCGCACCGCGAGCTGGTCGTTCAGGCGGCTGATCAGCCGGGTGATGAAGGCGGCCGACACGCCTTGCGCGACCAGTGCGCGCGACCACTGGCGAATGTCGGAAGCCGGCAGCTTCAGCTCCTCGACGCTGGCCGCGCGGCCGATCGCGTCGCCGATCTGGTTCATGCTGCGCCGCTGCAGCACGAACAGGTCGCGCTCGGCGACCACCCCGGCCAGGCGCCCCGCGCGCATCACCGGGATGTGCCGGATCGTGCGGTCGGCCATCACCAGCATCGCCTCGCCGACGGTGTCGCCCACGTCCATCGTCACCACGGGCGCGCTCATCACGCCGCGCACCGGCTCGTCGAGCGAGCGTCGGGGCAGCACCACCCGGCCGAGCACGTCGTGACGGGTGAAGATGCCCGTCACCCTGTCGCGCTGCCCCGGATCGGGCTCCATCACGATGATCGCGCCGACGCGTTCGCGCTCCATGCGCTCGAACACCGCACGCAGGCTCTCGTCGGGCCCGCAGGTGACCGGCGCGCGGCCGAGCAGCGACTCGAGCGGGGCCTGGATCGAGCGCCAGTGGGTGGAGCCGGCGGCATAGCTCGCCTGCAGCGCCTGGTGCGAGAGGTCGAGCAGACTGCCCATGCGGCGCTTGCAGAAATCGAGGAAGACCGCACTGCGCTGCAGCAGCTGGTCGAAGCGAGCCTTGGGCAGGAGCCAGCAGAACACGTCGCCGGCCGCGCGGTAGGTGGACATCACCGGCCGCTGCGCCATCAGCGCGCTGACCGGCAGCAACTCGCCGGGCACGCGCTGCACCATCGGCTCGAGGTCGGCCCCGGTTCGGTCGGGGCGGCGGCGCAGGCCTTCGACCAGACCCTGCTTGACGATGAAGCAGGCGCCCGGCACGCCGTCTTCGGGCCCGATCAGCACTTCGCCGCGTGCGTAATAGGCAAGCTCGACGTTTGCGGCGACGAACTCGACGTCGGCGGCCTCCATCTGCGAGAACGGCGGATGTTCCTTCAGGAACTGCGCGATGCCGGCGGTGACGGTGCTCGATGCCATGTGCGGAACCCTGCGCCTGGAAACACGCTCAGCCGGCGGTGCGGGCGGCGCTGTTCGGGAGCACTGCCGGGCAGCGCGCCACGCCCGCGGCGCGCGCCGCCGGCGCCGATGCGCCGATGAAGCCTGCCGGCACGATCGTCACGTTGCTCCGCTTCGCCATCGCCCCCTGCTTCGCCATCGCCCCCTTCCTGTGCGGCATCCTAGCATCCGGCCAGTCCGGAATTGCACTCGCTTCGGCCTTCGCGGTCGCCAGCGCCCCCGTGGCCGCGCAGACGGTCGTCAGGATCGGCCACGTCGCGCCGATGACCGGCGGCATCGCCCGCCTGGGCAAGGACAACGATCTGGGCGCCAAGCTCGCCGTCGAGGAACTGAACGCGAAGAAGATCACGATCGGCGGCAAGCAGGTCAGCTTCGAATTGCTCTCCGAAGACGACGCGGCCGATCCGAAGCAGGGCACCGCGGCCGCGCAGAAGCTGGTCGACGCCGCAGTGGTGGGCGTCGTCGGACACCTGAACTCGGGCACTTCGATTCCCGCATCGCGCATCTACAGCGAGGCCGGCATCCCGCAGGTCTCGCCATCGTCGACCGCGCCCAAGTACACCCGGCAGGGCTTCAAGACCACCTTCCGCGTGGTGGCCTCATCGACGACCGCACCGCGCATGGCCAGGGCGTGGCCGACGAGTTCCGGAAGTCGGCGAAGGCAGGGTCGTGTGCGCCGAAGCCGGAGGGGTCGCCGCGGACAGGGTCGCGGTCATGGAGGCGTTCAGGAAGCACTTCGAGGAGAAGCACGGCGTCGAGGTGCGACTGTATGCGCCCTACGTCTACGACGCGGTCAACGTGCTCGTGGCGGCGATGCAGACGGCCGACTCGACCGACCCGAAGAAAATACCTGCCGGAGCTGGCGAAGATCCGGTACGACGGCGTGACGGGCACGATCGCGTTCGACCGGCGCGGCGACATCAAGGACGGCTCGCTGACGCTCTACACCTTCAGGGAAGGCAGGAAGACGCAGCTGATGGTCACCAGGTGAGCAGCGGCGCCCCGCGCGCGGGGCCCCGCTGCCGCCGCAGCTTCGCGGAGTACTGCGCGAAGCTGCCAGGAGGGCTCCTGCGGGAGCCCTCTTCGTCCTCTTCGTTTCAGCGCGCCCCGCCGCCGGCCAGTTGCTGCCAGGTGGCGATCACCGTGTCGGGATTCAGCGAAATCGAGCCGATGCCCTGCTCCATCAGCCACTGGGCCAGGTCGGGATGGTCGGACGGCCCCTGCCCGCAGATGCCCACGTACTTGCCGGCCGAGCGGCAGGCGCCGATCGCGCGCTCGAGCAGCATCTTCACCGCCGGATCGCGCTCGTCGAAGCCCTCGGCGACCAGGCCGGAATCGCGGTCCAGGCCGAGCGTGAGCTGCGTGAGGTCGTTCGAGCCGATCGAGAAGCCGTCGAAGTACTGCAGGAACTCCTCGGCGAGCAGCGCGTTCGAGGGCAGTTCGCACATCATGATGAGCCGCAGGCCCGCCTCGCCGCGACGCAGCCCGTTGCTGGCGAGCAGGTCGACCACCCCGGCCGCCTCCTTCGTCGTGCGCACGAACGGCACCATCAGCTCGACGTTGACGAGCCCCATCTGCTCGCGCACCCTGCGCATCGCCTGGCACTCGAGCTCGAAGCAGTCGCGGAAACTCTCGGCGATGTAGCGCGAAGCGCCGCGAAAACCGAGCATCGGGTTTTCCTCTTCGGGCTCGTAGCGCGAGCCGCCGATCAGCTTGCGGTACTCGTTCGACTTGAAGTCGGACAGGCGCACGATCACCGGCTTCGGCCAGAAGGCGGCGGCGATCGTCGCCACGCCCTCGGCCAGGCGCTCGACGTAGAAGGCGCGCGGCGTCGCGTGGCCGCGCGCCACGCTCTCGACCGCCTTCTTCAGTTCGGCATCGACGTTCGGATAGTCGAGGATCGCCTTGGGGTGAATGCCGATGTTGTTGTTGATGATGAATTCGAGCCGGGCCAGGCCGACGCCGTCGTTGGGCAACTGCGCGAACTCGAAGGCGAGCGTCGGATTGCCCACGTTGACCATGACCTTGACCGGCAGTTCGGGCATCGCGCCGGCGTCGAACTCGGTGACCTCGGTTTCGAGCAGGCCGTCGTAGATGTAGCCGGTGTCGCCTTCGGCGCACGACACCGTGACCAGCGACTCGTCGCGCAGCCTGCGGGTGGCGTCACCACAGCCGACCACCGCCGGAATGCCCAGTTCGCGCGCGATGATCGCCGCGTGGCAGGTGCGCCCGCCGCGGTCGGTGACGATCGCCGCCGCGCGCTTCATCACCGGCTCCCAGTTCGGGTCGGTCATGTCGGTGACGAGCACGTCGCCGGGGCGAACCCGCTCCATGTCGGCGGCGTCGGCCACCACGCGCACGCGGCCGGCGCCGACCTTCTGGCCGATTGCGCGCCCCGAGGCGAGCACGTCCGAGCTTCCCTTGAGCCGGTAGCGCTGCTGGCGCCGCTCGCCCTGCAGCGACTTCACCGTCTCCGGGCGCGCCTGCAGGATGTAGAGCTTGCCGTCGCGGCCGTCCTTGCCCCATTCGATGTCCATCGGCCGGCCATAGTGTTTCTCGATGATCACCGCGTAGCGCGCCAGCTCGATCACGTCGTCGTCGCCGAGCGAATAGCGGTTGCGCATGTCGGCCGGGGTGTCGACGGTGCGCACGGTGCGCCCGGCCGCGGCATCGCCGCCCTCGTCTCCGGCAAAGCCCATGCGGATCAGCTTCGAGCCCAGCTCGCGCCGGATGATCGGGAACTTGCCCGCCGCGAGCATCGGCTTGTGCACGAAGAACTCGTCGGGGTTCACCGCACCCTGTACGACCGTCTCGCCCAGCCCGTAAGAGCTGGTGATGAACACCGCGTCGGGGAACCCCGATTCGGTGTCGATCGTGAACATGACGCCCGAACTGGCGAGGTCGCTGCGCACCATGCGCTGGATGCCCGCCGACAGTGCCACTTCGCCGTGCGCGAAGCCCTTGTGCACCCGATAGGAGATCGCGCGGTCGTTGTACAGCGAAGCGAAGACGTGGCGGACCCGCTCGAGCACCGCATCGATGCCGTTGACGTTGAGGAAGGTCTCCTGCTGGCCGGCAAACGAGGCGTCGGGCAGGTCTTCGGCAGTGGCCGACGAGCGCACCGCCACCGAGATCGGGCCGCCCGACTCCTGGACCATCCGCTCGTAGTGGCGACGGATCTCGCGCTCGAGCGCCGCCGGCAGCGGCGCCGCGACGATCCAGCCGCGGATCTCGGCGCCGCACTCGGCCAGCGCCTTCACGTCTTCGGTGTTCAGCCCGCGCAGCCGCGCATCGATGCGCCCGGTGAGGTCGCTCTCGCGCAGGAACTCACGATACGCGTGTGCGGTGGTCGCGAAGCCGCCGGGCACGCGCAC
Organism: Burkholderiales bacterium; assembly: GCA_003577305.1. Taxonomy (GTDB): domain Bacteria; phylum Pseudomonadota; class Gammaproteobacteria; order Burkholderiales; family Burkholderiaceae_E; genus Zeimonas. The sequence continues at coordinate 11,208 of QEVL01000017.1, forward strand.
CCCGGAAGCGGCCAGCTGGCTGATCATCTCGCCCAGCGACGCGTTCTTCCCCCCGACCGAATCGACATCGGTCATGCGCAGTTCTTCGAAGGGGACGACGAGTCGTCCTTCGTGTTGGCTCATGGGACAGTCCTGACATGGTTGGAGATTGTTTCGCGAAGTTCGGGTAATTTTAGCGCTCGCGAGGCCTGCGCGCGGTTCGCAGGGCTCTCTCCAGCCGCCGCCCGGCGGTCGGCAATCCACCCGGGAACCTGCAGATGCCCGATTCAGGCAGCGAGAACTACGACCGGACCGTCTTCTACGTCTCCGACGGTACCGGCGTGACCGCCGAAACCTTCGGCCACTCGCTGCTCACGCAGTTCGAACAACTGCGCCTGCGCGAAGTGCGCCTGCCGTTCGTCGACTCGGTGGACAAGGCGCGCCAGGCGGTCGAGCGCATCGACCGGCAGGCGCTGCTCGATCGCCACCGCCCGATCGTGTTCAGCACGCTGGTCGACGCGTCGATCAACGACGTGGTGCGGCTGGCCAACTGCCGTTTCCTCGACCTGTTCGCCACTTTCGTCGAACCGCTCGAGAGCGAGTTCGGCGTGCGCTCGACGCACACCATCGGCCGCTCGCACGCGGCGATCGACACCGAGGCCTACCAGCGGCGCATCGCGGCGATCAATTACTCGCTCGCGCACGACGACGGGCAGCTGCACGCCGATCTCGCGAACGCCGAGGTGATCCTGATCGGCGTGTCGCGCAGCGGGAAGACGCCCACCAGCCTGTACCTGGCGATGCAGCACGGCGTGCGCGCCGCCAACTACCCGCTGATTCCCGACGACTTCGAGCGCCGCCGCCTGCCCGAGGTGCTGTATCGATACAAGTCCAGACTGTTCGGCCTGTCGATCGCGCCCGAGCGGCTGGCCGAGATCCGCAACGAGCGCCGCCCCGGCAGCCGCTATGCCTCGATCGAAAACTGCCGCTACGAGGTGGAAGAGGCCGAGGCGATGATGCGCCGGGAAGGCATCCGCTGGCTGTCCTCGACGACCAAGTCGATCGAGGAGATCGCGGTAACGATCCTGCAGGAACTCCAGCATCACTGAGAACGTGTGAAGCAGTCATCCGCACCCGTCTTGCACGCCAGGAAGCGCCCGTGCTTCGTTGCAAGTGCTCGCCATATCGGCCGATATGGCTGCGCTTTGCGCCTCGCCCGGGCGCTTCCCGGCGTGCCTTCCGGGCGCGGCCGATTGCTTCACACGTTCTGAGCCGCGGCGAGCCTCTGGCGCCGCTGTTCGTACAGGCAAAGCGCAGCGGCCACCCCGACGTTGAGCGATTCGACCACCGGACGCTGCGGGATCGCGATCGGGTTCACCGCAGGCCAGGTTCTCAGCCCCGCGTCCAGCCCCTGCCCCTCGTTGCCGAAGAGCCAGAGAGCGGGCGCGCTCAGGTCGGCGGCGTAGAGCGAGGTGGCCGCACCGGCCTCGGCCGCGCGCACCGCGACCGCGACGTGCGCGGGCAGCCACCCGGCATCGACTCCTTCGTGGATGTCGAGGTGGAAATGGGCCCCCATCGCGGCGCGCAGCACTTTCGGGGACCAGCAGAATGCGGTTCCCGGCGACGCGAGGACGAGCCGCACGCCCACTGCCGCGCAGGTGCGCAGCATGCTGCCGACGTTGCCGGGATCCTGGATGCGATCGAGGTAGACCGCGTCTTCGGTCAGTCGAGGGGGCAGCGCCGGTCGTGGCGTCGGCACGATCGCCAGCAGGCCGCTGCCGTGCTCGAGCTGGCTGGCGCGCGCGTAGAGGCGGTCGTCGAGCACCGCCGGCGGCTCGGACAGGCGCGCCAGCAGCGCCCGCACCTCGCCGGCGGCCAGCGCTCGCCGCGCGACGAACACCTGCAGGCCGCGCTCCCGGGCGCCGAAGCGATCGAGCCACGCCTGGACGAGGTGTGCGCCCTCGATCACCGACAGCCCGTGACGCTTGCGCTCGCGGGCCGACGAGGCGAGCGCGAGCAGACGGCGAAAGCGCTCGTTCGCAGCCGAGACGATCTCGTCGCTCATCCGGCCCGCCCCCGGGCGAGCGCGCGCACCGGCGCGAAACTGCGGCGGTGCTCCTCGCACGGTCCGTGTTCGCGCAGCAACGCGAGGTGCTCGGCGGTGGGGTAGCCCTTGTGGCGGTCGAAGCGGTATTGGGGGAAGCGCTCGTGCAGCGCGAGCATCGCCTCGTCGCGCGCGCACTTGGCCAGGATCGATGCAGCCGAGATCGCCGGTTCGAACGCGTCGCCGCCCACCAGCGTCTGCACCAGGCAGCGCAGCCTGGGCGGACGGTTGCCGTCCACGCGCGCGAGCACCGGCTCGATTGCAAGTCCGGCCACTGCGCGCTGCATTGCGAGCAGCGTGGCCTGCAGGATGTTTGCCGCATCGATTTCCGCCACGCTGGCGCTGGCGACGGCCCAGGCGAGCGCGCGCTCGCGGATTTCGCCCGCCAGCGCCTCGCGGCGCGTTGCCGACAGCGTCTTGGAGTCGCGCAGCCCGACAACCGGCGCCCGGACATCGAGAATCACCGCGGCCGCGTACACCGGCCCGGCGAGCGGACCCCGCCCGGCTTCGTCGACGCCGCACATCGGTCCCGCGGGCGCCGGCAGCGCCAGCGCCAGTTGCGCGCTCGCAGCGCGGCCGCCGCGCGCGGCCCTGGCGACGCGCTCAGACACCTGCCACCTCGAGCACGACCGCTGCCGCGCGCTCGGCGCAGCCACGACGCAACGCTTCGTGCAGCGACGCGAACCGGGCGACGATGCCGCTGCGGTGCGCGTCGTCGTCGAGCTGGCGCAGCAGCGCCTCGCCCATTGCGGCGGGACGCACCGCGCCCTGCACGAACTCCGGCACGACGAAGCTCCCCGATAGGATGTTGGGCAGGCCGATCCAGGGCAGGTAGCTCATGCGGCGCATGATCCGGTAGCTCAGCCAGCTCATCCGGTACGCGATCACCATCGGCCTGCGGAACAGCGCGGTCTCCAGTGTCGCGGTGCCGCTGGCCACCAGCACCGCATCCGCAGCAGCGAGCGCCTCGTGCGAGCGCCCGCAGACCAGGGTGAGCGCCAGCCGCTCGGGCAAGCCCGCCGCGGCCGCGATCGCACCGAGCCGCTCGAAGAGCCTCGCCGAGGCTGCAGGCATCACGAAGTGCAACTCCGCGCGCCGCTCGTGCAGCCAGGCCGCGGTGCGCAGGAACGGCAGCGCGAGATGCTCCACCTCGGCGCTGCGGCTTCCGGGCAGCAGAGCGACCACCGGCGCGTGCGCCGGCAGGCCGAGCGCACGCCGCGCCGCGCTCGCGTCGACCCGCGCAGGGATCGTGTCGGCCAGCGGGTGGCCGACGTAGGTGGCCGGGATGCCCGCCTCGCGATAGATCGCCTCCTCGAACGGAAACACCAGCAGCATGTGGTCGACGCTGCGGCGGATCCTGTCGATGCGCTCGCGCCTCCAGGCCCAGATGGACGGGCTGATGAAATGCGCGGTACGGATGCCCTGCGCGCGCAGCCGCGCTTCCAGGTCGAGGTTGAAATCGGGGGCGTCCACCCCGACGAACAACTGCGGCCGCCACGATGCCAGCCGCGCGGCGAGCGCGTTGCGCATGCGCCGCAGCCGCGGGTATTCACGCAACACCTCGAGGTAGCCGTTGACCGACAGCGCGTCGATCGTCCACCAGGCGTCGAAGCCGTGCCGCGTCATCGCCGGACCGCCGATGCCGGCCGACTCGAGCCAGCCCACGCGCGCAGCCAGCCCTTCGAGCACCGAGGCGGCAAGGAGGTCGCCGGAGGCCTCGCCGGCCACCATGCCCAGCGTCAGCGATCCGGCGGCTTTCGTCTGCGCCGACATCAGCGCACGATGCCGCGCGTGACGCCGTCGAGGAAATCGGCGAGCAGCGCCAGGTCGCCGTGCGCGTCTTCCTGCGCGATCCGGGCGCGCAACGCTTCGCGCGCCTGCTGCAGCGTCACGCCGCTCCTGTACAGCAGCCTGTAGGCGCTACGGATCGCGCTGATCCGCGCGGCGTCGAAGCCGCGCCGCCGCAGCCCCTCGGAGTTGATGCCGTGCGCCGCCGCGCTGCTGCCCGAGGCCATCACGTACGGCGGCACATCGTGCAGCACCACGGTGCCCACGCCGGTCATCGCATGCGCGCCGATCTTGCAGAACTGGTGGACCTGCGTCGCGCCGCCGAGGATCACCCAGTCGCCGATCTCCACGTGACCGGCCAGGTTCGTGCTGTTGGCGATGATCACGTGATCGCCGAGCGCGCAGTCGTGGGCGATGTGCACGTAGGCCATGATCCACGCGTCGTTGCCGATGCGGGTGACGCCGCGATCCTGGGCGGTGCCGCGGTTGATCGTCACGCACTCGCGGATCGTGTTGCCGTCGCCGATCTCGAGCGCGGTAGGTTCGCCGCCGTATTTCTTGTCCTGCGGGGCAGCGCCGACCGACGCGAACTGGAAGATGCGGTTGTCGCGGCCGATCGTCGTGCGCCCCTCGACGACCACGTGCGGGCCGATGCAGGTGCCGGCGCCGATGCGCACCCCGGCGCCGATCGTGGAATACGCGCCCACCTCGACGCTGCTGTCGAGTTCGGCGCCCCGATCGACGATCGCGGTCGGATGGATGCCGCGCATCTGCTGGTTCAGGCCGCGCCCGGGCCGTTGCCGTTGCCGTTGCCGTTGGCCGGCCCGATCTCGCGCAGCGTGCACATCAGTTCGGCCTCGGCAGCGACCTGGCCGTCGACAGTGGCCTTGCCCGCGTATTTCCAGATCGAGCGCGAGATGCGCAGGATCTCGACTTCGAGCCGCAACTGGTCGCCGGGCACGACCGGTCGCTTGAAGCGCGCGCTGTCGATGCCGACGAAGTAGTAGACGGTGCTCGCGTCGGAAACGCGACCCATCGTCTGGAACGAGAGGATTCCCGCGGCCTGCGCCAGCGCCTCGACCTGCAGCACCCCCGGCATCACCGGGAGGTAGGGAAAGTGCCCGGTGAAGAACGGCTCGTTGATCGAGACGTTCTTCACAGCGACGATGCGCTTGCCCTTGTCGAGCTCGAGCACCCGGTCGACCAGCAGCATCGGATAGCGATGCGGCAGATGTTCGAGAATCGCGCGGATGTCGAGCACGGTCATTGTTCGTCCCTGTCGGTTCGTTCGAGCCGGCGCAGGCGCTCCCGCCACTGCGGAAGGCGCCTGAGCAGCGCCGCCGACTTCTCCCAGTCGACATTGTCCATCAGCGGGAATACGCCCGAATAGAAGCCCGGCTTGCGGATCGAGCGGGCGACCAGGCTCATCGCCGAGATCGTCACATCGTCGCAGATCTCGAGATGCCCGAGGATTCCGGCCCCGCCGCCGATGCGGCAGCGCCGCCCGATCACCGCGCTGCCGGCGATGCCGACGCAACCCGCGATCGCGGTGTGCTCGCCCACGCGCACGTTGTGTGCGATCTGGATCAGGTTGTCGAGCTTGCAGCCGTCGCCGATCACCGTGTCTTCGAGTGCACCCCGGTCGATCGTGCAATTGGCCCCGATCTCGACCGAGTTGCCGATCACCACTGCGCCGAGCTGGGGGATCTTCTCCCAGCCCTGCGGTGTGCCGGCGAAGCCGAAGCCGTCGGCGCCGACCACGGTGCCGGCGAAGACGGTGCAGTCGTTGCCGATCGTGCAATCGTGCTCGATCGTGACCCGCGGATGCAGCCGGCAGCCCGTGCCGATCACGCTGCCCCGACCTACCGAGACACCGGCTTCGAGCACGGTGCCGTCGCCGATCCGCGCGCCATCTGCGACCACGACGAACGGTCCGATCGAAACCTCGCTGCCCAGGCTCGCGCCGGGCGCGACGATCGCGGCGGGGTGCACGCCGCGCGCGATCGGGTGCGCCAGCAGCGCGGCCATCTCGCGGGCAATCTGCCCGAACGCGCGGTGCGCGTCCTCGACTTCGATCAGCGCGCTGCCTGCCGCGACTTCGCCGGCCAGGGCCGCCGGCGCCAGCACCGCGCCGGCGCCCGTCTGCCGGGCCTGCGCGGCGTGGCGCGCCGAAGCGAGAAAACTGAGGTCGTCGGCGCCTGCCGCGCCCAGGCTCGCCAGCGCATGGACGCGCCTTTCGGGATCGCCTCGACGCAGCCTCGCCCCGAGCCGGCGCGCCACTTCGGCGATCGTCAGTCCCTGCGGGAGGCGGCGCATCGCGGGCGCCCGTTCAGGGTGTCGCCGCCGCCGGCCGCAGGCGCGTCGGCACTACTGCTTGCCGTTGCCGAGCGCGCGCAGCACCTTGTCGGTGATGTCGATGCGCGGGCTCGCGAACACCGCTTCCTGCAGGATCAGGTCGTACTTCTCCTGCTCGGCGATCTGCTTGATCACGCGGTTGGCCTTGTCGATGACCTGTGAGAGCTCCTCGTTGCGCCGCTGGTTCAGGTCTTCGCGGAACTCGCGCTGCTTGCGCTGGTATTCCTTCTCGACTTCGGCAATCTCGCGCTGGCGCCGCTGGCGCTCGGAGTCGGTGGTGATCGCCGCATCGCGGTCGAGCTTCTCGCCGAGCGACTTCAGGCGCGCAGCCAACTCCTGCAACTCCTTGTCGCGCCGGCTGAACTCCTGCTCGAGCTTCTGCTGCGCAGCTTTTGCCGGCGCGGCATCGCGCAGGATGCGCTCGGTGTTCACGAACCCGATCTTGCCCGCTTCCTGGGCGCTCGCCAGCGCACAGGCGGTCACGAGCCAGCACGCCGCGAAAGTCCTGACAAGCTTCATCCAGCCCTTCCTGGTGATCGCATCGATTCGAGGCGTGGATTGTCGCACAGTTGCAACGACGGGCAAGATGGGAAATCAGAACCCGGTGCCGATCTGGAACTGGAAGCGCTGCGTGCGGTCGCCGGCCTGCTTGCGGATCGGGTAGCCGACGCTCAGTTTCAGCGGGCCGATCGGAGACAACCAGGTGAGGCCGATGCCGGCCGAGTAGCGCAGGTCGCCCGCACTGAACGATTGGCCCTCGGCCAGCACGGTGCCGGCGTCGACGAATACGAACGAGCGGATCGTGCGGTCACGACCGGTGCCCGGCAGCGGGAACAGGAGTTCGGCGTTGCCGACGATGCGGGTCACGCCGCCCAGCGGCACTTCCTGCGTGCCGCCGCCGACGAGCGTCTCGACCTCGCGCGGGCCGATCGAGCTCGGATAGTAGCCGCGCACCGAACCGATGCCGCCGACATAGAAGTTCTTGAACAGCGGATAGGCCATGCCACCGAAGCCGCGCCCGAAGCCGAGGTCTCCGTTGAGCGCGAGCGTGAAGTCGCGCGTCATCGGGTAGTACCACTGGTGCGTGTAGGTGGCGCGCCAGTATCTCAGCTCGGCTGCCGGCAGCGTGACCTCCAGGCCGGCGTTCTGCAGCCGCCCGCGTGTGGGATTGATCGCGCTGTCGCGGCTGTCGCGGTTCCAGCCCAGCACCGCGAGCAGCGCAGTGCTCGAGGTGCCGAATTCATCGACGAACTCGGTGTAGCGTCGCGGCGCCAGCGCGCCGAGCTTCACGTCGTTGCGTTCGTAGGTCATGCCGAAGCTGACCCGGTCGTATTCGGTGTAAGGCACGCCGAAGCGCAGGCCCAGGCCGGTGGAGCGCGTGCGGTAGTCGCCGAGGCGCAACTCGTCCGCGTTGAAGCCGCGCATGTACAGGTCGAAGCTGCGACTCACGCCGTCGGGGGTGAAATAAGGATCGGTCTGCGAGATCACGACCGAGCGCGACAGCCGGCTGGTGTTCACCTGCAGCGCCACCGACTTGCCGGTGCCGAGGAAATTCGGCTGCACGATCGAGCCCGACAGGATCAGTTTCTCGGTGCTCGAAACCCCGATCCCGAGCGAGATGTTGCCGGTGGGACGCTCGGTGAGGATCACGTTCAGGTCGACCTGGTCGGGCGCGTCGGCCACCGGCCGGTTCTCGATCCGCACGTCGGTGAAATAGCCCAGCCGCTCGAGCCGCTCGCGCGACAGGCGGATCTTGTCGGCGTCGTACCAGGCGTCTTCGTACTGCCGGAACTCGCGGCGGATCACTTCGTCGCGGGTGCGCACGTTGCCGGCGATGTCGATGCGCCGCACGTAGACCCGCCGGCCCGGGTCGACCAGGATGTCGAAGGAAACCTCGCGCCTGCTCCGATCGATCTGCGGCACCGCATTGACGTTGGCGAACGCGTAGCCGAGCGTGCCGAGCTTGTCCGAGATGCGCTTGGTGGACTCGGTGAGCTTGCTGCCCGAGAACACGTCGCCGGGTTTCAGCTGCACCAGCGGCTCGAACTCCGCCTGCCGCCCGAGGAGTTCGCCGCCGAAGCGGACTTCCGAGACGCGGAACTGTTCGCCCTCGTTGACCCCGATGGTGATCTCCACGCCCTGCTTGTCGGGCGAAATCGACACCTGGGTCGACTCGACGTTGAACTCGAGGTAGCCCCGGTCGAGGTAGAACGAACGCAGCGTCTCGAGGTCGCCGGCGAGCTTCTCGCGGGCGTACTGGTCGGCCTTCGAGTACCAGGTGAACCAGGTGGGCGTGGACAGGTTCATCTCGCCGAGCAGGCGTTTCGTGTCGAACGCCTTGTTGCCGACGAAGCGGATCGCGGTGATCCTCGCGGTCTCGCCCTCCTCGATCGCGATCGCGATGCCGACCCGATTGCGCTCGAGCGGCGTGACGGTGGAGGTGACGCGCACCGCGTAGCGGCCGCGCGCGAGATACTGGCGCTTGAGTTCCTGCTCGGCGCGCTCCAGGATCGCGCGGTCGAAGATGCGCGATTCGCCAAGCCCCTGCTCGCGCAGCACTTTCTTCAGCGTGTCCTTGTCGAACTCCTTCGCGCCGCTGACGTCGACCGAAGCGATCGCGGGACGCTCCTCGATCTGGACCACCAGCACGTCGCCCTCGGCCTCGAGGCGCACGTCGCGGTAGAAACCGGTGGCGAACAGCGCCTTGACCGCCTCGCTCGCCTTCTCGTCGGTGATCCGGTCGCCGACGCGCACCGGCAGGTAGCTGAACACGGTGCCGGGTTCGGTGCGCTGCACCCCTTCGACGCGAATGTCGCGGATCACGAACGGCTCGAAGGCGAGAGCCGGGCCGCAGGCAGCACCGCACGCAAGCGCCGTGATGAATGCGGCCGACGCAAGGCGCGCCGATGCCGGCTTGCGCCCCGGTCGGCGTCGGTCGAATGCCATGCGTCAGGAACCGATCAGGCGGGTGATGTCGTTGAACAGGGCCAGCGCCATCATCATCATGATGATCGCCAGGCCGGCCTTTTGCGTGACCACCACGAAGCGCTCCGGCAGTGGCCTGCCGCGCGCCGCTTCGAGCGCGTAATATACCAAATGCCCTCCGTCGAGCACGGGGATCGGCAGCAGGTTGAGCACGCCCAGGCTGATGCTGATCAGCGCGAGAAAACTCGCGTAGGCAAGCCATCCCACGCGCACCGATTGCCCTGCAAGATCGGCGATCGTCACCGGCCCGCTCAGGTTGCGCAGCGACAACTCGCCCATCAGCATCTTGCCGAGCATGCGCAGCGAGAACAGCGACATGTCCCAGGTCTGGCGCGCGCCCTGCCCCAGCGATTCGAGCGCACCGTAGCGCACGGTCTGCATCAGCAGGCGGTCCTGCAGGCCCGCGCCGATGCGCCCGATCGGCGCGGCGCCCTCGCCGCCAGGCGCGGCGACCGCGTCGGGGGTGACCGCGATCGTGAGCTGGTCGCGCCCGCGCTGCACGGTGAACGACAGCGGCCTGCCGGCGCTGGCCTTGACCCGCTCGATCACGTCGGCCGCCCGGCGCACCGCGGCGCCGCCCACCGACAGCAACTCGTCGCCCGCGAGCAGCCCGTCGCGTTCGGCCGCCCCGCCGCCGATGAGGTTGCCGATCACCACCTTGCCAGGCGCGAGCCGCAGCCCGAGCGTGGCGAGGAAGTCGCGCTCGGCCTCGTCGGGCGGCAGCCCGCGCGTGTCGATCTGTGCCTGGATCGCGCCGCCCTCCCGCTGCACGAGCAGCACGCCGTCGCGCCGGTCGATCACGGGCTCGAGCAGCCTGAGCCGGACCTCGTTCCAGGAACGCACCGCATCGCCGTCGACCGCAACGATGCGGTCGCCCTCGCGCAGTTGCGCGGCGGCAGCCGCGGTGCCGGCCGCCGGCTGGTCGATCACCGGGGCCGGCTCTTCGGTGCCGATCCAGCCCATCGCGGCGTACAGCACGATCGCGAGCAGGAAATTGGCGAGCGGCCCGGCGACGACGATCGCCGAGCGCTGCGCAAGCGTCTTGCGGGTGAACGCCCGCGGCAATTCATGCGGGGCGATGGGTCCGGAAGCCGCGTCGCGCTCGTCGAGCATGCGAACGAATCCGCCCAGCGGCACGGCCGCGATCGTCCATTCGGTGCGATCGGGACCGACGCGCCAGGTCAGAAGCGGCTTGCCGAAGCCGATCGAAAAGCGCAACACCCTGACGTCGCACCAGCGCGCGACGAGATAGTGGCCGAGCTCGTGCACGAAGATGAGCAGCGTGAGCGCCGCGAGAAACGCGACCAGCGTCTGCAGTCCGCTCATGCCGCGCACCTCGCCAGCTGGCCGCGCGCGAACGAGCGCGCCTCCCGATCGATTTCGAGCACCTCGTCGAGGTCGGAGCCTGCCGCGCGCGAGCCCGACGCAGCCAGCGCCGCCTCGGCGACCCCGGCAATGCCGGGAAAGCCGATCTCGCCGGCAAGGAAGGCCGCAACCGCGATCTCGTTGGCCGCGTTGAGCACGCATGGCGCGGCCCCGCCCGCGCGCAGCGCCTCGCGCGCCAGCCTCAGGCACGGAAAGCGCTGCGGGTCGGGTGCCTCGAAATCGAGACTGCCCACCATCGCCAGGCTGAGCGGCGCGACGCCGCTGTCGATGCGCTCCGGATGCGCGAGCGCGTGCGCGATCGGCGTGCGCATGTCGGGATTGCCGAGTTGCGCGAGCATCGAGCCGTCTTCGTATTCGACCATCGAGTGGACGATGCTCTGCGGGTGTACCAGCACGTCGAGCCGCGACTCCGGCAGGCCGAACAGGTACGAGGCTTCGATCAGCTCGAGCCCCTTGTTCATCATCGTCGCCGAGTCGACCGAGATCTTGCGACCCATCGACCAGTTCGGGTGGGCGCAGGCCTGTGCCGGGGTGGCCCGCGACATCTCGGCGGCGCTCGCGCGACGGAACGGCCCGCCCGAGGCGGTGAGCACGATGCGCCGCACACCGGGCGCCGCAGCGCCGGTGCGCTGGCCCGGGGGCAGGCACTGGAAGATCGCGTTGTGCTCGCTGTCGATCGGCAGCACGGTGGCGCCGCCCTCGCGGCAGGCGCGCAGGAACACTTCGCCCGCCATCACCAGCGACTCCTTGTTGGCGAGCAGGATCCGCTTGCCGGCGCGCGCCGCCGCGATCGCGGCAGTCAGGCCGGCCGCCCCGACGATCGCGGCCATCACCGTGTCGACCTGCGGATGCGCAGCAACCTCGGCCAGGGCGGCTTCGCCGCAGAGCGCTTCGGTCGGGCAGCCGGCGGCGGCCAGTTGCGCGCGGGCAGCCGCGGCGGCGGCGGCGTCGCCGAGCACCGCGAAGACCGGCCGGTAACGCAGGCACAATGCGACCAGCGCGTCGACCTGGCGGTGCGCCGACAGCGCGAACACGCGGTAGCGCCCCGGATGCCGCGCGACGACGTCGAGCGTGCTCAGGCCGATCGAGCCGGTGGCCCCGAGGATCGTGAGCGTGCGTGTGGCGGAATGCATCCCGGGATTATCCCAGCAGGCGATGCAGCAGCATCGCCGCGGGCATGGTCGGGATCATCGCGTCGATGCGATCGAGCACGCCTCCGTGGCCCGGCAGCAGCGACCCGCTGTCCTTGACGCCCGCCTGGCGCTTGAGCAGCGATTCGTGCAGATCGCCCACGATCGACAGCGCGGCCAGGCACACCAGTGCGAGCAGCGCTGCCGGCACCGGCCAGTGAGCCACCAGTTGCGCCGGCAACGCCTGCGAGAGCAGCTGAACCGAAGCTGCCGCCCACCCGAGCAGCGCCACCGCGATGAAGCCCCCGAGCGCGCCTTCCCAGGTCTTGCCGGGGCTGATCGCCGGCGCGAGCTTGCGCCGCCCGAACGCACGGCCTGCGAAATAGGCCGCGATGTCGGCCACCCAGACGATCGCCATCGCCACCAGCAGCGCCAGCGGCCCGATGTCGCGCAGGGCCAGCAGCGCGACCCAGCAGGCGAGCAGCAGTGCAGCCGCCAACGGCCAGCCGCCGCCGCGTGCATCGCCGCGGCACAGGCGCAGGGGCGCGAGCACTGCCCACAGCACGGTGGCCGCAGCGCAGGTTGCCGGGACGAGCCAGGGAGGCCAGCCGCCGCGCTCGTGCCAGGCGAGCAACGCGACGCCGATCGCTGCGAGCGCGGCCGCCGCAACGCCGGCCGCGCGGCGATACCCGAGCAGCCTGCTCCACTCGCACGCGGCCGCCGCAAGGAACGCGAGCGTGACCGCTCCCCAGACCCAGGCCGCCGACGCGAAGATCGCCGGCAGCAGCAGCGCCAGCAGGACCAGGGCAGTGACGACACGCTTGGCGAGCATCGGCACGATGCTCAGCCGGGGGTCGCGGCGGCGACCTGCGCGCTGGTTCGCCCGAAGCGCCGTTCGCGGGTCGCGTAGGACTCGATCGCACGATCGAGCGCGGCCGCGTCGAAGTCGGGCCACCAGGCATCGGTGAAATACAGCTCCGTGTAGGCGAGCTGCCACAGCAGGAAATTGCTGATGCGCTGCTCGCCGCCGGTACGGATGAACAGGTCGGGTTCGGGCGCGTAGGCCATCGCCAGGTGTTTCGCGAGCGCCTGCTCGCCGAACAGTTCCGGGTGGCGCGCGAGCTCGGGCTGCTCGCGCAACGCCGCCTGCACTGCCTGCATGATGTCCCAGCGCCCGCCGTAGTTGGCCGCGATCGTCAGCGTCATGCGCTGGTTGGCGGCGGTGCGCAGCTCGGCCTGGGCGATCAGCTCGCGCAGCCGCGGCTCGAACGCCGAGATCTCGCCCACCACGCGCAGCCGGATGCCGTTCTTCTGGAGCTGCGTCACCTCGCGCTCGAGCGCCGAGACGAACAGGCGCATCAGCACCGAGACTTCCTCGGCCGGGCGCCGCCAGTTCTCGGAGCTGAACGCAAACAGGGTCAGGAACTCGACGCCGCGGCGCGCGCAGGCCTCGACGGTGGCGCGCACGGCCTCCACGCCCTTCGCATGACCGGCGACGCGCGGCAGGCGGCGCGCGGTGGCCCAACGGCCGTTGCCGTCCATGATGATCGCGACGTGGCGCGGGATCGCGCGATACCCGGGAACCGCCACGGTGGAACTGGTGAAGGTGGACATCGGGGTGTGAGGATGGACGCCCGCGCGATGCGCGGTGCTAGACGGTCATGATCTCCTGTTCCTTGACCGCGAGCATTCTGTCGATCTCCGCCACGAAGCGGTCGGTGAGCTTCTGCACTTCCTCCTGGGCGCGCCGCTCGTCGTCCTCGGAGATTTCCTTGTCCTTGAGCAGCTTCTTCAGGTGCTCGTTGGCGTCGCGGCGCAGGTTGCGCACCGCCACCTTGGCCTGCTCGCCCTCGTGCCTGACCACCTTGGTGAGCTCGCGCCGGCGCTCCTCGGACAGCGGCGGCATCGGCACGCGGATCAGGTCGCCACTGGTGGACGGGTTCAGCCCCAGGTCGGACTCGCGGATGGCCTTGTCGACGACCTGCACCATCTTCTTCTCCCAGGGCTGCACCGCGATGGTCCGGGCGTCCTGGACGGTGACGTTGGCCACCTGGCCGATCGGCACCATGCTGCCGTAGTAGTCGACGTGGATGTGGTCGAGCAGCCCCGCGTGCGCGCGGCCGGTGCGGATCTTCGCCAGCCCCGCCCTGAGCGACTCGATCGACTTCTGCATCTTCTGCTCGGCCGACTTGCGTACCTCGGCGATGCTCATGCTGTCTCCCTAAACGTGGACGAGCGTGCCCTCGTCGTCGCTGCTCAGCGCCCGGCGCAGCGCCCCCTCTTCAAGGATCGAGAACACCTTGATCGGCAGCTTCTGGTCACGGCACAGCGCGAACGCGGTTGCGTCCATCACCTTCAGGTGGCGCGCGATCGCCTCGTCGAAGCTGATGCGCCGGTACCGCTTCGCATCGGGATCGGCCATCGGGTCGGAGCTGTACACGCCGTCGACCTTGGTGGCCTTGAGCACCAGCTCGACGCCCATTTCCGCCCCGCGCAACGCCGCCGCGGTGTCGGTGGTGAAGAACGGATTGCCGGTGCCTGCCGCGAAGATGACGACCTTGCCCTCTTCGAGGTAGCGCAGCGCCTTGGGGCGGATGTAGGACTCGACCACCTGCTCGATCTTGAGCGCCGACTGCACCCGGGCGACCACGCCGCGCTGGCGCAGCGCATCCTGCAGCGCGAGCGAGTTCATCACGGTGGCGAGCATGCCCATGTAGTCGGCGGTGGCGCGGTCCATGCCCGCTGCCCCGCCCGCGACCCCGCGAAAGATGTTGCCCCCGCCGATGACGATCGCCAGTTCGAGCCCCGAGGCGACGACGTCGGCGATCTCGCCGACCATGCGCTCGATCGTGGCGCGATCGATGCCGTAGGCTTCGTCGCCCATCAGCGCCTCGCCGGAGAGCTTCAGCAGCACGCGGCGATAGGCCAGCGCCGGAGCCGCAGGCGCCGCACTCGCGAGGGCCAGGCTGTCGTTCGAACTCACGCACCCTCCTGATCGACGCGGCTGCTCGGAACCTTGCCGGGGCCGCGCCGCCCGGAATTATGGGGCTTTTCCGGAACGAATGCCGTCACCGGGCCGCGGCGGCAGCCGCCTGCGCGGCAACCTCGGCAGCGAAGTCGGTCTGCTTGCGCTCGATGCCCTCGCCGACCACGTACAGCTCGAACCGGGCGACCCGGGCGCCACGCCGTGCGAGCAACTGCTCGACGGTGAGCTTGTCGTCCTTGACGAACGGCTGGCCGAGCAGCGTGACCTCCTTCAGGTACTTCTGGATCGCGCCCTCGACCATCTTCGCGACGATTTCGGCCGGCTTGCCCGACTCGGCGGCCTTCTGCTGCGCAATCGAGCGTTCGCGCTCGACGTCGTCGGCCGGCACCCCGGACTTCGACAGCGCCCTGGGCTTGCTCGCCGCAACGTGCATCGCGAGGTCTTTCGCCAGCGCCTCGTCGCCGCCGTCGACGTCGATCAGCACCCCGATCTTCGAGCCGCCGTGCACGTAGCTGGCCAGGCGACCCTCGGCGGCCACGCGCGCGAAGCGGCGGATGCTCATGTTCTCGCCGATGCGCCCGACCAGTTCGGTACGCGTGGCCTCGACGGTGCTTGCACCCATCGGCAGCGCCGAGAGCGCTGCCACGTCGGCCGGCGCGGCGCTGGCCACCAGTCCGGCGAGCTCGTCGACGAACGCGAGGAAGTCGTCGTTCCTGGCGACGAAGTCGGTCTCGCAGTTCACCTCGACGATGGCACCGAGCTTGCGGTCGTCGGCCACCCAGATGCCGACCACCCCTTCGGCCGTGACGCGCGTGGCCGCCTTGCCCGCCTTGGTGCCGAGCTTCACGCGCAGGATCTCCTCGGCGCGGGCCATGTCGCCGCCCGCCTCGGTGAGCGCCTTCTTGCACTCCATCATCGGCGCGTCGGTCTTCTCGCGCAGTTCCTTCACCATGCTCGCGGTGATTTCCGCCATCGCATTGCTCCTGTGTCGGCCCCTGGCGGGCCGCTCGTTCCCGTGACTGGCGCCGGATCGCGCTCGGCGCCGACCCTCAGGCGTCCTCGCCGTCGACCTCGACGAACTCCTCGTCGTCGGTGGCGGCCTTGATCGCTTCCTGCAGCGACGCGGCGCGCCCCTCGAGGATCGCGTCGGCCGCGCCTCGCGCGTACAGCCGGATCGCCTTGCCGGAGTCGTCGTTGCCGGGAATGACGTGGTCGATGCCCTCGGGCGTGTGGTTGCTGTCGACGACCGCCACCACCGGAATGCCCAGCTTGTTGGCCTCGGTGACCGCGATCTTGTGAAAGCCGACGTCGATCACGAACAGCGCGTCGGGCAGCCCGCCCATTTCCTTGATGCCGCCGAGGCTGGTGTGCAGCTTCTCGAGCTCGCGCTGGAACATCAGCGACTCCTTCTTCGACATGCGTTCCAGGCCACCCTCGGACTGCGTGGCCTCCATGTCCTTGAGCCGCTTGATCGACGACTTGACTGTCTTGAAGTTGGTGAGCATGCCGCCGAGCCAGCGCTGGTCGACGTAGGGCATGCCGGCGCGTGCCGCTTCCTCGGCGACGATCTCGCGCGCCTGGCGCTTGGTGCCGACGAACAGCACCGTGCCGCGATTGGCCGCGAGCTGGCGCAGGTACTTCATCGCGTCCTGGTACATGACCAGGGTCTTCTCGAGGTTGAAGATGTGGATACGGTTGCGGTGGCCGTAGATGTACGGGGCCATCCGCGGATTCCAGAAGCGCGTCTGGTGGCCGAAATGAACGCCGGCCTCGAGCATTTGCCGCATGGTGACGGACATGACAAACTCCGATCGGGTTGAGCCTGACGCACCGCCCGCGATGCCGCGCCGCGCTGACCGGCGCGAACCGGCCGGTTGCGGCGCGTCCTTTCGCCACCCCCGACCGCGACGGCTCGCGGGCATCGCCTGCGAAGTCTGCGCGATCGGCGGCACCCAACAGCGGCGGTGCGCGCATTTTCTTGGCCGGCTGCCTGCGGGTTGGGCCGCCGCGCGAAGCTCGCGAAGCACCGCCCGCATGGGCGTCCAGCCAAGCTTATAATCATAGCATGCCCATCATCCTGAAGTCCGCTTCCGAAATCGCGGCCATGCGCGTGGCAGGTCGCCTCGCCAGCGAAGTGCTCGACTACATCACCCCCTTCGTTCGCGCCGGCGTCACCACCGGCGAGATCGACCGCCTGTGCCACGAATACATGGTCGAGGTACAGAAGACCGTCCCGGCACCGTTGAACTACGCCCCGCCCGGCTACCGGCCGTATCCGCGCTCGATCTGCACCTCGGTGAACCACCAGGTCTGCCACGGCATCCCGGGCGAGCGGGTGCTGAAGAGCGGCGACATCATGAACATCGACATCACCGTCATCAAGGACGGCTTCCACGGCGACACCAGCCGCATGTTCATGATCGGCGAGCCGTCGGTCGCCGCGCGCCGCCTGTGCCAGGTCACCTTCGAGTGCATGTGGATCGGCATCGACCAGGTACGCCCGGGCGCGACGATCGGCGACATCGGCCACGCGATCCAGCGCCACGCCGAGGCCCACGGCTACTCGGTGGTGCGCGAGTTCTGCGGCCACGGCATCGGGCGGCGCTTCCACGAGGAGCCGCAGGTGCTGCACTACGGCCAGCCGGGCGTCGGCGAGCGCCTCGCGCCGGGGATGATCTTCACCATCGAGCCGATGATCAACGCCGGCAAGCGCGAGGTGCGCGAGATGGCCGACGGCTGGACGATCGTCACGAAGGATCACAGCCTGTCGGCCCAGTGGGAGCACACGGTGCTGGTGACCGACTCCGGCCACGAAGTGCTGACCGTCTCGGCCGGCACCCCGGCCCGCCCGGAGCCGCTGCCCGCGGTCGCGTGAAGCCGCTCGCCGATCCCGCCGGCCTGCGCGAGCACTTCCTGCAGGCGCGCGCGGCGGCGATCGAGCGATTCCGCCGCACACAGGACCCCGACGCGCTGTCGCGCGCGCTCTCGCGCGCGAGCGACCGCGCCCTGCGGGGCCTGTGGCGCGCGGCCCGCCCCGGGCGCCAGGCCGCGCTGCTGGCGGTCGGCGGCTACGGGCGCTGCGACCAGTTCCCTCACTCCGACGTCGACCTGCTGATCGTGCGCGCCGAGCATGCCGACGCCGCGCTGCTGCAGCGCCTCGAAGCCTTCGTCGGCGCATGCTGGGATTGCAGCCTGCCGATCGGCCACAGCGTGCGCACCGTCGCGCAGTGCCTGGAGGAGGCGCGCGCCGACCTCACGGTGCAGACCGCGATGCTCGAGATGCGCTGGCTGGCCGGCAACCGCGAGCTGGCCCATGAGTTGGCCGGCACGCTCGCCGCCGAACTGGACGTGCGCGCCTTCTTCGTGGCCAAGCTCCTCGAGATGCGCCAGCGCCACTCGAAGTACGACGACACGCCGTACAGCCTGGAGCCCAACACCAAGGAAAGCCCGGGCGGCCTGCGCGACCTGCACGTGATCCTCTGGATCGCGCGCGCGGCCGGCTTCGGCCGCAGCTGGCCCGAACTGCAGCACCGCGACCTGATCACCGCCAGCGAGGCCGCGCAACTGCGCCGCAACGACCGCCGGATCCGCCGCATCCGCGCCTGGCTGCACGTGCTGGCCGACCGGCACGAAGACCGGCTCGTGTTCGACCTGCAGGCGCCGGTGGCAGCGGCACTCGGGCTGGCCGGCGCCGACGCCCGGCGCTCCTCCGAAGAACTGATGCAGCGCTACTACTGGGCGGCCAAGGCGGTCACCCAGCTGAACACGATCGTGCTGCAGAACCTGCGCGCCGCGCTGTTTCCGGCGCCCGATGCGCAGCCCGTGCCGATCGACGCGCAGTTCCGCAACCTGCAGGGCATGCTCGACGCGATCGACCCCGCGTGTTTCGAACGCGACCCCCCATCGATGCTGCGCGCCTTCGTGGTCATGGTGCGCCACTCCGAACTGTCCGGCATGACCACGCGCACGCTGCGCGCGCTCTGGCACGCGCGCACGCGCATCGACGGCGCGTTCCGGCGCGATCCGGTCGCCCGCGAGCTGTTCATGCAGATCCTGCAGGCGCCGCGCGGAGTCACGCACGAATTGCGCCGGATGAACCAGTGGTCGATCCTCGGGCGCTACCTGCCGGCGTTCCGCCGCATCGTCGGACGCATGCAGCACGACCTGTTCCACGTCTACACGGTCGACCAGCACATCCTGATGGTGGTGCGCAACCTGCGCCGCTTCACGATCAGCGCGCACGCGCACGAGTATCCGTTCTGCTCGGAGCTGATGAGCGGCTTCGACCGGCCGTGGCGCCTGCTGGTCGCGGCGCTGTTTCACGACATCGCCAAGGGGCGCGGCGGCGATCACTCGAAGCTCGGGCGGCTCGACGCACGCCGCTTCTGTCGCCAGCACGGCGTCTCGCCGGCCGACGTCGCGCTGATCGAGTTCCTGGTCGAGCAGCACCTGACGATGTCCTCGGTGGCGCAGAAACAGGACCTGAGCGATCCGGACGTCATTGCCCGCTTCGCCGCGCTGGTGAAGACCGAGGAGCGGCTGAACGCGCTGTACTTGCTCACCGTCGCCGACATCCGCGGCACGAGCCCGAGGGTCTGGAACGCCTGGAAAGGCAAGCTGCTCGAGGATCTCTACCGGCTGACCCGGCGGGTGCTGGCGGGCGAGACACCCTCGGCGCAGGTGCGCCTGGACGCGCGGCGTGCGGAGGCGGTGCGGGTGCTGGGCCTGTATGCGATCGGCCCCGAGCGCTACGCACACTTCTGGCGCCAGCTCGATGCGCCCTACTTCCTGCGCAACGACCCGCAGGACGTTGCCTGGCACACGCGCGTGCTGCATGCGCACGCCGACACCGCAAGCCCGATCGTGCGGGCGCGCCTGGCGCCGATCGGCGAAGGCTTCCAGGTGGTCGTCTACCAGCCCGACCAGCCCGACCTGTTCGCGCGCATCTGCGGCTATTTCGACGGCCGTAACCTGTCGGTGCTCGATGCGAAGATCCACACCACCGAGCACGGCTACGCGCTCGACAGCTTCGTGCTGGTCGATCCGGCCGGCCCGGCCCACTATCGCGACATCCTGGTGCAGGTGGAAAACGAGCTCGCGCAGCGACTGGCGCGGCCGGGCGAGTTGCCGCCACCGGTGCGCGGGCGCGCGTCGCGGCGCTCGCGCTCGTTCCCGATCGAGCCGTCGGTCGACCTGCGTCCCGACGAGCGCGGCCGCCAGTTCCTGCTGTCGGTGGTGGCCAACGACCGCACCGGGCTGCTCTACGCCATCGCGCGGGTGCTCGGCCGATACCGGATCGACCTGCACACCGCGCGGATCACGACGCTGGGCGAGCGCGTCGAGGACGTCTTCCTGATCGACGGCGAGGCGCTGCGCAATCCGCGCGAGCAACTTCAGTTCGAGACCGCGCTGCTCGCCGAATTGCGCGCCTGAAGCGACGCCCCACCCGCGGGCCCGGCCCGAGGCCGGACGCGGACTCGGGCGCGCAGCGCCCGCGGCCTCAGGCGCGCGCCAATTCGGCGAGCACCGTCCTCACGTGGCCCATCGTCGCCTCGAGCACCGTGTGGATCTCGGGCATCGAGATGCCGGCGCGGCTGGCGCCGAGCCCGGCCGCCTGGTTCGCGACCACGCACAGCGACGCATAGGCGAGCCCGGCCTCGCGTGCCAGCGCGGCCTCCGGCATGCCGGTCATGCCGACCAGGTCGCAGCCGTCGCGCGCCAGGCGCGCGATCTCGGCGGCGGTCTCGAGGCGCGGTCCCTGCGTGCAGCCGTAGACGGCCCCGTCGATGACCGGCCTGCCGCAGCGTCGCGCCGCCTCCAGCAACTGGTTCCTGAGCGCTGCGTCGTAGGGCCAGGTGAAGTCGATGTGCGTGA
Source organism: Burkholderiales bacterium (assembly GCA_003577305.1). Classification (GTDB taxonomy): domain Bacteria; phylum Pseudomonadota; class Gammaproteobacteria; order Burkholderiales; family Burkholderiaceae_E; genus Zeimonas. The sequence continues at coordinate 31,795 of QEVL01000017.1, forward strand.
CCGGCTGCTCGACGCCCTCGAAATAGGTGTGCTTGCGCCCCCAGGTGTAGTCGACGATCTGGTCCGGCACCACCAGGCTTCCGGCGACGCAGTCGGCGCGGATGCCGCCCACCGTGGCCACCGCGACCACCTGGGTGACCTCGACCCGCCGCAGTGCCCAGACGTTGGCGCGATAGTTGATCTCGTGCGGGGCGATCGTGTGGCCGTAGCCGTGGCGCGCGAGGAACACGATCGGTCGACCGTCGAGTTCGCCGTGCGTGAGCGCGCAGGACGGATCGCCGTAGGGGGTGCGAACCACCTCGCGCCGCGCCTTGCCCAGCCCCGCGAGCTTCGCGAAACCGCTGCCGCCGATGATTGCCAGCATCTGCGGATTCCTCGCGTTCAGCCGCGCCCGCCGGGCGCGTGTTCGGCAAGTCGCGTGGCCATCCCGGCGAGATACTCCGCGAAGCGTTCGCCGACCTTGGGGTGTTCGAGCGCCAGTTCGACCGTGGCCTGCAGGTAGCCGAACTTCGAGCCGCAGTCGAAGCGCTTGCCCCGGTAGCGCCAGGCGAGCATCCGCTCGGCGGCGCACAGTTCGTTCAGCGCATCGGTGAGCTGCATCTCGCCGCTGGCGCCCGGCTGCAACGCGTCGAGGAACTCGAAGGCGCGCGCACTCAGCACGTAGCGGCCGACCACCGCCAGCGTCGAGGGCGCCCGCTCGGGCGCGGGCTTCTCGACGATGCCCACGATGCGCTCGCTGCCTTCGACCGGGCCGTGGCCGTCGGTGGAGACGATGCCGTACGAGGCGGTCTCTTCGCGCGGCACGTCCTGCACCGCGACCACGCTCGAACCGGTGAGTTCGTAGAGCTCGACCATCTGGGCGAGCACGCCGGGGCCTTCCGGCGGCGCGCGCATCAGGTCGTCGGCCAGCAGCACCGCAAAGGGTTCGTCGCCGATCAGGTCGCGCGCGCAGCCCACCGCGTGACCGAGCCCGAGCGGTGCGGGCTGGCGCACGTATACGCAGTGGATGTCCTTCGGCGTGGTCGACCAGACCTGTTCGAGCAACTCGGTCTTGCCCTTGAGCGCGAGCTCGGATTCGAGCTCGTAGGCCTTGTCGAAGTGGTCCTCGATCGAGCGCTTGCCGCGTCCGGTGATGAAGATCATGTCGGTGATGCCGGCGGCGGCAGCCTCCTCGACCGCGTACTGGATCAGCGGCTTGTCGACCACGGGCAGCATTTCCTTCGGCTGCGCCTTGGTCGCGGGCAGGAACCTGGTGCCCAGGCCGGCGACCGGAAAGACGGCTTTCCTGACGCGGCGGCGGATCGGTGTGCTCATGCTGGATCGCTCCCTGATGAATGATGGTCCGGTTCGTCCGGAGATCGCCGCGAGCGGCCTTCGCCGGTCATGGTCAGTAACGCGGCCTCGTCGATCACCGCGATGCCGAGCTCGCGGGCGCGCCCGAGCTTGGAGCCGGCCGCTTCGCCGGCCACGACGAAGTCGGTCTTGCGCGAGACCGACGAGGCGACGGTGCCGCCGTGGCGGCGGATCAACTCGTGGGCCTGCTCGCGCGACAGCGTCGGCAGCGTGCCGGTGACCACGAAGCTGCGCCCGGCGAGCGCCTCGCCGGGAGCGGCGTCGCGCACGAACTCGATGCCCGAGGCCTGCAGCGCGGCGATCACCTCGCGGTTGTGCGGCTCTGCGAGAAAGCGCTGCAGGCTGGCCACGATTTCCGGCCCGATGCCCTCGAGCGGCACCGGCTCCGGCGCTTCGCCGCGCGCACGGCGCCTGGCGTTGTCTTTCTGGATGTTCGCCTTGGCCGCGGCGAGCGCCGGCCAGTCTTCGCGCATCAGCGCCGCGGTGTCGCGATAGTGCTCGGCCAGCACCCTGGCGACTTCCTCGCCGACGTGCCGGATGCCCAATCCGAACAGGAAGCGGGCGAAGCTGGTGCGGCGCGAGCGCCGGATCGCCTCGACCAGGTTGGCAGCCGACTTCTCGCCCATCCGCTCGAGGCCGGCCAGCGTCGCGATGTCGAGCCGGTAGAGATCCGCCGGAGTGCGAACCAGCCCGGTGTCGACCAACTGGTCGACCAGCTTCTCGCCCAGGCCTTCGATGTCCATCGCTCGGCGCTGAGCGAAATGCAGCAGTGCCTGCTTGCGCTGCGCCGCGCAGTACAGGCCGCCGACGCAGCGCCAGTCGGCTTCGCCCTCTTCGCGCACCGCCGACGAGCCGCAGACCGGGCAGGTCCGGGGCATCTCGAACGCACGCCGGGGCGGCGGCTCGCCGCGGCGCTCGGGCAGCGCACGCACCACTTCCGGGATCACGTCGCCGGCCCTGCGCACCACCACCGTGTCGCCGATCAGGAGGTCCTTGCGGGCGATCTCGTCCTCGTTGTGCAGCGTGGCGTTGGTGACGGTGACGCCGCCCACGAAGACCGGGCGCAGTCGCGCCACCGGAGTCAGCTTGCCGGTGCGCCCGACCTGCACCTCGATGTCGAGCAGCTCGGTGAGCGCCTCCTCGGCCGGGAACTTGTGGGCGAGCGCGAACCGCGGCGCGCGTGCCACGAAGCCGATCGCGTCGTACCAGTCGCGGCACTCGACCTTGTAGACCACGCCGTCGATGTCGTAGGCGAGCGTCGGGCGCAGCGACTGCATGCGCCGATGGAAGGCGAGCAGCTCCTGCGGCCCCTCGGCCACCGTGCGCTCGGGGCCGACCGGCAGTCCGATGCGGGCGAGCCAGTCGAGCAGTGCCGAGTGCGTGGCGGGCAGCGCCGCGCCCGCCGACTCGCCGAGGCCATACGCGAAGAAACGCAGCGGCCGCGACGCGGTGATCGCCGGGTCGAGCTGCCGCAGGCTGCCGGCCGCCGCGTTGCGCGGATTGACGAACTCGCGCTCGCCCGCCTCGCGCTGGCGCTCGTTGAGCCGCTCGAACTCGCGCCGGTACATCAGCACCTCGCCGCGCACCTCGAGCAGCGCCGGCGCGATGCCCGCCAGCCGAAGCGGAATCGCGCGCACCGTGCGGATGTTCGCGGTCACGTCCTCGCCCGTGGCGCCGTCGCCGCGCGTGGCTGCCTGCACGAGCACGCCGTGCTCGTAGCGCAGGCTCACCGCGACACCGTCGTACTTGAGCTCGGCGCTGTAGCGCAGCTCTTCGACCGGCAGCCCTTCCTCGGCCAGCCGCTCGCGCACGCGGTGGTCGAAGGCCAGCACTTCCTCGTCCGCGAACGCGTTGTTCAGCGACAGCATCGGCGAGGCGTGGCGCACCGCGGCGAACGCGCCGGAGACCGCGCCGCCGACACGCTGCGTGGGCGAACTCGCAACGACCAGCGAAGGGTGGGCGCGTTCGAGCTCCTGGAGTTCGCGGAACAGCCGGTCGTATTCGGCGTCGGGCACGCTCGGCGCGTCGAGCACGTAGTACTCGTAGTCGTAGCGGGCGAGCAGTTCGCGCAGCTTCGCGGCGCGCGCAGAGGCGGTGTCCACCTGGCTTGCCGGCCTCGGGCGGCCTAGTTGAACACCCTGAGCGCCAGCGCCGAGCCTGCCGGCAGGCCGATCGCCTCGAGCGACTCGTAGCGCTGCACCAGCTGGCGGCCGATCTGGGCGAGCGCGGCCTCGGCGAGTACACGCCCGCCGTCGTCGACCAGTTCTCCGCCCACCTGCTGCGCGCAGGCGCGCGCTGTCGCCAGCATCTGCGTCCACGGTTGCAGCTGCGGCGAAGACCGCGGCACGTCGAGCAGGAAAGTGAAGCGGTTGGGCAGGTCGGACAGCGCCACCGAGAAGACCAGTTCGCCCTGCGGGCCCAGCCGTGCGTAGCGGTTGCTGCCCCGTTCGGCGATCGAGAGCACGCCGGCCAGTGCCGCGAGTTGCGCCGGGGAGACCGCCTCGGGCGCGTCGACGTTCAGGCTGATCTGGGCGTCGAGTTGTGCGCAGGTGGCGTCGAGGTCGCGCGCGCGCGCGAGCACCGTGGACATGTCGGGCGTGTCGGCGAGCGCGGCCAGCGACTCGGCGATCGCCTGCAAACCGGTTGCGAATTCGGAGAATTCCATTGCGTTGAGCGGACCGTGGCGATTGGCCAGCAGGATGCCGACGCGAAGCGCCGCGTACTGGCGCGCCGCATCGGGCACGCTCCAGTCGCCAGGCGCAGCGTCCGCCGCCTGGCCTTCGACGATGATCGGCTTGCCGCCGGCGCGCCGGAAGCGCTGCGCGATCGCCGTCAGCCGCTCGCCGCCGAACGGTTCGGCGGGCGAGATCTCGACGATGCAGTCGCAGATCTCGGACAGCCGCGGCTGCGCGATGCCCGCGGGCGCTGCGGCAGCGACAGTCGTCGGGGCCGCGGACGCGCCTGGCGACGGGCTCGCCGCGGGCTGCGCAAACGGCGCCGTGGCTGCGCTCTCGGGGGCGCCCGCATCTTCGGGTGCGGCCGCCTTCGTGGCCGGCGCGATTGCGCCGTGGGTGCTCCGGATCGTGGGCCGCGCGGCCGTACGCGACGCCTGCAGCGCCTCGGGACTGCCCGGTGCAGGGCCGCCATCGTCGACGACCGGAGTAGCCCCGAGCCGCGGCTCGCCGCGCGCCGCGCCGGTGTCGTCGGGGGCGCTGCGCCCGGCCGCCGACGGCGTACGCCGGCTCTGGGGCGCGACACTGCCGGCCTGCGCGCCGGCACCCGGCCGCTCGCGACGCATCTTCAGCCAGCGCACTGCCTGCGGGTAGCGCCACCGCGGCCAGGCCTGGCGCAGGTTGTACGCCAGCGCGACGCCGACCGCGAGCGCCACCAGCAGCAACAGGCTCAGGCCGAGACTGCTCACGCCGCCTCCGCCATCCGGGCGGCGGCCTCGAGATCGACCGCGACGATGCGCGAGACGCCGCGCTCCTGCATCGTCACGCCCACCAGTTGCTGCGCGAGCTCCATCGCGATCTTGTTGTGGGTGATGAACAGGAACTGGGTCTGCCCGGACATGCGCCGCACCATGTCGCAATAGCGCTCGGTGTTGGCCTCGTCGAGCGGCGCGTCGACCTCGTCGAGCAGGCAGAACGGCGCCGGGTTGAGCTGGAACAGCGCGAACACCAGCGCGATCGCGGTGAGCGCCTTCTCGCCGCCCGAGAGCAGGTGGATCGAGGTGTTGCGCTTGCCAGGAGGCTGCGCCATCACCTGGACTCCGGCGTCGAGGATCTCGTCGCCGGTGAGGATCAGTCTCGCTTCGCCGCCCCCGAACAACTGCGGGAACAATTGGCCGAAGTGGCCGTTGACCGTGTCGTAGGTGTGCTGCAGCAGCTGGCGCGTCTCGCGGTCGATGCGCCGGATCGCGTCCTCGAGCGTCGCGATCGCCTCGTTCAGGTCGGCCGATTGCGCATCGAGGAAACCCCTGCGCTCGGCCGCCTGGGCGAGTTCGTCGAGCGCCGCCAGGTTCACCGGCCCGAGCGCGGCGATCGCGTTGGACAAGCGCGTCACTTCGCCCTGCAGCCACGACGGGCGCGGCGGATCGGCGAACGCCGCACGCAGCGCGGCGATGCCGTCTTCGTCGACCTGCGCTTCGACGAGCTGCTGCGCGTACTGGCCGGCGTTCATCCGTGCGGCCTGCTCCTTCAACTGCAGTTCGACGAGCTGCTGGCGCAGCGGCTCCTGGGCGCGTTCGACCGCGAGCCGCTGCTCCTCGCGGCTGCGCAGCGCCTGCGTCAGCTCGTCGAGGCGCTGGCGCGCGGCGCCGAGCGCCTGCTCGGCGCCGCTGCGCGCCGCGAGCGCGTCCTGAAGCGCCTGGCGCGCCGCCGCATCGGAGAGCTGCTCGAGCTTGCCGAGAACCGTGGCGCGCTCGGCCGCCGCCTGCTCGGCCATCACCTGGCCCTGCGCGAGCAATGCCTCCAGGCGCTCGATCTCGGCCTCGATCGCGCGCACCGCGAACGCGGCTTCCTGCGCCTCGCGCTCCTGCTGGCGCAGCGCCTCGCGGCGTTGCGCGAGTTCGCGCTCGACCTGCTCGAACGCGAGCTGCAGGTCTTCGGCGTGTTGCTGGCGCTCGCCCAGTTCGGCGTCGAGCCGTTCGAAGCGCCCGGTCTCGCCGGCGATCGTGTCCTCGAATTCGGCGATCCGCGCCGCGAGCTCGCCGAGTTCGTCTTCGATGCGCTCGCGGCTCTCGGAGACCCGCGCCTGCTCCTGTTCGAGGCGCTGCGCCTCGAGTCGCAGCCTCGCGACCTCCTTGAGCCCGCGGTTGTGCTCGTCGCGTTGCGCCATCAGCGCGGCGAGTTGCTCCGACGCCCCCGCCTCGATGCGCGCCGCGTGGCTGCGCACGTCGTCGACCATCAGTTGCTGCGCGCGCTGCTCGCGCACCAGGTTGTCGAGCTCGTGGCGCCGCGCGAGCACGCCCTCCTGCTCGGAGTCGGCCGCGTACATCAGCACCGACTGGCGACCCACCAGGTGACCGGCGGCGACCACGAACTGCCCGCCCGGCGGCAGGCTCGCACGCTGCGCCATCGCGGCTTCGAGCGAATCGGCCACGTAGTAACCGGCGAGCCAGTCGGAGAGCAGCGATTGCACGCCGGCATCGCCCACCTGCACCACCGACAGCAGCGGCCGCAGGCCGCCGACCCCGGCCGCACTGCCGCCGATCGGGGCCGGTGCGAAAAAGCCGACTTTCGACGGCGGCGCGTCGGCGGCCAGTCCGGCCACGTTCTCCAGCCGCCCGACCTCGAGTGCGTTGACCCGCTCGCGCAGCACCGACTCGATCGCGTTTTCCCAGCCGTCGTCGATGCGCAGCTTCTGGTAGAGCCTGGCGAGCCGGCCGAGCCCGTGACGCTCCAGCCACGGCTGCACCCTCGCCTGGCTCTCGACGCGCTCCTGCAACTGGCGCAGCGCGGCGATGCGTGCCTCGACCTGTGCGAGCTTCGCCTCGGCCTCGCGCAACGCCTGCTGCGACGGCTGCCGCTGCGCCTCGAGCTCGCTCCAGGTCGCCTCGATCGCCGCCAGCCGCTCGGTGGCCAGCCGCTCGGCCTCGTCGGCGGCAGCGAGGGCCTCGCGCGCCTGCGTGAGCTCCTCGGGGCGAAAAGTGCCCAGCTCGCCCGCCTGTGCCTGCAGCCGCTCGCGCCGGCGCGACGCGAGGTCGAGACCCTCGGCCGCCTTGCGCTCGTGCAGCGCACAGACCTCGATCGCCTGGCGCGTCTGCGCAACGCGCGCGCGTGCCTCGTCGACCCGCGCGCGCGCCTGGCGGGCACGCTCTTCGAGCTCGGGCACCTCGTCGGCATGCGCGGCGACCCGGGCGGCCAGTTCGTCGGCGAGCGCGCGCGAATCGGCCAGGCGCGCATCGGCGCCGCTGCGGCCGGTGTGCGCGTGCTCCTGCTGCGCCAGCGCCCGCTGCGCCTGCTGTTCGACGCTGTCGAGCCGTTCGCGCAGCTGGCCCTGCGTCTGCGCGACGATGCGGATCTCGGATTCGATCCGGCTCACGTCAGCGTTGCACTCGTAGTAGCGCGCCTGCGCCGCGTGCATCGCGTCGCCGGCCTCGTAATGCGCGCTGCGCACCGATTCGATGTCGGCTTCGATCGCCCGCTGCTCGGCGTGGCGCGCCTCGAGCGCGACCGTCGCATCGGCGGCGAGCCGTGCCAGCCGCTCCTCCTCGGCCCGCGCCTCGTCACGGCGCAGCAGCCAGAGCATGTGCTGCTTGCGTTCGCGCTCGGCTTCGAGGTCGCGGTAGCGGTGCGCCACCTCGGCCTGTCGCTCGAGCTTGTCGATCTGCGCCTCGAGCTCGCGCAGGATGTCCTCGACGCGGGTGAGGTTCTCGCGCGTGTCGGCGAGCCGGCTCTCGGTTTCGCGCCGCCGCTCCTTGTACTTCGACACGCCGGCGGCTTCCTCGAGGAACACGCGCAGTTCCTCGGGGCGCGCCTCGATGATCCGCGAGATCATGCCCTGGCCGATGATCGCGTAGGCGCGCGGCCCCAGTCCGGTGCCGAGGAACATGTCGTGCACGTCGCGGCGGCGCACCGGCTGGTTGTTGATGAAATAGGTCGACTGGCCGTCACGCGTGAGCACGCGCTTGACCGAGATCTCGGCGTACTGGCCCCAGCCGCCGCCGATGCGCCCGAGCGTGTTGTCGAACACCAGCTCGACCGATGCGCGCGCGGCCGGCTTGCGCTCGGACGAACCGCTGAAGATAACGTCCTGCATCGACTCGCCGCGCAGTTCGGACGCCTTCGATTCGCCGAGCACCCAGCGCACCGCGTCGATGATGTTCGACTTGCCGCAGCCGTTGGGGCCGACCACGCCGACCAGCTGGCCGGGTACGTCGAACGCGGTGGGGTCGACGAAGGACTTGAAGCCGGCGAGTTTGATCTGTTTCAGTCGCACCGAGGATTCCTGCTGCAGTCGCGGGCGTCGGCACGGAGCGCGACCGGCCGCCCGGCAAAACGCAAAAGCCGCTCTGGGCGGCTTTTGACGCTCCGTATAATAGCACCCGATCCTCCCACCTCCCGGGAGCATGAGCGGGTCGGTTCCCGGGGCCGTTCGCCTTCGATTCCGATCATGCCTTCAAGACCCTCCCGAACGCTCGAGACCTTCCCCAATCCGGCGCCCGGACGCGATTACCTGGTGCACATCGAGGTGCCGGAATTCACCTGCCTGTGCCCGCTCACCGGGCAGCCCGACTTCGCCAATCTGGCGATCGACTACGTGCCCGACCAGCGCAATCTCGAACTCAAGGCGCTCAAGCTCTACATGTGGAGCTTTCGCGACGAAGGCGCGTTCCACGAGGCGGTGACCAACCGCATTCTCGACGACCTGGTGGCTGCGGCCGCGCCGCGCTACCTGCGCCTGACTGCCCGCTGGTTCGTGCGCGGCGGAATCTTCACGACGGTGGTGGCCGAGCACCGCAAGAAGGGCTGGAAACCCGCTCCACGCATCGAGCTGGGTGACTTCCCGACCGAAACGAGCATCAGGGGCTGAAAACATAACCTATTCTATAACAGGTACTTGCGATCGTTCATTCAACTTGTTTATCATTATTTGCGACGAAGGGGCCCTCGGCCGAGTCCGGTGAAGCCGTTTGCGCGATGATCGCGAGGCTCACCGGGAAGCTCCGCGCCGTCCCGCCAGCCGTCGCGCGTGGCGGCTCCTTCGTCGGAAACAGGCCCGGCCCGATGCCCCGGTCCCCGAACATCGGCACGTACGTCGACGAAGGCACGGTGGTCGACGCCCGACCCCGCAGTCGGCCGGCGCACCCCGGTCGGCCGCAGCGCCCGCCTGCCGGGGGGCACCGATACCGGCGGCATGCCGGAGCCAATGCGCGGCGATCGCTCCAGTTCCCGCCCTGCCCGGACGGGCGTGGTGCGCGAAGCGAGTACATCGGGAGACCGCGATGATGATGGAGCGCTTGCTGCAGTTGATGTCGGAGAAGAACGCCTCCGATCTGTTCCTCGCCCCCGGTTCGCCGGTGCAACTCAAGGTGAACGGCACGATGGTGCCGGTGAACCAGCAGCGGCTCGCTGCCGAGAACGTGGTGGCGCTGGTGCGCGAGATCGTCGACGAGCGCCACTGGGAGACCTTCGAGCGCCAGCACGAACTGAACCTCGGTTACGGGGTGCGCAACGTCGGCAGCTTCCGCGTCAACGTCTTTCGCCAGCGCGGTTCGACCGCCTGCGTGATCCGCTTCATTCCTCACGACATCCCGGAGCTCGCCACGCTGCACCTGCCGCCGATCCTCGGCGACCTGGTGATGGACAAGCGCGGGCTGCTGCTGGTGGTCGGCGCCACCGGCTCCGGCAAGTCGACCACGCTGGCTTCGATGATCGATTACCGCAACGGGCAGAAGACCGGGCACATCCTCACGCTGGAAGATCCGATCGAGTTCACCTTCCGGAACAAGCGCTCGATCGTCAGCCAGCGGCAGATCGGCACCGACACGCAGTCGCTCGACGTCGCCCTGAAGAACGCGATGCGGCAGGCGCCCGACTGCATCCTGATCGGCGAGATCCGAGACACCGCCACGATGTCCAACGCGATCGCCTACGCGCAGTCGGGGCACCTGGTGCTCGCCACGCTGCACGCGAACAACGCCAACCACGCGCTGAACCGCATCGTGAGCTTCTACCCGCCGGACAACCGGCCGGTGCTGCTCGCCGACCTGGCGGCCACGCTGAAAGCCGTGGTCTCGCAACGCCTCGTGCGCGCCTTCGACGGAAGCCGCCTGCCGGCGGTCGAACTCCTGCTCAACACCCGGCACATCGCCGAACTCATCGAGCAGGGACGGCTCACCGAGATCAAGGACGCGATGAGCCAGAGCCTGGCTGCGGGTTCGCGCACCTTCGACCAGGCGCTGGCCGAGCTGGTTCGTGCGCGCCGCATCGCCAGGGAAGACGCAATGGCGCACGCCGACTCCCCGACCAACCTGCTCTGGATGCTCGAGAACGCGGCCGAGGAAGGCGCTGCACCGGCCCCCAAGGCCGCCGCGCAGCCCGGCAACCTGGTCAGCCCGGCGATGGCCTCGGCGGCACTCGGACAGCCGCCCAGGCCGGGCAGCGACAGCGACGCGCACGGACCGTCCTTCTCCGAATTCATGCTCAATATCTGACATGGGCGAGGTCGTCGTCTACGGCATCGAGACCTGCGACCAGGTTCGCAAGGCGCGCGCCTGGCTACGCGCGCACCACGTCGCCTTCCGTTTCCACGATTTCCGCAAGGAGGGCCTCGATGCGCAGCGCCTGTCGGGCTGGCTGGGCCGCGTGCCCTGGGATTCGCTGCTGAACCGCCGCGGCCTGGCCTGGCGCAAGCTCGACCCCGAGCGCCGCGCGACGATCACCGACCAGACGAGCGCGGCCGAACTGATGCTGGCCGACCCCACGCTGATCAGGCGGCCGGTGCTGCAGGTCGACGATCGCCTGCTCGTGGGCTTCTCCGAGGCGCTGTACGCGGCAGTGTTCGGTTCGGGAACCGACTGCGGCCCTGCGGCGCAATGAGCCGCGTGCTCGCGCTGGCCGAGGCGCTGATCCGGCAGCGATCGGTCACCCCCGACGACCACGGCTGCCAGGGCCTCGTCGCCGAGCGCCTCGCCCCGCTTGGCTTCGCCTGCGAGACGATCGAGGGCAACGGGGTGACCAACCTCTGGGCTGTTCGCGAAGGCAACGCCAGCGGACCCACGCTGGCATTCGCCGGGCACACCGACGTGGTGCCTGCGGGCCCGCCCGGGCAGTGGACCAGCGATCCCTTCGTGCCCACGGTGCGCGACGGCCGCCTCTACGGACGCGGCGCGGCCGACATGAAGAGCTCGATCGCCGCGTTCGTGGTGGCGATCGAGGAATTCCTCGCGGCCGGTGGCGGCAGCCACGCCGGGCGCATCGCGCTGCTGCTCACCTCCGACGAGGAAGGCCCCGCCACCGACGGGACGGTGCGCGTGGTCGAGACGCTCGCAGCGCGCGGCGAGCACATCGACTGCTGCATCGTCGGCGAACCCACCTCGGTCGCGCGCCTCGGGGACACGGTGAAGAACGGCCGCCGCGGCTCGCTGTCGGGCCGGCTCACGGTCATCGGCGTACAGGGCCACGTCGCGTATCCGCACCTGGCGCGCAACCCGATCCACCAGTTCGCACCGGCGCTCGCCGAACTGGTCGCCGTCGAATGGGATCGCGGCAACGGGCATTTCCCGCCCACCGGCTGGCAGGTGTCGGGCATTCAGGCCGGCGCGGGTGCGGCCAACCTGATCCCCGGCTGTCTCACGCTCGACTTCAACTTCCGCTTCTCGACCGCCAGCACGGTCGACGGGTTGAAGCAGCGCTTCGCCGCAGTGCTCGATGCGCACGGGCTCGACTACACGCTCGAATGGTCGCCGCCGGCCTCGCCGTTCCTCACCGCGCGCGGTACGCTGTGCGACGCGCTCTCGGCGGCGATCCTCGCCGAAACCGGCATCTCGGCCGAACTCTCGACCACCGGCGGCACCTCGGACGGCCGCTTCATCGCGCGCATCTGCCCGCAGGTGGTCGAGTTCGGCCCGGTCAACGCGAGCATCCACCAGGTCGACGAACACGTGGGGCTGGACGAACTCGAACCGCTGAAGAACATCTACCGGCGCACGATCTCCGCGCTGCTGCAGCCATGAGCCGTGCGGTCGAACGTCGCCTGGCCGACGCCGACGCCGCGGCGCGCGAACTGCGCACGCTGCGCGACCTGATGCGCTGGGCGGTCTCGCGCTTCGAAGCCGCCGGCATCGCCTATGGCCACGGCACCGGCAACGCTTTCGACGAGGCCGCGGCGCTGCTGCTGTGGGCGCTGCACCTGCCTCCCGACCCGCTCGAGCCCTGGCTCGACGCCAGGCTCGCCGGCAGCGAACGGCGCGCCGCGACGGAGCTCGTCGAGCGGCGCATCGCGACGCGCCGGCCGGCGGCCTACCTCACCGGCGAAGCCTGGCTGCGCGGCCTGCGATTCGCCTGCGACGAGCGCGCACTGGTGCCGCGCTCGCTGATCGCCGAGGCGCTCGACGAGGCGTTGCCGCAATGGCTCGAGCTGCATCCGCGGGCGCCTTCGTGGCCGGCCTCGGTTCTCGACCTGTGCACCGGCGGGGCAAGCCTGGCGATCCTCGCTGCCGACCGCTTTCCCGATGCGCGGGTGGTCGGCGCCGATCTCTCGGCCGATGCGCTCGCGCTGGCCGAATCCAACCGCGCGGCCCACGGGTTGCAGCAGCGCCTCGAACTGGTGCGAGGCGACCTGTTCGCGCCGGTGCGAGGACGGCGCTTCGATCTCGTGCTGTGCAACCCGCCCTACGTCAACGAAGCGTCGATGCAGGCGCTGCCGCCGGAGTTCCGCGCCGAGCCGCGCACGGCGCTCGCCGGCGGAGCCGACGGCATGGATCTGGTGCGCCGGATCGTCGCCGACGCACCGGCCCACCTGGCCGACGATGGGCTGCTGCTGCTCGAAATCGGTCATGAGGCAGCGCATTTCGAAGCGGCGTTTCCCGGGCTCGAATTCCATTACCTGCCGGTGAGCGCCGGCGAGCGGATGCTGGTTCTGCTGGAGGCGGCGCAATTGGCCGCGGCAGCGCGCCGGCCCGCCGGCCCGGCACGCAAGGTCGGCGCACCATCTGCGCGCAGCGTGCGCACCCGCGCGCAGGGCGGCTCGCGCCCGTGATCCGCCTGCAGCAACTGACGCTGTCGCGCGGCGGCAGGGTGCTGCTCGATCGCGCCGACGCGAGCATCGGTCCGGGCGAGCGCATCGCCCTGATCGGCCAGAACGGCAGCGGCAAGACCACGCTGCTGGCGGCACTGGCCGGCGAGCTGCCGCCCGACGCCGGCGAGATCGTGCAGCCCTGGCGCCAGGTGATTCGGCTCGAGCAGGGCCTGCCCGCCAGCCCGCTGCCCGCCTGGCGCTTCATCGTCGCCGGTGACGCGCGCCTGTCCGAAGCGCGGCGCGCGCTCGAGCAGGCCGAGCGCGAGGGCGACGGCATGGCGCTCGCGCACGCGCACGATCACTGGCAGGAGGCCGGCGGGCTCACTGCCGAGGCGCGCAGTCGCAGCCTGCTCGCCGGGCTCGGCTTCGACGCCGCGCAGGCCGGGCAGCCGGTCGATGCGTTGTCGGGCGGCTGGCGGATGCGGCTGAAACTCGCGCGCGCGCTCTTCGCGCCGGGCGATTTGCTGCTGCTCGACGAGCCCACCAACCACCTCGACCTCGACGCGATCCTGTGGCTCGAGCGCTGGCTGCTGCGCTTTGCCGGCACCGCGCTGATCGTCTCGCACGACCGCGATTTCCTCGACCGCGTCGCCACCGCCACCCTGCACGTCGACGGCGCGAAGCTGGTGCGCTACGCGGGCGGCTACAGCGAGTTCGAACGGCTGCGCGCCCAGCGCCGGCTGCAGGCCGAGCGCGAACGCGCCGCCTGGGAAGCGCGCGTGGCGCAGCTGAACGCGTTCGTCACGCGCTTTCGCGCGCAGGCGAGCAAGGCGCGCCAGGCCCAGAGCCGGGTGAAGGCGCTCGAGCGGATGACCGAGGTCGCGCCGATCCGTGCGCTGCGCGGCGTCGAGTTCACGCTGCATGAAGTCGGCGACTGTCCCGATCCGCTGTTGCAGGCGCAGCAGCTCGACGCCGGGTATCCCGGCCACCCGCCGGTGCTGCGCGGCGTCGAGCTGTCGGTGCGCCGCGGCTCGCGCATCGGCATTCTCGGGCGCAATGGCGCCGGCAAGAGCACGCTGGTGCGCACGCTGGTGGGCGAGCTCGCGCCACGGGCGGGCGAACTGCGCGTGTCGCGCCCGGTGCGCATCGGCTACTTCGCGCAACAGGGCATCGACCGGCTGCGCGGCGACGAGTCGGCACTGGCCCAGTTGCAGCGCCTCGCGCCCGCCGAGCGCGAGCAGGCGCTGCGCGACTACCTCGGACGCTTCGGCTTCTCGGGCGACGCTGCGACGCGGCCGGTCGGGCCGATGTCGGGCGGCGAGAAAGCGCGGCTGTCGCTCGCGCTGATGCTGCACGACCGGCCGCAGTTGCTAGTGCTCGACGAGCCGACCAACCACCTCGACGCGCAGGCGCGCGATGCGCTGGCCGACGCGCTCGCCGGCTTCGACGGCGCGGTCCTGCTCGTCTCGCACGACCGCTACCTGCTGCGCGCCACCGCCGACACGCTGATGCTGGTGGCCGACGGCGGCGTGCGCGAATTCGACGGCGACCTCGACGACTATGCCGAGTGGCTGCTGCAACGCTCGGCGACCGCAGCGACCGCGGCCGCCGGTGCGCAGGCGGACGAAGCCACGCAGCTCGATGCCCGCCACGTCTCCCGCGCCGGGCCGGGCACGCGCGAGGACGCCGCCGGCGCGAGCCGGCGCGACGATCGCCGGCTCGCGGCCCGGCGACGCGCGCGCCTGGCCGAGCGACTGCAGCCGCTCGATCGCGAAATCGGCGCGCTCGAACAACGGCTCGCCGCGATCGACGCACGCCTGGCGCAGATCGAGCACTGCCTGGCCGATCCGGCGGCCTACCGTGACGGTGCCGGCGCGGCGGCGCTCGGGCGCGAACGCTCGGCGCTCGGCCGCGAGAAGGACGAGCTGGAGGAGCGCTGGCTCGAGTGCAGCACTGCCCGCGACGCCGAGCGCGAGGCCTTCGCCCGCGACGCGGGGTGAACAGGCTACTTCGCGCGCGTCTTCGCCAGCAGCTCGGTGTTGGCCTTGCGATCGGCGTTCACCTTCTGCACCGTCGGCCGTTCGCCCAGGCGCTTCACGTAATCGCGCACCGGCAGCGCGGCCAGCGGATCCTCGCCCCAGATCGCCTTGCCGGCCATCGAGATCACCGGCAGGTGCACGACCGCCACGCAGTCGGCCATCGTGAAGCGGTCTCCGGCGAGAAACGGCGCGAATCTGGCGAGCCGCGCGAAGGCGGCCACGCCGCGCTCGAGGTCGCGGCGCGTCGCGTCGATGGTGCCCTGCGAGACAGTGCCGCCGAAGAACGCCTGCGCATAGACGCGGCGCGCGACCAGCTCGAGATGCAGCTCGGTGAACGCGACCAGTTCGCGCACCTTGGCGCGCTCGAACGGGTCGACGGGCAGCAGCGGCACCTGGGGATACGCGTCCTCCAGGTATTCGAGGATCACCTGCGACTCGCACAGCGTGCCCTGCGGCGTGCGCAGGAACGGTACCTTGCCGAGCGGGCTGGCCTCGAGCGTGGGCTCGTCCTTGCTCGCCCAGTTCAGTTCCTCGGTGAACGCGACGCCTTTTTCCAGCATCGCGAGCTTGACCTTGTTGTAGTAGTTGCTGACGGCGAAGCCGGCCAGTACCAGCATGACGATGTCCTCCCCGGATCGATGCGCCAGTGTATCGCGGCGCTCCAGTAGAATCCCCCGCATGAGCACCCCACCCTTCCAGCGGATCGGCGTCGTCGGCAGTGGCGCCATGGGCCGGGGCATCGCGCAGCTGTTCGTCCAGAGCGGCATCGCGGTGCGCCTGCATGACAGCAACGCGGCCGCGGTCGCTTCGGCGATCGCCGGCATTGCCGAGGTCTTTGCCCGGCAGGTCGAAAAAGGACGCATGAGCGCCGACGCCGCGGCGGCGGCACGCGCGCGGCTCGAACCGGCCGATGCGCTCACCGCGCTCGCCGACTGCGACCTGGTCGTCGAGGCGATCATCGAGCGGCTCGACGCGAAGCGCGAGCTGTTCGGGCAGCTCGAAGCGATCGTCGCCGACGACGCGGTGCTCGCCACCAATACCTCGTCGCTGTCGGTCACCGCGATCGCCGCGGCCTGCAGGCGGCCGCAGCGCGTCGCCGGCCTGCACTTCTTCAATCCCGTGCCGCTGATGAAAGTGGTCGAGGTGATCGACGGCGCGCGCACCGATCCGGCAGTGCTCGGGCGCCTGGCCGCGCTCGTGCGGCTCACCGGGCACCTGGCGGTGGTGGCGCAGGACACGCCCGGCTTCATCGTCAACCACGCGGGGCGCGGCTTCGGCACCGAGGCGCTGAAGGCGCTCGGCGAGGGCGTGGCCGACATCGCGACGATCGACCGGATCCTGCGCGAGCAGGTCGACTTCGACGGACAGGGGTTCAGGCTCGGGCCGTTCGAGTTGTTCGACCTCACCGGCCTGGACGTCTCGCAGCCGGTGATGGAGTCGATCTACCGCCAGTTCTACGACGAGCCGCGCTTTCGCCCCTCGGTGATCGCCGCGCAGCGCCTGGCCGCCGGCCTCACCGGCCGCAAGGCGGGCGAAGGCTTCTATCGCTACGCCGAAGGGCGCCAGCAGCTTGCGCACGAAGCGGCGGCGCCGACGGTGGCGGTCAGGCCGCCGGTCTGGGTTGCGCCCGGGCCGCACGCCGCGATGCTGCGCGAAGCGGTCGCCGCGCTGCAGGGCGTGGTGCACGACACCGCCGAGCCGGGCGAGCACGCGCTGGTGCTGGTCGCGCCGCTCGGGCTCGACGCCAGTGCGGCGGCGGCGGCGGCCGGCCTGCCGGCCGCGCGCACGGTCGCGATCGACACGCTGTTTCCGATCGCACCGGGCCGCTGCAGGCGTCGCGTGCTGATGCCCACGCCCGCCACGCGCGCCGACTATCGGGATGCCGCGCACGCGCTGTTCGCCACCGACGGCACGCCGGTCTCGATGCTGCGCGACAGCCCCGGCTTCGTCGCGCAACGCGTGCTCGCGATGATCGTCTCGATCGCGACCGAGATCGCGCAGCAGCGCATTGCCTCGCCGGCCGGCATCGACAGCGCAGTGCGCACCGGGCTGGGCTATCCGCTCGGGCCGCTCGCGATGGGCGACGCGCTGGGCGCGACGACGGTGCTCGAGATCCTCGGGAACCTGCACCGGCTCACCGGCGATCCGCGTTACCGCCCGGGCGGCTGGCTGCGCCGGCGTGCCGAACTGGGCCTGTCGCTGCTGCACGAGGATTGACGCGATGGCGGCGCGCCTGCTGTCCGAGCGCCGCGGTGCAGTGCTGCTGTTGCGCATCTCCAACCCCGAAGCGCGCAACGCACTGCACCCCGACGTCTACCGCGACGGCGCGGCCGCGCTGCGCGCGGCCGGCGCAGACCACGGCGTGCGCGCCGTCGTCATCGCCGGCGAAGGCGAGCACTTCAGCGCCGGCGGCAACCTGCATCGCCTGCGCGAGAACCGCTCGGCCGAACCAGCGGTGCAGGCCGCCTCGATCGACCTGCTCGGCGCGTGGATCACGGCGATCCGCGACTGCCCGAAGCCGGTCATCGCATCGGTCGAGGGCGTGGCCGCCGGCGCAGGCTTCTCGCTGGCGCTCGCCTGCGACCTGCTCTTCGCCGCCGAAGACGCGCGCTTCGTCATGTCGTACGTGAAGGTCGGGCTCACCTGCGACGGCGGGGCCAGCCACTTCCTCGCGGCCCGCCTGCCCTACCCGCTCGCCTACGAACTGCTGGCCGGCGGCCAGCCGGTGGGTGCGCCACGCCTGCACGCGCTCGGGCTGGTGAACGCGCTGGCGCCGCGCGGCGAAGCGCTGGCGGCGGCGCTGGCGCGCGCATCCGAACTCGCCGAAGGGCCGGGGTTCGCGCTGGGCCGCATCAAGTCGCTGCTCGCGGCGCGCGAGCGCGAGGCGCTGCTCCATCAACTCGCGCGCGAGCGCGACGACTTCGTCGCGGCGCTGCATCACGACGACGGCGGCGAAGGCATCGAGGCCTTCCTCGCCAGGCGCCCGCCCCGCTTCAACCGCGAGGCGGGCGAGCGCTGAGCGCGCCGTCCGGACGCACGGAGGACACGTGGCAGATCGATCCACCGCCGACAGCGACACCGTCCACAGCGGCACCGTCGCGGTCCCCGAACGTCATCGCGTCGACGCCGATGCGCTGTCGCGCTGGCTGCGCGAGCACCTGCCCGGTTTCGCCGGGCCGCTCGCGATCGAGCTTCTCGAGGGCGGCCAGTCCAACCCGACCTACCGGCTGTCCACCCCGGGCACTGCGTACGTGATGCGCGCCAAACCCGGTCCGATCGCGAAGCTGCTGCCCTCCGCACACGCGATCGAGCGCGAATACCGGGTGCTCGCGGCGCTCGCCGGTCCCGGTGCCGCGCGTGCACGCGCTGTGCGAAGACGAATCGGTGATCGGGCGCGCCTTCTACATCATGGAGTACGTCGAAGGCCGCGTGCTCTGGGAGCAGTCGCTGCCGGGCCTGCCGAACGCCGAGCGCAGCGCGATCTACGACGAAATGAACCGGGTGATCGCCGCCCTGCACACGGTCGACTACGCGGCGATCGGGCTGGGCGACTTCGGCAAGCCCGGCAACTACTTCGCGCGCCAGATCGGCCGCTGGAGCCGGCAGTACCAGGCCTCGGAGACCGAGCCGATCGACGCGATGAACCGGCTGATCGACTGGCTGCCGCAGCACGTTCCGCCGGGCGACGAGACCTCGATCGTGCACGGCGACTTCCGGCTCGACAACCTGATCTTCGATCGCCGCGAGCCGCGCATCCGCGCGATCCTCGACTGGGAGCTGTCCACGCTCGGCCACCCGCTCGCCGATTTCTCGTACCACTGCATGGCCTGGCACATCGCACCGGGGCAGTTCCGCGGCATCGCCGGGCTCGACCACGCGGCGCTCGGCATTCCGGCCGAGCGCGACTACGTGCAGGCGTATTGCCGGCGCACCGGACGCGACGCACAGGCCACGCTGGCCCACTGGGATTTCTACCTCGCCTACAACATGTTCCGGCTCGCGGCGATCCTCCAGGGAATCATGAAGCGCGCGGTCGACGGCACGGCCTCGAGCGCGCAGGCAATCGAGGCGGGGCGCCGCGCGCGCCCGCTGGCCGAAATGGGATGGGAAATCGCGCAGCGCGTGCGCTGACACGGGAGGACACGCAATGGACTTCGAATACTCGCCACGATGCCTCGAACTGCGCCAGCGCCTGCTCGCCTTCATGGACGAGCACGTCTACCCGAACGAGCGCAGCTTCTACCAGGAGGTGTCGGCGAACCGGCGCGCCGGCAACGCGTGGATCCCGACGAAGCTCGTCGAGGAGCTCAAGCCGAAGGCGCGTGCCGCCGGCCTGTGGAACCTGTTCCTGCCGAAGTCCGCGCGGGTGCCCGAGGGGCTCTCCAACCTCGACTACGCGCCGCTGTGCGAGATCATGGGCCGCGTCACCTGGGCGCCGGAAGTCTTCAACTGCAACGCGCCCGACACCGGCAACATGGAGACGCTCGAGCGCTACGCCAGCGAGCCGATCAAGCGCGCCTGGCTCGATCCGCTGCTCGCCGGCGAGATCCGCTCCGCCTTCGCGATGACCGAGCCGGCGGTCGCGTCCTCCGACGCCACCAACATCCAGGCGCGCATCGAGCGCCAGGGCGACCACTACCTGATCAACGGGCGCAAGTGGTGGACCTCCGGAGCGGGCGACCCGCGCTGCAAGGTCTACATCTTCATGGGCAAGACCAACCCCGACGCGGGTCGCCACGAGCAGCAGTCGATGATCGTCGTGCCGGCCGACACCCCCGGGATCACCGTCGTGCGGCCGCTGAACGTGTTCGGCTACGACGAGGCCCCGCACGGACACTGCGAGGTCGCGTTCGAGAACGTGCGCGTGCCGGTGGAAAACATCCTGCTCGGCGAGGGGCGCGGCTTCGAGATCGCGCAAGGCCGGCTCGGCCCGGGGCGCATCCACCACTGCATGCGCTCGATCGGCGTGGCCGAGCGCGCACTCGAGTTCATGTGCAGGCGGCTGTCGTCGCGCACCGCGTTCGGCAAGCCGATCTCGGCGCACAACGTCTGGCACGAACGCATCGCCGAGGCGCGCTGCATGATCGACCAGGCGCGGCTGCTCACGCTGAAGGCGGCGTACATGATGGACACGGTCGGCAACAAGGTCGCCCGCACCGAGATCGCGATGATCAAGGTGGTCGCGCCGAACATCGCCTGCCAGGTCCTCGACTGGGCGATCCAGGCGCACGGCGGCGCCGGCGTCAGCGACGACTTCCCGCTCGCTTCGCTCTATGCGCACCAGCGCACGCTGCGCCTGGCCGACGGGCCCGACGAGGTGCACCGCAACGCGATCGCCAGGCTCGAACTCGCGAAACACCTGCCGGTGCCCGGCGCCGCGCAGCCCCAGCCCGGGCGCAACGCCTGAGGGCCGCGGCATGATCGACCTCTACACCTGGCCGACGCCCAACGGCCACAAGGTCCACATCATGCTCGAGGAGTGCCGCCTGCCCTACGCGGTGCATCCGGTGGACATCCGCGCGGGCGAGCAGTTCTCGCCGCGGTTCCTCGAGATCAGCCCGAACAACAAGATCCCGGCGATCGTCGACAGCGACGGTCCCGACGGCCGGCCGATGTCGCTGTTCGAATCCGGTGCGATCCTCGTCTACCTCGCCGGCAAGACCGGCCGCCTCCTGCCACGCAGCACGCGCGGCAGGTACGAGGTGCTGCAGTGGCTGATGTTCCAGATGGGCGGCATCGGCCCGATGCTCGGGCAGGCGCACCACTTCCGCAAATACGCACCCGAACCGATTCCGTACGCGATCGGGCGCTATACGAACGAGGCCAGGCGCCTGTACCGCGTGCTCGACCGGCGGCTCGAAGCGACCGGCGCCTTCCTCGGCGGACGTCATTACTCGATCGCCGACATCGCGACCTGGCCGTGGGTGCGTTCGCACGCCAGCCAGGGCATCGACCTGGCAGACTTTCCGGGCGTGAAGCGGTGGTACGAGGCGATCGGCGTACGCGCTGCAGTGGTGCGCGCACTCGCGGTGCTGGCAGACCAGCGCCAGCCGATCGACGACAAGGCACGCGAGAACCTGTTCGGAGCCACTCAATACGCACGGCGCTGAACGTCCGGGCGCGACGGCGCGCTGGAGAGGCGCTACTGAAGCGTTTCCCTGGCGGCCGCGGGCAGCGGGAACGAAAACACGTCGATGCCCTCCTCCTCGAGCGCGGCACGCTGCTCGCGGGTGGCCACGCCGCGGATGCCGCGCTCCGGGGCTTCCTCGTAGTGGATACGCCGGGCCTCGTCGGCGAAGCGCTCGCCGACGTCTTCGGTGTTCTCGGCAAGATGGCGCGCCATTTTCATCCACAGCGCCTGCAACTGCTGCGGCGTGGGCATCGCCGCGGCGACCGTGCCGGGCGCGGGCTGCACCGTTTCGGGCCGCGGCCCGGCAGCCGAGGACAGGTTCAGGCGCGGCGCGCTCGGCATCCGGCGCACCGTGCGGCTGGCGCAGACCGGGCATTCGACGAGTCCGCGCGCGAGCTGCTCGTCGAACGCCTGCGTCGACGCGAACCAGCCCTCGAAACGGTGGTCGTGCTCGCAGGCGAGATCGAAGACTTTCATGTCGAGGTCCCTCGATCGGTATTGTACGTGCCGAACGGGCCGTCTGCGCGTGCGCTGCCCGGACCGCCCGCGCCCGATCGCGTGGGCCGGGCGCTGATAGAATCGGCCGCACCTGCTGCACCTGCCGCGCCTGCTGCACCTGCCGCCCGCGACCGACGCCCGGCGCGGGCGCCCGCGTTGCCCCGATGAGAGACCCGCTGCTGCTCCCGATCGACGAGGTCGTCGTTCGGCTCGACGGCTTCGACGCGATCGTCGACGCGCGCAGCCCGTCCGAGTTCGCCGAAGACCACCTGCCCGGTGCGCTCAACGCGCCGGTGCTCGACGACGCGCAGCGCGCGCAGGTCGGCACGATCCACAAGCAGCACTCGGCATTCGAAGCGCGCCGCGCCGGCGCCGCGATCGTCGCGCGCAACATCGGTTCGCTGATCGAGCGCCTGTTCGCCGATCGTCCGCACGACTGGCGCCCGTTGGTGTACTGCTGGCGCGGCGGCAACCGTTCCGGCGCGCTGGCCACCGTGTTCGCGCGCATCGGCTGGCGCACCTCGGTGATCGACGGGGGCTATCGCGCGTTCCGGCGCCGGGTGCTCGACGACCTCGCCCGCTGGCCTGCCGGGCTCAGCCTGCGCGTGCTGGCCGGTCGCACGGGCACCGGCAAGAGCCTGGTGCTGCAGCGCCTGGCCGCGGCCGGCGCGCAGGTGCTCGACCTCGAGGCGATCGCGCGTCACCGCGGCTCGGTGCTCGGCCCGATGCCCGATGCGCCCCAACCGTCGCAAAAGGGCTTCGAGACCGGCCTGTGGGACGCGATCCGCCGCTTCGACCCTGCGCGCCCGGTGTTCGTCGAATCCGAGAGCCGCCGCGTGGGCCACTGCCACGTGCCCGACGCGCTGATCGCCGCGATGCGCTCGGCGCACTGCATCCGGCTCGATGCGCGCCTGCCGGTGCGTGCCGCGCTGCTGCTGCGCGAGTACCGCCATTTCGTCGACGACCCTGCGCTGCTCTTCGAGCGCCTCGGGCGGCTCGCGCCGCTGCACGGCAGCCGCCAGATCGAAGCGTGGAAGACGATGGCCGAGGCGGGCCGCTGGGAAGACTTCGTCGAGTCGATGCTCGCGCAGCACTACGACCCGGCCTACGACCGTTCGATGAGGCGCAACTACCTTCGGATCGACGAGGCGCAGTCGGTCGACGTGGCCGGCGCCGACGAGGCTGCGCTGGACCGGGCGGCGCGGCGCATCCTGGAGCTCGGCGAGCCTGCGATCGCGCTCAGCGCCCCTCGGCGCGCGCCAGGCGCTCCGGATGGCTGACGACCTTCGAGCGCGCCTTCACCGATTCGAGATAATCGCCCAGCGCCTGCTGCGCGTAGACCTGCTGCAACTGCTGCCGATAGGTGTCGCGCCGCTGGGCCACCTGCGCCGCATCGGGCAGGTTCACCCTCGTGAGCTGGTAGATCGCGTAGCCGCGTTCGCCCAGATCGGCGCCGACGAACGCGGGCAGGGGTTCGGCAGGCGCACCGAACACCGCGTCGATCGCGGCCGCCGGCATCGCCTCGCTCGGCGCGCGCGTGACCGTGCGCGAGGCCGACAGGCCGGCGGGCGCCTCACCCGCGCGCAGCGCCTTCAACCGCGCCTCGCCGGCCTGCACCGCCAGCTTGTGCGCCTCCTCGTTCACCACCCGCTCGCGCACCTGCGCCTTGACCGTCTCGAACGGCTCGCGCCGCGCCGGCCGATGCTCGACGACGCGCGCCGAAACCAGGGTGTTGCCGCCCACGTCGACTGCCTCGGTATTGCGCCTGGTCGCGATCGAGTCGGCGCTGAACAGCGCGGCGAGCAGGCGCGGGTTGTTCAGCGGATGCTCGCGAGGCAGCTTCGGGTTGCCCGAGCGGGTCACCTCGTCGGCGCTCTGCACCTGCAGCCCGAAGCGCTGCGCGGCCGGCGTGAGCGAGTCGGCCTGCTCGTAGACCAGGTTGCTGAAAGTCTCGGCCGCGTCTGCGAAGCGCGCAGCTGCCTTCTGCGCGCGGATCTCGCCCTCGATCGAGGCGCGCACCGATTCGAAGTCGCGCTGCGCGGCCGGCTTCACCTGCGTGAGCCTGATGATGTGGAAGCCGAACTCCGATTCCACCACGCCGCTGGTCTCGCCCTCCTTCAGCGCGAACGCCGCGTCGGCGAAGGGCTTGACCATGGTGTCGCGGGTGAACAAACCAAGATCGCCGCCCGAGGCCGCCGAACCGGGATCCTGTGATTCGGCCTTCGCCAGCGTCGCGAAATCGGCGCCCGCCTTCAGTTTCGCGAGCAGTTCCTCGGCCCGGGTGCGCGCCGCGTTCTTCTGTTCCTCGCTCGCCCCCGCTTCGACCTTGACCAGGATGTGGCTCGCACGACGCTCTTCCGGCGTGCCGTAGCGTGCCTTGTTCTGCTCGTAGTAGGCGCGCGCATCCGCCTCCGGCACCTCGATCTGCCTGGCCACCGCGTCGCCCGAAAGCACCAGGTATTCGACGCGCGCGTTCTCGGGCACCTCGAATGCCCGGGCGTTGCGCTCGTACCAGGCGAGCAGCTGCTCGTCGCCAGGATTCACTTTCGACGCGTAGTCGGCGGTGCGAAACAGCAGCTCGCGCACCTCGCGCGTCTGCTCGCCCAGCGCGATCATGCGATCGACCAGCGAAGCCGGTACGAAGGCCGTCTGCGAGATCGCCTCGGGCAGCGCCTGCAGCGCCAGGTCGCTGCGCATTTCGCTCTCGAACATCTGTTCGCTCTTGCCCTGCGAACGCAGCAGTTGCCGGTAGCGGTCGATGTCGAACTTGCCGTCGCTGCCGACGAGGCCGGGAATCGCGCCGATCGCACGGCGCAACTGCTCATCGGACACCGCGATGCGCTTGTCGATCGCCTCGGCGAGCAGCACGCGCTGTGCGATCAGCCCGTCGAGGATCCGCGCGCGCGCGGCGTCGTTGTCGAGCATCGACGAATCGAAGCGTTCGCCCAGCATCTGGCGCAACTGCTCGATCTGGCGGCGGTGGGCGAGCTCGTATTCCTGCCTGCTGATCCTGCTCGAGCCGACGCTGGCCACCGTGTCGTCGTCGGCGAAGAACTTCTCGTAGCCCTGGATGCCGAAGAACGCGAATGCCGGAAAGATCAGCACGAGCAACAGGAACTGCATCAGCCGTTGGTGTTTCCTGACCGAGTCGAACATGCGCGCCTGCCAGATGGAAGCCGGATTGAAAAAAAAGGGCGAACTCTCGTTCGCCCTTCGGGTGTTGGCGGAGTGGACGGGACTCGAACCCGCGACCCCCGGCGTGACAGGCCGGTATTCTAACCGACTGAACTACCACTCCTGATGCATCGGTCGCACTGCCTCTTCGCTCGTCTTCGTCACGTCGCCCGGCGGCTGGTGGGTGCTGAGAGGTTCGAACTCCCGACCTACGCCTTGTAAGGGCGCCGCTCTGCCAGCTGAGCTAAGCACCCCCGATCAGGGCACCGTTCGCGGGCCGGTTGCGCCCCGGCACGTCGCTGGAGCCTGCCTCCACGCGTCGATCGATGCGCAGCGAAGTCTTTGATTATATACGAGCTGCGGACTGCGGATCAACCGGCCGCATCCGCGGCGCCGCTCAATTGATTGCGTCTTTCAGCGCCTTGCCCGGGCGGAACTTCGGCACCTTCGCCGCCTTGATGCGGATCGTCGCGCCGGTGCGCGGGTTGCGGCCGCTGCGCGCGGCGCGCTTGCCCACCGCAAAGGTGCCGAACCCGACCAGCGTCACGGTGCCGCCCTTGCGCAGCGTCGTGCGCACTGCGCCGACCAGTGCATCGAGCGCGCGACCCGCGGCGGCCTTGGAGATGTCGGCCTGCTTCGCGATGTGGTCGATCAGTTCGGTCTTGTTCACGGAAAGCCCCCTCACTGCGGATTTGTGCTGGACGCGCGCGGCACTGCGCGCTTCGGGTCTTGCTGGATGTTGCGGCCGCTGGCGCGGCAAGGCGGAGCCGTATTAAATCGCCGGGCCCGGCGAGTGTCAAGCCGAGCCGCGGCGATGAGAACGGCCGTTTTTCCTCTGTACGAGCGTCGTGTTCCCTGTCAGTGCGTCACCACGTCGCTGCCGCCTGGCGGCACCGGCGCGGCGACTGCCGCGGCCGCAGTCTCTTCGGGAAGAGGCTGCGGCTGGCGTTCGAGCGCGATCTCGAGCACGCGGTCGATCCACTTGACCGGCATGATCTCGAGCCTGTTCTTCACGTTGTCGGGAATCTCGGCGAGATCCTTCACGTTCTCTTCCGGGATCAGCACGGTGCGGATGCCGCCGCGGTGCGCGGCGAGCAGCTTCTCCTTGAGCCCGCCGATCGCCAGCACCTCGCCGCGCAACGTGATCTCGCCGGTCATCGCGACGTCGGCGCGCACCGGGATGCCGCTCAACACCGACACGAGTGCGGTCGTCATCGCAATGCCGGCGCTCGGACCGTCCTTCGGCGTGGCGCCCTCGGGAACGTGGATGTGGATGTCGCTCTTCTCGTAGAAGTCGCCCTTGATGCCGAGCCGCTGCGCGCGACGGCGCACCACGGTCATCGCCGCCTTGATCGACTCCTGCATCACGTCGCCGAGCTTGCCGGTGAAGGTGGTCTTGCCCTTGCCGGGAATCGCCACCGCCTCGATCGTGAGCAGTTCGCCGCCGACCTCGGTCCAGGCCAGGCCGGTGACCTGCCCGACCTGGTTCTCCTTCTCGGCGATGCCGAAGCTGTAGCGGCGCACGCCCAGGAACCTGTCGAGGTTCTTGTTCGTGACGACGACCCGTTTCTCCTGCTTCTTCAGCAGCAGCATCTTCACGACCTTGCGGCAGATCTTGCTGATCTCGCGTTCGAGCGAGCGCACGCCCGCCTCGCGCGTGTAGTAGCGCACGATGTCGCGCAACGCGCCCTCGGCGATCGAGATCTCGGTCGGCTTCAGGCCGGTGTTCTTCATCTGCTTCGGCAGCAGGTAGCGCTGGGCGATGCCTACCTTCTCGTCCTCGGTGTAGCCCGAGAGGCGGATCACCTCCATCCGGTCGAGCAGCGCCGGCGGGATGTTCAGCGTATTGGCGGTGGCCACGAACATCACGTCGGACAGGTCGTACTCGACCTCCACGTAGTGGTCGACGAAAGTCGAGTTCTGCTCCGGATCGAGCACCTCGAGCAGCGCCGACGACGGGTCGCCGCGGAAATCCATCCCCATCTTGTCGACTTCGTCGAGCAGGTAGAGCGGATTGCGCACGCCGACCTTGGCGAGGTTCTGCAGGATCTTGCCCGGCATCGAGCCGATGTAGGTGCGGCGATGGCCGCGGATCTCGGCCTCGTCGCGCACGCCGCCCAGCGCCATGCGCACGAACCTGCGGTTCGTGGCGCGCGCGATCGACTGCCCGAGCGAGGTCTTGCCGACCCCCGGAGGCCCGACCAGGCACAGGATCGGCGCCTTCACTTTCTCGACGCGCTGCTGCACGGCCAGGTACTCGAGGATGCGGTCCTTGACCCGCTCGAGGCCCCAGTGGTCCTCGTTGAGCACCTTCTCGGCGTTGGCCAGGTCGTTGTTGATCCTGCTCTTCTTGCGCCAGGGCAGGCCGACCAGCGTGTCGATGTAGTTGCGCACGACAGTCGCCTCGGCCGACATCGGCGACATCAGCTTGAGCTTCTTGAGCTCGGCCTCGGCCTTCTTCAGCGCCTCCTTGGGCATGCGCGCGGCCTTGACCTTCTTCTCGAGCTCGTCCATGTCGGCGCCTTCCTCGCCCTCGCCGAGCTCCTTCTGGATCGCCTTGACCTGCTCGTTCAGGTAGTACTCGCGCTGGCTCTTCTCCATCTGGCGCTTCACGCGCCCGCGGATGCGCTTCTCCACCTGCAGGATGTCGAGCTCGGTCTCGATCTGCGTGAGCAGCTTCTCCAGCCGCTCGGACACCTCGCTGGTCTCGAGAATGTTCTGCTTCTGTTCGATCTTTATCGGCAGGTGCGAGGCGATCGTGTCGGCCAGGCGGCCGGCGTCGTCGATCCCGGCCAGCGAGGCCAGGATCTCGGGCGGCACCTTCTTGTTGAGCTTCACGTACTGGTCGAACTGCGCGAGGATCGCGCGGCGCAACGCCTCGGTCTCGGGGCTCTCGACCGGCGACGGCTCGACCAGCGCCAGCTCGCAGCTGAAGTGCGCCCCGCTGTCGTCGACGCTCAGGATGCGCGCACGACGCACCCCCTCGACCAGCACCTTCACCGTGCCGTCGGGCAGCTTGAGCATCTGCAGGATGTTCGAGACGCAGCCGATCTCGTAGATGTCTTCGGCAACCGGCTCGTCTTTCGAGGCGTTGCGCTGCGCGACCAGCATGATGCTCTTGCCCACCTCCATCGCGGCCTCGAGGGCCTTGATCGACTTCGGCCGGCCGACGAACAGCGGAATCACCATGTGGGGAAACACCACCACGTCGCGCAAGGGCAGCAACGGCAGCGACTGGATGGCGGGGACCTGCTCTTCGGACATTCGGTTCTCCATGTGCACCTCCCGGCCGATGTTGCGCCTCCAGCGGGGATTTCAAGCTTCTGCGGCCGAGGATACGACGTTTCGGGCTGCGAGCCCGTGCAGCGGCGTTCCGGCGTGGGGCGAATCGGCAACGCACGCGGCCGGCGGCGCCTGCGCGCGCCCGCCGGCGCCGCGCGCAATGCCGGCGATCTTCGGCGAACGGGGGCCGATCGGGTCGCGATCGACTGCGATGCGTCAGTTCGAGCCCGAGACCCGCGGCGCTTCGGCGTAGATGACCAGGGGCTTGCCCTCGCCCTCGATCGCGTTCTCGTCGACCACCACTTTCTGCACGTTCTGCAGGCTGGGCAGGTCGAACATGATGTCGAGCAGCGTCTGCTCGAGGATCGAGCGCAGCCCGCGCGCCCCGGTCTTGCGCTTGAGCGCCTTGCGGGCGACCGCCTGCAGCGCCGCCGGACGCAATTCGAGGTCGACGCCTTCCATTGCGAACAGCCGCTGGTACTGCTTGACCAGCGCGTTCTTCGGTTCGACCAGGATCTGCACCAGCGCGTCGGCATCGAGTTCGTCGAGCGTGGCCACGACCGGCAGCCGTCCGACCAGTTCGGGGATGAGGCCGAACTTGACCAGGTCTTCGGGTTCGACTTCGCGCAGCACTTCCCCGACCGCGCGCTCGCTGGCGCTGCGCACCTCGGCGGCAAAACCGATGCCCGAGCGCTCGGAGCGGTTGCGGATGACCTTCTCGAGACCGTCGAACGCGCCGCCGCAGATGAACAGGATGTTGGTCGTGTCGAGCTGGACGAAGTCCTGGTTCGGATGCTTGCGCCCGCCCTGCGGCGGCACCGACGCGACCGTGCCCTCGATCAGCTTGAGCAGCGCCTGCTGCACGCCCTCGCCGGAGACGTCGCGGGTGATCGACGGGTTGTCGGACTTGCGCGAGATCTTGTCGATCTCGTCGATGTAGACGATGCCGCTCTGCGCCTTCTCGACCTCGTAGTTGCAGTTCTGCAGCAGCTTCTGGATGATGTTCTCGACGTCTTCGCCGACGTAGCCCGCCTCGGTGAGCGTGGTGGCGTCGGCGATCACGAACGGCACGTTGAGCAGGCGCGCCAGCGTCTGCGCGAGCAGCGTCTTTCCCGAGCCGGTGGGGCCCACCAGCAGGATGTTGCTCTTGGCGAGCTCGACGTCGTCTTTCTTGCCCTTGTGGCGCAGCCGCTTGTAGTGGTTGTAGACCGCCACCGAGAGGATCTTCTTGGCGCTCTCCTGGCCGATCACGTACTGGTCGAGGATGCCGCAGATCTCGGCCGGGGTCGGCAGGCCGCCCTTCTGGCTGCCCGCGGCGCCGTCGGCCTGGGTTTCGTCACGGATGATGTCGTTGCACAGTTCTATGCATTCGTCGCAGATGAACACCGAGGGACCGGCGATCAGCTTGCGCACCTCATGCTGGCTCTTGCCGCAGAACGAGCAGTACAGCAGTTTCTCGGTGGAACCCTTCTTGTCGGTCATGTTCGCTCCGGCCTGCCGGACTGCCGGGCGCGCCGCGGCCGGCGCTGCCCGGTCGGGTGGCGCCGCTCAGGCACCTTCGCCCCGCCTTGACAGAACCCTGTCGATCAGTCCGTAGCTTACCGCATCTTCCGAGGACATGAAGTTGTCGCGATCGGTGTCGGCCGCAATGCGCTCGAGCGGCTGCCCGGTCTTCTCGGCGAGGATCCGGTTCAGCCGCTCGCGCGTGTACAGGATCTCGCGCGCGTGGATCTCGATGTCCGAGGCCTGGCCGTGCGCGCCGCCCGAGGGCTGGTGGATCATGATGCGCGCGTTGGGCAGCGCGAAGCGCTTGCCCTTGCTGCCCGCGGCGAGCAGGAACGCACCCATGCTCGCGGCGATGCCCAGGCACAGCGTGCTGACCTCCGGCTTGATGAACTGCATCGTGTCGTAGATCGCGAGTCCCGCCGACACCGACCCGCCGGGCGAGTTGATGTAGAAGGAGATGTCCTTGTCGGGGTTCTCGGATTCGAGGAACAGCAGCTGCGCCACGATCAGGTTCGCCGACTGATCCATGACCGGGCCGACGAGGAAGATCACGTGCTCGCGCAGCAGCCGCGAATAGATGTCGTAGGCGCGCTCGCCACGCCCGCTCTGCTCGATGACGATCGGGACCATGCCCAGTCCCTGCGTCTCCTGGTGCTGCGCCAGGTGGGCGCTGACCAGGTCTTCCACCAAGCTGTTGAAGCTCATGCCTGTCTCCGTTGAATGCGGTTCGCGCGCTCTCAGCTGGCCGCCATCAGTTCTTCGAAGGCGAGCTCGCGGTCGGTCACGCGCGCTTTCGACTGCACCCAGTCGACCACGTTCTGCTCGACGACGATCGCCTCGATCTCGGCCAGCCGGTTGCGGTCGCTGAAGTAGTAGCGCACCACCTCGGCCGGGTTCTCGTAGGCCTGCGCGAATTCCTCGATCTGCCTGCGGATCTGGTCGGGCTTGGCCTGCAGGCCGTGCACGCGCACGATCTCGGCCACGATCAGGCCCAGGCGCACGCGCCGCTCGGCCTGGTCGCGGAAGGTGTCGGGCGGAATCGCCGGCAGGTTCTTCGGGTCCATGCCGCGCCGCCTGAGGTCTTCGATCGCGCGTTCGCCCAGGGCGTTGCTCTCGGCCTCGACCAGCGCCCTGGGCAGTTCGATGTTCGCGAGTCCGGCGATGGCCTCCATCGCGGCGACCTTGTTGCGCGCGCGCACCCGCTGCGCGACCTCGCGCTCGAGATTGGCACGGATGTCGGCGCGCATTCTGGCCAGATCGCCGTCGGGCACGCCGAGCTGGCGCGCGAACGCCTCGTCGACCTCCGGCAGCTGCGGCGCCTCGACCTTCTTCACGCTGACCTCGAACTGCGCGGTCTTGCCGGCGAGCTCGGCCGACCCGTAGTCGGCCGGAAAGGCGACCGGGAAGGTCTTCGTCTCGCCGCTGCCCGCGCCGCGCACACCCGCCTCGAAATCGGGCAGCATCCGTCCTTCGCCCAGCACGAACGGGAAATCGGTGGCCGATCCGCCCTGGAACGCCACCCCGTCGATCGTACCGGTGAAGTCGATCGTGACGCGGTCGCCGTCCTGCGCCGCACGCTCGGCCTGCGACCAGGCGACACGCTGCTTGCGCAGCACCCCGATCGTCCTGTCGACGTCGGCCTCGCCCACCGGGCACGACACCCGCTCGAGCTCGAGCACGGACGGATCGCCCAGCACGATCTCGGGATAGACCTCGAAAGTCGCGGTGAAGCCGAGTTCGTGCTCGGGCGTGCCTTCGCGCGACTCGATCCGCGGCTGGCCGGCCACGCGCAGCTTGTGCTCGTCGACGGCCTCGCTGAACGCCTTCGAGACCGCGTCGCCCAGCACCTCGGCGTGTACCTGCGAGCCGTAGGAGCGCTCGATCATCTTCATCGGCACCTTGCCCGGCCGGAAGCCGGGCATCTTCACGTTGCGCGAAAGCTTGCGCAGGCGCTCGCCCACCTGGCGGTTGATCTCGGCCACCGGCACGGCCATGGCCAGCTTGCGCTCGAGCGCGCCGGTCGTTTCAAGTTGCGTTGCCATCTCGGGTCATCCAGGATCTCGAACAGGGAGGCGATCCGCGTGGATCGCGAGGTGCCGTGGTGCGGCCGAAAGGACTCGAACCTTCACGCCTCGCGGCGCCAGGACCTAAACCTGGTGCGTCTACCAATTCCGCCACGGCCGCGAAACCGCCCATTCTAAACGATGCGGCAGCGAGCCCCGGCACCGCGCATCCGGCCCGGCCTACAATCGCGGCCATGTCATCCACCCTGCTCGGCCCGCTCGACCACTACGAGAACTTCCCGGTGGGTTCGCTGCTCGTTCCGGCGCGGCTGCGCCCGGCGGTCGTGGCGATCTACCGGTTCGCACGCCACGCCGACGATCTCGCCGACGAGGGCGACGCCTCGCCGACCGAGCGGCTGGCGGCGCTCGGCGAGCTCGATCGCGCACTGCGCGGCGAGACCGGCGATCCGCCGGTGCTCGCCCGGCTGCGCCCTCACCTGCAGGCGCACGCGCTGCCGGTGGAGCCGCTGCGCGCACTGCTGTCGGCGTTCGCGCAGGACGTCGACGCGGTGCGCCACCCCGACTGGGCCAGCGTCACCGACTACTGCAGCCGTTCGGCCAACCCGGTCGGCGAACTGATGCTGCGACTGTTCGGCGCCTGGAACCCGCGCACGCGCGTTCACTCCGACCAGATCTGCACCGCGCTGCAGCTGCTGAATTTCCTGCAGGACCTCGCCCCCGACTGGCGCCGCGACCGGCTCTACCTGCCGCTGGACGAACTTCACCTGGCCGGACTGTCCGAGGACGATGTCGCCCGATCGGTGAACGCCGGCCACGCGAGCCCGGCGCTCGCGCACTTCGTCGCCGGCCAGCTGGGCCGCGCGCGCGCGCTGCTCGAATCGGGCGCCGTACTGGCGCGGCAGGTGCCCTGGCGCCTGTCGCTCGAGCTGCGCGCGATCGTCGCCGGCGGGCTGCGCGTGGCCGAGCAGCTGCGCGCCGCGGGCCACGACCCGATCGCGCATCGCCCCTTGCTCGGCTGGCGCGACGCGCCGGCTCTGGCGCGGCTCTGGTGGCGAGCCGCGAAATGACGCCGGACGAATACTGCGCGGACAAGGCCGCGCGCAGCGGCTCGAGCTTCTACTACAGCTTCCTGTTCCTGCCGCCCGAGCGCAGGCGGGCGATCACGGCGCTGTACGCATTCTGCCGCGAAGTCGACGACACGGTCGACGAGGCCGGCGATCCGCAGGTGGCGCGTGCGCGCCTGGACTGGTGGCGCGGCGAGGTCGACCGCATGTTCGCCGGCGATGCGCAGCATCCGGTCGCACTGGCGCTGGCGCCGCACCTGCAGAGCTGCTCGATTACCCGGGCGCGACTCGCGACGATCATCGACGGCATGCAGATGGATCTCGAGCAGGACCGCTACCTCGACTTCGAGGCACTGCGGCTGTACTGCCATCGCGTGGCCGGCGTGGTGGGCGTGCTCGCGGCGGGCATTTTCGGCGCGCGCAGCCCCGCCACCCTCGAATATGCCGAGCGGCTCGGACTGGCCTTCCAGCTCACCAACATCATCCGCGACGTGGGCGAGGACGCGCGCAAGGGCCGCGTCTACCTGCCGATCGAGGACCTCCAGCGCTTCGGGGTCGCGGCGCACGAGATCCTCGCTTCGCGCCCGAGCGAGCGCTTCGTCGAGCTGATGCGCTTTCAGGCGGCGCGCGCACGCGAACAGTACCGGCAGGCGTTCGCACTGCTCGAGCCGTCCGAGCGGCGCGCGCAGCGCCCCGGCCTCATGATGGCGGCGATCTACGCGCGGCTGCTCGACGAGATCGAGCGCGACGGCTTCAGGGTGCTCACGCACCGCACCTCGCTCACCCCGTTGCGCAAGTTCTGGCTGGCGTGGAAGACCTGGATCACCGGCCGCCTGCCGCGCGTATGAGGCCGCGGTCGCTGGCGCCCGCAGTGGCGGTGGTGGGCGCCGGCTGGGCCGGTCTGGCGGGGGCGCTGGCGCTGGCCGAGGCGGGGCTGCGGGTGACGCTGTTCGAGACGGCGCCACAGGCCGGCGGGCGCGCACGCAGCGTGACGCTCGCCACGCCGCTCGGCCCGATCGCGATCGACAACGGCCAGCACCTGATCGTCGGCGCCTATCGCCAGACGCTCGGGCTGCTCGCGCGGCTCGGCGCCGGGCCGCTGCTGCGGCGCCACCGCTTGCACCTCGTGTCGGATCGCGGCCTGTCGCTGCGCGCCGCGCCGCTGCCGGCGCCGCTGCATCTGGGCTGGGGATTGCTGCGCGCCGGCGGGCTCGACTGGAGCGAACGCATGGCGATGCTGCGGATGATGCGCGCGCTGCGACGTGCGCGCTGGCAGGTTCGGCCGAACGAGACCGTCGCGGCGCTGCTCGAGCGTCTTGCCCAGCCGTCGGGACCGGTCTCGAAGCTGTGGGCACCGCTGTGCGTGGGCGCGCTGAACACGCTGCCGGCGCACGCCTGCGCGCGCAGTTTCGCTGCAGTGCTGCGCGACACGCTGGGCGCGGCCAGACACGACTGCGACTTCGTCGCGCCCGACGCGCCGCTGGGCGCTCTGCTGCCGGATCGGGGCCTCGCGCGGCTGCGTGCGCTCGGCGCGACGATCCGGCTGCGCAGCACGTTGCGCGAGCTTCGGCGCTCGCCGTCGGGCTGGCGGCTCGATGCGGCCGAAGAGCCGTTCGCCGCGCTGCTGCTGGCGCTGCCGCCATGGTCGGCAGCGGCGCCGCTGGGCCGTCTCGGCGTGGACACTTCCGTGCTGCAGCGCTTCGTGCCCGAACCGATCGCCACCGCCTGGGCGCTGTGGCCGGCCGGCGAAGCTCCCCGGCTCGCGCGCTGGTCGATGCTCGAGGAAGATCCGCAGCGCGCACGCTTCGGGCAATGGGTATTCGATCGCGGGATCATCGGCCCGGCGCGCGTGGCCGGCGTCGTGGTGAGCGTGGCGAGCCGCATCGCCGACCAGCCGGCGCAGGCACTCGCCGACGGCATCGCGGCGCAGCTGCGCGACGCGTTCGGTGGCCCGGCACCGTCGGCGATCCGCATCGTCACCGAGCGCCGCGCGACTTTCCGCTGCACGCCCGGCCTGCAGCGCCCGGCCTGCGACCACTTCGGGCGCGAAGCGCCCGGCCTGTGGCTGGCCGGCGACTATACCTGGCCCGACTATCCGGCGACGATCGAAGCGGCGGTGCGCAGCGGCCAGCGCGCCGCCGCCGGCATGCTCGCGAGTCTCGCTGCCGCGCCGCAACCGCAGCACGGGCACGCGACCGACGTTCCTGCCTGAACACGCCTGCCTGAGCGCGGCCGCGACGGCCGGGCGGCGCCGTGCGGTGCGCGTGGCGCAGATCCGTGCGCGCCGCACCGCCGCTTGCTCAGCCCCAGGCGGCGTCCAGCGCCTGATCGATGCGCTCGAGCCCGACCGCCTCCAGCCCCTCGAAAGCACGCTTCGGCGCGTTCGCGCGCGGGATCAGCACCCGCGAGAAACCCAGCTTGGCCGCCTCGCGCAGCCGCTCCTGGCCGCGCGGCGCGGGCCGGATCTCGCCGGCCAGCCCGACCTCGCCGAACACGGCGAAGCCGCGCGGCAGCGCGCGGTTCTTCAGCGACGAGACGATCGCGAGCAGCACCGCCAGGTCGGCCGCCGGCTCGCCGATGCGCACCCCGCCCACCGCGTTGACGAAGACGTCCTGGTCGTAGCAGGCAATGCCCGCGTGCCGGTGCAGCACCGCCAGCAGCATCGCCAGCCGGTTGTGCTCCAGCCCGACCGAAAGGCGCCGCGGGTTGGGCACGTGCGCGGTGTCGACCAGCGCCTGGATCTCCACCAGCAGCGGACGAGTGCCCTCCTGCGTGACCAGCACGCACGCGCCGGGCACCCGCTCCGCGTGCTGCGACAGGAACAGCGCCGACGGGTTGGCCACGCCGCGCAGCCCGCGATCGGTCATCGCGAACACGCCCAGTTCGTTGACCGCGCCGAAGCGGTTCTTGAACGCGCGCACCAGCCGGTACGACGAGTGCGTGTCGCCCTCGAAGTAGAGCACCGTGTCGACCATGTGCTCGAGCACCCGCGGGCCGGCGAGCGTGCCCTCCTTCGTCACGTGGCCGATCATCACCATCGCCACGCCGAACTGCTTGGACAGCCGGGTGAGCTGCGCGGCGCACTCGCGCACCTGCGCCACCGAGCCGGGCGCCGACTGCAGCTGCGACGAATACAGGGTCTGGATCGAGTCGATCACCACCACCGCCGGCCGGCGCTGCTGCACCACGGTGCAGATGCGCTCGAGCTCGATCTCGGGCAGCAGCGGCAGGCGCGCGTCGCCCGCACCCAGCCGCCGCGCGCGCAGCGCGACCTGCGAGGCCGACTCCTCGCCGGTAACGTAGAGCACCTCGAGCGAGGCCGACAGGTGCGCCAGCGCCTGCAACAGCAGCGTAGACTTGCCGATGCCCGGATCGCCGCCGATCAGCACCACCGAACCCTCGACCAGCCCGCCACCGAGCACGCGATCGAATTCACCGATGCCGGTGCCGACGCGCCCGCTCTCCTGCGCGGGCACCGCATCGAGCATCACCACCTCGTGTGTGGGCGCGAGTGACTGGTAGCGGTGAGCCTCTGCGCGGCCCGCCACCGCTGCCTCGCCGAGCGTGTTCCAGGCGCCACAGTGCGGGCACTGGCCTTGCCACTTCGGGGTGGCGCCGCCGCATTCGCCGCAGACGTACTGCGTCTTCGCCCTGGCCATCGCCGGCGCCGCGATCAGCAGGCCGCGTCGTCTTCGA
Source organism: Burkholderiales bacterium (assembly GCA_003577305.1). Lineage (GTDB taxonomy): Bacteria > Pseudomonadota > Gammaproteobacteria > Burkholderiales > Burkholderiaceae_E > Zeimonas. The sequence goes on from QEVL01000017.1 coordinate 68,246, forward strand.
CGCGCAGCGGCACGCGCTGGGCGAGCGCGCACATCAGTTCGTAGCCGATGGTGCCGCTCGCGCGCGCCACCGCGTCGATCGGGACGATCTCGCCCCACAGTTCGACCGCCGAGCCTGCGCGCGCGCCCGGCACCGGGCCGAGGTCGACCATCAGCATGTCCATCGCGACCCGTCCGACGGTGACCGTGCGCACGCCGTCGACCGCGACCGGAGTGCCGCTGGGCGCGTGCCGCGGATAACCGTCGGCGTAGCCGCAGGCCACAACGCCGATGCGCATCGGCCCGGCCGCGCGAAAGATCGAACCGTAGCCGACCGCATCGCCGGCGGCCAGCTCCTGCACCGCGATCAGCCGCGATTCGAGCCGCATCGTCGGACGCAGGCCGAGCGAGCGCGCATCGCCCTCGCCGAACGGCGTGGCACCGTAGAGCATCACGCCGGGCCGGATCGCATCGCCGCGCGCATCGGGCACCTGCAGCGTGGCCGCCGAATTCGCCAGCGAACGCGGCGCCTGCAGCCCTTCGGCAGCCGCTTCGAAGCGGCGCAGCGCCTCGTCGGTGCCGCCGTCGAGATCGGCGTTGGCAAAATGCGTCATCAGCGACAATCGGCTCACCCAGGGCAGCCGCGCGAGCCGCGCGAACGCCTCGCGAAACGCGTCGTGACCGAAGCCGAGGCGATTCATCCCGCTGTTGAACTTCAGGAACACCTCGATCGACGCCGGCGTGCGCAGCGCCTCCAGCCATTCGATCTGGCGCGCCTCGTGCACCACCAGCGACAGCCGCTCGCGCGCCGCCTGGTCGACGTCGTCGGGATCGAACGCGCCCTCGAGCATCAGCACCGGGCCGCTCCAGCCCTCGCGGCGCAACTGCGCAGCGCCGTCGAACTCGATCAGCGCCAGTCCGTCGGCCGCGGCGAAGCCGCGCGCCGCGGTGGAAAGTCCGTGGCCGTAGCCATTGGCCTTGACCACCGCCCAGAGAAAGCGGCCCGGCGCCCGCTCGCGCGCAAGCGCCAGGTTGTGGCGCATCGCGGGGATCGAGACGGTGGCGCAGATCGGGCGGGGCATCGGGACGGGCGGGCCGGATGCGTCAACTTAACACACGGTGGTGCAGAGGGATCATGGTATAACCCGACCCGCGCTCAGCGGCGGGACCATCGGTCGCACGGCACGGCGCGCCGGCAGACCGGCCAGGCCGCCCATGAGAGCGGGAAGCCGGCGCTCGAACGGAGACACGAGAGCCCTTTGCGGATGAAACGCGGCTTCTACACGATCATGGCGGCGCAGTTCTTCTCGTCGCTGGCGGACAACGCGCTGCTGATCGCCGCGATCGCGCTGCTCATCGAGATGCACGCGCCGGAATGGATGAAGCCGCTGCTCAAGCTGTTCTTCACCGTCTCCTACGTGATGCTCGCCCCGTTCGTCGGCGCACTGGCCGACTCGATGCCCAAGGGCAGGGTGATGTTCGTGACCAACCTGGTGAAGATCGTCGGCTGCGCGCTGATGTTCTTCACGGTGCATCCGCTGCTCGCCTATGCGGTGGTCGGCTTCGGGGCGGCGGCCTACTCGCCCGCCAAGTACGGGATCCTCACCGAGTTGCTGCCGCCCGAGAAACTGGTCGCGGCCAACGGCTGGATCGAGGGCACCACCGTCACCTCGATCGTCCTCGGCACGGTACTGGGCGGCGCACTGATCAGCCCGACGGTGGCCGAAACGCTGCTCGCCGTCGACCTGCCGGTGATCGACACCGGGATCGATACGCCGGCCGAAGCGGCGATCGTGGCGATCGCGGTGTTCTACGCGATCGCGGCGGCGATCAACCTGGGCATCCCAGACACCGGCGCCCGCTATCCGCAGCAGGCGCGCAACCCGCTCAGGCTGATGCGCGAGTTCCTCGGCTGCTGCAACGTGCTCTGGAAGGACAAGCTCGGCCAGATCTCGCTCGCGGTGACCACGCTGTTCTGGGGCGCCGGAGCGACGCTGCAGTTCATCGTGCTCGACTGGGCGCACCACGCGCTCGGCATGCCGCTCAGCCGCGCCGCGATCCTGCAGGGCGTGGTCGCGCTGGGCATTGCGGTGGGCGCGGTGTTCGCCGCGCGCGTGGTGCGGCTGCGCGATTCGCTGCGGGTGCTACCGGTGGGCGTGGTGATGGGCCTGGTCGTGCCGACGATGACGCTCGTGTCCTCTGAATGGGTGGCGTTTCCGCTGCTGGTGCTGGTCGGCGCGATGGCCGGCTTCTTCGTCGTGCCGATGAATGCGCTGCTGCAACACCGCGGACACGTGCTGATGAGCGCCGGTCACTCGATCGCGGTGCAGAACTTCAACGAGAATCTGAACATCCTGCTGATGCTCGGGCTGTACGCACTGCTGCTGCGCCTGGAGTTCGGCGTGAACCTGGTGATCGTGATCTTCGGTGCGTTCGTCGCGCTGACGATGATCGCGGTGATCCGGTTGCACCACGCCAACCAGCGCGTCTTCGATTCGGTCGCGCTCATCGGCCAGAGCAAGCACTGAGCTTCGTGCGCAGGCCCCGCAGCCTGCCCCCGCCACCGGCGGGGAGCGCCTCGTCAGTCCCCCCGGGTGCGGAGCGCCCTGGCCCCCGGCGCGGAGCACCTTCGAGCCGGGTGCCGAGCGGCTCAGCCCCCGGCCTCGTCGTGCGCCGCGCGCGCCAGGCACAGATCGGCCCAGGCGCGCGCCTTGTCGGCCGGGCTGCGCAGCAGGTAGGCCGGATGGTAGGTGACCACCAACGGGATCGTCCGTGCGCCGATCGTGTAGCGGTGCACGCGCCCGCGCAGACTGGCGACCGAGGCTTCGGTACGCAGCAGCGCCTGCGCGGCGATGCGCCCGACGACCACGATCACCCGTGGCGAGAGCAGTTCGATCTGGCGCGCCAGGTACGGCTCGCAGTGGCGGATTTCGTCCGGCGACGGATCGCGGTTGTTCGGCGGCCGGCACTTGAGCACGTTGGCAATGAACACGTCGCGCTCGCGGCCCAGACCGAGCGCAGCCAGCATCTGGTCGAGCAGGCGGCCGGCGTTGCCCACGAAGGGCTCGCCGCGGCGATCTTCTTCCGCGCCGGGCGCCTCGCCGATCACCATCCAGCTCGCGTGCTCGGGGCCGACCCCGAACACCGCCCGGGTGCGCGTCTCGCACAATGCGCAGGCGCGGCACCCGGCCACTGCGGCACGCAGTTGCGCCCAGTCCATCGCCGCCACCGCGACCGCCTGCGCCGCGATCGGCACCTCGCGCGGCAGCGCAGCCTCCACCGGCACCTGCACCGGCGCCACCGGGCCGCCCGCCCGCTCGCGCAGCCGCCAGACCGGCCCCAGCCCGAGCGCCTCCCAGGCGCGGCGCTGCGACTCATTCATCGTCGAGCTTCCTGGACATCACCCACGCATCCTCGCGGGCACCGCGCGGTGCCGGGTAATAGCGCCTGCGCACGCCGATCTGCTCGAAGCCGGTGCTTCGGTACAGCGCAATCGCCACCGGGTTCGACGGCCTGACCTCGAGCATCATGGCGCGCGCGCCGCGGCGCCGCACGTCGCGCATCAGCCACTCGAGCATCGCCCGACCGATGCCGCGGCGCTGCCTCGCGGCGGCCACGCTCAGATTGAGCAGGTGCACCTCGTCGGGAATCCACATCACGACCGCATAACCCAGCAGCGCCGGCGGGCCTGCGTCGGCAGCCTCGAACACCCAGGCGTCGTAGCCGGCCGCCAGCGAATCGGCGAAGTTGCCGCGCGACCACGGAAACGGATAGACGGCGTTCTCGATCGCGACGACGGCGTCGAGGTCGTCGACGCCCATCGCCCGAACCCGAAGTGCCGGACGCGGCACCGCGGGCACCGCCTCGGGGGGCGTCGGCAGCGCGCTCACTGGCGGGCCCCGCCTCACGCGTCCGCGCGCTGCGCACGCCGCAGGCGCAGCGCGCCGCTCGTCGCGGTCGAGCGCAACCTTGTCACGCACATAGCGCGGCGCGGCCGCCGCGGCGTCGATCGCCCGCCCCGCACGCCAGTCGCGCAGCGCGATCTCCGCGAGCGCGTCCGCGCGCACGTACGCGTGCTCGCTCGCCGGGGCGAGCGGTGCCGGCGCCAGCCGATGCTGCGCGCTCCACTCGTCGAGCAGACCGAGCGCGCGCCAGGCGTTGCCGCCGGGCAGGACCTGCGCCGGCAGCGGCGCGGCCTCGCCCGGGCGCGGGCCCGCTGCCGGCCAGCACGCGGCCAGCGCCGGGACGAAGTCGGCGCGGGCGACGACCCGCGGCTCGATCAGCGCCTCGCCCCACCGGGCATGCGCGTCGAGCCGCAGGCGGTACAGCGCGACGTAGAGCTCGTCCATGCGCGCGTCGGTCGCCACGAGCACGTCGGCCGCGACCTGCGCGGTGGCGCGCAGCCGCTGCCAGCCGAGCGCGGCCAGCGCATCGACCGGAAGCACCGGGCGGCCCAGCGCGAAGCCGAGCCCCTGCGCGACCGAGCACCCGACGCGCAGGCCGGTGAACGAACCCGGCCCCGCATCGAACGCGATCGCGTCGATTTCGCCGAGCGCGACGCCGGCGCCGCCACAGGTCTCGCGGACCATTGCGAGAATGCGCTCGGACTGGTCGGCGCCGAGCCGCTCCGACAGGCATGCGCTCTCGTCGACGCCCGCCTCGTGACGGTGCAGCGCCACCGAACACCAGTCGCCCGACGTGGCGAGCGCGAGCAGCCGCACGCTCTCCTCGGGCGCGCCGGTGTCGCGCGCCGGGGTCGAAGCGGAAGGCAGCGGAGTCACGCGACGAATTCTACGGGCCTGCCGGCGCCCCTGTCGCGGCGCGGGGCCGGGCGCGGCGCCGCCCTCGTCGGCCGCATCGGGGCCGAAGCCGGGCAGCGCGCGTCAGTCGCGCCGGCGCCCCCGCCTGCGACGATCGTCGCCGGGCCTGGCCTCGCGCAGCTGCTGGCGCAACTGCTCGCGCTCGATCGGCGACATCCGCTCCCGGCGCGGGCCGGGATCGGCACCGTAGCGGCCCTGCTCCGGCCACTGCTGCTGGCGCAACTCGCGGCGCAGGCGCTCGCGCTCGTCCGGGCTCATGCGCCCGGCGAAGAACGGCTGCGCCAGCGCCACACCGGCGCCCAGCGCGAACGCCGCCGCGAGCAGGGCCCGGCCGAGGCACCGGCGCGCCGCCGATTGCGCGCACATCGCAACCGGATCCGCCGCTGCGCCCTGCGCACGCGGATCGCCGATCGGGGGAGACTGTCTGACCATGCAGACATTCTAGAGAGTGCGCGCACCGGGTGCAGCGCCGCCGACGGTAAACCGTGTAACAGCGGGTAACGGATCGCACGCGAGGACTGCCGGCGATGTTGCGGCGCGCACCCGCACGGCACGCTGCACCGGCCGCCGCGGCTATCATTGCCGTCATGAGCCACGCCCCCCGCAAGCTGCTGGTCGTCGACGACGATCCGAGACTGCGCGAACTGCTGCGCCGCTACCTGAGCGAGAACCAGTTCGAGGTGAGCCTCGCGCAGGACGCGCAGTCGATGAACCGGCTGCTGCTGCGCGAGCACTTCGACCTGATCGTGCTCGACCTGATGCTGCCCGGCGAGGACGGCCTGTCGATCGTGCGCCGGCTGCGCGGCGCGAACGACCGCACGCCGATCGTGATGCTCACCGCGCGCGGCGATGACGTGGACCGCATCATCGGCCTGGAGGTCGGCGCCGACGACTACCTGCCCAAGCCGTTCAACCCGCGCGAACTGCTCGCGCGCATCCACGCGGTGCTGCGCCGCCAGCCGCCCGCCGAACTGCCGGGCGCGCCATCGGCCGAACCGATCGAGGTGCGCTTCGGGCCGTTCCGGCTCGACCTGTCCACGCGTGCGTTCTCGCGCGACGGCCAGCCGGTGCCGCTCACCACCGGCGAATTCTCGGTGCTGAAGGTGCTGGTGCAGCATCCGCGCACTCCGCTGTCGCGCGAGAAGCTGATGACGCTGGCGCGCGGGCGCGAATACGGGGCCTACGATCGCAGCCTCGACGTGCAGGTCTCGCGGCTGCGCAAGCTGATCGAGGCCGATCCCCAGCAACCACGCTACATCCAGACCGTCTGGGGCGTCGGCTACGTGTTCGTCCCGGACGGCGCATGAGGCGGCGGGCGGCCGACGCGGCGCACACGCCTGCCGCGGCGCCGCGCATCAGCCTGTTCTGGCGCACCTTCCTGCTGCTCGCGGCGCTGATCGGCGCCAGCCTGGGAGCGACGCTCGGCATTGCCGGCCTGCTCGATCGCACGCCGCCCGAGCAGCGCCTCGCCTGGGAAGTGGCATCGGTGGTGAATCTGACGCGCTCGGCGCTGGTGAGCGCCGAGCCCGACCGCCGTCTCGACCTGCTCGACCAGTTGGCCCACGAAGAGGGGGTGCGGGTCCTGCCGAAGGAACCCGAAGATCGGGTCGACGACGCCGCGACCGGCTCGCGGCTTCGCGCGCTGCAGCCGCGGCTTCGGCAGCTGCTGGGCGCCGGCACGCAAGTGGCCGGGCGGGTGAACGGGATCGATGCAGTGTGGATCAGCTTCGAGATCGACGGCGACGATTACTGGCTGATCCTGCCGCGCGCCCGGGTCGAGCGCCAGTTCGGACCGGGAATCGGCCTGCTCGGGCTGATCGCGGCCGCGCTGTCCCTGCTCGGAGCGCTGCTGATCTCGCGGCTCGTCAACCGGCCGCTCGCCGACCTGAGCCGCGCGATCGCACTGCTGAGCCGCGGCAAGCCGCCGCCGCCGCTGGCCGACGGAGGCCCGACCGAGATCGCCGCGCTGAACCGCCGCTTCAACCGGCTGGCACGCGACCTGGCCCGGCTCGACGCCGATCGCTCGCTCGCGCTGGCAGGCATCTCGCACGACATCCGCAACCCGCTCGCGCGGCTGCGCATGGAGATCGAGCTGGCGCCGCTCGACGCCGCGCAGCGCGACTCGATGGCCGAGGACATCGCGCGCATCGACCGCATCGTCGGGCAGTTCGTGCACTACGCCCGGATCGCCGAGCCGCCGCGCGCCGAGCGCGTGGACGTCGCCGCACTGCTGGCGGACCTCGCGCATGGGTACCGGGCGGCGGCCGGGGCGGGCGAACTGGCGCTGGAGATCGAGGCGGGCGAAGCACCGCACTGGATCGGCGACCCCACCGACCTGCACCGCGCGGTGGGCAACCTGATCGACAACTCGATGCGCTACGGGCGTACCTCGCCTGCCACGCCGGCGCGTGTGCAGGTGCGCGTGCGCCGCTCGGGCGGCGGCCTGTCGATCGAGGTGCGCGACGACGGCCCCGGCGTGCCGGCAGAGGACCTGAGCCGGCTGCTCGAGCCGTTTGCGCGCCTCGACGACGCACGCAGCGAGAGCGGCGGCTCGGGCCTCGGACTGGCGATCGTCGAGCGCCTGGCGCGTCGCTACGGCGGCGGTTTGCGCCTGGTCAACCTGCCCGCCGGCGGCCTGTGCGCGAGCTTGACCCTGCCCGATTACCACGGCATGGTTGAGGTCGGACCCGACCCCGTCCGATAGCTGAAGGCAATCAATTGCATTTGGATATCCAATTGGAGTTTCCAATCGAACGTTGATACATTCGATCGGGCCGGCCGCCGTGCTGCGTGCGGCCGAGAGCATCCTCCGACCCACCCTTTCGAAAAAGGAGACTTCCATGCCCAGCCTCAAAGGCACGAAGACCCACCAGAACCTGAAGGATGCATTCGCCGGCGAGAGCCAGGCGAACCGCCGCTACCTGTACTTCGCCAACAAGGCCGACGTCGAGGGCCAGCCGGAAATCGCCGCGCTGTTCCGTTCGACCGCCGAGGGCGAGACCGGCCACGCGCACGGCCACCTCGACTACCTGGCCGAAGTGGGCGATCCGGCCACCGACATGCCGATCGGCACCTCGCAGGCCAACCTGAAGTCGGCAGTCGCGGGCGAGACGCACGAGTACACCGACATGTACCCGGGCATGGCCAAGGCCGCGCGCGAGGAAGGCTTCGACGAGATCGCCGACTGGTTCGAGACGCTCGCCAAGGCCGAGCGCTCCCACGCGAACAAGTTCGCGAAGGCCCTCGAGACGCTGGGCTGACACCGGCGGGCCGGGCGCCCTGGTGCGCCTGCGGCCTGCGAAGACGCGAGGGGAGCTCCGGAACCTGGAGCTCCCCTTTTCATTCATTCACGCTGCCCCGCCCGCGCGCCGGGCATCTGCCGGGAACCATGATGACTGCACGCGAAGGTTCGCTCGAAGCCCCCACCCGCCATCCGCTCGACTGGAAGAATCCGGAGTTCTACGAGGAGGCGAAGGCGCTCGACGAGATGGAGCGCGTCTTCGACATCTGCCACGGCTGCCGGCGCTGCCTGAGCCTGTGCAACGCCTTCCCGACGCTGTTCGACCTGGTCGACGAGTCGGCGAGCGGCGAGGTCGACGGCGTCGACCGCAAGGACTACTGGAAAGTGGTCGACCAGTGCTACCTGTGCGACCTGTGCTTCATGACGAAGTGCCCGTACGTGCCGCCGCACACCTGGAACGTCGATTTCCCGCACCTGATGCTGCGCGGCAAGGCCATCCAGTTCCGCGCAGGCACGCCGACGCGTTTTCGCGACGTGCAGCTCTCGTCGACCGACCGCAACGGCACGCTGGCCGGCATTCCGGTGGTGGTGCAGGCGGTCAACGCACTGAGCCGCAACAAGACCGCGCGCAAGCTCGGCGAGCGCGCGATCGGCGTGCACCGCGACGCCTGGCTGCCGGCGTTCACCAGCGACAAGTTCCGCGCCTACGCCGCCCCGTCGAAGCCGCACCCGGTGCGCGACGGCGAACGCACGCCCGGCAAGGTGGCGATCTACGCCACCTGCTACGTCAACTACAACGAGCCCGGCATCGGCCACGACCTGGCCGCGGTCCTCGACCACAACGCGATTCCGTACGTGCTGGCCGAGAAGGAAGCCTGCTGCGGGATGCCCAAGCTCGAGCTCGGCGACCTCGAGTCGGTCGCCGCGCTGAAGGAGAAGAACATCCCGGCGCTGGCGAAGCTCGCACGCGCCGGCTACGCGATCCTCGCCCCGATCCCGTCGTGCGCGCTGATGTTCAAGCAGGAACTGCCGATGCTGTATCCGGAAGACGCCGACGTCCGGGCGGTGCAGGAAGCGATGTTCGACCCGTTCGAATACCTGGTGCTTCGCGCGAAGGACGGGCTGCTGAAGACCGACTTCCCCACCCCGCTCGGCAGGGTCTCCTGGCACGTGGCCTGCCACCAGCGGGTGCAGAACGTCGGCCAGAAGACGCGCGAACTGTTGCAGATGGTGCCCGGCACGAAACTGAACACCGTAGAACGCTGCTCGGGGCACGCCGGCACCTGGGGCGTGAAGAAGGAGTTCCACGAGATCGCGATGAAGATCGGCAAGCCGGTGTTCCGCCAGATGGCCGAACACCCGGAAGGCGAGCCCGACTGGATCGCGTCCGACTGCCAGCTCGCCGGGCACCACATCGAGCAGGGCATGACCGCGGCCGGGCGTGCGATCGCGGGCAAGCTCGCGCATCCGCTCACGCTGCTGCGGATCGCTTACGGATTGAATCGTTGAAGGAAACCACGATCATGGCAAAGGTGACCCGCGAATCGCTGATGACGCTCGAGGCCTACGCGAAGGCGCGGCCCGAGTTCCGGCGCAAGGTGATGGAGCACAAGAAGAACCGCAAGGTGGCGCTGGGCGAGCACGTCACGCTCCTCTTCGAGGACGAACTCACGGTGCGCTACCAGATCCAGGAGATGCTGCGCATCGAGAGAATCTTCGAGGAGGAGGCCATCGGGCACGAACTCGAAACCTATAATCCGCTGATCCCCGACGGCCGCAACTTCAAGGCGACGATGCTGATCGAGTACGCGGACGTCGAGGTGCGGCGCCGCGAACTGGCGCGCCTGCGCAACGTCGAAGATCGCCTCTGGGTGCAGGTCGAGGGCGCGCCGCGCGTCTACGCGATCGCCGACGAGGATCTCGACCGCGAGGACGAGGAAAAGACTTCGGCGGTACACTTCGTCCGGTTCGAGCTCACCGACGCAATGGCCGCCGCGCTGCGTGGCGGGGCTGCGCTGTCGGTCGGCGTCGATCACGAGAACTACCGCGCCGAGGCGAACCCGCTGCCGGCTGCGGTGCGCGACGCGCTGGTGGCCGGCCTCGACTGAGGCGCGGCCCGCGGCGCGATCACCAGCCCCTTCGACGGAACCCCGAGATGCCCGGCCTGCGCCCCGAAGTCGATCCCGACGGACTGCTCGAATACTCGGTGGTCTACACCGACCGCACCCTGAACCACATGTCGCAGCGCTTCCAGGGCGTGATGCGCGACATCTCCGCGGTGCTCCGCGAAGCCTACCGGGCCGGCATGGCGATCGTGGTCCCGGGCAGCGGCACCTTCGGCATGGAGGCGGTGGCCCGGCAGTTCGCCACCGGACGCAAGGTGCTCGTGATCCGCAACGGCTGGTTCAGTTATCGCTGGACGCAGATGTTCGAGATGGGTGCAATCCCGTCGGGCTCCACCGTGCTCGCTGCGCGGCCTTCGCAACCGGGCAGGCAGGCGCCGTTCGCGCCCGCCCCGCTCGACGAAGTGCTTGCGGCGATCGAGCGCGAGCGCCCCGACCTGGTCTTCGCGCCTCACGTCGAGACCGCGTCGGGCCTGATCCTTCCCGAGCCCTACCTGCGTGCAGTGGGCGACGCGACGCGCGCAGTCGGCGGGTTGTTCGTGCTCGACTGCATCGCCTCGGGCGCGATCTGGGTCGACATGGCCGCCACCGGCATCGACGTGCTGATCAGCGCACCGCAGAAAGGCTGGAGCGGCCCCTCGTGCTGCGCACTGGTGATGCTGGGCGAGCGCGCGCGCGAGCGCATCGAGCACACCCGCTCCACCAGCTTCGCCTGCGACCTGCGCAAGTGGCTGCAGATCATGCAAACCTACGAAAGCGGCGGCCACGGCTACCACGCGACCCTACCCACCGAGTCGCTCGTGCGGGTGCGCGACGCGATGCTGGAGACGCAGCGTTTCGGCTTCGACCAGGCCCGCAGCGCGCAGCAGGAACTCGGCGACCGGGTGCGCGCAGTGCTCGCGGCGCGGGGTTTCCCCAGCGTCGCGGCGGCCGGGTTCGAGGCGCCCGGAGTGGTGGTCGCCTACACCGACGACCCGGAGATCCATTCAGGCCGCAAGCTGGCCGAGCAGGGCCTGCAGATCGCCGCGGGTGTGCCCTTGCAGTGCGGCGAGCCGGACGATTTCCGCACCTTCCGGATCGGCCTGTTCGGACTGGACAAACTGCAGAACGTCGAGCGCACCGTGCAGGTGCTCGACGAGGCGTTCGCGCGCGCGCTCTGACGCCGGCGGGCGGGCGGCGGCCGCTCCGCTCATGCGGCGTCGCGCAGGCGTGCCGGCGTCAGCCCAGGGCGATCCGCAGCGCGCGGTCGATCCGCGCAGCCCACTCCAGGGCATCGATTCCCGAAGCGCCGGGTGCCTCGTCACAGGCCGCGGTCAGTCGTTCGAGCCGCGCTGCGTCGGCCGGCGTGCCCAGCGCATCGCAAAGCATTCGCCAGTCGGGCCGCGAAACCAGCGTGCCGGCCGAGAAGGCGACGCCGCCGCGGCGGCGCTGCTGCGCCAGGCCGGTGAGCTTGCGGCCCGCCGCATCCGTCACTTCCCAGGGTGACAGGGAACCGAAACAGGCCCAGCGAACCGCATCGGCCGCGGCCTGGCTGCCTGCCGGCTGCGGGACCACTTCGCGGGCATCGACGCCGGCCTCCTGCATCAGTTGCGCGTGCAGTTCACCCAGCCAGCGATAACTGGCGACCAGCCCGCCGGCGAGCAGCCGATGCCCGGGCGGCAGCACGACGCTCGCACCGACCATCCAGGGCCCTGCCAGCACCGCGCCACCACCGGACGGCCGCACGCTGACGGGTACACCGGGCGGCGCGCGCCGCGCGACCTCTTCGTGCAATGCGCGCTGCGAACAACCCAGCACGATCTCGGCCGCCGGATAGAGCCAGACGCGCCACTGTACCGCCGTGACGGGCGCACCGAGCACGCCCGCAACCCAGGCATGCTCGTCGGCGATCGTCGCGGCCACCCGCATTCAGCGCGACTCGCGCAGCGTGCCGATCGGCACGCCGCGCGCGAAAGTCTCTCCTGCGGCCACCAGGATGCGCTCGAGCACGCCGTCGGCGGGCGCCGTGACTTCGAACGTGGTCTTGACCAGCACGACCGAGACCAACGGCTGCCCGGCGCGCACCGGCTCGCCTTCCGTGACCAGCCAGCGATCGACCAGCGCCTCGGTGCCCTCCTCGACGTCCTTCCAGACAGCGTCGTCGAGCGTGATCGCGGTCATGCGGGCATCGCCTGCACGGATCTGGTGCGACACAACTCCCGGGCGGCCTCCACGATCGACTCGACCTGCGGAATCACGAAGCGCTCGAGCGGCCGGCTGTAGGGAATCGGCACGTCGGGCACCGCCAGGCGCCTGACCGGTGCACGCAGCCGCACCGTATCGAGATTCTCGGCGACGATCGCCGCGATTTCGCCGGTGAGGCCGAAGCTCAGGTAGTCCTCGTCGACCACCAGCAGGCGACCGGTCTTCGCGACCGACTTCAGCACCGCCTGGCGATCGAGCGGCACCAGCGTGCGCAGGTCGATCACTTCGGTTTCAATGCCCTCGCGCCCGAGCTCGGCGGCGGCCAGCGCCGCCTTGTGCACCATCTGGCTGAGCGTGACGATCGTCAGGTCGGCGCCCTGACGCACCACGCGCGCCTGCCCGAAGGGAATCGTGTAGGGCTCCTGCGGCACCTCGGTGGTGCTTCCCTCGAAATAGGCCATCCAGGGCAACCCCATGATCCCCTTGTGGAACATGAACATCACCGGGTTGTCGTCGCGGATCGACTCGATCATCAGCCCCTTCGCATCGTGGGCGTTCGACGGTACGACCACCTTCAGCCCGGGCAGGTGCGCGAAGGTGCCGAACAGGCACTGCGAGTGCTGCGCGGCATCGTTGTAGCCGCCTCCGACCGCGGTCATCAGCACCACCGGCAGCCGGATGTTGCCGCCCGCCATGTAGGTGTTCTTCGCCAGGTGGTTGTAGATCTGGTCCATGCAGACGCCGAAGAAGTCGACGAACATCAGTTCGGCGATCGGACGCATGCCGGTGGCGGCCGCGCCGGTGGCCGCGCCGATGAACGCGGTCTCGGAAATCGGCGTATCCATGATCCGCTCTGGGCCGAAGCGGTCGAGCAGGCCGGCGGTCGCGCCGAAGATTCCTCCGTAGCGGCCGATGTCCTCGCCCATCACGAAGACGCTCGGATCGCGTTCCATCTCCTGTGCGATCGCTTCGGAGATCGCCTGGGCCATCGTCAGCGTGCGTGATTCGCTCATGATCGCTGTCTCCCTGCCAGTCTCAGACGAACACGTCGGCCAGCGCGTCGGCGGCCGCCGGGTATGCGGCGCTGCGCGCGAACGCGTAGGCTTCGTCGACGCGTGCACGGGCGCGCGCCTCGACGGCCGTGCGCTGCGCGTCGTCGAGCAGCTTCTGTGCCTGCAGTTGCGCGGCGAGCCGCAGAATCGGGTCGTTGGCGCGCAGCTTCGCCACCTCGTCTTTCGGCCGGTAGACCTCGGCATCACCCTGGAAGTGGCCGAGGTAGCGATCGGTGCGCACCTCGATCAGGGTCGGTCCGCCGCCGCCGCGGGCGTGCTCGACGGCCGCGCCGGCCGCTTCCCAGACCTCGACCGCGTCGTTGTTCGGCACGTGCACGCCGGGCATCCCGTAGGCGCTCGCCCGATCGGAGATCTTCTCGATCGATGCGGCCGCGGGCTTGGGCACCGAAATCGCCCAGTAGTTGTCCTCGCAGACGAACACCACCGGCAGCTTCCACAGCGCCGCGAGGTTCAGCGACTCGTGGAACGAACCCTGGTTCGCCGCACCCTCGCCGAAGAACGCCACGGCAACCCAGTCGCGCCCGAGCTTCTTCGCCGCCAGCGCCGCGCCGCAGGCCGGCGGCAGGCTCGCGCCGATGATGCCGCTGCAACTGAAGCGGTGTTCCGGGTCGAACAGGTGCATGTGCCCGCCCTTGCCCTTGCCCAGGCCAGCCGCCTTGCCGAACATCTCGGCGGTCATCCGGTCGAGCGGCACGCCCTTGGCGATCGCGAAGTGGTGCGGCCGGTGGGTGCCGACCACCGTGTCTTCCTTCTTCAGGTGCGCGCAGACGCCCACCGCCACCGGTTCCTGGCCGGCCGCGAGGTGCATCTCGCCGGGCACCGGTCCGGAGCCGATGTCGAAGGCCAGCCCCTTCTGGATCTTCGGCGGCAGCTTGCCTTCGAGGTAGACGTTGACCATCGTCTCCTCGTAGTAGCGGATCTCCACCATCTTCTCGTACATCCAGAGCAGCGATTCATTGCGCTCACGCATGATCTCCTCCTTCGCGGGCACGACACTCTTTGCCTGAACGATACCAATACGCCACCTGCGCATCGACCGGTTGACCCGGGTCAATGCGCCTGGCGATCGGCAGGGCGGGGAAATCGATGCCGCCGGGGCGCGCAGGCACCCCGGCGGGAGGCAAGCCCGGTCAGGCGGGCTCGGGAACGCTCGGCAGCCCGGCCAGCGCCATCGCGAGTTCCTTCTCGTCGTACGACTGGTCGGTCAGCGTGCCGGCGCTGTAGGCCATGTAGGCAGCCATGTCGAAATGGCCGTGGCCCGAGAGGTTGAAGAGGATCGTCTCCGCACGGCCCTCGCGCTTGCAGCGCAGCGCTTCGTCGATCGCGCCCTTGACCGCGTGGTTCGCTTCGGGCGCCGGAACGATGCCTTCGGCGCGTGCGAACTGCACGCCCGCCGCGAAGCACTCGGTCTGGTGGTAGGCCACCGCTTCGATCAGCTTCAGGTCGAGGAGGTGCGAGATGAGCGGCCCCATGCCGTGATAGCGCAGCCCGCCCGCGTGGAAGCCCGGCGGCGTGAAGGTGGAGCCCAGTGTGTGCATTTTCACCAGCGGCGTCATGTGCCCGGTGTCGCCGAAGTCGTACGCGAGCTTGCCGCGCGTGAGCGTGGGACACGCAGCGGGCTCGACCGCGACGACGCGCGACTTCCTGCCGCCGCGCAGTCCCTGCCCGATGAACGGGAGCACGAGCCCGGCGAAGTTCGAGCCGCCGCCGGTGCAACCGATGATGACGTCGGGCCACGCATCGGCCATCTGCATCTGCTCGATCGCTTCCTGGCCGACGACGGTCTGGTGCAGCATCACGTGATTGAGCACCGAGCCGAGCGCGTACTTGGTGTCGTCGTTCTTCGCCGCGACTTCGACCGCTTCGGAGATCGCGATGCCGAGGCTGCCCGGGTGATCGGGCCGCTCCTTGAGCACCGCGCGTCCGTAATCGGTTTCGTTCGACGGCGAGGCCACGCAGCGCGCCCCGTAGGTTTCCATCAACGCGCGCCGGTACGGCTTCTGGTCGTAGGAGACGCGCACCTGGTACACCGTGACGTCGATGCCGAACAGTGCACCGGCAAACGCGAGCGACGAGCCCCACTGTCCGGCCCCGGTTTCCGTGGTGAGCCGGGTGATGCCGGCTTCACGGTTGTAGAACGCCTGCGCGACCGCGGTGTTCGGCTTGTGGCTGCCGGCGGGGCTGACGCCCTCGTACTTGTAGAAGATCTTCGCCGGCGTGCCCAGCGCTTTTTCCAGCCGGCGTGCACGGAACAGCGGACTCGGGCGCCACAGACGGTAGATGTCGCGCACCGGCTCGGGAATGTCGATCTCGCGCTCGGTGGTGACCTCCTGCATGATCAGCGCCATCGGGAACAGCGGCGCGAGGTCGTCGGGCCCGATCGGCTTCATCGTGCCCGGATGCAGCACCGGAGCCAGCGGCTTCGGCAGGTCGGCCTGGATGTTGTACCAGCGCTTCGGAATGCGGCTTTCGTCGAGCAGGTACTTCGTCTGTTCGCCCATCGTCGTCTCCCCGTTGTAGTTGGTGCGGGCCGAAACGACGCCCCGAGGCCTGCACGGGGTGACACGGCTCGCGAAGTGCTCAGAACGTGTGAAGCAATCGGCCGCGCCCGGAAGGCACGCCAGGAAGCGCCCGGGCGAGGCGCAAAGCGCAGCCATATCGGCCGATATGGCGAGCATTTGACGGGCGCGGCCGATTGCTTCACACGTTCTCAGTGTACCGAAACCCGGCGCGCGTGCCGCAACGCGGTCACGACGCAGCGCCACCACCGCCCGGGCTGCCCGCGGCGCCTTCCGCCCGCGCCACGAGCAGGGCCACCGCCAGCGCTGCGATGCCCTCGCCACGCCCCGCGAAACCGAGCCGTTCGGTGGTCTTCGCCTTGACGCCAACCTGTGCGATGCCGATCGACAGCGCCAGCGCGATCCGTTCGGCCATCCGCGGCAGGTACGCCGCGAGCTTCGGCGCCTGCGCGATCACCGTCGCGTCGACGTTGCCGATCTCCCACCCGGCCGCGCGCACCCGTTGCGCGGCTTGCGCGAGCAGTTCCGCGCTGTCGGCACCGCGCCAGCGCCCGTCGGTGTCGGGGAAGTGCCGGCCGATGTCGCCGAGCGCGGCCGCGCCGAGCAACGCATCGGTGATCGCGTGCAGCAGCACGTCGGCGTCGGAGTGCCCGAGCAGGCCGTGGCTGTGCGGCACCTCGATTCCGCCGATCACCAGCCTGCGCCCCGGCACCAGCGCATGCACGTCGTAGCCCTGACCGATCCGCACGTTCATCTTCCCTCCAGCAGCACGCGCATCAGTTCGAGATCCTCGGCAGTGGTCACCTTGAAGTTCGCGCGTGCGCCTTCGACGAGCAGCGGCGCATGGCCCGCGCACTCGACCGCCGCGGCCTCGTCGGTGACCAGGGGGTGCGCGGCCAGCGCGTCGAGCAGCAACCCGAGCCGGAACATCTGCGGCGTCTGCGCCAGCCAGAGCCGCTCGCGCTCGACCGTGGTGGCGACCCAGCCGCCATCACCGCCCGCGCGCTTCACCGTGTCGCTCACCGGCAGCGCGAGCAACCCGCCGACGGTCGATTCGGCGAGGCGGCCGCGCAGGCGCTCGAGCAGCGGCAGCGTCAGTGCGGGCCGCGCCGCATCGTGCACCAGCACCCAGTCGTCGCGGTGCGCGCCCGAGCCGGCCAGTGTGCGCAGTCCGGCGAGTACCGAGTCGCGCCGCGCGGCACCGCCGGCACCGAGCACCTCGACGCGCGCGAGCCCGGCCAGCAGCCCGGCCGCGCACCGATCGTCGGGCGCGACCACCACCACGACCCGCTCGATCCACGCCGCGGCGAGCAGCGCATCGACGCTCCAGCGCAGCATCGGCCGCCCGCCCAGCGCCAGGTACTGCTTCGGCCGGGCCGCACCCAGCCGGGTACCGGTGCCCGCGGCGGGGATCACAGCGAAGAATCGGGCGGCGGGTCGGGACACGGCCTGGGCGTCTGCCGACGCCGACGTCGGCGAAAAGCTAGAATTGTAGTCTTGTCCGCGTTCTTCATTCCCTTGAGCACCCACGCCCTGCCGTCCGCGCAGACCGCCGCCGCAGCGACCGGCGTCGCGCCGCGCGACGTGCGCTCGCGCGCGCCTGCGGCGCTGCACGCCCTGCTCGATGCGCACCCCGCGCCCGCAGCGGGGCAGGCGCGCACGCTGCCGCGCTGCCACGGATCGGCCGACGCGCTGCTGCTGGCTGCTCTGGCCGGGCGCGAGGCCGGCGCCGGGCGCACGCTCGCGATCGTCGTGGCCGCCGCGCCCGATGCGCAGCGGCTCGCCGAGGAAATCCGCTGGTTCGCGCCGCAGCTGCGCGTGCAGTGGCTCCCCGACTGGGAAACGCTTCCGTACGACGTCTTCTCGCCGCACCAGGACCTGGTCTCCGAGCGCCTGTCCACTCTCTACGCGCTGCAGGGCGGCGACTGCGACGTGCTGCTGGCGCCCGCGGGCACCGCGCTGCACCGGCTCGCGCCGCCATCGTTCCTCGCCTCGCACACCTTCTTCTTCCACAAGGGGCAGCGGCTCGACGAGGCCCGGCTGCGCAGCCAGCTGACGCTCGCCGGCTACGAGCACGTCTCGCAGGTGGTGCACCCGGGCGAGTACTGCGTGCGCGGCGGCCTGATCGATCTGTTCCCGACCGGCTCCACGCTGCCCTACCGCCTCGACCTGTTCGGCGACGAGATCGAGTCGATCCGCACCTTCGATCCGGACACCCAGCGCAGCCTCTACCCGATCGAGCGGGTGCGCCTGCTGCCGGGGCGCGAGTTCCCGATGGACGAGGCCGCGCGCACCGCGTTCCGCAGCCGCTGGCGCGAGCGTTTCGAAGGCGATCCGTCGCGCAGCACGGTCTATCGCGACGTCGGCAACGGCATCGCGCCGGCCGGGATCGAGTACTGGCTGCCGCTGTTTCACGATCGCACCGCCACGCTGTTCGACTACCTGCCCGCAAGCGCGCTCGTGGTCACCCACGGCGACGTCGACGACGCCGCACGCCGCTTCGCCGAGGAAGCCGGTCAGCGCTTCCGCTTCCTGTCGCACGACCCGCAGCGGCCGCTGCTGCGCCCCGACGAATTGTTCATCGACGCCGGCCGGTTCTTCGCCGAGGCGCGCCGCTTCGGGCGCTGGGCGATCGCCCGAACCGCGGCCGCCGAAGGCGACGCGCCCGCATCGCCGGGCACCGCCGCGTCGTTCGGGTCGGCGCTGCCCGATGTCTCGGTGAACCGCCGGGCCGCGAATCCGGTCGAGCGCCTCGCGGCGTTCCTCGAATCGGCCGCGCTGCGCAAGCTGGTGGTGGCCGAGTCGGCCGGGCGCCGCGAAACGCTCGCCCAGCTGTTCGCCGAGCACGGGCTGACGCTGCCGGCCATCGACGACTGGAACGGCTTCGCCGACGGCGCGGCGCCGGCAGCGCTCGTCGTCGGCCCGCTGCAGGACGGCTTCGCGCTGCCCGAGGCCGGCCTCGCGGTGCTCACCGAATCCGAGC
Organism: Burkholderiales bacterium; assembly: GCA_003577305.1. Classification (GTDB taxonomy): domain Bacteria; phylum Pseudomonadota; class Gammaproteobacteria; order Burkholderiales; family Burkholderiaceae_E; genus Zeimonas. Next base: position 87,167 of record QEVL01000017.1, read on the forward strand.
TCTTCGCCGGCAGCGCGCGTCGCACGCGCCGCGGCCGGCGCGAAGCGCAGACCGACGTCGACGCGATCATCCGCGACCTCTCCGAACTGAAGATCGGCGACCCGGTCGTGCACGCCCAGCACGGCATCGGCCGCTACGAGGGCCTGACGACGATGGACCTCGGCGACGGGCCGACCGAGTTCCTGCACCTGAGCTACGCGAACCAGGCAACGCTTTACGTACCGGTGTCGCAACTGCACGTGATCGGCCGCTACAGCGGCGCGAGCCCGGAGGACGCGCCGCTGCACCAGCTCGGCTCCGACCAGTGGGAGAAGGCACGTGCGCGCGCCGCACGCCGCGCGCATGACGCGGCCGCCGAGTTGCTGAACCTCTACGCACGGCGCGCGGCGCGCACCGGCCACGCGTTCGGCTTCACGGCCCGCGACTACGAGGCGTTCGCCGACGGTTTTCCTTTCGAGGAGACTCCCGACCAGCACGCGGCGATCCACGCGGTGATCCAGGACATGGTGTCGGGCAAGCCGATGGACCGGCTGGTCTGCGGCGACGTCGGCTTCGGCAAGACCGAGGTGGCGCTGCGCGCCGCGTTCGTCGCGGTGGCCGACGGTCGGCAGGTCGCCATCCTGGCGCCCACCACGCTGCTGGCCGAGCAGCACTTCCAGACCTTTTCCGACCGCTTCGCCGAATTGCCGGTGAAGCTGGTCGAGCTGTCGCGCTTCCGCTCCGCGAAGGAGACCCGCGCCGCGATCGCCGACATCGCCGCGGGGCACGTCGACATCGTGATCGGTACCCACAAGCTGCTGTCGGCCGAGGTGAAGTTTCCCCGGCTCGGGCTGGTGATCATCGACGAGGAGCACCGCTTCGGCGTGCGTCAGAAAGAGGCCCTGAAGGCGCTGCGCGCCGAAGTCGACGTGCTCACGCTCACGGCCACCCCGATCCCGCGCACGCTGGCGATGAGCCTCGAGGGCATCCGCGACTTCTCGGTGATCGCCACTGCGCCGCAGAAGCGGCTCGCGATCAAGACCTTCGTGCGCCGCGAGTCCGACGGCACGATCCGCGAGGCGCTGCTGCGCGAGCTCAAGCGCGGCGGCCAGGCCTATTTCCTGCACAACGAAGTCGAGACGATCGAGAACCGCCGCGCACGACTCGCCGCGCTGGTGCCCGAGGCGCGCATCGCGGTCGCCCACGGCCAGATGCCCGAGCGCGAACTCGAGCGCGTGATGCGCGACTTCCACCAGCAGCGCTTCAACGTGCTGCTGTGCACGACGATCATCGAGACCGGCATCGACGTGCCCACTGCGAACACGATCGTTATCCACCGCGCCGACCGCTTCGGGCTCGCCCAGCTGCACCAGTTGCGCGGGCGGGTCGGACGCTCGCACCATCAGGCCTATGCGTACCTGCTGATTCCCGACGAGGCTGCAATCACGCGCGACGCCGGCAAGCGGCTCGACGCGATCCAGGCGATGGAGGAACTCGGATCGGGTTTCTACCTGGCGATGCACGACCTCGAGATCCGCGGCGCCGGCGAAGTGCTGGGCGAGTCGCAGTCGGGCGACATGCAGGAAGTCGGTTTCGCGCTCTACGTCGACATGCTGAACGAGGCAGTGCGGGCCCTGAAGTCGGGGCGCGAGCCAGACCTGTCGGCGCCGCTCGCCGCCACGGTCGAGATCAAGCTGCACGTGCCCGCGCTGCTGCCGGCCGACTACTGCGGCGACGTGCACGAGCGCCTCACGCTGTACAAGCGCATGGCCAACTGCGACACCGCCGACGCACTCGACGCGCTGCGCGAGGAACTGGTCGACCGCTTCGGCAAGCTGCCCGAAGCGGCCCGCGCGCTGGTCGAGACACACCGGCTGCGCATCGCCTCGCAGCCGCTGGGCATCGCGCGCATCGACGCGACAGCCGAAGCGATCGTGGTGCAGTTCGTCCCCGAGCCGCCGATCGAACCCGGCGCGATCATCCGCTTCGCCCAGTCGCGGCGCGACGTGAAGCTCGCCGGCCCCGACCGGCTGCGCTTCACGCTGCCGACCTCCGACCTCGACACACGGCTGCAGCGCATCCGTGAAATTCTCGCCGGCCTGCGCGACAAGGCGGCCACGAAGTGAGCCGCCGCGAAATGAGCGGCCGTACGGCCGCCGCTACACGGATCCCGCCAGGATGAGCCGGCTCGTGGTCCAGCACCCGCAGCTCTCCGAGGCTGCCGTCGACGCGTTTCGCGCCGTGCTCGGGCGCGCGCCCACGCTGCACCTGCCCCAGCTCGCCACCTGGGAGCCGGTGACCATCGACGGCGAAGAGGTCGGCGGGATCGCCGATCGCATCGGTGTCGACGCCGAGATCGTGCCGCTGTCGGCGCGCCTGTCCGACTACCGGCTGATCACCTTCGACATGGATTCGACGCTGATCACGGTCGAGTGCATCGACGAAATCGCCGAGTTCGCAGGCAGGAAGGCCGAGGTCGCCGCAATCACCGAGGCGGCGATGCGCGGCGAAATCGCCGACTACAACGAGAGCCTGCGTCGCCGCGTCGCATTGCTCGCCGGCCTGCCCGAGTCGGCGCTGCAGCACGTCTACGACGAGCGCGTGCGGCTGTCTCCCGGCGCCGAGGCGGTGATCGTCGCGGCGCGCGCCGCGGGACTGAAGATCCTGCTGGTCTCCGGCGGCTTCAGGTTCTTCACCGAGCGGCTGGCGCAGCGCCTGCACCTCGACTTCACCCGCTCGAACACCCTCGAGATCGTCGACGGACGCCTCACCGGCCGCGTGCTCGGCGAGATCGTCAACGCCGACGTCAAGCGCCGCACGGTCGAGGAGACCTGCGCCGCGATCGGGTGCACGCCGGCGCTGGCGATCGTGGTGGGCGACGGGGCCAACGACCTGAAGATGATGTCGATCGCCGGGGTCTCGGTGGCCTACCGCGCCAAGCCGATCGTGCGTTCGGAAACCACGCACGCGATCAACCACTGCGGGCTCGACGCGATCCTGAACTGGTTCGTCGACCAGTTGCCCACCGCGCCGTGAACCGCGGCGCGGCAGGCAGCGCAGGCAGCGCGCCGGCCACGGCGGTGGCAGGCCTGGCCGCGGCGAGTGCCGGAGCCTGCGCGCTCGCCATGGCGATGGGCGTCGGCCGCTTCGCCTACACGCCGATGCTGCCGCCGATGCTCGACGAGTCGGGCTTAGGCCTGTCGGCGGCCGGTCTGATCGCTTCGGCCAACTTCCTCGGTTACCTGCTCGGCGCACTGCTCGCCACGCGCGCGGCCTTCGCCCGGCGCCGGGTCGACTGGCTGCGCGCCGGCCTGGCGGCGAGCGTGCTCACCACCGCCGCGATGGCGCTCGACGTCGGAGCCGGCGGCTGGGCTGCGGTCCGGCTCGTTTCGGGCGTGGCCAGCGCGTTCGTGCTGGTGTTCACCTCGGCGGTGGTCTTCGAGATCGCCGCACGCGAAGGACGTCCGATGCTCGGCGGCCTGCTGTACGCCGGCGTCGGATTCGGGATCGCGGCCTCCGCGCTGCTCGTTTACGCCGGTCGCGAAGCCGGCTCGAGCGCAGCCTCGCTGTGGTGGGCGCTGGCCGGGCTGTCGGTGCTGCTCGCGATCGTCCCGTGGCGCCTGCTCGATCGGCCCGCGGGCGCCACGCCGGCGCCGCACACGGATCCCGGACGCTCGGCCGCCGACCAGCGTGCGCTGTCCCGGCTCGTCTGGTCATACGGATGCCTGGGCTTCGGCTACGTGATCACCGCCACGTTCCTCGTCGTGATGGTGCGCCGGCTGCCCGACGCCCGTGCGCTCGAATTCTGGACCTGGGCGGTCGTGGGGCTGGCCGGTGCGCCGTCGAACTGGTTGTGGGCGAGAGTGGCCGCGCGCACCGGCAGCTACACGGCGATCGTCGCGGCGTTCGTGCTCGAGGCGATCGGCGTGACGCTGGCCGCCGTGGGCCAGGGCCCGGCCGCGCTGCTGGTCGGCGCTGCGCTTCTGGGCGGCACTTTCCTGGCGATCACTGCGCTCGGCCTGGCCACCGCGCGCGAACTCGCACCGGATCGCCCCGACCAGACGATCGCAAGGATGACGGTCGCCTTCAGCCTCGGGCAGATCGTCGGACCCGCGGTGGGCGGCTGGCTCGCCGAGCGCAGCGGCTCGTTCGCCGCACCGTCCTGGCTGGCCACAGTGGTGCTGCTTGCGGGCGCCGCACTTGCCGCGAGCGCCGGCCGCAACGGGCGAACCCGCGGGCACGTTGCGCCGGCGGATCCGCCGCGGCGGTGACCGAAACGACGCGCGCGAACCGCCCGGCCCTAGGCCGGCACCGCGAACAGGTCATGCTCGTCGACGTCGACGATGCGCACCACGAGCTCGCTGCCCGGCGGCAGCGTGCGCGCCTGCGCCTCGCCTTCGAGCGCGACGTAGACCAGTCCGTCGATCTCGGGCGCCTCGCCGGCCGAGCGTGCCGCCGCGCGCCAGACGCCGGCTTCGGCATCGCGTTCGATCGCGTCCACCAGCACGCTGCAGCGCGTGCCGACGCGGCGGCGCAGGCGGCGTGCGCTGATCTCCGACTGCACCTGCATGAACCGCGCGCGCCGCGCCTCGCGCACTTCATCGGGCAACTGGCCCGGCAGCGCGTTGGCCGCGGCGCCCTCCACCGGCGACCAGGCGAAGCAGCCCACGCGGTCGAGCTCGGCCTCGCGCAGGAACGCGAGCAGGTGCTCGAACTCGGCTTCCGTCTCGCCGGGGAAGCCGACGATGAAAGTGCTGCGGATCGTCAGCCCGGGGACGACCGCGCGCCACGCGCGGATCCGCTCGATGTTCTTCTCGCCGCTGGCCGGCCGTTTCATCAGCTTCAGGATGCGCGGATGCGAATGCTGGAACGGCACGTCGAGATACGGCAGCACCCTGCCTTCGGCCATCAGCGGCAGCACTTCGTCGACGTGCGGATACGGATAGACGTAATGCAGGCGCACCCTCGCCCCGAGTGCGGCGAGCTCGCGCACCAGTTCGGTCATCCGCGTGCGCACCGGCCGGCCGTCGACGAAGCCGGTTCGGTAACGAACGTCGACGCCGTAGGCGCTGGTGTCCTGCGAGACCACCAGCAGCTCCTTCACGCCCGCCCGCACCAGCGCCGCCGCCTCGCTCACCACCTCGCCGATCGGCCGGCTGACGAGGTCGCCGCGCAGCGTCGGGATGATGCAGAAAGTGCAGCGATGGTTGCAGCCCTCCGAGATCTTCAGGTACGCATAGTGCCGCGGCGTGAGCTTCACGCCGCCCGGCGGCACCAGGTCGGCGAAGGGGTCGTGCGGCCGCGGCAGGTGAGCGTGGATGTGCTCCATCACCTCGTCGGCGGCGTGCGGGCCGGTGACCGCGAGCACCTTCGGATGCACCTCGCCCACCAGTGTGCCGCCACCGCTGCCGCGCCGCGCCCCCAGGCAGCCGGTGACGATCACCCTGCCGTTTTCGGCCAGTGCCTCGCCGATCGCCTCGAGCGACTCCTGGACCGCCTCGTCGATGAAGCCGCAGGTGTTCACCACGACCAGATCCGAGCCGGCGTAGTCGCCCGCGATCTCGTAGCCCTCGGCGCGCAACTGCGTGAGGATGCGCTCGGAGTCGACCATGGCCTTGGGACAGCCGAGCGAGACGAAGCCGACTCTCGGCAACGGCTTGCGGCGGCGCCGCGGGGCGGATTTCTCGGGGCGGCTCATCGGCGGTTCGTGCGGGCGAAGCGGAACGGAAACAGCGCTGCTGCGCGGAAAAAAAACGCCGCGCGAGGCGGCGTGGGCATTCGTCGGGCGGAATTGTACCGTCCCGACCCGTCGGAGCCCGGCGCGGACCCGACGGTGGCGCAGGCAGGCGCTATTTCTTCTCCGGGGCAGACGCGCCCGGCGCAGGCGCGCCGGGGAACGGGAAGTTCTGGAACATGTTGCGGGTCTGCGTCTGCATCTGCTCCTGCATCTGCACGAACAGGTTCTTGCTCTGCTCGATGTAGTTGCCCATCATCGTCTGCATCATCGGCGCCTGCACCGACATGAACTGCGCCCACATCTCGGGGTTCGGCATCCCCTTGGCGTCGTAGAAGCCTTTCGACTGCTCCTGCATCTTGTTCTGGATCTCGACGAAGGCCTGCATCGTCTTCTCGAGGTATGCGCCCATCATCCCCTGCATCGCGTGTCCGTAGAAGCGGATGATCTGCGCGAGCATTCCCGACGAGAACAGCGGCGCGCCGCCGGCCTCCTCCTCCAGGATGATCTGCAGCAGGATGCTGCGCGTGAGGTCTTCGTTGCTCTTGGCATCGACGACCTTGAAGTCCTCGCTCTCCAGCACCAGCTGCTTCACGTCGGCGAGCGTGATGTAGGCACTCGTCTGCGTGTCGTACAGACGTCGGTTCGGATACTTCTTGATCAGCCGGGTGGCGTTGGCCATCGCGTGGTCTCCATGTCAGCCCATGTGCAGGCCACCGTTGCACGAGAACTCGGCGCCGGTGGTGAAGCCCGCGTCGTCGGTGGCGAGCCAGCCGACGATCGAGCCGATCTCCTCGGCCTTGCCGAGCCGCTTGACCGGAATCGACTGGACGATCTTCTCGCGCACGTCCTCGCGCACGGCCATCACCATGTCGGTGGCGATGTAGCCCGGCGCCACCGTGTTGACCGTCACGCCCTTGCTCGCCACTTCCTGCGCCAGCGACATCGTGAAGCCGTGCATGCCGGCCTTGGCGGCCGAGTAGTTCGTCTGCCCGAACTGCCCCTTCTCGCCGTTCACCGAGGAAATGTTGATGATGCGGCCCCAGCCCCGGTCGAGCATCCCGTCGATGACCTGCTTGGTCACGTTGAACAGCGAGTTCAGGTTGGTGTCGATCACCGAGCGCCAGTCGTCGAGCGACATCTTGCGGAACACGCCGTCGCGCGTGATGCCCGCATTGTTCACGAGGATGTCGACCTCGCCGATCTCGGCCTTCACTTTCGCGAAGGCCGCGCGCGTCGATTCCCAGTCGGCGACGTTGCCCACCGAAGCGTGGAAGGTGTACCCGGCCGCCTTCTGCTCGCCGACCCATTTCGCGTGATCGCGGGTCGGCCCGCAACCCGCGATCACGGTGAACCCCATGTCGTGGAACCGCCGGCAGATCGCGGTGCCGATTCCGCCCATGCCGCCGGTGACGTACGCAATTCTCGTGCTCATTTTCGGTCTTCCTCCGTTTCCTCTGGGATGCCGCCGATCCGGTCGCCGCCGGCCCGTCGGGTTCTCGCACGCCTGGCCGTGACTCCTGATGCCACCTCGCTAGTCTGCCTTCTCCTTCACGTAGCTGCCGGGCGCCGGCTCGAGCGCCCGGAAACGCGCGTCGCCGGGCTGCTTCGGCGCCGGCACGCGCCCGCCGGCGAACTCCGCCAGCCACTTCGCCCAGTCGGGCCACCAGCTGCCGGGATGCTCGGTGGCCGCCGCAAGCCAGTCATCGGCCTTCTCCGGCAGCGATTCGCCGATCCAGTGACTGCGCTTGCCCTTCGAAGCCGGATTGATCACGCCGGCGATGTGCCCGCTCGCCCCGAGAACGAAACGCAGCGGCCCGGCCAGCAGCCTGGTCGATTCGTACGCGCCGTGCCAGGGCACGATGTGGTCTTCGCGCGAACCGTAGATGTAGGTGGGCACGTCGATCTCGCCCAGGTCCACCGGCACGCCCGCGCAGATCAGCCGCCCGGGTTCGCGCAACTCGTTCTGCAGATAGGTGTGCCGCAGGTACCAGCAGTACATCGGGCCGGGCAGGTTGGTGCTGTCCGAGTTCCAGTAGAGCAGATCGAACGCCGGCGGCGCCTCGCCTTTCAGGTAGCTGCTGACGACGTAGTTCCAGACGAGATCGTTCGGGCGCAGGAAATTGAAGGTGACCGCCAGTTCGCGCCCGTGCACCAGCCCGCCGCGCCCGATCGTCGACTCGCGCCAGGCGACGAAGTCTTCGTCGATGAACACGCCGAGCACGCCGGGCTCGGAGAAGTCGAGGAAAGTGGTGAGCAGCGTCATCGACTCGATCCACTGCTCGCCGCGTGCCGCGAGCACCGCGGCCGTCGTGCCGAGCAGCGTGCCGCCCACGCAGAAGCCGAGCACGTTGATGCGCGGCTGCCCCGAGATCTCGCGTACCACCCGCATCGCCTCGATCACGCCCGACTCGAGATAGTCGTCCCAGCCGAGATGCCCGAGATCGGCCTTCACGTTCCTCCACGAGAGCATGAACACCGTGTGCCCCTGCGCCACCGCGTAGGCGACCAGGGAGTTCTCGGGCTGCAGGTCGAGGATGTAGAACTTGTTGATGCACGGCGGCACCATCAGCAGCGGCCGGCTGCCCACCACCGGAGTGGACGGGGCGTACTGGATGATCTGGATGAGTTCGTTCTGGTAGATCACCGAGCCCGGCGATGTCGCCACGTTGCGACCGACCTCGAAAGCGGTCTCGTCGGTCTGCGAGATGCGGCCCTTGTTGAGATCGCCGAGCAGATTGCGCATCCCGGCCCGCAGGCTCTCGCCGCGGGTCTCGAGGAGCCGGCGCTGCGCCTCGGGGTTGGTCACCAGGAAGTTGGCCGGCGACATCGCGTCGACCCACTGCTGCGTGGCGAAGCGGATGCGGTCGCGCGCCCGCCGGTCGCCCTCGACCGCATCGGCGAGTTTCTGCATGAACTCGGCGTTGAGCTGGTAGAGCCCGGCCGCCCACGCGAACGGGCCCTGCTTCCAGGCGTCGCCGGCAAAGCGCCGGTCACGCGTCTCGGGCATCGGTGCGCCGCTCATCAGCGCACCCAGGCGCTGCACGTATTCGGCCTGGATCTGCCCGAGCCGATCGGTGGGCAGACGCACCTGCGCGGTTGCCGAGCCCCTGGCTGCGGGACTGGCGGCCGGCGCGCTCGCGCCGCGCGCATCGGCCGGCCTCGGGCCCGCGCTGGCCGCGGACTTTGCCGCGCCCGCCGGGGCGCGCGAAGCTGCACTCCCTGCCGCACGCCTCGCACCGGCCTTGCCGGCACTCGGTGATGGGGCTTTCGAGGTTACCGATGCCTTCGTGTTGCGATGCCGCGAGCCCGCAGCTACCTTCCTACGCGACGCATCCGGCATCCTTCTCTCCGCTTCGATTCGGGCAAGCTCCAGAGCCATTCTGCACCGCGAAAGGATTTTGTCAACGCGGTGCAGCGAAACGGGTCTTTGCGCCCCGCGTCAACCCGCGAAGCGTGTCTGGCGCGCGATCTGCGAGCGCCGCGCCCGGCCTCGGGACCCGGGTCAGGACTCGATCCAGATCAGCGAGGCCATGCGCCCGCTGCGCCGGTCGCGTCGATGCGAATAGAAGCGCGCAGCTTCCTCGACGGTGCAGTGCCCGCCGCCGCCGACGCGGCGCACCTGTGCGCGCGCCAGCCGCATTCGCGCCAGCCGATACAGGTCGGCGAACCACTTGCCCTCGCGCACGCCCGGCGCGAATGCGGCGGCGCAGTGCGGATCCTGGTCGCAGAACGCCTGCAGCACGTCCTCGCCCACCTCGAACGCGCGCGGGCCGATTGCGGGCCCGAGCCATGCGATCACTTCGGCATCGGCGCCCGCGAGCGCACGCAGCGCTTCGACGCTGCGCTCGAGCACGCCCAGCGCCAGCCCGCGCCATCCGGCGTGCGCGACCGCGACCGCCCTTCCCCGCGTGTCGGCCAGCAGCACCGGCAGGCAGTCGGCGGTGAGCACCGCGAGCACCACGCCGGGCGTGCAGGTCGCGGCGGCGTCCGCGCACGGTTCGGCCGCCGCAGCCGGCAACTCGGGGCCGGCGACGTGCACTGCCGTGCCGTGCACCTGTTCGAGCCAACGGGGCGTCGACGGCAGGCACGCCTGCAGCCGCTCGCGATTGCGCGTGACGTCGCGCGGATCGTCGCCGCAGCGCGCGCCCAGGTTCAGGCCGCCGAAGCTGCCGTCGGCGAGTCCCCATGGGCCGCGGCTCGCGCCGCCGCGGCGGCCGGTGACGAAGGCCCTGACGCGTGGCGGAGCCTCCCAGTCGGGCAGCAACTCGGCCAGGCCGGCCCACGGCGGCACGCAGCGCTGCGTCACCGGGGTTCCTTCGGCTCGAACGACGCCGCGGCCGCGCGCTGCGCGGCGCCGGCATCGATCCCGGCGGCTTCGCACAGCGCGACCATGTCGGCAGGCATCGGCGAGCTCCAGCTCACCGCCCGCCCGTCGGCCGGATGACGCAACTGCAGCCGCCAGGCATGCAGCGCCTGGCGCGCGAAGCCGGCCAGCACCGGGCCGCCATACAACGTGTCGCCCACCAGGGGATGGCCGATGCTGTGCATGTGAACCCGGATCTGGTGGGTGCGCCCGCTCTCCAGGCGGCACTCGACCAGGCTCACCTCGCGCTCGCCGACGCGGCCCCGCGCCAGCGTGCGGAACCAGGTGCGCGCGGGGCGGCCTCGCCCGGCCGGCACCGCCGCCATGCGCACCCGCGACACCTCGTCGCGCGCGATCGCGGCATCGATGCAGCCGCCTGCCGGGCAGCGGCCGGCGACCAGCGCGAGATAGCGCCGACCCATGCTGCGGTCGGCGAGTTGCGCGGCCAGAGAGCTCATTGCCCGTTCGGTGCGCGCGACCACCAGCAGTCCGCTGGTCTCGCGGTCGAGCCGATGGACGATGCCCGCGCGCGGCAGGGCGGCGAGCGCAGGACGGTGGAACAGCAGCCCGTTCATCAGCGTGCCGTGCCAGTTTCCGGCACCCGGGTGCACCACCAGCCCCGCCGGCTTGCACAGCACGATCAACTGCCCGTCCTCGTGGAGCACGTCGATCGGCACCGGTTCCGCGGAGAACGCAGTGTCGGCCTCGAGCGGTTGCGGCTCGACGACGATGGTCTCGATGCCGAGCAGCCGCGTGCTGGCCGGCAACACGCGATCGTCGCATCGCACGGCCCCGAGCGCGATCCAGCGCTGCAGCCGCGTGCGTGAGACTCCCGACAGGCGCGAGGCGACGAAGCGGTCGAGTCGCTCGCCTGCGCCCCCGGCCGCGTCGATCTCGATGGGCGGTGCCGGCGGCGCATCGGGCGCCCGGGGATCGTCGAAGGGCTTGGCTATAATCGAACGCATGAGAAGACTCGTGCCCTGGCTTCGCGCGCTCGCCGCGCTTGCGCTCGTGTCGCTGGCCGGCTGCAGCAGCACCGAACCGCCCGACGCGACCCTCGGCTGGACACCCGAACGATTATATGCAGAGGCTCGCGACGAACTGGCCTCCGGAAATCGCGAAGCCGCGATCAAGCTGCTCGAGAAGCTCGAGGCGCGCTATCCGTTCGGCCACTGGGCCGAACAGGCGCAACTCGACATCGCCTGGGCGCACTTCAAGGACAACGAACGCGCGCTCTCGCTGGCCGCGATCGATCGCTTCATGAAGCTGCATCCGAATCATGCAGCCCTCGACTACGCGCTCTACCTGAAGGGGCTGGTCAACTTCAACGAGCAACAGGGGCTGATGGCCCGCTTCGGCGGCCAGGACCTCTCCGAGCGCGACCAGGCCGCGCTGCGTGAATCCTTCGACGCGTTCAAGGAGCTGGTCAAACGGTTTCCCGACAGCAGGTACGCGCCCGATGCCGAGGCACGGATGCGTTACCTCGTGAACTCGATGGCGCGCGGCAAGGTGCACATCGCGCGCTACTACTACAGCCGCGGCGCGTACGTGGCTGCGGCCAACCGCGCACAGGAAGTGATCCGCGACTACCAGGAAGCGCCCGCCCTCGAAGAAGCGCTCTACCTGCTGATCCGCTCCTACGAGAAACTGGGGCTCGACGACCTGCGCGCCGACGCCGAGCGCGTGATGCGGCGCAGCTTCCCCGACAGCCAACTGCTCAGGAGCGGCCTGCCGCAGGACGATCGCCGCTGGTGGCAGCTGTGGCGCTGAGCGGCCCGGCGCCTGCCAGGCAGAACGCCAGCGCCTCGTCTTCGTCGCGCGTGATCCGGAACGGCGGCAGGCTCGCCACCAGGCTGCGGCCGTAGGGCCTGGCGAGCAGCCGCTCGTCGCAGATCGCCAGCACGCCGCGATCGGTCTCCGAACGAATCAGGCGCCCCGCACCCTGCTTGAGCGCCATCGCGGCGGCGGGCAACTGGATCTCCCGGAACGGGTCGCCGCCGGCGCGGCGCATCGCGTCGATGCGTGCACGCAGGATCGGGTCGTCGGGCGCGGCGAACGGCAGCTTGTCGATGATCACCAGCGACAGCTGTGCTCCGACGACGTCCACGCCCTCCCAGAAGCTGGTACTGCCCACGAGCACCGGGCCGGGCAGCGCGCGAAAGCGCTCGATCAGCTCCTGCCGCGAGGCCTGGCCCTGGACCAGCAATTCGAGCCCCAGGCCGCACTGGCGGATGCGCTCGGCCAGCAGTGCGGCCTGCTGCTCGACCATTCGCAGACTGGTACACAGCACGAATGCGCGGCCGCGGTTGGCCTCGATCAGCGGCCACGCTGCAGCGGCGACCTGCCTGGCGAATCCGGGCGAAGCCGGATCGCCGCAATGGCGAGGCACGTAGAGCAGCGCCCTCTGGCCGAAATCGAACGGACTCTCCCAGCGCAGCGTGCGGGCCTGCTCCAGCCCCATCGCCAGGGTGAAGTGCTCGAAGCGCCCGGCCACCGCGAGCGTGGCCGAGGTGAAGATCCAGGCGCGCGCCACCGATTCGCGATGCCGCCTGAAAGTGCCCGCCACCGACAGCGGCGTGCGGTGCAGCGTGACGCCCGACTGATGCACTTCGGCCCACAGGATCGACGGTGAATCGGCATCTTCGTCTGCCGTGCGCCGCTCGTCCTGCGTCGCGGGCGCATCGGGATCGACGCCTTCGAGCCAGCTGCGCAGGCCCTGCGCGAGATCGCCCGCGCGCACGCGCAGCCGCGCGAGGTCGCGGCTGCGCTCGGCCGCGGCGGCCAGCTCCGGCAACGCGAGCGCCGCGACGAGATCGCCCACCGCGCCGCGCAGCGCGGTGTGGCCGCGCAGTTGCTGCGCATCGAGCCGTGCGGGCCGGCCGGCCGCGAGCCTGAGCACCCGCAGCCCCTGCTCGATCGTCGCGACGAGCTGCGCCCAGTCGGCGGCGTCCCGGGCATCGGCCAGGCCGATGCGCAGCAGGTCGCGCGCGAAGTCCACGAGCTGGCGCGACGAGACGCTGCGGCCGAAGAACTGGGTCGCGATCTCCGGCAACTGGTGCGCTTCGTCGAAGATCAGCGCGTGCGTGGTGGGCAGCAGCTCCGCAACGCCTTCGTCGCGCAGTGCCAGATCGGCGCAGAACAGGTGGTGGTTCACCACCACGATGTCGGCCTGCTGGGCCGCCTGGCGTGCCTTGAACACGAAGCAGTCGCCGAAGTCGGGACAGTCCTGCCCGAGGCAGTTCTCGCGCGTCGAGGTCGCGCGCATCCATGCCGGAGCATCCTCGGCGATGCCGGGCGCCTCGCTACGGTCGCCGCTCGCCGAGATCGCCGCGAAGCGCTCGATCCGGCGCAGCACCGCGATGTCCTCGCGGCGTTCGAAGCGGCCTTCGGCCAGGTTGCGCCGCAGGTGATGGCGGCAGACGTAGTTCGAGCGTCCTTTGAGCAGTGCGGTCGTGGCGCCCACGCCGAGCGCCGCGCGCACCCGTGGCAGGTCGCGGTGAAACAACTGGTCCTGCAGCGTCCGGGTTCCGGTGCTGAGCAGCACCCTGCCGCCGCACAGCAGCGCCGGCACAAGATAGGCGTAAGTCTTGCCGGTGCCGGTGCCGGCTTCGGCGACCAGCGTGGCCGGGACACCCCCTTCGCCCGCGCCGCCGGCCGCGGCGATGGCCGCCGCCACCGCCAGCGCCATTTCGCGCTGGCCTTCGCGACACACGAAGCCGGGCTGGCCCCGCGCCAGCGCACCATCGGGCAGGAAGGCCGCGGCGACGGCGGCCTCCAGCCGGGCAGCCGCCGCGGCGGCCGCGGGATCGCGCATCAGGCCGGCTCGTCCGGCACCAACTGCATCTGCAGCAGGGTGATCGCGTCCTTGATGCGCAGCTTGCGCTTCTTCAGTCGCCGCAGCTGCAGTTCGTCGAAGCGGGGCTGTTCCCCGATCGCGGAGATCATCGCATCCAGGCCGCGGTGCTCGAGCTGCAGTTCGGCAATGCGCTGTCGGATCGCGTCGACGGCGAGCGCATCGGCGCCGGTCGACTCGGGGCCGAAATCTTCGTTCATGGCATGGGCGTCGTGGCCGGTCGGGATCGCTGCTGCATGATACGTCGCCGGGTCGGCGCAACTCAATCCTCCGGTGCCGCGGCCGGGGTCGGTGCCGATGCCTGCCCCGCCGCAGGCGCCGCCGCGCGATGACGCTCCATGGCTGCCGCTGCCCGGGCCATGGCCTGCTCGCGCCGCCGGGCCGAATTGCGCGCGCGTTGTGCATTGCGGCGCTCGATTTCACGCAGCCTGCGCTCGTGGCGCGCAGCCCGGGCGGACGCTGCCGCCTCGCGCTCGCCCGCCAGCGCGCGCCGGCGTGCGAGTTCGGCCTCGCGTTCGACCCGCCGGGCGCGCGCCGCCTCCGCCTCGCCCGC
>QEVL01000041.1 GCA_003577305.1 Burkholderiales bacterium
GCGTCGGCGCGGATCGCCACCGGCGTGGCCAGTGCGTCGGCGATCCGCTCCTGCAGGCGCACGAGGTCGCGTTGCTGCACCGCACGGCGCTCGGCCGGGGGCATTTTCGCCTCGGTCAGGGCGCGCTGCACGAGACGCTCGGCTTCGCGCACCGTGAGGCGCTTCTCGACCGCCCGGTGCGCAAGCATGATCTGGTCGGCCCGCTCCAGCGGCAGCAGGGCGCGCGCGTGTCCCATGTCGAGGTCGCCGGCCAGCAGCATGGTCTGCACCGGTTCGGCGAGATTGAGCAGTCGCAGCAGGTTGGTGGTGGCGCTGCGCGATCGGCCGATCGCCTCGGCGGCGCGCTCGTGCGAGTAGCCGAATTCGTCGATCAGGCGACGGATCGCCTGCGCCTGCTCGAGCGGGTTGAGGTCTTCGCGCTGGATGTTCTCGATCAGCGCCAGCGCCAGCGCCAGTTCGTCGGGCACCTCGCGCACCACGACCGGCACCTCGGCGAGCCCGGCCAGCTGGGCGGCCCGGTAGCGGCGCTCGCCGGCGATGATCTCCCAGCGCCCGGAGCCGATCGGCCGCACCACCAGCGGCTGCATCACGCCGTAGGTGCGGATCGACGCCGCGAGATCGCGCAGCGACGACTCGTCCATCCGGGTGCGCGGCTGGTAGCGGCCGGGCTGCAGGTCGGCCAGCGGCAGCGTGGTGAGCGCCTCGCGGTCGCGCGCGGCGCGCTGTTCGTCGCTGCCGCCGAGCAGCGCGTCCAGGCCGCGGCCGAGTCCTTTGGGGCGTGGCTTGCTCATTGCGGTCGATCGTCCTCGGAATGCGGTCGGTGGGCGGCGCGGCGCGCTTCGTCGATCGCGCGCACGCGCTCGATCAGTTCGGCGCCGAACTCCAGGTAGGCGCGCGCTCCCTTGGCCTGCGGGTCGAACACCAGGCCCGGCAGCCCGTAGCTGGGCGCTTCGGCCAGGCGCACGTTGCGCGGAATGACGGTGCGGAACACCTTGTCGCCGAAGTGCTGCTCCAGTTGCGCCGAAACCTGCTGGGCGAGCGTGACACGCGGATCGAACATCACGCGCAGCAGCCCGATGATCTGCAGATCGGTGTTGAAGTTGGCATGCACTTTCCTGATTGTGTTGACCAGGTCCGACAGGCCCTCGAGCGCGAAGTACTCGCACTGCATCGGAATGATCACGCCGTGCGCGGCGCAGAAGCCGTTCAGCGTGAGCAGCGACAGCGAGGGCGGGCAGTCGATCAGGATGAAGTCGTACTGGGCGTCGACCAGCTTCAGCGCGTCCTTCAATCGGGTCTCGCGCTCCTCGAAATCGACCAGTTCGACTTCGGCGCCGGCAAGCTCGCGGTTGGCCGGCAGCACCGAGTAGCGCCCGCCTTCGGACCACTGGGTCGCCTCGACCACGTCGGACAGGCCGATCAGCACCTGGTAGACCGAACGCCGCAGCGTGCGCTTGTCGATGCCGCTGCCCATCGTGGCGTTGCCCTGCGGATCGAGATCCACCAGCAGCGTGCGCTGGCCCAGGCGCGCCAGCGCGGCCGCGAGGTTCACCGTGGTGGTCGTCTTGCCGACTCCGCCTTTCTGGTTTGCGACTACGAAGATCCTGGCCATGGAAACAGGGTAAGACCGAATCGGGGGCGAAAGTCAGTGACTGGCGGCTCTGGCCGACGGCTCGCCGGGCGCGCCTGCGAGATGACGCATCAGGACCAGGTGGCGAGCTGCCGCGAGCTCCGGCACCCGAAGCGGCAGCGTCTCGACGATCGACCAGCCCGGCGGCAGGGCAGCCAGTTCATCGGGCGCAAGCGTGCCCTTCATCGCCGCGACCAGCGTGTCGGCGCCGGCGATCGGCTCGACCGCGTTGGCGTAATCGGCGAGCGAGGCGAACGCGCGGCAGACGATCAGATCGAACGGCCCCGCCGGGCCGGCGGCGCCCAGGGCTTCGACCCGGGTTGCCGCTATCTTCAAGTTGGTAAGCGCCAGCTCCGCTTGGCACTGGCGCAGGAACGCGGCTTTCTTGTCGACCGGCTCGACCAGCAGCAACTCGGCCTGCGGCCAGGCCAACGCCAGCACGACGCCGGGCAGCCCGGCGCCACTGCCGACGTCGACGATCCGCCAGCGCGCCCCTTCCCGGGCAGGCAGGCGCGCAGCCAGCGGGGCGACGATCGACAGGCTGTCGAGCAGGTGCTGGCGCAGCATCGCAAGCGGGTCGCGGATCGCGGTGAGGTTGTAGACGCGGTTCCACTTGACGAGGAGCGCGAGGTAGTCGAGCAGTCGCTCGGCCGGAGCGGTGTCCAGGCCGAGTTCGGCCATGCCGGCGTGCAGGCGCAGGCGCAGCGCCCCGCGCTCGGCCGCGGCGTCCGTGGCAGCAGTTGCGCAACGTGCGGAGTGGCGGCCCACTCGCGGCTCAGGCAGCGCGTTGCCCATCACCCGCCCCGGACCCGGCCGTGCCGCGCCGCTTCTTCAGATAGACGAGCAGCAGCGAGATCGCCGCTGGCGTCACGCCCGACACCCGGGCGGCCTGGCCGAGGGTCTCGGGCCGGGCTTGGGCGAGCCGCTGGCGCACCTCGATCGACAGGCCGCGCACCTGCGCGTAGTCGAAGTCGGGCGGAATCGCCAGCGTCTCGTTGTGTTCGTGGCGCGCGATCTCGGCCTGCTGGCGCGCGATGTAGCCGGCGTACTTCAGCTGGATCGCGACCTGCTCGCGCACCTGCGGATCTTCGGGCGCCGGCCCGCCGATCTCGATGATCGCCGGGTAATCGACGTCCGGTCGCCGCAGGAGATCGGCCAGCGAATGCTCGCGGTCGATCGCCTGTCCGATCAGGGTTTCGGCGCGCTCCGGCGGCAAGCTGCGCGGATTGACCCAATGAGTGCGCAATCGCTGCAGTTCCTGCTCGATCGCATCGCGTTTACGACAGAAAGCATCCCAGCGGAGGTCGCCGACACAGCCCAGCTGACGGCCGATCGGCGTGAGGCGCAGGTCGGCATTGTCTTCGCGCAGGCTCAGCCGGTACTCGGCGCGACTGGTGAACATCCGGTAAGGCTCCGAGACGCCGCGCGTGATCAGGTCGTCGATCAGCACGCCGATGTAGGCCTCGTCGCGGCGCGGCGTCCAGGGATCGCGCCCCTGCACCTGCAGCGCCGCATTGATGCCGGCCAGCAGGCCCTGGGCTGCAGCCTCCTCGTAGCCGGTAGTGCCGTTGATCTGGCCCGCGAAGAAGAGGCCGGCAATGGCGCGGGTCTCGAGCGAACGCCTCAGCGCGCCCGGATCGAAGTAGTCGTATTCGATTGCGTAGCCCGGTCGCAGGATGTGCGCGTGCTCCAGGCCCGGAATCGACTGGACCAGCTCGAGTTGCACGTCGAACGGCAGGCTGGTGGACACGCCGTTCGGGTAGAACTCGTGCGTATCGAGGCCTTCGGGTTCGAGAAAGATCTGATGCGAGCTCTTGTGTGCAAACCGGTGGATCTTGTCTTCGATCGATGGACAGTAGCGAGGACCCACTCCTTCGATGACCCCTGAAAACAACGGGCTCCGATCGAGCCCTGCCCGAATGATCTCGTGCGTGCGGGGCTGGGTGTAGGTGATCCAGCACGCCAGTTGGCGCGGGTGCTGTTCGGGCCGACCGAGGAACGAGAACACCGGAACCGGGTCGAGGTCGCCCGGCTGCTCTTCGCAGCGCGAGAAGTCGATCGTGCGCCCGTCGATGCGCGGCGGTGTGCCGGTCTTCAGGCGCCCCTGGGGCAGCTTCATTTCGCGCAGCCGCCGCGCCAGCGAGAGCGACGGCGGATCGCCGGCGCGGCCCGCCTGGTAGTGCGACAAGCCGACGTGGATCAGCCCGTTCAGGAAAGTGCCGGCGGTCAGCACCACCGTGCGGCCGCGAAAGCGGATCCCGAGTTGGGTGACTGCGCCGACGACACGATCTCCTTCCAGGATCAGGTCGTCCACCGCCTGCTGGAAGATCGACAGGTTCGGCTGGTTCTCGAGCCGACTGCGGATCGCCCGCCGGTAGAGAACCCGGTCGGCCTGGGCGCGAGTGGCGCGCACTGCGGGACCCTTGCTCGAATTGAGGATGCGGAACTGGATGCCGGCCTCGTCGGTCGCGGCCGCCATCGCACCGCCCAGCGCATCGATCTCCTTGACCAGATGTCCCTTGCCGATGCCGCCGATCGACGGATTGCACGACATCTGGCCGAGGGTTTCGATGCTGTGGGTCAGCAGCAGCGTACGGCAGCCCATGCGCGCGGCCGCCAGCGCCGCCTCGGTGCCGGCATGGCCGCCGCCGACGACGATGACGTCGAACTGCTGCGGAAAGTCCATGCTCGCCATGTTATGCGGGATCGGGTCGGAATGCGTCGGTTTCGCGACGACGCAGGGGTGCGCCGGGTTTGCTGCGCGTGACGACGTCGCGCGCAAGGCACGGCGCGCAGACCGCGCCGCGGAAGCCGCGGATTATAGGCGCAACGCTGGCGGAGTTGCAGCCCGCAGCGACACCGCTGTTCCACGTGAAACATGACGGCTGCGGGCCGGCGCGGGGGCTGCTGCCCAACGATTCGTCGCAGCATCGGCGTCGGCAGCGTCCCCACGCGAACAGCGGAGTCGGATCGCCTTCCGGCGCCACGAACAGCAGTTCGCGCGCGAGCGGCGGTAATGCGACGCCTGGCGACCGTCGAGCTGCGCCGGTGTCCGCGTGTCACGACGCGCGTCCTCTCCACGCCAGCCGGCGTCGCTGCGCTTCGCCGGCTTCGCCACTTCCCGCCGACGCATGAGCATCGGCTGGCGTGCGACACTGCCCTGCGCGCTACGCGCTTCGCGCGGGATCGGCTTGCGCCGCTTCGGTCGATTCAGAGACCGGAGAGCCGCCCGGTTCGCACGCGCGCGAATCGCGATTTCCGCCCGTTCGACGCCGAGGGAATCGGCCAAGAGTCGATCACCACGAGGCAGACTTCGGTTGGGCACGGCCGTGCTGCGATGTCGATCGACCGCAACCCGGCGGCTGCGCCCATCTCGCAACGGAGAATCGCCATGAAAGTGAATGTCGGTGGACTCGACCGCGCAATCCGCATCATCGTCGGCCTCGCGCTGATCGGACTGACGCTCGCCGGCACGATCGGCGTCTGGGGATGGGTCGGGGTGGTGCCGCTGGTCACCGGCCTGGTCGGCACCTGCCCAGCGTATCTGCTTCTCGGACTGAACACCTGCCCGATGAAGAAGAAGGTCTGACGCGGGCGACGCGCCGGGGTCGCCCGCGCGCGCCGGCAGCCAGCCGCTGGCACGGTCAGCCAGCCGCTGGCTGCAGCGCCGATGCGGCGGGCGCAGCCTCCTCGGATGGAGCGCCCCCGGAAGCCTCCCGGGCCGGAGCACGGAACGCGCTCTTTCCCAGCCGGGATGTTCCACGTGGAACACCCTTTTCCGGTCCGTCACGCCCGCTGGCGAGCGATCCACGCCCGATCAGCGCAGTGCGTCGAGCTCCTGCCTGACCCGCGCCGCGATCGCCAGGCAAGCGGTCAGGCCGGGCGACTCGATCCCGAACAGGTTGACCAGCCCGGACACACCGTGCACCGGCGCGCCGTCGATCCTGAAATCGGCCGCCGGCGCATCGGGCCCGACCAGCTTCGGGCGGATGCCCGAATAGCCAGGCTGCAGCGAGGCATCAGGCAAGTCCGGCCAGTAACTGCGGATCTCGGCGTAGAAACTGTCCGCGCGGCGCGGGTCGACCTCGTAGCCGATCTCGTCGATCCACTCGACGTCGGGTCCGAAGCGCGCTTGTCCGCCCAGATCCAGCGTCAGATGCACACCGAGCCCGGCCTCGTTCGGCACCGGATAGATCAACCGCGAAAACGGCGATCGTCCGGCCAGCGAGAAGTAGTTGCCCTTGGCCAGAAGCAGTGGCGGCACATGCGTCTGCGCGAGTCCTTCGATCCGCGACGCGACGCGCTGCGCGCCCAGGCCCGCGGCGTTGACGAGCTCCCGGCAGGCCAGCCGCATCGCCCCGTCGGCCCCACTCACTTCGAGCTCGAAACCATCGGGGCGCACCACGCCGGCGGTCGCTTCGCCGAGCAGCGCCAGCATGGCACCGTGGTCTTCCGCCTCACCGAGCAGCGCGAGCATCAGCCCGTGACTGTCGACGATGCCGGTGTCAGGTGAAAGCAGGGCCTGATGGCAGCGCAACGCCGGCTCCAGCGCCTTCGCCTCGCTCGCACCCACCCAGCGCAGACTGTCCACGCCAGCGGCGCGCGCGCGCCGCTCGATCCGCTCGAGCCCGGCCGTCTCGGCCGCGCCCGCGCCGACGATCAGTTTTCCGCAGATGCGATGCGCAACCCCGCGGCTGCGACAGAACTCGATCAACGTCTGCCGGCCCTCGACGCACAAGCGCGCCTTCAGAGAACCGGGTTCGTAATAGATGCCGGCATGCAGCACTTCGCTGTTGCGGGCGCTCGTTGCCGTGCCGAACGCATTCTCGCGTTCGAGGATCACGACTTCGCGTCCGCCGAGCGCGAGTTCGCGCGCGATCGCCAGTCCGACCACGCCGGCCCCGATCACCACTGTCTGAACCGTCTCCATCGCGCGGACGCCTCTCCGTCAATCCGGCCGACGATCGGCCCACGCCCACCTCGGCGCCGTCATTCGCGATGATCGGCGCGGGCGGATTGCTGTTGCCCGTACGGGCTCGCGAACCGATTACGCAAGATGATAACCGACCTGCAGAGTGCGCGCTTGCTTTCGCGGCAATCCCCTCCTGGTCAGCATTTGCGCTCCTCGTTTCACCCGGACCCGCGACGCGCGCGGCTGCCAACCGCCGCCCGCACCACATCGCGATTGGAAGCGTCTGCCGACCGCCGGCTCGCGCACAGGCGGCCGCTGGCGACGGGACTCGTGATGACGTCATCGACGCGTTTCCCGCCCATTCGTCTCCCTACGGCCCTGGCACCCCCCGACAGCGCGCCGCGAGGCCCGGCGATGCCATGCCCGTTCAGGACATGACGATCACCTGCCGGATCGACTCGCCGCGTGCCAGCCGATCGAGCGCCGGATTGATTTCGTCGAGCGTGATGCGCTCGGAGAGCAGTTCGTTCACCGGCAGCACGCCGCGGCGATACATCGCGATGAAACGCGCGATGTCGCGCGAAGGCACGCAGGAGCCGAGGTAGCTACCCTTGATCGTGCGCTCTTCGGCGATCAGCGACACCGCCTGCAAGGGCCATTGTGCCTGCGGATTCGGCAGCCCCGCAGTGACCGTCGTGCCGCCGCGCGCAGTGATCCGGTAGGCAAGCTCGAGCGCGGCCACGCTGCCGGCCATCTCGAACGCGTAGTCGACGCCGCCGCCGGTGGCCTCCTTCACTTTCGCGATCAGTTCCGGGTCGGCAGCGTCGAAGCATTGCGTGGCGCCCAGCGCCCGCGCCTTCGCGAGCTTCGATTCGAGCATGTCGATTGCGACGATCTCGCGCGCGCCGATTGCGCGCGCCGCGAGCAGCGAGGAAAAGCCGACGCCGCCGAGACCCACCACCGCCACCTTCGAGCCCGCCTCGGCCCTCGCGGTGTTGAACACCGCACCGGCGCCGGTGATCACCGCGCAGCCGAACAGCGCGGCTTCGTCCCAGGGCAGCGCCGGATCGATTCTCACCGCCGAGCGCCGCGACACGGTTGCGTACTCCGCGAAGGCGGCGCAGCCCAGGTGGTGATGCAGCGGCGAACCCGGCCTGCCGTCGATACCTGGTGCGACCACCGAGCGCAGGCGCCTGTAGCCGCCGAGCAGCGAGCCGCTCGCGTTCGACGCGCCGCCCGGTTCGCACAGCGCCGGCCGCCCCGTGGCGCAACTCGGGCAGGTGCCGCAATTCGGGCGGAAGATCAGCGCGACGTGATCACCGAGCGCGAGGTCGTCGACCCCCGCGCCGAGTTCGATCACTTCGGCGGCCGCCTCGTGGCCGACCACGATCGGCATCGGCCATGGGCGGTCGCCGTTGATCGCCGAGAGGTCGGAGTGGCACACGCCCGCCGCGCGGATCTTCACCGTGATCTCGCCGCGGCCGGGCGGCTCGAGCGCCACCTCCTCGATCGACAGCGGCCGGCTCTGCGCGTACGGGGCAGGCAGCCCGGTTTCGCGCAGCACCGCCGCGCGCATCGTTCTCGTCATCGCCTCGCCCTCCTCGCCGTGCCCGCGCGCGTCAGAGGCCCGCGAGGCACAGGTACTTCACTTCCAGGTATTCGTCGATGCCGTACTTCGAGCCTTCGCGCCCGAGTCCCGACTGCTTGACGCCGCCGAAGGGCGCCTCGGCCGTGGAAATCAACCCGGTGTTCACCCCGATCATGCCCGACTCGATGCCCTCGGCAGCGCGGAAAATGCGCCCGATGTCGCGCGAATAGAAGTACGCCGCCAGGCCGAACTCGGTGTCGTTGGCCATCGCGATCGCTTCCTCGTCGGTGTGGAAGCGAAACAGCGGCGCCACCGGCCCGAACGTCTCTTCGCGCGCAACCCGCATCTGCGAGGTCACGTCGGTGAGGATCGTGGGCTCGAAGAACAACTCGCCGCGCGCGTGACGCTTGCCGCCGAGCAGCAGTTTCGCGCCCTTCTCCAGCGCGTCGGCCACGTGCTCTTCGACCTTCGCGATCGCCGCAGGCTCGATCAGCGGGCCGATCGTCACGCCCTCCTCGATTCCCGCGCCCACGCGGAACTGGCCGACGCGCGCCGCGAGCTTCTTCGCGAATACGTCGTAGACGCCGTCCTGAACGTAGAGACGGTTCGCGCAGACGCAGGTCTGGCCGGCGTTGCGGTACTTCGACGCGAGCGCGCCCTCGACCGCCGCATCGAGGTCGGCATCGTCGAACACGATGAACGGCGCATTGCCGCCCAGTTCGAGCGACAGTTTCTTCACCGTGTCCGCGCACTGCCGCAGCAGGATGCGTCCCACCTCGGTGGAGCCCGTGAACGACACCTTGCGCACCACCGGGTTGGTGCACATCTCGAGCCCGATCTCCGGCGACTTGTCGCCGTTGCCGACGATCACGTTGAACACGCCCGGCGGAAAGCCCGCCTGCTCGGCAAGCACCGCGAGCGCCAGCGCCGACAGCGGCGTCGCCTCGGCGGGCTTCGCGACCACGGTGCATCCGGCCGCGAACGCCGGCGCGACCTTGCGCGTGATCATCGCAATGGGGAAGTTCCACGGCGTGATCGCCGCGCACACGCCGATGCCCTGCTTGATCGCGAGCAGCCGGCGATCGGCCGCGATCGTCGGAATCACGTCGCCGTAGGCGCGCCGCCCTTCCTCGGCGAACCACTCGACGAACGACGCCCCGTAGGTGACCTCGCCGCGCGCTTCGGCCAGCGGCTTGCCCTGCTCGGTGGTCATCAGCAGCGCCAGGTCTTCGGCGTGCGCGAGGATCAGCTCGTACCACTTGCGCAGCACGGCGGCACGGTCCTTCGCCGGCTTCGCGCGCCAGCCCGGCAGCGCGCGCTGCGCCGCCTCGATCGCGCGCCGCGTCTCGGCCGCACCCATGTCGGCCACTTCGGCGATCGTCTCGCCGCTGGCCGGGTTCGTCACCGCGAAACGGCCGCCCGCATCGGCATCGACCCACTTGCCGTCGATGAACCCTCTGCGGGCCACCAGTCGCATGTCCTTCAATTGCAGTGCCATTGCCATCTCCCGGTTCGAATGCGATACGCCGGCATCAGGATGCATCGCCGGCGAACTTCAATCCCAACACGCCCAGCACGATCAGCGTGATGCAGCCCAGCCGCACCAGGCTCGCCGATTCGCCGAGCAGCACGACCCCCAGCAGCGCAGTACCCGCGGCGCCGATGCCGGTCCAGACCGCGTACGCCGTGCCCGCCGGCAGCACGCGCATCGCCAGCGCCAGCAACCAGAAGCTCGCCGCGGCTGCCACGACCACCACCACCGACGGCCCGACCTTCGAAAACCCGTCGCTGTATTTCAACCCCAGCGCCCAGACGATCTCGAACAGCCCCGCCACCACCAGCACCGCCCAGGCCTGACCCGCCGACAAGCTCATCGTCCGCTACCCCCATGGACCGGTCGCGCGCAGCGCGCGCCACACCAGCCATCGTCCGCATGCCCGATTCTCGCGCCGACACCGGAGTGCTGCTCGCACTCCCCTGATTCCAGCGGAGCGAAGGCAGGCGTGGCGCGGCGGCCGAGGCGCCTGCGCGGCGCGCCCGGCGCAGGGCCGCAGTCGGGGCCATGC